>NZ_JBXAPY010000001.1:0-962500 GCF_058806695.1 Phenylobacterium sp. GW821-FHT12F10 | reverse complement strand
GCTGAACACGGTGATCCACCGCCCCTGCGCCATCGCCTGGGGCGAGAAGCCGTAGGTCGGCAAGATTTGCTCAGGCGGCAGGAATGTCTGCAGGCCGAACCCTCCGATGATCACCGCGGCCATGGCCAGGGCCGGCCAGGGGGCGTTGAAGGCGGGTTCACGCGGTTGGTCCAACGGGCTCTCCACACGCAAAAGAATAGCGAAACCGGGTGGTTCGCTGAGTCGCATTAACCAAATCGCCAGTGTCTTTGCTCTTTAGTGCGCGCTGTCCAGTTTTGGCACGCTCGTTGCTCCTGCCTGGGCAGACGTTTGGTCCGCGCGAGGTTTTCGTATTTCCATGGCCGCTGCTCCCCCCGCCGCGCCGCGTCTCCTCGGGCTCGCCTGCGCGCTCGCCTGCGCCCTGGCCGCGGGTCAGGCCCAGGCCCAGGCGATGGCCACCAACTCCGCCGACTTCAACGCCGGCTACGGCCGCGTGGCGGGCTCGGAGAACCATCCGGTGGAGGTCTCCACCCGCGACGCCAACGGCAACCGCATCATCGTCGACGGCCTCATGCTCACCGGCGAGGACCAGTCCAGCTTCTCCAGCACCTCGGGCGTCGTGGACGCCTATGCCGGGGTCGGCGCGCTCTCGGGGGGCGCCACGGCGATCGGCAACAACCTGACCGTGGTCACCCAGGGCAACTACAACACCGTCATCATCAACTCGACCCAGACCAACACCGGCGCGGTGACCGCCAACGCCAGCGCCAACGGAGGGGTCGGCAGTGGTCAGTAGCTCTCTCCAACGCGTCGCCGGCGCGCTCAGCGCCGCGGCCCTCGGCTTGGCCGGCTGCGCCACCCCGGTGGCGGGCCCCAGCGGCAACTATTCCCGCGCCATCGGCACCGCCCCGGTCACCGCCAACCCGACCCCCTATTCCGCGGCCCTGGTCTGCATGGCCGGCTACGCCCGCAACGCCAAGCTGGTGGCCCCGCGCATCGCCGTGGGCCGCATCGCCGACTACACCGGCAAGTCGGAATCCGACGGCTCGGGCCGCAAGATCACCCAGGGCGCCTCGCTGATGGCGATGTCGGCCTTCGCCAAGGCCGGCATGCCGCTGGTGGAACGCTTCGACACCTCGGTCTCCGAGCTGGAGCTGAAGTACGCCAACAACAAGCTGATCTCCGACGCCCCCAACCCCGCCCCCGACCAGGCGGCCGACTATCGGCGCATCCTGGCCGGCCAGGTGCCGGGTTCGGACTTCTACGTCGCCGGCGGCGTCACCGAGCTGAACTTCAACATCCGCTCCTCCGGCGCCGACCTCACCGGCGGCAGCCCGGACGCCAAGGAGCTCAAGGGCTCCTTCCGTGGCCGCATGTTCGTCATGAACATCGGCCTCGACATGCGGCTCATCAACACCCGCACGCTGGAGGTGGTGGACGTCATCTCCTACCAGAAGCAGGTGGTGGGCCGCGAAGTGGGCATCGGCCTCTTCGACTTCCTGGGCGGCAACGTCTTCGACGTCTCGGCCGGCGCCGGGGCCCTGGAGCCCATGCAGCTCGCCGTCCGCGCCCTCGTCGAGCGCGCCGTCGTCGAGATGACCGCCAACCTCTACGGCATGCCCGGACCCCGCGCCTGCCTGGCCTCGGACCCCCTGGGCGACGGCACGGTGGGCATCACCGGCGGCTATGTGCCGGCCTACAACAACCTGGGCACCAACAATGCTGAAACGCGGTCCGATCCTTCTCGCTGGAATTCTCGTCGGGATCCTGCCGTGCGGGGCCGCTACTAGCCAGACCAGCACGGTCCTGAACAACCAGGTCCAGCTCGGCGACGTCTTCAGCCAGCAAACCCTGAACGTCGAGACCGTCAGCGACTCCACCACCGCCAATACGACGGCGACGGCCAACGTCTACGCCGCCTCCACCGACGGCGGCGACCTCGACATCCGCTCCAACCAGACCTCCAGCGGCGACGTGGTGGCCGACACCGTGCTCAATGTCGGCGCCAATTCCGGCGCGGCCACCAACCTGACCACCACCGCCGGCGGCAACCTCGGCGACGCCAGCATCTACGGCGGGACCCTGACGGGCGTCTTCAACCAGGCCACGACCGCCTCGACCCTCTACGCCCACAGCCATATCGAGGCGCCCGACGCCCAGGCCGGCGACGTGGCCACCTCCACCCAGGCCGTGGCCAACAACCAGAACCTCGGGGTCAGCGTCGCGGCCGCCGGGGTGCGCGTGAACCAGGCCAACGCCGGAACCGCCTATTCCGACGGCGGCGGGGTCTATGGCCTGGTCACCGGCACGGCGGAGATGACCGCCGGCGCCATGGGCAACAATGTCTCCCTCTCCGGCGACGGCGGCTCGGGCGTGCGGATGATCGCCGACCAGCAGAACACCGCCGACACCACCCACGCCTCCCACTTCACCGCCTTCGGCCAGGTGCAGGACGCCAAGACCACCGCCATCGCCGCCGGCAACAATCTCAACGCCGTGAACGAGGGCTATCTGCTGGACGCCACCGTCAACCAGGGCAACCAGGCCTATGTCCGGGCCCAGGCCGAGAGCTCGGCGGCCAATTTCGGCGCCGGCGCGGCGGTCTCCAGCGGCGTCGGCAACAGCGCGGTGATGGGCGACATCGGCGGCGAGGTGGTGATCGACAACACCCAGTTCAACGAGGGCGGCGGCATCGAGGCCGTGGCGGCCTGGACCGGCGGCGAGGGCTATGACGGCCTGGCCTCGGCCACGGCGACCGGCAACTCGGCGGTCGGCTATTCCTGCGCCGACTGCTCGGGCCGCCTGACGGTGGCCAACAGCCAGAGCAACACCGTCGATGTCGGGGCCACGGCGACGGCCACCATGACCACCGGCCGCTCGGTCTCGGGCGTGGCCAACGCCGTGGGCAACACCGCCACCTACTATGTCAGCCGCCCCGGCGAGTAGGGCGTCCCCGCCCCCTTCCCGCCTTGCGCCCGCCACGAGCCCCGGCGCATGGTGCCCGACCTTCTTAAGAGATCGACCCGGAAAGCCTTGATGATCCGTCCCTTGCGCGCCCTGGGCGCGCTGCTTTCGGCCCTGGCCCTCAGCGCCTGCGCCGTCCCCCACCTGTCGGCGCCCAAGTTTGGGGGGTTCGGGTTCGGACAGGACAAGACCCCGGCCGTCGCCCCGGCCAAGCCGCCGCCCGGCCAGTGGCCCCAGGTCCGCTCCGACGTCCCCGCCGATCCCGAGATCCGCTTCGGCGCCTTGCCCAACGGCATGCGCTACGCCATCCGCAAGCAGTCGACGCCCGCCGGCCAGGCCGCCCTGCGCCTGCGCTTCGACGCCGGCTCCCTGATGGAGACCGACGCCCAGGCCGGCCTCGCCCACTTCCTTGAGCACATGGCCTTCAACGGCTCGAAGAACGTGCCCGAGGGCGACATGATCAAGATCCTGGAGCGCCTGGGCCTGGCCTTCGGGGCCGACACCAACGCGTCGACCGACTTCGACGAGACCGTCTACAAGCTCGACCTGCCGCGCACCGACGCCGAGACCGTCGACACCTCCCTGATGCTCCTGCGCGAGACGGCCGGGAACCTCACCATCGACCAGGCCGCCGTCGACCGCGAGCGCGGCGTGGTGCTGTCGGAGGAACGCGCCCGGGATAACCCGCCCTACCGCGTCTACAAGGCCCGCCTGGACTTCATGCTCAAGGGCCAGCGCCCGCCGACCCGCTATCCCATCGGCAAGGTCGAGGTGCTGCGGAACGCCCCGGCCGGTCTGATCGCCGACTACTATCATCAGTACTACCGGCCCGAGCGCGCCACCCTGGTGGCCGTCGGCGACTTCGACCTCGACGCCATGGAGGCCAAGATCAAGGCCCGCTTCGGCGACTGGGCCCCCGCCGGCCCCGCCGGCGCCGACCCCGACCTCGGCCCCGTCGCCCCCCGCGGCCCGGAGGCGAAGCTGGTGGTGGAGAGCGGCGCGCCCCTGTCCCTGCAGCTGGCCTGGATCGGCCCGCCCGACACCGCCCCCGACACCCAGGCCAAGCGCCGCCGCGACTTCATCGAGCGCCTGGGCTTCTCGGTGCTGAACCGCCGCTTCTCCAGCCTCAGCCGCTCCGGGACGCCGCCCTTCCTGGGGGCCGGGGCCTTCAAGAGCGACGAGTACGACGCCGCCGAACTGACCATGATCACCGTCAACGCCGAGGCCAGCCGCTGGAAGGACGCGCTTTCCGCCGCCGACCAGGAGCAGCGCCGCATCATCCAGTACGGCGTGCGCCAGGACGAGCTGGACCGCGAGATCGAGGAGATCCGCGCCAGCCTCAAGGCCGACGCGTCCGGCGCCGCCACCCGCACGCCTTCGGAACTGGCCGGCGAGATCGTCGGCTCGCTCTCCGACGACGAGGTGGTCACCAATCCGGTGCAGGACCTGGCCTTCTTCGAGGCCACCGTGAAGGGGCTGAAGGCCGCCCAGGTCTCCGCGGCCCTGAAGGCCGCCTTCGACGGCGACGGCCCGCTGGTCTTCATGACCTCGCCCCAGCCCATCGCCGGCGGCGAACCGGCCCTGCTCCAGGCCCTGGACGCCTCGCGCAAGGTCGAGGTCACCGCCCCCACCGCCATCGCCACCGTCGCCTGGCCCTATGGCAGCTTCGGAACCCCTGGCAAGGTGGTGGAGACCAAGGATGTCGCCGACCTCGACGCGGTCTTCGTCCGCTTCGCCAACGGCGTGCGCCTCACCGTCAAGCCGACCCATTTCCAGGACGACGAGGTCCTGGTCCGCGTCAATGTCGGCAAGGGCCGGGTCGACCTGCCCAAGGACCGCCAGAGCGTGGCCTGGGCCGCCGGCGCCTATGTCGAGGGCGGCCTGAAGCAGATCAGCGCCGAGGACATGGAGCGTGTCCTGGCCAAGCAGGTCTACGGCGCCCAGTTCGGCATCGCCGACGAGGCCTTCGTCCTCTCCGGCGGCACCCGCCCGGAGGACCTGGACACCCAGCTGCAGGTGCTCACCGCCTACGTCGCCGAACCCGGCTGGCGGCCCGAGGCCTTCCAGCGCCTGAAGACCGCCGGCAAGACCATCCACGACCAGTACGAGTCCACCGATAGCGGCGTGCTCAGCCGCGACCTGGCCGGCCTGCTGCACCCCGGCGACCAGCGCTGGGTCTTCCCCAGCCGCGGCCAGATCGCCGACGCCAAGCTGTCGGAGTTCCAGGCCGAGATCGCGCCCGCCATCGCCGGCGGCCCCATCGAGGTGGTGATCGTCGGCGACATCACCGTCGACAAGGCCATCGAGGCCGTCGCCGCCACCTTCGGCGCCCTGCCCCCGCGCGCCGAGCCGCCGCCCGCCGATCCCGCCCGCCGCCAGGTCGCCTTCCCGGCCGGGGTGGCGACACCGGTCCAGCGCACCCACAAGGGCCGCGCCGACCAGGCCATCGGCTTCCTCGCCTGGCCCACCAACGACTTCTTCGCCAACCCCCAGAAGGCCCGCGACACCGCCGTCATGGGCGAGGTGCTGGAGCTGCGCCTGATCGAGGAGCTGCGCGAGAGCCAGGGGGCCACCTATTCGCCCCAGGTCAGCTACAACCACTCCATGGTCTGGCCCGGCTGGGGCTATGTCTCGGCCAATGTCGAGATACCGCCGGAGAAGCTGCCGGCCTTCTTCGCCGACGTCCGCAAGATCGCCGCCGACCTGCGCGCCAAGGACATCACCCCCGACGAGCTGGAACGGGCCAAGAAGCCCCGCATCGACCAGATCGAGAAGGCGCGTGAGACCAACGGCTACTGGCTGAATGAGCTGTCGGGCGCGCAGGGCGACCCCCGCCGCCTGGAGGCCACCCGCGCCATCATCCCCGGCACCGAACGCGTCACCGTCGCCGACGTCCGCCGCGCCGCCCAGGAGGTCCTGGTGGACGACAAGATGTGGATGCTGGAGATCAAGCCGGGGAAGTAGGGACCAACCTCGGCGCTCTCCTCTTAGTCGTCACCGCGTTGACAGAGGCCCTCGACCAAAGCGACCTTCGCCCCTACGGCAGGTTCAATAGAGGGGCGACGGATCCATGAATCTTGCCGGCGCCTTTGGACTTGCTGCTGCGCTCTGCATGATGGCGGCCTATGTCCTGGGGGATCGAGGGTTGGTCTGGGACCGGGGCAAGGCCTGGGGCCGGCCCCGATTGCTCAAGCCCGTGGCGGCCCGGCCGGACGACCTACCGGCCTTGGTGCAGGCGATATCTGAAGGATCGGCGGCCGTCAGATTTGCAGGTCTGACGTTCAGTGCGGCCGATCCTTCAGGTCCTGACGATCCGGTGAACCTCAATATATCCTTCGAGAACGGGAGGGCGGGCTTTGACTGGGTTCTGCTTGCTCGACGGAATATTAGGGAGGTGGAGAAATTCAAAGCGTTTGCCCAGGCCCGCGGACTTGAACCGCGTCCCTGCTCTATGAATGGGGTCTCATATCTTAGGGTCGAGGATTGTGACGTCGCGAAGTTCGCCACGGACGTCATAACCGAAATGTACGGGCGTGCGCCTGACGAGCCGCTTGCGCTGTTCCATGAGGGCTTTGAATGGCCCCGAACCTGAACCCGACGAGGATCTAAGACGCAGAAGGAGCCCGCGTCGCCACGGGCCCCTCCGCGATCTGAGATCGGTCGATCGCCAGTAGACGATCCCGCCCCCACCTGCGAGCACGGACCCATGCGCGCCAGCCGACACCTGAACCAGTGGCTTCGAGACGCCGCCGCGCCCTTCGAGGGCTGGGACTTCTCCCGCATCGCGGGCCGCTTCGTCGAGGCCGAGCCCCCCTGGGACTATCTGGCCCTGGCCAGGGCCGCCGTAGCCCAGGCCTCCGACATCCTGGACGTCGCCACCGGCGGCGGGGAGATCTTCGCCAGCCTCGCCCCCTTCCCCGGCCGGGCGACGGCCGTCGAGGGGTTCGTCCCCAATCTCCCGGTGGCGCGGCGGCGGCTGGAGCCCCTGGGGGTGCCGGTTTTCCAGGGCAATACGCGCTCGGGCATGCCCTTCGAGGACGAAAGCTTCGACCTGGTGCTCAACCGCCACGGCGGCTTTCGCGCCGCGGAGATGTGCAGGATCCTCAAGCCGGGCGGCGTCTTCCTCACCCAGCAGGTGGGCGGCGACAACCTGGCCGACCTCACCGCCGCCTTCGGCGCCCAGCTCCCCTACCCCGACAACACCCTGGCCCGCGTGCGCGCGGACTTCGAGGCCCTCGGCGCCGAGATCCGCCGCGCCGAGGAATGGCGCGGCCCCGTCACCTTCGCCGACGTCGGCGCCCTGATCTATTTCCTCAAGGCCATCCCCTGGGTGATCCAGGATTTCGATGTCGAGCGCCACCTTGGCCCGCTCCAAGCCCTGCAAGCTCAGCTGGACGCCGGCCAACCCCTGCGCTTCACCTACACCCGCTTCCTGATCGAGGCCGTGAAACGGTAGGCCCCGGATCGATCTCCAAGGCCGCCGTCAGGGTTTGGCCCAGGCCGCCATGCCAAGAGCGAAATAGTCTTTCCCGACGGCGGGATCGATCGCCAGCGCCCGATCGACGTCAACCCTCGCCTCGGCAGCCATCCCCTGTTCGTGACGAATCGCGCCGCGAAGGAATAGCGCGTCGGCGCTCCGGGGATTCAACTCGAGGCTCCGTTCCGCATCGGCCAGAGCCGCGCCCAGCGACCCCATTCGCAAATGCACGAACGCTCGTGTCGCTCGCGGCGCCCCATTGTCTGGGGCGATGCGAACAGCATGGTCGCAATCGGTGAGCGCCAGCGGCAGGTCCCGCCCCATCAGGGCCCGGGTCCAGCACCGGTTGTTGAGATCGGCAAGGCGGTCAGGCTCAAGGCTGATGGCGCGGTCAAAGTCGACGAGGGCCCGCTCGTAGTCGCCGAGCTGTAGATAGGCGTCGCCGCGGCGGCCATAGGCGTCGGCATAGCGGCCAAAGAGGGTGATGGCCTGGCTATAGGCCTGCACCGCACCCTGAGGGTCCTTCATATCCTGCAAGATATCGCCCTTCACGAGTAGGGCGAGAGGCTCCGTCTTCAGACGGTAGGCGTGGTCGATGTCTCGCAAGGCCTGATCATACTGCCCAATCGCCCTGCGCGCCCCGGCCAGGTTGATGAGCGCCGTCGGATTGAGCGGCCGCAGCTTCAGGGCCTGCTCGTAGTCCGCAATCGCCTTCTCGTATTGACCCAGCTTGTTGTGGGCGTTGCCGCGATTGTTGAACGCCAGGGCGTGTTTGGGATTCAGCTGAATTGCGATGTCGAAGTCGGCGATCGCTTGGCCGTAGTCCTTCTTCTGAAGGTAGGCCACGCCGCGATTCACATAGGCTTCAGTCAGCCGAGGCGAGAGGCCGATGGCGACATCGAGATCCTTGATGCCCGCGTCATTGTCGCCCGCCAAGATTCGCCTGGCGGCGCGGTCGACAAGGAATTGCGGGTCGGGTTCTGTGTGGCCTGCGGTCGCCAACAGGGCCGTCGCCAGGGCGATTGCGCCCACCAGCCTTCGCGTCTCCGCCTTCATTCGCCGCGCCCCGATCCAGGCGGGGCGCGCAGGCGGAGTCCGAGCCGGCCTCACCAACAACTTCAGGAACCCCCGCCATGAAGGCGCGCAGCATGCCTGAGGCGTGATTGCGGTCAAGCGCGTCCCCGGGGCTGCTCAGGCCCGGTCTCGCCGGTTCAGTTTGAGCCCTTGGATGCGATCACCCGGTAAATGGGGCGGTCTATCGCTTGGCCGCCGTCGTCGTGTTGAGATGAAGTCTCCGGAATCATCCCGACGGAGGCCTGCCCATGACTCTGGTCGCCCTGCCCCAGCTCGGCGGTTGCCGGTGCGGCGCGGTCCGCTATCGGCTCACGGCGGCCCCGCTCCTGGTCCATGCCTGCCACTGCCACGACTGCCAGACCCGGTCCGGCGCGGCCTTCACCCTGCCCATGGTGGTGCGCAGCGCCGACCTCGTCGTCACCGGCCCCCTGGACGTCCTGTTCCAGCCGACGGCGGCCGGACGGGAGATCGACCAGAGCTTCTGCCCGCGCTGCCGTGTCTCGCTGATGTCGCGCGCCCGGGCCGCGCCGGACTTCACCACCCTGCGGGCTGGAACCCTGGACGACGCCGGCTGGGTCGTCCCCATCGTCCAGACCTTCGTGGAAAGCGCCATCCCCTGGGCGGTCATCCCCGGCGTCCGCGCCGTGCCCTGGACCGGCTTCGACTACGCAGCCCACGGCGCCGAATGGCGGGCGAGCGCGCCACAGTTCGCCTAGAGCCCTCCAAACGCAGAAGGGGTCCGCGTCGCCACGGGCCCCTCCGCGATGTGAGAGATCGGGCGATCGCTAGTAGACGATCCCGCCCACCCCGCCGTCCAGGCTCATGGCCGTGGTGACGCTGGTCTCGGAGCTGCGCTCCTCCTCCTCGCGATAGGCGGTGTAGGTCTCGGTCATGATCATGGTCAGGATCTTGATCCCGGCCCCGAAGCGGCGAAGCAGGGAGCGCTCGTTGCAGTCCCGGGCCGGGCGCTGCGGACGGCACTCCACCTTGCCGCCGGGCAGGTGGACCAGGGCGTCGTTCTTGCGGCAGACCAGGGTCTTGCCGCCGGAGAAGTCCACGTGGCCGTTATATTCGGCGATGGTCGCCGACAGGAAGGTGCCGGCGATGCAGCGATAGAGCTCGCCCTCATAGGCGTCGTCGATGTCGCGGTCGGGGGTCACCTGGCTGGCCGGGTGCGGGATCTCGCGGTCGTCGATGCAGAAGGCCTGGATCACCACCCGCGTGGTCTTGGTGCGGGTCGCCTGGTAGGCGGTGCGCTTCATCCGCTTGCCGGCGTCGATGTTGAGGCCGGCGATCATGCCGGTGGACATGGGGGGCGAATAGCCGCCGCCGCCGCCGCCGCCGCCGTAATAGGTGACCGAACCGGCCCCGGCGCCCGCGCCAGCCCCCGCGCCGGCCCCGGCGCTGGAGGCGGCGTTGGCGATGGCGACGTTCACGCTGGAGACGTTGACGTGGATGTTGGTGCGCTGGCCGTTGTCGCAGCAGGGCGGGGTCGGCGGCGGCGGGGCCGGCGGCGGGGTGCAGCACGGCGGCGTGGGGGGCGTGACGCAGCAGGGCGGGGTCGGCGGCGTGCAGCAGACCGGCGGCGGTGTGCAGCATTGGGCCAGCGCCACGTCGGGCGTGGCGCTCCCCAGGAACAGCAGTCCAAATCCGAGCAGCAGGCCCAGCAGGGTCGAACGCATCGTCATGGAACAGCCCCTCCTCTAAGGCCGCCGTTAAGCATGCAAGAACCGCGCCGCACATCGCGCCGGGTCCCGCAGCCAAGCCCTGGACGTCCCGATTGGGGACGCCGGGCGACTGGTCCGCATCTTTCTGCAAGCCCCATGCGGTCACGGACGACCGCGAACGGGGCTGCATCGGGATGTCGATGTTCCATTCAAATACAGAACGGTTGATAGACTATTGGCGTGGCCGCGGCGGCGACGGCCGTCTGCCGCTCCGCAGCGCCATCAGCCCGGCCGATTTCTCCGAGATCATCGCCCAGGTCTTCATCCTCGGGCGCACCCGTTCGGGCGTCTATCCCGTGCGTCTGGCCGGCGGCTTCGTCTCCGAACTGCACCAGCGCGACCTGCGCCAGCAGAACGGCCTGTCCCTGGTGCGCGAGCGCGACCGCTTCAACCTGCACACCGCGCTGGAGACCGCCTGGCGACGCCCAGAACCCATCGTCGCCACCGTCGAGGTGCTCACCGAGGGCCCCAGCCTGCCCATGGAGGTGCTCTTCGCCCCCCTGGCCGGCGCCAACGGCTCCCCGGACCGCTTCCTGGGGCTCTACCAGCCGCTCGGCATGGTGGCCCGCCTGCGCGGCCTGCCCGCCCTGCCCTTCGCCGTGCGCGACATCCGCGGCATGGGCCCGGCCAATGAGGAAACCCCCCGCCTGCGCCTGGCCACCCTCGACGGCCGCCGCATCGCCTGACCTCGGCGTCCCAGCCGCCTCGGCGAAGCTGAGTCCGTCTTCGCGCGTTTAAAGCTCCGGAAAGCCTACGCGCTTAGAGTGCGTAGCCGGAGGAAGCGCAGATGGGACATCCACTGAGCGCCCCAAGACCCTGGCTCGCGGGCGCGGCCATCATCTCCAGCCTCGGCGTGTTCGCGCCCTGCGCTCACGCCCAGGACATCCGCGCCCAGGCCGCCACCGCCGCCACCCCGCCTGCGCGCAACGCCTTCGTCTCGGCCATGGGCCAGCCGCTGGCCGACTTCAACATCAACCAGGCCGAGATCCCCGACAGCCTGCGCAAGGCCGCCGACGATCCCTACGCCCTGGACGACAGCTGCCCGGCCATGGCCGCCGAGATCGCCGGTCTCGACGCCGCCCTCGGCCCCGACCTCGACGTCGACGCCGCCAAGCTCACCAAGCGCAAGATGATCGGCCGCGCCGCCGCCGGCGCCGTGCGCCGCCTGGCGGTGAGCTGGATCCCCTATCGCGGCGTGCTGCGCACCGTCACCGGCGCGGAGGCCCACGCCCGCAAGGCCCAGGACGCGGCCCTGGCCGGTGCCGTGCGCCGCGCCTATCTCAAGGGCCTGGGGGAACGCGGCGGCTGCGGCCCCGAGGCCGCGCCGCGCCGGACGCTCGTGGAACATGCCGCCCCCCAGGGCGATCCCGCCCCGGCTGAGGTCGTGGCCCTCGACGCCCCCTAGGCGCCGGCCGCCTGCGCCATCGCCCGGGGAATCTCGGCCAGCAGTTCGCGGGCCAGGAAGCCCAGGGGTCCGACGCTGGCGCTGAGCGCCGCTCCGGCCCGGCCGTGCAGATAGACGCCCCAGATCGCCGCCGTCGCCGGCGCCGCCCCGCGCGCCAGCAGGCCGCCGATCACCCCGGCCAGCACGTCGCCGGACCCGGAGGTCGCCAGCCCCACCGCCCCGTCGCGGTGCCGCCAGGCGCGGCCGTCGGGGGAGACGACGAAGCTGTCGGCCCCCTTCATCACCACCACCGCCTGCAGGGAGGCGGCCAGATCGCGGGCCACGCCCAGGGGATCGGCCTGCACCTCGTCCTTGGAGCGCCCGCTCAGGGCGGCCATCTCGCCGGCGTGCGGGGTCAGGATCAGCCGGCCGCCCAGGGCCCGCGCCGCCGCCGACACCGGTCCCAGCCCGGTCATGGCCGCGGCGTCCAGCACGAAGCCGCAGCCGGTGGCCGCCGCCATCAGCCGGGCGGCCAGCTCCCCGGCGCAAAACTCGTCCATCATGCCGGGGCCCACCACCACCGCGTCGACCCGGCGCAGCAGGGGCGCCAGGGCGTCGGCCGCCGAGGCGGCGATGTCCCCGTCGGTTGTCTCGGCCACGGTGATCACCCGGGCCTCCGGCGCGGCGAAGGCCAGGGGCGAGGCGTAGGAGGCGCCGGCCGCCATCTGCAGCTTGCCCGCCCCGGCCCTCAGGGCGGCGATCCCGGTCAGCACCGCGGCCCCCGGAACCTGGGCCCCGCCGGCCACCACCAGGATCCGGCCGCGCGCATCCTTGTCGCTCTCCCCCTCCAGCCGGGGCAGGGGCAGGCTGCGAAGCAGGGCGGGATCGACCTCGACCGGGGCGCTCATCGCGCCGCCACGGCGGCGTCCGGGGCCGAGGTCACCGGCGCGCCGGCCCGTTCCAGCGGGGCGGTGAAGTTGTAGCGCGCCAGCTTCAGCGCCCCGTCGTGGCCTTCGCCGGGCTCGAACCGGTATTCGGTGACCCCGCAATTGGCCACGTCCCCCTCGGCGTCGATCTCCAGGATCTGCTGCTCGCTCAGGCCCTCCAGCAGGTAGCGCAGGCACAGCACCACCACCTGGTGGCCGACGATCAGCACCCGGCGCTCAGCATGGTGCAGGGAGAGCGTGTCCAGCGCGCTGCGCAGCCGCAGGATGACGTCGGCCCAGCTCTCGCCGCCCGGCGGCCGGTGGTAGAACTTGCCCAGCAGGGCGCGCATCTCGGCCTGCTCGGGGTGCAGCTCCCGGATCCCCAGGCTGGTGAGCCGGTCCAGGATGCCGAACTCCCGCTCCCGCAGCCGCTCGTCGACGCAGCGGGTCGGCGCCTCATGGGCCAGGCCGCCCGCCTCCCCCACCAGCTCGGCGGTGCGCACGGCCCGCGCATAGGGGGAGGTCAGCACCACCTCGGGCCGCTCGGTCGGCGGCAGGGCCGCGAACCAGCGCCCCAGGGCCCTGGCCTGATCCTCGCCCAGGGCGCTCAGCGGCACGTCCACGTCCCGCTGCGCGATCTCGATTCGTCCCAGACCCGAGGCGTGGGCGAGGTCGCGGGCCACGTTCCCGGCGCTCTCCCCATGCCGCACGATCCACAGATTGGAAGGCCAGCGTGATCTCATGCAGACGGAACGCCGGGACGGGCGCCTGGCTCCCTTCGCTTCATGGGGAGGAAAAGACATGACTTCGCCCGCGTCGCGCGTTTCATGCCGCATGGCCACCAAGACGCCCGCCGCCGTTCACGACCGCGCCTCGCGCCTCCAGCGCCTCCGGGTCTGGCTGCGCCACCTCTTCTATGGCGAGAGCCCCGGCGCGGTCCGCTTCCGCCTCTGGGTCATCGTCCTCGACCTGGTGCTGATCGGCTTCTTCATCGCCACGCCGATGTTCCGCGACCGCCCGATCTTCCTGGCCATCGACTACGCCGTCGCCGTCATCGTCGCCATCGACCTGGGAGCCCGCGCCCTGGCCGCGCCGGACCTGTCGCGCTGGCTGCGCCGGTCCAGCTTCTGGGTGGACGTGGTGGTGCTGATCACCCTGCTGTTCCCGCTCTGGCTGGCCAATTTCGCCTTCCTGCGGGTGCTGCGGCTGTGGTCCCTGTTCCACAGCGACTTCTTCTGGGAGACGGTGGCGCGGCGCTACGACAACACCCGCTGGGAGGAGACCGCGAAGGCGCTGGCCACCCTGGTGACCTACCTCTTCATCGTCACCGGCTTCGTCTACGCCCTCTATGCGCGGCAGCATCCGCACATCAACGGCTATGTCGACGCCCTCTATTTCACCGTCAGCACCGTCACCACCACCGGCTTCGGCGACGTCACCCTGCCCGGGCCCTCGGGCAAGCTGCTCTCCATCCTGATCATGCTGTCGGGCTTCACCCTGTTCGTGCGCCTGGCCCAGGCTCTGCTGCGGCCCAACAAGGTGAGGTTCCCCTGCCCCACCTGCGGCCTGCTGCGCCACGACCTCGACGCCGTCCACTGCAAGGCCTGCGGCCAGCTGCTCAACATCCCCAACGACGAGGGGCCGTAGGGCCGCCCCGCCGGGTCGATGGGCGCTGTCGCGGGCGGCCCTTCGCGGCGAGATCAAGCCGGAACCCAGCCGGGGAAGACGCTAGTCACACGGCCAAGCTCGTGTAGGTTGCAACTCATTCAAGTCCGGGGCGCGCAATGAGCTACTCAATCACCATCGCCACGGCGCTGCCGCTCTCACTTCGCGAGACCGCGATCACGCTGCAGCCGGCGCCCGACGTCAACGGCCCCTGGGATCTGAGCGCTGCGTTTCGCCCCCAGTCCAATATCGGGGCGAGCGACATCTTCGCGATTCAGCTTTCGGTCGGATCCAAGATCGAGATCTTGAACGAGAATCTTTCTTTGCGACCTGGAGGGCTGGTTCTTTACGACCAGGACGGCGCGAGCCTGGCCCAGAGCTATCAGTCCTCTGTCCAGGACTTGTCGGGTTTTGTGGCCCCCTACACCGGCCTCTACTTCATCAACGCCCTGTGGAGCCCGAACACCACCCCGGGCTGGGCCCAGATCCGCGTTCGGGTGGACCTGCCTGGCGCCATCACCGAGGGCGACGATGATCTCGCCGGCCGCTCCATTGTCGCGGGTGGCGGAAACGACACCGTCACCGGAACGGTCTGGGACGATTTTCAGCGCGGCGGCGCCGGCAACGACCGGCTATTGGGCGAAGCCGGCTTCGACGACATGCACGGAAATATGGGCGACGACACCCTCTACGGTGGGCACGGATATGACTGGGTCGTCGGCGGCCAGGGGAACGACCTTCTATATGGTGACGGGCCGAACAACTTCGGCGTCACCGGTGATCTCATCTTCGGCAATATGGGTGACGACACCCTGATCGGCTCGTATGGCGACGATCTGCTCCGCGGGGGACAGAACAACGACGAGCTTCAGGGGGGAGACGGCGCCGACTTTCTCTCCGGCGACCGGGGCGACGACACCCTGTCGGGCGGCACAGGGCGGGACATCTTTCACACCTTCGCCGGGGCCGGCGTCGATCGGGTGCTGGATTTCTCCGTCGCGGAGGGTGATCGGGTCAAGTTCGAGCAGGCCGGCACGCCCTACGTCCTGCGCCAGGTCGGAGCCGATACGGTCATTGAGCTCGAAGGAACTCAGATGATCCTGGTGGGCGTAAACGCTTCGACCCTGCCGGTTGGCTGGCTGATCTCGGGCTAGGCGCGCTTCAGCAGGAATTCGTCCGCTCGCCGCCCACGCCAAAGGGACAGGCCCCTTTGGGCGCCCTCTGTTCCAAGTGGCGGCCCAATCCCGGCCGCAATCGTGCTAACGAGAGGCGGTCGACCACCTGCTCAAGCCGCATCCCGACCCGTCACGGACGTCGGCCCCTGCCGTCCGCGGGACCCAGGTTTCCTCTAGAATCAACCGAGTCACCCATCGCCATGGATAAAGTGCCTATGACGGTTCAGGGCTTTCGCGCCCTGGACGAAGACCTGAAGCGGCTCAAGACCATCGAGCGGCCCGCCGTCACCGTCGCGATCGGGGAGGCGCGGCTGCACGGCGACCTGAAGGAAAACGCCGAGTACCATTCCGCGAAGGATCGGCAGGGGTGGATCGAGGGCCAGATCGTTCAGATCGGCGACATGATGGCGCGCGCCCAGGTCATCGACGTCAGCAAGCTCTCCGGAACCCAGATCAAGTTCGGCGCCACCGTCTCGGTCATCGACCAGAACACGGAGCTGCCGGCCCGTTATCAGATCGTGGGCGAGCATGAGGCGGACGTGAAGCAGGGCCGCATCTCCATCACCTCCCCCATCGCCCGCGCCATGATCGGCAAGGAGAGCGGTGACGTCGTCGAGGTGAGAAGTCCCGGCGGCCTGAACGCCTACGAGGTCACCAAGGTCGAGTGGATCTGAGTCCCGAGGGCCGAGGCCTCCGAAGGTCGATCCGTCACGCGCGGGCGAACCGCCGACGTCTTTGGTGCGCCAGGGGCGGACGTTGGCATTCGGCTCGCAAGCGGGCGTTCGAAGCAGCCTAGAAGTTCCCGTACCCATGCGGAGGTTCGCAGGCCTTCCCATCACCATCGCCGTCTTGCTCGGACGTGTAACCGGGCGACCAGATCGGGATGTCGTAGACGCCCGCCGCATGGGCCGCGCGACAGGTCGGGAAAGGCTGTTCGACCTTGGGGCCCGGCAGCACCCGCTGCACCTTTGGCCAGAGGTCGGGATAGATCCTGTTCACGCCGAACGCGATAACCGCAATGCACCCGAGCCAGTAGACAATCAGAAGGTTTCGCCCGAGAGCGCGAAGCCTCCTCCAGACCCGCAGCGAGAGGCGCACTCTGGGCGCGGCCGCGCGGAATCTGCTCCGCAGCCGGGTCAGGCGTTCTTCGCTACCGTGACCTTCGAGCGGGCGCGTGCTGGTGTCGTGAGCCGCCATGCGCCCATCCTGCCCGGCAATCACCAACCCAGACTAAACAGAGAGGGTTAGCGCCGCCCGCCGCGGATCTGGGCGGCTGTGCGCCAGTCGCGGGCCTTCGTCCAATGCCAACAAGCAGGCACTGACCACCCTATCCCGATCGTCTGCCGTCTACCCGTCGCTAAGCTTACATCCAGTTCGCCAAACGCGCCCTCATGGCATCAATGAACGGGCGATCGCGCTCTGATTCAAATCGCCGAGCCGTCGCCCAGCCGTACCCCATGCAGGCTGGTGACCCTCGTTTGTCTTCGGGCTCATCCAAGTAGCGTGGGGTAATGTGGGTGTGGAGAGCCTGCTCCGTGTTGCCCCAGGTTTCGTAGTTGATCCGGTACGCGCTGGTCACCTGGAGTAAAGCATCACCAATCCGAGCCACATCGAGCGAATAGCGGATGCGCCCGGGCTCAGGCAGCGCGTTGAGGCTCTCGACGACAGGATCAGCGAGCAGGAGACAGTAGCCAGGTAGGGGTTGGACGTCTCCGATCACGAGCCAACCAGACGCCATCCGGGAGATGACGTATGGGTTGTTTCCTTCTCTGGCGAGACCTACGCGTTCCGCAACCAGGTTGGTCATGCGGTCGACGCTCTCATGGACGATGGCGCTAGGCAATGCTCGGAATGCGCCAACAAGAGACGTCGACACTAGGCCGAGAAGCAGACATTCGGCTCGCCATCTCGGTTGTCTTCTGGGTCCAACCGAAGAGACCGCTTACGACCCGAAGTGGGCTTGTATTCGTTCGGGCGGCGGCCGGCCTCACGACAAGATGGGCCGCCACTAACTCGGCGGTGGAATGTCGAACGAGACCTGCCGGGTGGGTTGACGCGCAAGCGCGCCGGACTTCAGCACCGTCCTCGCGCCCCTCTCCGAAATGGTCGCGACCGCGGGAAGGTCGCTCTTGTGACTGACGATCGCCAGGGCCCCCGCGCGGTTGGCGGCGCGCGCCGTGTCGGGGCCGACATTGGCCGGCGCGCTCAACTCTGCGGTCGGCCCGTCATAGATCAGTCGCTGGACTGAGAACTCCCTCGATCCTGTGGTGTAGACCAGGCGACCGTCTGGCAGGATCGCTTTGAAGTTGACGGCGAGATCGCGCCCCTGCAGGAGGCGCGAGGCGGCGACAGAGGCCTCCGACAGACTTGGCTCGCCTGCACCTCGCAGCGGCAATGTCAGGACCAAGGCTGAGACGTCCTCCGAAAGCGCCGGGAAACGCGTTTCAAGCGACAGGTAAGTCCTGATTCCGTCGCGCTCCGTCGACCAGCCCCCGGAAGAAAAGCCGATCAGGCCCTCGGAACTCACGCTCAGCCCGCGAAGGCCGGGCAGGTAGACTTGAGAGACAATCTCGACCTGCCCGTCCGCCGCGATTTGGCCGATCTCGAAGAAGAACGCCTGACGATAGGCGAGATTGTGAATAGGGCGTCGGTCGTTTGTCTCCACCGGACCTCGCCCGACGCCGACCACGACGCCTTGTCCGTCAGGCCGGTAGACCGGCCAGCGGTAGAGCGCGTCCGCGGAGTCAAGCAAACCCCGGACGGCCCACGTGGTGAGGTCGATCTCGGCGACCTGAGAAATGCCGCCGTAGAATGGCGGAGTTCCCGTCAGGAGCAGCTTGCCGCCGTCCGGCGAGAAGCACGGGTCGCGCAGTTTGATGATCGGGTCGATGTGCTCGATGCGCGCGATCGAGCCCGCCTTCAGGTCAATCAGCTCGATCTGATGCCCAGGCCCGAGATTTCGGCAATAGGCGATCCGATCGCCGTCGTCCGAGTAGGCGGCCCCGTCATCGCTGGCATGGCGGGCGAGCTCACGGTAGGTTTCCTTGGCTTGGCGATCTGAGCGCCAGTCCGGCGCCGTCACAGGATCTACCCAGTTATCGGCGTCATCCGTGCTCCCAAGCGCCCGGCCGCACCCGCTCAACGGCTGTGACAACAGGCTAAGACCCATCAGAACAGACCTGCGGTGGGGTGATCTGCCGGTGATTGTCATTGGTGAGCCGCCTTCCTGTCGTTCGCCGCGACGATTCGTGACGCAGAGAGCGACGCGAACTGTATGTCCGAAGCGGCGACTTTACCTGGTGGACTGCCTAGGTCGCGTGCTGTTGGTGTTGGTGGGGGGATCGCCACGATGGGGCCGGAGAAACTTGAGCGTCGGAGCCGGCCGCATGAGGCGGCGGCGACAGCCCTCACGGCGCTCAGCGACGGTGACCTTGCGGCCCTGTTGGACGCGGCGGACTGGCGGGTCAGCTTCCATGGCAGCGAGAGCGCGCTCCTGGATTTCGCGGGCCGGAGCGTCTTCGCCAAGCGCATGGCCTTGACCCGGCGCGAGCTCGACGCTGGGCCGGCGGGAAGCGTTACCGCTGATCTTTTCGGCCTGCCCAGCCTTTACCAATATGCCGTGGGCTCGGCGGGTTTCGCTGCGGGGCGGGAGCTGGCGGCCGCCCGGATGACGAGCGGCTGGGCGCTGGCCGGAGCGTGCCCACACTTTCCGATCCTGCACCACGCGCGGGTGCTGCCGCGCACGGCGCCGAAGCTCAGCGAGCGGCAGGAGGCCTGGCTGGCGCGGATCCCGACGTTCTGGTCGGGAAACCCGGCGATCGTCGCAAGGGTAGAGGAGGTGACCCACGCCCCTGCCAATATCGTGATGATCCAGGAATTCGTAGGCCAGGACCTGGAGACCTGGCTGCAAGCGGCGCGGCCGAGGGGCGCGAAGCTGGCGGCCATGCACGATCAGTGGATGGGCGCCGTCGCCTTCATGAACAAGCAGGGCCTTTTCCACTTCGACCTGCACGCCCGCAACCTGTTGACCGACGGCGAAGACCTCTACCTCGCCGACTTTGGTTATGCGCTTGGGTCGGGGTTCGATCTCTCAGCGGAAGAGCGCGCGTTCCTGGCCGCCCACGCCGACTATGACAGCGCCTATGCCCGCTGGGCCTATGCCCGGTGGCTGGAGGCGGCGAAGCGCCGCCCGCTGGCCGTGCGGCCGATCCTCGCCCGCGAGGCGTCGGTCGCGGCGATCATGGACGCCTTCCTGCACGCCTTGCCTGGGACGAAGGCGGCGCCGCCGTCGGGATATCCGGCGCAGGCGGTGGGGGCGGCGCTGGCCGGGTTGGGGGTGGCGTTAGGTGAGCGGCTCCCCGTGTGAGAGCGGGCCGGACCAGATCCAGGGGCCAGGCGTCGACTCTTCCATTGGCCCCAGCCCGGAAGCCCCCCTACCCCGCCACCTTCAGCCGGCTCACCGCCTCGGTGCGGTTGCGGGCGCCGGTGGCGGCCAGGATGGCCTGGACGTGCAGCTTCACCGTGGCGATGGAGATGCCCAGCTTCTTGGCGATCTCCTTGTTGGTGCGGCCCAGCTCGATCTCGGCCAGCACCTCGCGCTGGCGGGGCGACAGCCGCTCGACCCCGGTCTCCGGGGCCGGCTCGGGCCGGGCCGCCAGCTCCTCGAAACAGGGGAAATATTCCCCCCCGGCCAGGACCAGCCGCAGGGCCGCGGCCATCAGGGGGCGTTCCGAACTCTTGGGCAGCAGGGCCTTGTAGCCATGGGCGTGGGCCAGGCGGGCCAGGGCCAGGTCGCGGTGCGGAACCACCAGCACCCGATGGCCCGCCGCGATCTGGGCCCCGCGCGCGATCCAGCGCGCCGCATCGACCCCGGAGGGCAGGTCCAGCAGGGCGAGGTCGAGCTTGCGGTCGCGCTCCACCCCGGGCAGGTCGGTGACGGTCGCCACCTCGACCGCGCCCAGATCCTCGCGCGCGATGGCGGCCAGGGCGTCGCGGCAGAGCGGCTGGCTGCTGACGATCACGGCGCGCATCGGAATGGCGAAATCTCCTCGGGCCCCATGGGGCGGACGGATGGCCCTGTCGGAACTAGGGTCTTTCCACCCCCTCGTCACCTGGCCGAGCGGCTAGCCATTCAGCCGCCCGGCCCCGCCGCGCCTTGATCTGGCGCAGGAAACCGCGGGTTTTCCGGTCGGATGGCCAGGCCATGGGTAGGATTCCCGCCACCCTCGCCTGGCTTGAAGCTGCGGGATCGCGGGGGTGATTCGAGAAGCCTGATGCCTGACCAGAAAGCCGCGGCCGAGGCCGCCCAGGCTCGGGTTCGCGAGGCCCTCGCCGACGCCCCGGCGACCACCTTCTTCCGCCACCGCTTCTCCCTGCTGGCCCTGGACTTCGACGAGCACCTGCGCCTGGTCTCCGCCGCCGGCGTCACCCGCGAGGGCGCGGACGCCCACTGGCCCGCCCGCACCGGGGTGCGCCTGGCCGACCTGTTCGACCCCGCCGACGCCGCGGCCATCGCCCCCCTGGTGGAGGCCGCTCTGGCCGGCCAGGCGGGCATGACCAAGCTGGTCGCGGCGTCCGGCGAGGATCGCATCCTGCGGGTCTCCTTCCTGCCCCGCAGCGTCGACGGGCAGCAGCGCGGCCTGGTCCTGAGCGTCAACGACGTCACCGCGCGGGAGGAGGGAATCGCCAAGCTGCGGGCCCTGGAGGACCGGCTGCGGGCCATCCTCACCCACGCCGCCGACGCCATGATCGTGATCCGCACCGACGGGGTCATCGAGGGCGCCAACGAGGCCGCCGTGCGCCTGACCGGCTGGACCGAGGCCGAGCTGGTCGGCCGCCCGATCCAGCTGCTGATGGATGAGCCCTATCACAGCACCCACCAGGGCCAGATCGAGCGCTATCTGGAGAGCGGGGTCAGCGGCATCCTCAATGTCGGGCCCCGCGCCCTGCCCCTGCGCCACCGCCTGGGCCACATCGTCCCCATCGAGCTCTCCATCGGCGAGGCGGTGATCGGCGGGGAGCGGAAGTTCATCGGCGCCTGCCGCGACATCACCAAGCGCCTGCAGGTGGACGAGGCCCTGAGGGCGGCCAACGCCGAGCTGCGGGGCACGGTCCTCGAGCTGGAGACCCTCAGCGCCGGGCTGGAGAGCCAGAAGGCGGCCCTGCAGGCCCTGGCCCGCGAGACCGAGGCCGCCCGGCGCACCGCCGAGGTGGCCAACCAGGCCAAGTCGCGATTCGTCGCCACCATGAGCCACGAGTTGCGCACGCCGCTCAACGGCATCCTGGCCGTCGCCGAGGCCCTGTCGAACCGCGCCCTGGCGCGGGACGACCTGGAGCTGGTCAACATCATCCGCTCCTCCGGCCAGGGCCTGTTGTCGATCCTCAACGAGGTGCTGGACCTGGCCAAGGTCGAGGCCGGCGCCCTGCTGCTGGATCCCCGCCCCTTCTCGCCGTCCGAGGCGGTGACCGCCGTCGGCGACGTCTGGCGCTTCGCCGCCGAGGCCAAGGGAATCAGCCTGAAGGTCAGCCTCAGCCGCCTGCCCCCCACCCTGCTGGGCGACGCCGGGCGCCTGCGCCAGGTGCTCTCCAACCTGGTCAACAACGCCATCAAGTTCACCGATCGCGGTCAGGTCACCCTGGCGGCCCGCCGCATCGGCCGCGGCGCGAACCTGCGCTTCGAGGTCACCGACAGCGGCCCGGGCATCGAGGAGGACCAGCGCGAGCGCCTGTTCGAGCCCTTCATCCAGGCCGACGCCGGCACGACGCGCAAGCATGGGGGCACGGGCCTGGGCCTGGCCATCTGCCGCGAGCTCGTCACCCTGATGGGCGGCCGCATCTGGGCGGAGAACGCGCCGGAGGGCGGCGCCCGAATCGTCTGCGAGATTCCCTTCGAGACCACCGACGCCGTCGCCGCCGCGCCCGCGGGCGCAGGCCGCAATTCCGGCGCGGACGGCCAGCCCGGCGACCCGCTGATCCTGGTGGCCGAGGACCATCCCCTGAACCGCCGCGTGGCCGCCATCGTCCTGGAGGGCGCGGGCCTGCGCTTCGAGTTCGCCGAGGACGGCGTCGCCGCCGTCGAGGCGGTGAAGACCGGCCGCTTCGACTTGGTGCTGATGGACGTTCACATGCCCCGGATGGACGGCCTGGAGGCCACCCGCGCGATCCGCGCCCTGCCCGGCCCGGTGGCCGCCATCCCCATCATCGCCGTCACCGCGGCCTCCCCCGACGAGGTCACCGAATGCCGCGAGGCCGGCATGGACGACTTCGTCTCCAAACCCATCGGCGCCGCGGCCCTCCTCCAGCGCATCGCCGAACACCTGCAGCCGGCATGACACCCTCCCTCCCCTTCATGGGGAGGGCAGGCCGGCTTGCCGGCCGGGGTGGGGAAGTCTGGCCACAACCCCCACCCGTCCGAGGCTGCGCCTCGTCCACCCTCCCCATGAAGGGGAGGGAGTGCTCACACCGCCGCCTCGGCGTCGTCCAGCACCCGGGCCAGGGCCTCCTCGGCCCGGGCCCGGGCGTTGGGGGCCTTGAACAGCTTGGCCTGCTGCTGGAAGGCGAGGGAAACGCCCGACACCTCGAAGGCCACTTGTCGGCCAAAGTCGGCCGGGGCGGGGCCGCCGCGCGGCAGGTCGCTCGCCACCCGGGCCAGGGTCTCGTGCCAGGCGCCCTGGCTCTCCACCAGCAGGTCGTGCAGGGCGCCGGGGCGGTCGTCATATTCCTGGGCGGCGACGGCGAACAGGCAGCCGCGCATGCCCGGCTCCCCCTCTATCCAGTCGAACCAGCGGGCCATCAGCGCCGCCATCCGCGGCCGGCCGCGGGGCGCCTGCAAGCCGGGCTCCACGACCCGGGTCCGGAACCGGTCGATGGCCTCCTGCAGCACCGCCAACTGCAAGGCCTCCTTGGATTTGAAGTGCGCGAACAGGCCGCTCTTCGACAGGCCCAGCCGCTCGGCCAGGGGCCCCAGCGACAGCCCCGACAGCCCGATCTGAACCGCGCTGTCCAGGGCCTGACTGACGATGGCCTCGCGGGTGGTGGCGCCTTTTCCCATGCCGCGCTTTTAGCACGACCGGTCGTTTTGTCTAGCCGAGCGCGGCGTCCAGATCGGCGATCAGGTCGTCGGCGTCCTCGATCCCCACCGACAACCGGATCAGTCCGTCATGGATGCCCAGACGTCGGCGCGTGTCGGCCGGGATCGAGGCGTGGGTCATGATCGCGGGGTGCTCGATCAGGCTCTCAACCCCGCCCAGGCTCTCCGCGAGCGTGAACAGCCGGGTCTTTTCGAGCACGGATCGCGAAGCCTCGAGTCCTCCATCCACGACCACCGACATCATCCCGCCGAACCCGCCGGTCATTTGACGCCGCGCCAGCTCGTGCTGCGGGTGGCTGGCCAGCCCCGGATAGATCACCTGTTCGACCCCCTTGCGGCCCTCCAGCCAGGTGGCGATCTTCAGGGCGTTGGCGCAGTGCCGCTCCATCCGCAGGCCCAGGGTCTTGATCCCCCGGTGGGCCAGGAAGCTGTCGAAGGGCGAGGCCACCGCCCCCACCGCGTTCTGCAGGAAGGTAAGCTTTTCAAGCAGATCCTCGTTCTCGCCCACCACCAGGCAACCGCCGACGATGTCGGAATGGCCGCTGAGGTACTTGGTCGTGGAGTGCATCACCACGTCGAACCCGAACTCCAGCGGCCGCTGGATCGCCGGGCTGGCGAAGGTGTTGTCCGCCGCCGCGATGATCCCGTGCGTCTTGGCGAGCGCCGCCAGGGCCTTCAGGTCGGCCAGCCGCAGCAGGGGGTTGGTGGGGGTCTCCACCCACAGCAGCCGCGTGTTGGGCCGGATCGCCGCCTCCACCGCGGCCAGGTCGCTGAGGTCCACGAAGCTGAACTCCAGCCCCGCCGAGCGCTTGCGCACCTTGTCGAACAGCCGGAACGACCCGCCATAGAGGTCGTCGGTGGCGATGACGTGATCCCCGGCGTCGAGCACCTCCAGCAGGGTGGCGATGGCCGCAAGCCCCGAGGCGAAGGCGTAGCCCTTGGCCCCGCTCTCCAGGTCGGCCACCGCGCGCTCGAAGGCGAACCGGGTGGGGTTCTGGCTGCGGCTGTACTCGAACCCCTGGTGCACCCCCGGGCTCGACTGGGCGTAGGTGGAGGTGGCGTAGATGGGCGTGATCACCGCCCCGGTGCTGGGGTCCGGATACTGCCCGCCGTGGATGGCGCGGGTGTTGAAATCCAAGCGGTTCTTGCCGTCGGTCACGCTGCGCGCCTCAGATAGTTGATGAGATCGATGCGGGTGATCAGCCCCAGGAACTCGCGCCCGTCGAGCACCAGCACGACGTGATCCTTGTCGAAGATCGGCAGCAGGGCCTCCAGCGGCTCATGGGCCTGGAGGGTGTGCAGCTTGGCGGTCATGGCCGAGCTGACCGGCTGGGAGAACCGCTTGTCGGGCCTGCGTTCCTCGATGGCGTCCAGCAGGTCGCTCTCGTCGATCAGCCCGATCAGCCGCCCGTCGTCCAGCACCGGCAGCTGCGAGACATCGGCCTGGCGCATGCGGTTGTAGGCCGTCAGCAGGGTGTCGGTCGGCCCCACCGTCACCGCCCCGCCCTCGCTGGGGGTGCGGGCGATCAGGTCGCGCAGGTCGCCGTGCAGGGCCCGCGCCGTCAGCCCCTGCTCGGCCAGCCAGCTGTCGTTGTAGACCTTGGACAGGTACTTCGAGCCGGTGTCGCAGACCAGCGTCACCACCCGCTTGGGCGTCGTCTGTTCGCGGCAATAGCGCAGGGCGGCGGCCAGCAGGGTGCCGGATGAGGATCCGCCCAAAACCCCAGCCTTTCGAAGCAGATCGCGGGCGGCGCCGATACTCTCGCTGTCGGGGATCGAATAGGCCTTGGCCACCAGGGAGAGGTCGCAGTTGTCGGGAATGAAGTCCTCCCCGATCCCCTCCACCACCCAGGAGCCGGGCTCGATGGTCTCGCCGGTGTTGATCAGGGGCGCCAGGATCGAGCCCACCGGATCGGCCAGCACCATCTGCGTCTTCGGCGACACCCTGGCGAAATAGCGGCCCAGCCCGGTCAGGGTGCCGCCCGAGCCTACCCCCACCACCATGGCGTCGAGGTGACCGCCCATCTGCTCGAAGATCTCCGGGCCGGTGGAGGTCTCGTGGGCCAGGGGATTGGCCGGGTTGGCGAACTGGTTGACGAACACCGCGCCGGGAATGCCCGCCGCCAGGGCGAGCGCCATGTCCTGGTAGTAGTCCGGATGCCCCTTGCCGACGTCGGAGCGGGTGATGCGGACATCGACCCCCATGGCCCGCAGATGCTGGATCTTCTCCCGGGACATCTTGTCGGGAACCACCAGCAACAGCTTGTAGCCCTTGAGGATTCCCACCTGGGCGAGGCCCAGCCCGGTGTTGCCGGCCGTGGCCTCGACGATGGTCCCGCCGGGCTTCAGGGAGCCGTCGGCCTCGGCGGCCTCGATCATCGAGCGGGCGATGCGGTCCTTGATGGAGCCGCCGGGATTGGCGCTCTCCAGCTTGATGAACAGCTGGCAGGGGCCGGTGTCGAAGCCGGCCAGCTCGATCATCGGCGTACGGCCGATCAGGTCCAGCGCCGAGCCGACCGGCCCGGGCAGGGGGTGGGAGTCCATGGGGCGTCCTCGCTCACGCTCGTGAGATCGGCGTGTGTTCGCCCTAGGAACGCATCAGCCGCGAGTCCGCGCAATATGGAGCAGAAAAAACTCCACGGTCTTATGGACCGTGGAGAAGCTTGCCCCTAAGCCGCCTTCTGGCCGTCCTCATAGACCGGCGCGTCGTCGGCCGGCAGGGCCGCCTTGCCGCGGATCATGTCGGCGGCCTTCTCGGCGATCATGATGGTGGGCGCATTGGTGTTGCCCCCCACCAGGGTCGGCATGACCGAGGCGTCGACGACGCGAAGGCCGGCGATGCCGCGCACCTTCAGCTCGCCGTCCACCACCGCCATGGGGTCGTCGGCCGAACCCATGCGGCAGGTGCCCACCGGGTGGTAGATGGTCTCGGCCACCTCCTTGATCCAGGCGTCGATCTGCTCGTCGGTCTGCACCGCCTCGCCCGGGAACAGCTCGGTGGAGCGGTACTTGTCCAGGGCCGGCTGGCGGGCGACTTCGCGCATCATCTTCACCCCCTCGCGCAGGGCGCGGCGGTCTTCCTCGGCCGACAGGTAGTTGGCGAAGATCGCCGGATCGTCCAGCGGGTTGGCGGAGTTCAGCCCCACCCGGCCGCGGCTCTCCGGCCGCAGCTGGCAGACGTGGAAGGTGAAGCCGTCCTTGGCCACCTGGGTCTTGCCGTGGTTCTGCATGACGGCCAGCACGCAGTGAACCTGCAGGTCGGGGCGGTCGAGGTCGGGGCGCGACTTCAGGAAGGCGCCCGATTCCAGCATCTGCTTGGAGCCCAGGCCCTTCTTGAACAGCAGATAGTTGAGGCCGATCAGGGCGGTCTTGATGCCCTTGCGGGCCGAGAACACGGTGATCGGCAGCGGACATTCCCACGACAGGGTGACGTCCAGGTGATCCTGCAGGTTGGCGCCGACGCCCTTCAGGGCATGGACCACCGGCACGCCGTGCTTGGTCAGTTCTTCCGGATCGCCGATCCCCGACAGTTGCAGGATGTGCGGCGACTGCACGGCGCCGGCGCAGAGCAGGACCTCGCGGCCGGCTTGAACCACCTGCTTGACCTCCTTGTCGTCGATGAACTCGACGCCGGTGGCGCGGCCGTTCTCGATGACGATCTTCGTCGTGCGCGCGCCGGTGAGGCAGGTCAGGTTGGTCCGGCTCAGCACCGGATGCAGGTAGCCGCGGGCGGCGCTCCAGCGCTCGCCGTTCTTGATGGTGAGCTGGTAGGGACCCCAACCTTCCTGCTGGAAGCCGTTGAAATCGCTGGTGACCTTGTGCCCGGCCTGACGGCCCGCCTCGATGGTGGCCTTGTAGATCGGGTTGGGGTCCGACGCCTTGGTGACCGCCAGCGGGCCGTCGCCGCCGTGCCACTTGTCCCCGCCACCCTCCAGGCTCTCGGAGCGCTTGAAGTAGGGCAGCACGTCCTTGTAGGACCAGCCCTGCAGGCCCATCTGGCGCCACTGGTCATAGTCCCGGGCGTGGCCGCGGATATAGATCATGCCGTTGATGGAGCTCGACCCGCCCCAGCCCTTGCCGCGCGGCCACCAGAGCTTGCGGTTGTTGAGGTTCGGCTCTTCCTCGGTCCAGAACCCCCAGTTGTAGGTGCCCTTGGCGCCGATCAGGCCGCCGACGCCCGCGGGCATGCGGACCATCAGGGAGTTGTCCTTCACGCCGGCTTCCAGCAGCAGGACCTTCACCGTGGGGTCCTCGGTCAGGCGGTTGGCCAGGACGCAACCGGCCGAGCCGGCCCCGATGATGATGTAGTCGTAGCGGTCCATGCGCGGCCCCGTCCCTTGGCGTGCTTATTTGGCCGAACCCTTACAAGCCTCTACGCCCGAAACAAGACCGGACGCCGCGTCAGCCCGCAGAAAGTTGACGCCGGCGTCACGGACGGCGGAACTCCATGATCCAGTTGGTTTCCCAGCTCTTCCCGCCGTCATAGGAGAAGGCCTGGCTCCAGCGCGGCGCCTGGGGGTCGGCCGTCCGCCAGTCGAACACCACCTGCACCGGCCGGTCGCCATCCATGTCCTCGCCACGGAAGGTCCCCCGCGTCCCCTCGAAGCGGCCCATCACCGGCGGCTGCATCACCCCGTCGCGGTCTGTGATCCACCAGATGGTCCACGCGTCGCGCTCGGGGCTGTAGAGCCGGAAGGTCATCCCCTTGAAGCCCTGGGCGGCGAAGTCGATCTCATCGAGACTGCACATGCCGCCAAGCCGCAGGTCCGAGCGCTGGCGGGCCTCGAAGACCTCCCAGTCCGTCGAACCCACGCCTCGCCCCTTCAGCCGGCGGTTGGTGACGATCCAGTCGCCGTGATTGAAGTCGAAGGCGTGGCGCGAGGTCTGGGCGGCGGCGGACATGGAAGGCTCCTCAAGCTGGAGCCTGAACCTACCGCCACCCTGCTGACAGGTTTTGTCAGCTACCGGCCCTTCCAGTTCGGCGCGCGCTTCTGGGCGAACGCCATCGGCCCCTCGACGAAGTCCTCCGAACGGAACAGGGCCGAGATGGCCGGATAGCGGTTCTGGCCGGCGATGGCCGCCTCCAGGCTCGGCTCGTCCAGGCCGCGATAGACCGCCTCCTTCGAGGCCCGCACCGACATGGGCGACAGCTCGGCGATCTGGGCGGCCCAACGCTTGGCGGTCGCCATCAGCTCGGCCTGGGTGCTGACCTCGTTGACGAAGCCCAGCTCGTGGCCCTCGGCGGCGGTGACCCGGCGGCCGGTGAGGATCATGCCCAGCGCCCGCTTGGTGCCGATGGCGCGCGGCAGGCGGTGCAGGCCGCCGGCCAGGGCGGCGAGGCCCACCCGCGGCTCGGGCAGGGCGAACACGGCGTTGTCGGAGGCCACGATGATGTCGCAGGCCAGAGCGATCTCGAAGCCACCGCCCATGGCCACCCCGTTGACCGCCGCGATCAGCGGCTTGTTCAGGTCGAAGCGCTGAGCCAGGCCCGCGAAGCCCGACTTCGGCATGGCCATCGAGCCGCCGGTGGCCTGGTTCTTCAGGTCGTTGCCGGCCGAGAAGGCCCGCTCGCCGGCGCCGGTGATGATGCCCACCCACTGGTCGGGATCGGCGTTGAAGGCGTTGAAGGCCTCGTCCATCTCGAAGTGCATCGGCGAATGCACGGCGTTCATCACCTCGGGCCGGTTGAGGGTGAAGACCGTGACCGGGCCCTCGCGCTCCACGGAGATGAATTCATAGGCCATCGGATGTCCTCCCATCGTTGTTGGGAGGAGGCTGGCGGGGCGCCGTGGCGTCCGTCAAGCGGACTTGGCGAGCGCCTGGGCGAGGGCTTCCATCAGTTCGCGCGTGCCGCCCTCGCGGAATTCCGACTTGTCGTGACCGTCGAGGAAGGCGCCCATCTCGGTCACGGTCAGCCGCGTGCCCGCGCCCTCTGGCCGCAGCTCCACGGTGGCCACCGAGGCGGAGATGCGGGTCTGGTCCATGTCCATGGTGTAGGTGGTGACGATCCGCTCGTTCGGCACGATCTCCTGGTACTGGGCGTCATAGCTGTAGACGGGCCCGTCGCCCGGCTTGCCCCGGCCGTGCTCGCCGCCGCCCACCTTGAAGTCCAGCGTGTAGCTCTCCCAGCCCTCCGGGCCGCCGAACCACTGCATCTTGGCGTCGCGGGACGACCAGGCGGCGAAGACGCGTTCGGGGGTGGCCGGATAGGTGCGCTCGATGACGAAGGTCCCATGGGCGACAGAACGTTGGGTCATTTGGAGTCTCCGTTGTCGGGGGTGGCGGCCAGGAAGTCCCCCAGCCGGTCGAGGCGCTTGGCCCAGAGGGTGCGGCGCTCGTTGATCCAGGTCTCGGCCAGGCTGAGCGCGTCCGGATCGATCTGGCAGGTGCGCACCCGCCCCACCTTCTGCGAGCGGACGATGCCGCTGGCCTCCAGGACGGCCAGGTGCTGCATCACCGCCGGCAGGGACATGGCCAGGGGCTCGGCCAGTTCGCTCACGGAGGCCGGTCCGCGGCTCAGCCGGTCCACCATTCCGCGCCGGGCCGGATCGGCCAGAGCCTGGAACATGAGGTCGAGGGCCGCTTGTTGGTTAAGCATGTACTTAAGTATCAGTCGCCCCGGAGCCTGACAAGCCCCTCCCCGCTTGACCCGGAGGGCGGGCTCCCGCACCAAATCCCCATGACCGCCCTCCCCGCCCTCGACGGCCCCCTCATCCCGCCCGCCTCCGGCGGCGCCCCCAAGAGCCTGGTGATCCTGCTCCACGGCTATGGCTCCAACGGCGAGGACCTCATCGGCCTGGTCCCGCATTGGCGGCACGCCTTCCCCGACACCCTGTTCATCTCCCCCAACGCGCCCCAGATCTGTCCCGGCGCGCCGGGCGGATATCAGTGGTGGCCGATCACCAGCATGGATCCCCAGTCCCGGATCGCCGGGGCGCGCGCCGCGGCGCCGATCCTCGACGCCTTCATCGACGCCCAGCTCGCCCGCTACGGCCTGTCGGAGGACAAGCTGGCCCTGGTGGGCTTCAGCCAGGGGACCATGATGGCGCTGCAGGTGGGCCTGCGGCGGCCCCGGCCGGTGGCCGGCATCCTGGGCTATTCCGGCATGCTGGCCGACGAGGGCGGCCTGTCGGAGATCACCAACAGACCGCCGATCCTGCTGATCCACGGCGACGCCGACCCCATGGTGCCGGTGGCCGCCTTCCATCATGCCGGCGCGACCCTGCAGGGCCTGGGCTACGAGGTCGGCGGCCATGTCTCGCCCGGCCTGGGCCACAGCATCGACCTGGACGGCCTGCAGATGGGCGGCAACTTCCTGCACAAGGTGCTGAACTAGGGGCCTCGCCCCTGGCGCCCTCCGCCATCTGCGCTACCTTGATCTGAACGGCGCCGCCGACGAGCGCCCGGCATCAGGCGAGGCTTCCCATGGACGACGAACTCAACCCCGCGAGCACCGATCGCGACTCCCGCCTGACCCGGCGCGGCTTCTCCACCGTCGCCATGGCCACCGGCGTGGCCCTGGCCGGCCAGGCCCTGGCCGCCGAGGTGGTGGAGACCGACGTCACCATCGCCACCGCCGACGGGACCTGCGACGCGGCCTTCTTCCATCCGGCCGGCAAGGGCGCCTGGCCCGCCGTGGTGATCTTCACCGACATCATCGGCCTGCGCCCGGCGTTCCGCGACATGGGCAGGCGCATGGCCGCCGAGGGCTATGCGGTGCTGGTCCCCAATCCCTTCTACCGCACCCGCAAGGCGCCGGTGATCAGCGGGCCCTTCGACTTCTCCAACCCCACCGACCGCGCCAAGCTGACCGAACTGACCGCGCCGCTCACCACCCCGGCCAAGAGCACCGACGCGGCGGCCTATGTCGCCTGGCTGGACAAGCAGCCCCAGGTCAACGCGAAGAAAAAGATCGGCGTCCAGGGCTACTGCATGGGCGGGCCCTACAGCTTCATCGCCGCGGCGAACCACCCGAGCCGGGTCGGCGCGGCCGGCTCCTTCCACGGCGGCGGCCTGGTGACCGACAAGCCCGACAGCCCCCACCTGATGGTGGCCAAGGCCAAGGCCGGCTTCCTGGTGGCCATCGCCGAGAACGACGACGCTAAGCAGCCCGACGCCAAGGACAAGCTCAAGGCGGCCTTCGCCGCCGCCAAGCTGCCCGCCACGGTGGAGGTCTATGCCGGCGCCCAGCACGGCTGGTGCGTGAAGGACGGGGCCGTCTACAACCCGGCCCAGGCCGAGAAGGCGTGGGCCGCCCTGACGGCGCTCTACAAGAAGAACCTGGGCTAAAGCCCCACGGAGACTTTGCGCGACATCAAGGCTCCCAGCACCCGCGAGAGGCATGGGTGCAGGCTTGGGAGCCTCGGAGAATCGGCGTGCGGCGCAAGTCACAGGATGCAAGCGAGGCGCCGCGGGTGGCGGGACCCCTCGCCCTCGCCGCCGCCCTGATCGTCACCGGCCTGGTGCTCGTGCGGCTGGTGGACGTGCTGCTGCTGATCTTCGGGGCGGTGCTGTTCGCCATCCTGCTGAACGCCATCGCCGCGCCCCTGCGCACCCGCACCCCCCTGGGGCGGATCGGCAGCCTGGTGGCCGCCGTCATCGTCACCGCCCTGGCGATCGCCGCCATCCTCTGGGCCTTCGGCAGCAAGCTGGACTCCCAGCTGGCCAGCCTGGCCGACATGGTGCCCCGCGCCTGGGACGACTTCCAGGCGCGCCTCTCCCGCTCCACCCTGGGCGCCCTGCTGCTGCGGGAGCTCGACGCCCTGCCCGGACCCGATGGCGGCTGGCTCAGCCTGGCGCCGCGGGTGGCCGCCAACGCCGCCAGCGGGCTGGCGGCCACGGTGATCGTCATCTTCGCCGGGCTCTATCTGGCCTTCCATCCCAGGACCTATGCCGAGGGCCTGGTGCGGCTGTTCCCGCGCGACCTGCGCGCCCGCGCGCTCGAGATTCTCGCGGCGATCCACGACGCCCTGAAGCGCTGGCTGCTGGCCCAGCTGTTGTCCATGGCCCTGGTGGGATCGACGACGGCGCTCGGCCTCTGGCTGGTGGGCGCGCCGTTCCCGATCGGCCTGGGGGTGCTGGCGGGCCTGGGCCAGTTCGTGCCGGTGGTGGGCCCCATGGCCGCGGCGGTCCCGGGCCTGCTGGTTGCCCTGGCCGCCGGCCCCCAGGTCCTGGCCATGACCGCCGGGGTCTATCTGGTGGCCGCCCAGCTGGAGGCCAATGTCATCACGCCCCTGGTGCTGCGCCGGATGGCGGCCCTGCCGATGGCGGTGACCCTGTTCGCCGTCCTGGCCATGGGCGTGCTGCTGGGGCCCCTAGGCGTGCTGCTGGCGACCCCCTTGGCGGTGGTGGCCTACGTCCTGGTAAAGATGGTCTATGTGGAGGACGTGCTGGGGGACCGGCCGGAGGCGCCGGTGATCGCCGCTAAGCCTTTCTGGCGGCGTCGCCGAGGGCCATGAAGGCCAGGCCGGTGGTGAGGACCGCGATGCCGGCCATCAGGCCGAAGGCCGGGGTCGATCCCTGGAACACCCCGCCCGCCAGCATCAGGGCGGCCACGACGCTGGCCATGGCGGAGCTGAGGATCCAGCGCCAGACCTTGAGGGGGCGCAGTTCGAGGGCCAGGGCCAGCTGAAAGGCGCCGTCGACGATGAAGGCGGCCGCCACCAGCAGGGTGACGGCGATGGCGCCCGCCGCCGGATTGAACAACAGGAACACCCCCGCGGCCACGGCCACCAGGCTGCTCACCACGCCGGGCCAGAAGGACTTGGCGCCGGTCATCAGCAGGCTGGCGCCCAGCATCAGGGCCCCGGCGAGCCACAGCAGCCAACCGGCGAAGCCCCCGATCACCAGGTGCGCCAGCTGGGGCCAGACCATGGCCGCCGCGCCGATCACCGCCAGGCTGCAGCCGAGCCAGAACAGGCGTCCGGGGCGGGTCTTCAGTTGGGACCAGAGCCCCTCCGATGTCGTCGTGGTCATGACCCGCCTCTCGCTGCGCCGACATCATCGGCCAAAGCGCGGGCCAACGCCATTGAGCCAGGTCAAGCGGCGGGCGATGATGGTCCCGACGCCGCCGCGTTGAGCAAGGTCAAGGCGAGGCCCTCCCAACCGTTGAACCCTCAGGCCCATGACCCAACCCGACGCTCCCTTCGCCATCGCCCGGCCCCTCGGCGGCCAACTCGACGCCCTGCTGACCTACTGGCAGGGGCTGCGGCGCGGCGCGGCGGAGATTCCGTTCTGGGACGACGTCGACCTGACGCAGGCCCAGAAGATCGGCGGCGAGGTCTTCCTGCTGGACGTCTTCGCCCAGCCCGAGCGGTTCCGGTTCAGCATCCTGCAGCAGGGGGTGCCGAGGGCCGAGCAGGAAGCGATTCTCGGGCGGTTCATCGACGAGGTGAACCTGCCCCATCCCTTCCAGCTGCTGCGCGCCCAGTGCAGCGCCACCGTCGAGGAGCAGCGGCCGACGGTCTATCGCCACGCCGATCCCGCCACGGTGGCCGACAACTATGAGCGCCTGCTGCTGCCCGCCTGGGGCGAGGGCCAGGTGCGGATGCTGCTGGGCGCCGTCGCCCGCGGCTGAGCCGCCTCAGCCGACCGCGGCCACGCTCACGCCCTTGCGCAGGCGCAGGACGTCGGCGCGGCGGCACAGGCTGGTGCCCGGCGCCAGCAGGGTGGCCGAGGCCGTGGCCGTGGCCCACCGGAGCGCCTCGGGGGGCGCCAGCCCTCGGGCCAGGGCCCAGACCAGGCCCGCGAGGAAACTGTCCCCGGCGCCGATTGTGCTGACCGGCGCGATGTCCAGGGGCGGGGCGCGCCAGGCGCCCTGCCCGCTCACCAGCAAGGCGCCCTCCCGACCCAGGCTGAGCGCCACCAGCGCCGCGCCGCCGGCGGCGATGATCTCGCGACAGGCGGCCAGGCGGCTCGCCAGGTCCGGCAGCGGGCGGCCGCACAGATCCTCCAGTTCCTTGAGATTGGGCTTCACCAGCCAGGCTCCCGCCGCCAGCCCGGCCTTCAGGGCCTGGCCCGAGGCGTCCAGCACCACCTTCACCCCCGCCCGCCGCGCCTGGCGGATCAGCCGGTCGTGGGCGGCCAGGGGGAAGCCCGGCGGCAGGCTGCCGCTGAGCACCAGGATCTCGGGCGCCGGCGTCAGCTGCCTCAACAGCGCCAGGACCTGCCGCTGCTCGGCCGTCCGCAGCGGCCCACCCGGCATGACGAAGCGGTATTCCTGCCCGGTGGCCAGGTCGTGGGCGGTGAAGTTCTCCCGCGTCTCGGCCTGGGTCGCGACCACCGCCACCGGCACGCGCTCGGCGGCCAGCAGCGCCCGCAGCCGATCGCCGCCGACCCCGCCCGCGACGAAGACCGCCACGGCCTGGCCGCCCAGGCGGCGGATCACCCGGGCCACATTGACGCCGCCGCCGCCGGGGTCACGGCGCAGGTCGTGGCAGCGCAGCTTGCGCTCCGGCTCCAGCCGGTCCACCGCGGCGCTGAGGTCCAGCGCGGGGTTCAGGGTCAGGGTGGCGATCACCGGCGCCGCGGCGCGCGCCCGGGTCAATGGGCGAAGGCCTTCATATGGGCCGGGGGCCCGGGCGCCTCGACCTGCGCCTCGACCTCGGCGGCCAGGCGCATCATCTTCAGGGCGCTGGAGGGATTGACGCTGATGGCGTCGACCCCGTGCTGGATGAGGAATCGCGCGACCTCCGGATAGGTGGCCGGCGCCTCGCCGCAGATCCCCACATGTCGATGGTTCACCCGCGCCCCCACCACCGCCTGGCGCAGGAACTCCAGCACCCCGGGATCGCGTTCGTCGAAGTCGAAGGCGACGGTCTCGGAGTCGCGGTCCACCCCCAGCACCAGCTGGGTGAGGTCGTTGGAGCCGATGGAGAAGCCGTCGAACAGGGCGGCGAAGGCGTCGATCTGGATGACGTTGTTGGGGATCTCGCACATGACGTGGATCTCCACCCCGCCCTGCCCCTGGACCAGGCCGTGCCCTGCCAGGGCCTCGATGACCTGCTCGGCCTCGGCCACCCGGCGGCAGAAGGGCACCATGATCGCCAGGTTGGTGAGGCCCATGGTCTCGCGCACCCGGCGCAGAGCCCGGCACTCCAGGGCGAAGCCGTCGGCATAGGCAGGATGGGCGTAGCGGGCCGCCCCGCGGAACCCCAGCATGGGATTGGCCTCCAGCGGCTCGAAGTCGCGGCCGCCGATCAGGGCGGCGTATTCGTTGGTCTTGAAGTCCGACAGCCGCACGATCACCGGCCGGGGATAGAAGGCCGCCGCGATGGTCCCCACCCCCTCGGAGACCCGCTGCACGAAATAGTCGGCGGGCGAGGCGCAGCCCTCCGACATCCGCGCGATGGTGGTCCGCGCCCGGGGCGAGCCGACCCGCTCGGGGTGGGCGAGCGCCATGGGATGGGCCCCGACCCCCTGGCTGATGATGAACTCCATCCGCGCCAGGCCGACGCCCGCCACCGGCAGGGCGGCGTACTTGAAGGCCAGGTCGGGGTCGCCGAGGTTCAGCATCACCTCGGTGCGGGTGGGCGCCAGGTCCCCCACCGAGAGGTGCTCGACCTCGAAGGGCAGTTCGCCGGCATAGACCTGTCCGGCCTCGCCGCCGGCGCAGGAGACCGTGACCATCTGGCCGGTGGTCAGGGCCGCGGTGGCGTTCCCGGCGCCGACCACGGCCGGCACCCCCAGCTCGCGGGCCAGGATGGCGGCGTGGCAGGTGCGGCCGCCGCGATCGGTGACGATGGCGGCGGCGGTCTTCATCACCGCCTCCCAGTCGGGACTGGTGGTGGCCGCCACCAGCACCTCGCCGGGCTGGAGCTGGGCCAGGTCCTTGGGCGTGACGATCACCCGGACCCGTCCGCTGGCGATCTGCTCACCCACCGACTTGCCGGTGACCAGAACCTCGCCGGCGCCCTTGAGCCGCCAGGTGTCGATCTCGCCGGCGGTCCGGCGCGAGGTCACGGTCTCGGGCCGGGCCTGCAGGATATAGAGACGGCCATCGCGTCCGTCCTTGGCCCACTCGATGTCCATGGGCCGGGGATGGCCGGCCCGCGCCGAGAAGTGGGCCTCGATCCGCATCGCCATGCCGGCCAGGGCCAGCACCTCCTCGTCGGTGAGGCAGAACCGCCGCCGATCCTCGGCCGAGGTGCGGCGCTCCACCGGCCGGGCGGCTTCGCCCTTGCCCTCCAGCACCAGCTTTATCGCCTTGCCCCCCAGCTTGCGGCGCAGCACCGCGCGGAAGCCCTTAGCGAAGGTGGGCTTGTGGACATGGAACTCGTCGGGATCGACCCGGCCCTGGACCACGGTCTCCCCCAGCCCGTAGGCGCCGGTGAGATAGACCACGTCGGAAAAGCCGCTCTCGGTGTCGAGGGTGAAGATCACCCCGCTGGCCCCGCGGTCGGCGGCCACCATCTTCATCACCGCCACCGACAGATAGACCTTGAAGTGGTCGAAGCCGTTCTCGGCCCGATAGACGATGGCCCGGTCGGTGAAGATCGAGGCGAAGCAGCGGCGGCAGGCCTCGATCACCGCGGCCTGCCCCGTCACGTGCAGGAAACTCTCGTGCTGGCCGGCGAAGCTGGCGGTCGGCAGGTCCTCCGCCGTGGCCGAACTGCGCACCGCCAAGGTCAGGCCGGGCCCCTCGCGGGCGGCCATGGCCCGCCAGGCCTCGCCGATCTGGGCGCAGAGGGCCGAATCGGCCGTGGCCTCATAGACGATCTTGCGCGCCGCCTCGGCCCGCACCGCCAGTTCGGCGGTGTCGCGGACATCCAGCCCGTCCAGCAGGCGATGCAGGGGCTCCCACGCGCCGGCCCGGGCCAGGGCGTCGCGATAGGCCTCGGCGGTGACGGCGAAGCCGGGCGGAACCTCCACCCCGTCGCCACGGAGGCTGCTGAGTTCGCCGATAGCCGAGGTCTTGCCGCCCACCAGGGCGGTGTCGTCGGCCGACAGGGTCGAGAAATCGCGGATGTAACTCATGGTGGGCGCCTCCACCGTGAAGTGTGCGCCGTCCAGCCAATCACGCTTTGCCGTGGATCAAGAGACGGGCGGGGTCTCCGCCAGGCGGGCCAGGCCGCCCAGGGCGATCTGCAGGCACATGTCGACCGCGGTCTCGATCTCGAGGTCTCCGTCCGCCACCAGCTTTCCGGCGCGGCCGGTGACGGCCATCAGCAGGTCCACCGCCGCGATCGCCCGCGGCAGCGGCAGGCCGTAGGCCCGGCGTGTGGCGCGCACGAGATAGCGGATGGTCTGGTCGCGATTGACCTTGCTCTCGGCCTCCATCAGCGCCGCCGTCGCCGGGTCGGCCAGCAGGGCGGCGATCAGCGGGCCGCGGTCGCGAACGTGCTCAAGATAGTGGCGGGTGGTCTGGACGATCAGGTCGGGAAAGGTCTCCGCGCGCAGGGCCGCGGCCATGCCCCGGTCGCCCAGCTCGGCCTGCTCGCGCTGCAACAGCGCCCCCAGCAGGACGTCGCGGGTGGAGAAGTAGGTGTAGACCAGGGCCTTGCTGACCCCTGCGGCGCGGGCCAGCCGTTCCATGGTGGCGGCCTGCAGCCCCTCCTGCACGATCACCCGGGCGGCGACGTCGAGGATCTGGTCCCGGCGGGCGGCCGGCGTCAGCCGGGTGCGGACGCGCTCTGTCATGGCCAACCTATGCCGCGCCGCCGCCCCTCAGGTCCAGAGCGGCGAGGAGGCCTTAAGCAGGCGCGTCATCAGGATCATGCGCGACACGTCCCGTCCGTCCTTGGCGTCGCGCAGAGTGCTCGCGAACCAGGCCACCTCGGTCTTGGGAGACTCCGACAGGGCCAGCAGCCGACCGTCGGCCAGGTAGTCGTGCTCCATGAACACCGGGCCGTCGAGCCACTGGACCTCGATGGCCCCGAACATGCCGACAAAGGCCTCGTCGGGCTTGAACAGGGGCGTCTCCACCTCGCGCATGGCGTCGATGGCGATGGCGGGGGCCGCGACCCGTTCCCCCCACACCGTCGGGTCCTCGTATTCCGGCAAGGGCTCGGTGATGAACTCCAGGCGCTTCTCGTTGCGCGACAGCTCCAGGCGGGCCGGCACGTCCACGCAGGTGTCGCCCACCTTGGACCGCTTCAGAATCCGCAGGTCCTCCGCCGGCCGCACCGCTTTCAGCTTCTGGCGCAGGAAGCTCCCCAGGTCGGGCGGGCCGGAGGCCGCCGTGCCTTCGCAGACGCGGCGCCCCTCGGCGTCCTCCATCCACACCTCGGCCCGCATCCCGCCCTCCGGGCGCAGGACCGGATCGCGGGCGAAGACCTGGACCGGCTCGCCGTCGGTGGTGGGGGTCAGGAAATAGAGCGACAGGTTGCCGGTGCGATACCAGTCGCGGCCGAACAGCTCGGCCATCAGCGGCGGGAACTGCTCGAAGTGGATGTTGCCGGCCACCGTGCCGCCCTTGAAGCCCAGCTTCTGGGCGGTGGCGTCGTCGTGGATCGAACCCTTGGCGTGCTTGGAGAAATTGTCGGGCCGGCGCACCGGTCCTGCGGTCACGCCGTCCCGGCGGGTGGCGGTGAAGGGCGCGTCGGACATCTGGGCCTCACTGTCGGTTGACCGGGTCTGGCGAGGCCGGATACTATTGGACGATCCTTATAATAACAATCCGGACCCGACATGGATCTCGACTTCTCGGACGAGGAGACCGCCTTCCGCCAGGAGGTCCGCGACCTGATCGCCCGGGTCTTTCCCGCCGGAGAGGCCTTCGACGGGTCTCCCGCGCACGAAACCCGATGGCATCAGGCCCTGCTGGCCCGGGGCTGGGCGGTCAACAAGTTCCCGGTCGCCTTCGGCGGACCCGGCTGGACCCCGGCCATGAACTTCATCTGGGAACGGGAAACCGCCGCGGCCGGCGTCCCGGCCCAGGTCGGCGGCATGGGGCCCGGCATGCTGGCGCCGGTCCTCTTCGCCTATGGCAGCCCCGAACAGCAGCAGCGCTTCCTGCCGGGCATCGTCGCCGACACCACCCGCTGGTGTCAGGGCTATTCCGAGCCCGGCGCCGGGTCCGACCTCGCCTCGCTGCGGACCCGGGCGGTGCGGGAGGGCGAGGTCTATGTGGTGGACGGCGAAAAGGTGTGGACCAGCGGCGCCCACAAGGCCGACTGGATGTTCTGCCTCACCCGCACCGCCACGGAGGCCAAGCCCCAGGCCGGGATCACCTTCCTGCTCATCGACATGCGCAGCCCGGGCGTGGCGGTGACGCCGATCATCTCCATCGACGGGCGGCACGCCTTCAACCGCGTGACCTTCGACGGCGTCCGGGTTCCGGTGGAGAACCGCATCGGGGAGGAGGGCCAGGGCTGGACCTACGCCAAGGGCCTGCTCACCCACGAGCGGACCGGTCAGGCCTTCGTCTCCCTGTCCCTCAACCTCGCCCGCGGCATCCGCATCGCCGCCTCGACCGAGGTGGCGGGATCGGCTGGCGGCCGGCTGATCGAGGACCCCGGGTTCGCCAGCCGCCTGGCCGCCCTGGAGATCGAACTGAAGGCCCTGGAGATGACCGAGCTTCGCACCCTGTGGGAGGTGGCCGCGGGTTCGGCGCCGGGCGCTCAGTCCTCGATGCTGAAGCTCAAGGGCACCGACATCGTCCAGCGGCTGACGGAGCTCTATGTCGAGTGCGCCGGCCCCTACGCCGCGCCCTGGTTTCCGGAGGTGGAGGGGCCCGCCGACTCCCTGGGCCCCGACTGGGCGCGCCGCGAGACCGTGCGTTATCTCGAGGGCCGCGCGGCCAGCATCGCCGGCGGCTCCGACGAGGTTCAACGCAACATCATGGCCAAGCACGTCCTGAAGATCTGACGCGCCGGGAACCTTGGCCGTGACGCCGCGTTTCGCCGCCAACCTGAGAAACGCCCGGAGCGCCCCATGACCAAGATCACCGCCACCCTCGCCATGCTGTTCGGCGCCGCCGCCCTGACCGCCTGCACCACCACCGACCCCTATACGGGCATGCCGGTGCGCAACAACGCCGGGACGGGCGCGATCGCCGGCGCCCTGGGCGGCGCGGCGCTCGGCTATCTCACCAACACCAACAGCGGCGAACAGGGCCGCAAGAACGCCCTGATCGGGGCCGGCATCGGCGCCCTGGCCGGCGGCGCGGTCGGCAACTACATGGACCGCCAGCAGGCCGACTTCCGCCGCTCCCTCGAGGGTTCGGGCGTGCAGATCCGCCGCCAGGGCGACAACATCGTCCTGATCATGCCCAGCGACGTCACCTTCGCCGTCGACCAGTCCGACGTGCAGCCGCGCTTCACCCCGGTGCTGGACGACGTGGCCCGCACCCTCAACGCCTATCCCCAGACCACCATCGACGTGGTGGGCCACGCCGACTCCAGCGGCGCCGACGACTACAACCAGTCGCTCTCGGAACGCCGCGCCAGTTCGGTGGCCAACTATCTCGTGGGCGCCGGCCGCGTCCTGCCGGCCCGCATCTTCGTGGCCGGTGAAGGCGAGCGCCAGCCGGTGGCCAGCAACGCCACCCCGGAAGGCCGCGCCCAGAACCGTCGCGTCGAGATCATCCTGCGTCCCGTCGTCGGCTAGACCTCACCGTCAGACCTGACCAAGCGCCCTCGGCCTCGCGGCCGGGGGCGTCTTGCGTTTCGCGCCTAGCCCGCCGCCCTCAGCTCGGCCTTGTAGCGCTTCCAGTTGGCCACATAGTGCATCGCGCCGCCGGCCAGCATCCGGGCCTGGCCTTCGGACACCTCCCGCACCACCTTGCCCGGCGCGCCCATGACCAGGGAGTTGTCGGGAATCTCCTTGCCCTCGGTGATCAGCACATTGGCGCCGATCAGGCAGTTCTTTCCGATCCTCGCCCCGTTCAGGATGATCGAGCCGATCCCCACCAGGGAGTTGTCGCCGATGCTGCAGCCGTGCAGCATGACCATGTGGCCCACGGTGACATTGGCCCCGATGGTCAGGGGCGAGCCGGTGTCGGTGTGCAGGACCGAGCCGTCCTGCACATTCGAGTTCTCGCCGATGATGATGGGGTCGTTGTCGCCTCGAATTGTCGCACCGAACCAGACCGAGGCGTTTTTCTTGAGAATCACCCGGCCCATGACCGCCGCGTTCGGCGCTATCCAGTATTCGTCCGCATCCGGAAGCTCCGGACCCACATCGCCCAAGTTATAGACACTCATTGTCGCACCCCGTTTATTGTCGCGGATCGTTTGCTTAATCCGCGATTAACCCCGTTAGGATCATCTTAGTCGGGCGATTCGAGAGGGCGATAGCCTTCCCGAACCGGCCATGGCCGGTTTTCGGTCCTGGCGTCCCGCATGACGGAGACGAGGGTGTCGCGTTTGTGGCTTCGGCGGGTCTCACCGCCAGCATTGCGAAGCGAAAGCGGTCCGCCGGGCTGCGCACGACGCGCCTCTGTCTCAACAATCCAGTCGACCTCGAAGGGCGATCCATTGCGGATACGCCCTTTTTTCATGCCCTTACGGAGGCTTTGATGACCAAGCGAGCCCTGAAGCGACAAGTGCGCGAAGGCGCGTTCGACGCCGGCCAATTCCAGGATGACGGCAAGGTCCGTCGGCTGCCGGTAGAACGGGCTTGGTCGCCTCTCGCCCATCACAATGATGACCGCGAGCAGGGGTACCTCAAGACCATCAAGTCCAAGTCCCCGGGCCAGGACGAACTGATCGCGGCCATCGACGCCAAGAACCTGGTCATGGCGCTCGGCCCCGCGGGCACCGGCAAGACCTATCTGGCCATCGCCAAGGCGGTGGAGGCCCTGGAGGCCGGCAAGGTGGGCCGCATCGTGCTGTCCCGCCCCGCCGTCGAGGCCGGCGAATCCCTCGGCTTCCTGCCCGGCGAGATGGAGGACAAGCTCGCCCCCTATCTGCGGCCCCTCTACGACGCCCTGTCCGACCGGCTCTCCATGAAGCGGGTCCGGGCCCTGATGACCGAGGGCGCCATCGAGATCGCGCCCGTCGGCTTCATGCGCGGCCGCACCCTGAACAACGCCTTCGTGGTGATCGACGAGGCCCAGAACTGCACCTATGGCCAGCTGAAGATGCTGCTGACCCGCCTGGGCTGGCACTCCACCATGGTGGTCACCGGCGACCCCAACCAGTCGGACCTGCTGCCGGAGCTCTCGGGCCTCGGCCCCGTGGCCGACAAGCTCGAGGCCGTCGCCAACATCGCCGTGGTCCGGCTGAAGGACCGCGACATCGTCCGCCACCCGCTGGTGGCCGAGATGCTGGGGGTTCTCTAACGTGTGAAGGCCGGCCTCGGGGGCTCCGAGGCCGGCCGACTCACCGGATCTTCGTCCACAGTCGCCCGTTGCGGGCCAGCTCCGCGCCGTGTTCGAACATGTTGTTCAACAGGCCGTGGTCGAACCGCAGCATGTTGATTCCGCCGAAATCGGCGGGGATCGAAGCGGTGTGCAGGGCGAACCCGTTGATCTCGCAATAGGCCCCCACCGAGCGCAGGGCGTTGCGATAGGTCGATCTCAGCATCAGCTCGAAACTGCGGATCAGGATCGGCACCACCCCCATCGGGGTGACCGCCGAGACCGGCTCCAGGGTGGTGTTGACCAGGGCGTAGACCTCCACCTCCCGCACCGCCCACTGCTGGGCGCGGCGCACGATCAGCGGCTCGGGCACGACGAACAGCGGGGTGATGGTGCCCCCGTCCACATGCATCTCGGCGAAGACCGCGTCCTCGGTGGCCACCGAGATCATCTTGGGCGGAAACAGGCCCGGCATGCTGGCCGAGGCGATCAGTACGTCCTTGAACAGCATCAGGGCCTCGGGCCCGCCCTGGCTGGCGATGGCCCCCATGTCCCAGATCGACAGCCTCTGGGTGTCCAGGTTGGCGGTGGCGACGAACAGGCGCCGGCCCTCGGAATGGGCGACGGCGACGGCCGCCAGCAGCTCGGCGTCGATGTAGCGCCGCACCAGGCCCGCCAGCGGGTCGCTGGCGTAGAGGCCGGCGCCCGGCCGCAGGGTGGTCCAGTCCAGGATCACCGAGGTCTGGTCCCCCAGATAGGCGCCCGCCAGTTGCTCGTCCCAGTCGGAGCCGAGGAAGGCGAAGGGGGCGATCAGGGCCCCGGTGCTGACCCCGGTCACGATGTCGAACTTCGGCCGGGTTCCCGACTGCGTGAGGCCCAGCATGGCGCCGGCCCCGAAGGCGCCGCCCGCCCCGCCGCCCGAGAGGGCCAGGACGCGCAGACAGTCGGGGGCGGCGGTGGGGGCGCGGGTCGGCAAGTCGCCGTAGAACCGGGCCAGGCCCTGCTCGTCCTCGTCGCCGATGAAGCGGACCTGTGAGAACCCGGCCGGCTCTGCGCGCACGCCGCCGGGCGGGGGTCCGACCCGCCCCAGACGCCTGGGCCAACTTGGCTTCATGATCCCTCCGCGACCGACGGAACCACCTTAGCAACAACCGGGGCCAGCGTCGCGGGGCGCACGCCGCAGGCGGTGCGGCGGCGACCGGGCCTCCCGGTCAGGACAGGAGGGAGGCCCGGTCTGAGTCACCTCACTTCGCCGCCTGCCCCCCCCGGGGCGCGACGTCGAAGGCCTTGGTTCGACGCGGGGGGCGTCTCACCGCACGCGCCCGGTCAGGCACGGGCGCACCCCTCAGCTAGCAAGGGCCGCACGGGCCCAACATGACGAGGATCAAGGTTGTCGGCGGGAGCGTCGGGCCCCCCGACGGGGCGGAGTTGCCGACGCGTGGCGTGCCGGCGATCGCCGACACGCTGCAGGGCGCGATCGCCTGAAGCGAGGACCGGTTCAGGCGGACGGACGCCCGCTAGGGGAGATCTTCGGCGAGGATCGCCATCTCGAACATGAAGGAGCCGTCGCCGTCCTCGTCCTCGAAGACCACGCCGATGAACTCGTCGTTGATATAGACCTCGGCCGAGTCCTTCTGCTTGGGACGGGGAACCAGGCTGATCCGCGCATTGGCGAAGGTGCCGCGCAGGTGGCCCTCCAGCTTGCGCATCATTCTCTCGTCCACGGCCATCTCCTCGGCGATTCAACAGCCGCGGAACCTAGCGGTTCGGGGCGATCTTAGGAACCGTCAGATGACGTAGTCGTACACAGCTTCGGCCAGGGTGTGATCCATGCTGCGGGCCGGCTCGTCGCAAGTCGGGCAGTTGACCAGGCGCGCGGGAACCCCGGCGGCCGTGCAATGGGCCGGAACCGGCTTCAAAACCACAGAGCCGGAGGCGATCTTGGCGTAGTCGCCGATATGGATATTGCCCAGCACCTTGGCCCCTGCGCCCAGCAGGACGCCCTTGCCGATCTTGGGGTGGCGGTCGCCGCGCTCGGCGCCGGTGCCCCCCAGGGTCACGCCCTGCAGCAGGGAGACGTCGTCGCCGATCACCGCGGTCTCGCCGATGACGATGCCGGTGCCGTGGTCGATGAAGACCCCCGACCCGATCTTGGTGGCCGGGTGGATGTCCACCTGGAACACCTCCGACATGCGGCTCTGCAGGTAGAGGGCGATGGTCTCGCGGCCCTGCCCCCAGAGCCAGTTGGCGACCCGCTGGGTCTGCAGGGCCTGGAAGCCCTTGAAGAACAGGAACGGTTGGACATAGCCCTTGCAGGCCGGGTCTCGCTCGAACACCGCCTTCAGGTCGGCCTCGGCGATATCCACCAGCTTGGGATTGTCGTTGTAGGCGGCGTCGGCCAGTTCGCGCAGGCTCATGGCCCGCAGCTCCTGGTCGCCGAGCTTGCGCGCCAGTTGGTAGCTGAGCGCGGCGCCCAGGTCGTGGTGGCTCAGCACGACGGCGTTCAGCAGCGAGGCCAGGGCAGGCTCCGACTGGGAGGCCCGTGCGGCTTCGTTGCGCAGTGCGGCCCAGACCGGCGGCGGCGATGCCGGGTCGATGACTTCCAGACGCTGGCTCATCGGTTCCTCCCGTCCCATGACGTTCCCCTCATCCTAGCATGGCCGCCGAAAGATCGCTCGGCAAAGCGCCCTCCCTGGCCATGTGGTAGCCCCGCAGCAGCATCGCAACCGTCAGGGCGTCCTGCATATAACCCCCGACCGCCGCCTCCAGCGCTTCCCGAAAAGGTACGCGCGCCATCAGGATATCTTCGGTGCCGTCGCCCTGCGGCTCGGCGTGAACCTGGGTCAGGCCCGTGGCCAGGTAGCCGAAGGCGTGCTCGTCGGTGACCGAATTGGAGAGCTGCATCCGCAGGATTTCCCGCCAGTGGGCGGCCTCCAGGCCGGTTTCCTCCAGCAGTTCGCGCTGGGCGCTCTCCAGGGGATCGTCGGCCAGCGGGCCGCCGCCCTCGGGAATCTCCCAGCTATAGTCGGCGAAGGGCAGCCGGTTCTGGCCCACCAGGGTGATGGTCCCGTCGTCATGCACCGGCAGGATGGCCATGGCGAAATTCTTGAAGCTGACCACCCCGTACAGCGCGTCGGCCCCGGTCGGCGCCACGGCGTCGTACTCGGTCACGCGGATCCAGGGATTGTCGTAGATCGGCCGCGGCGGCCCCTTGGTCCAGGGACGCCCGTGCGCCACAAGCCAGCTCGGTTTTTGCGACATGTTCTCAACTAGCTTGCGAAACCACCCCCATATAAGAGAACTCCCCTATCGGCTTTCCTAATGAGGCGCGCTCCAAGATGCCCCTGTCGCTTCCCGCCGCCCCGCTGTTCGGCCAGCCGGTCCCGCAGCAGCCCCGCCCCGAGGTCCTGAGCTTCCTGGCCACCCGCCGGTCGGCCTCGGCCGTCACCCTTGCCGAACCGGCGCCGTCCGCCGACGAACTGGCCGGCCTGCTGCGGCTCGCCGCTCGGGTTCCCGACCACGGCAAGCTCGCCCCCTGGCGGTTCATCGTCCTTGAGTCCGCCGCCAAGGCGGTCTTCGCCGATCGCCTGGAGACCCTGGCCAATTCCCGCGGCGACGCCCGCTCCGCCGCCAAGTTGGCCAAGCTGAAGATCCCGCCGCTCGGAGTCGCGGTGGTTTCGCGGCCGAGGACGGGGGAGATTCCGGAATGGGAGCAGTTGCTCTCGGCCGGCGCGGTGTGCGCCACCCTGCTCTACGCCGCCCTGGCCCTCGGCTACGGCGCCAACTGGATCACCGACTGGTACGCCTATGACGAGGAGGCCAAGGCCATCCTGGGCCTGGAGCCCGGGGAGAAGGTGGCGGGCTTCGTGTTCCTGGGCACGCCGAAGGAGCCGCCGCAGGAGCGGGAACGGCCCGATCTCGCCAGCCTGATCACCACCTGGCGGCCCTGAAACACAACGGCCGGACGACGAAGGGTCGCCGCCCGGCCTGAAGTGTGACACGCCCGAGGAGAGTTGGGCGAGCTATCCTTACCCCATTTTGGCGACGTCGGCTAGTCGACCCTTGATTCGCGCATCGGACTGTCCCAGCTCGGGACTCTATCGGTCGACCCGATCAAAGATCGCCGCGACGGACGGGCCTCGCTTTACTGTGAAGCTTTCGGTCTGACCTGCAAACACCTGCCACGATGTCACGGCCCGACTTCACCGAAGGCCTGAAACCTCGTCAGCCGCGGCCGCGATAGGGCGCGACACCTTGGTCGGGGATCCACAGGCCTTCCGGCGGGGCGCCGCTCTGCCAGAAGACGTCGATGGGAATGCCGCCGCGCGGGAACCAGTAGCCGCCGATGCGCAGCCAGCGGGGCTGGGCGACCTCGACGATCTTGCGGCCGATGGCCACCGTGCAGTCCTCGTGGAACGCCCCGTGATTGCGGAAGGCGCCCAGATAGAGCTTCAGCGACTTGGACTCGATCAGCCAACCGGCCGGGGCGTAGTCGATCACCAGGTGCGCGAAATCCGGCTGCGCCGTCACCGGGCACAGGGAGGTGAACTCCGGGACCGTGAACCGGGCCAGGTAGAGGCTGTCGGCCTGGGGGTTCGGAACCCGCTCGAGTACGGCCTCCTCCGGCGAGGCGAAGCCGCGGGCCTCGCGGCCGAGCTGGGTCAGGTGGGTCTCATCCATGGCGCGCGCTTTACCGCCCGCGGGCGCCCGCCGCAACCGAGACTCCGGCGTGGCGAGGGGGTATCACGGCTCAAACCAAGGGGAAGGGACGCGTGATGAGCGGCAAGGACTTCAACGAATTCGTGGTCGTCGTGACCGGCGCCTCCACCGGCCTGGGGCGCGCCATCGCGGTGGAGACCGCCAGCCGCGGCGCCGCGGCGGTGATCATCAACTACGCATCGAGCGCCGAGGAGGCCGCCGAGACCGCCCGTCAGGTCGAGGCCCACGGCGCCAAGGCCGTGGTGGTGCAGGGCGACGTGGCCTCCGACGAGGACTGCCGCAGGATCGTCGCCGCCGCCGAGCCCTTCGGTCGGATCGACGCCCTGTTCAACAACGCCGGCGTCACCAAGTTCGCGCCCAACCACGCCGATCTCGACGCGGTCACCGCCGAGGACTTCCTGCGTCTGTACAGCGTCAATGTGGTGGGGGCCTATCAGATGGTCCGCGCCGCGCGCGCCCTGCTGGAGGCCGCGCCGCAGCCGGGCGCCGTGGTCAACACCTCCTCCATCGCCGGCGTGGCGGGCATCGGCTCCTCGGTGCCCTATGCCGCCTCCAAGGGCGCCCTGACCACCATGACCCTGTCCCTGGCCCGGGCGCTCGCCCCCAGGATCCGGGTCAACGCCATCTGCCCGGGCTTCATCGACACGCCCTGGTTCGGCAAGGGCGTGGGGGCCGAGCGCGCCCAACGAATGCGCGAAGGCGCCGCGGCCTCGACCCCGCTCAAGGCCGCCTCCAGCGCCGAGGATATCGCCGGGGCTGCGGTGTTTTTGGCCGCCCCTGCTTCGAAACATATCACCGGCGAGACTCTGCTGGTTGATGCGGGGACTCACCTCAACTATTCGCCCCTGGCGATGCGTTGACGCTTGACCTCCAAGGGCGCGCCGTGGCGCCTAAGGCACAGGTTGGCGCCTAAACGCTCGGCGCCACACTCTGTTAACGCACATTTTTCGAGCAGCGGGTAGTTGGGGGCCGCCTGTGCGCCGCCCCGCGTTGATCTGAGCGCCACCCCCGTGGCGATCTCCAGTGACGGTTGGGCGAAGCTCGGCTGAAGAAAATGGGGATAAACGAAATGAAGACTCTCAAGATCATGCTTCTCGCCGCCGCGGCCACCGCCGCCATGGGTGGAAGCGCTCTCGCCGCCGACGACGACATCGCGCTGTCCTTCAACCTCGGCGCCGCCAGCGACTACATGTTCCGCGGCATCAGCCAGACGGATAACGGCGGCCAGATCTTCGGCGGCGCCGACGCGACCCTGTATGGCATCGGCTATGCCGGCGTGTGGCTGTCGAACGTCGAGTTCAACAACGGCACCGACCTGGAATACGACCTCTACGCCGGCGTGAAGCCCGTCGTGGGCCCGGTCAACCTTGACCTGGGCGTCTACTACTACGGCTACACCAACCAGCCTTCCGGCAGCCACGAAGACTACGTCGAGTACAAGGCCGCCGGTTCCACCGCGGTCGGTCCGGCCACGGTCGGCGCGACGGTCTTCTATTCGCCGGAGTTCTTCGGCAAGACCGGCAAGGCCACCTATTATGAGCTGAACGGCTCCATGCCGGTCGTCGAAAAGGTGTCGGTCTCCGGCGCCGTCGGTCACCAGGAAGTCGAAGGCGCCTTCGACTACAACACCTGGAACCTGGGCGTGGGCTACGCCCTCAACGACCACGTCGGCTTCGACCTGCGCTACTGGGACACCGACGAGCACGGCTTCGGCGACATCTATGACGCCAAGGTCGTCATCGGCGTGAAGGCCAGCTTCTAAGCCTTCAAGCCAGGTTTGCTTTCGGGAAAGCCGCCCCATCCGGGGCGGCTTTTCTATTTTTCGCCGAGACAAGCTCGAGTATCTGCGCCGACCGCCGGTGAAAACATGCGTTCACTCGCCCGATAGGGGCAAGAACCGCGCTCCGCCGGGAGTTTCATTGGACGGTCGCGCCGACACCTCTATGGTGGCCGGTTAGACGACCTGAGCGGAGCACGATTCCATGGAGCAGATGGCCAACCGAGCCCAGACCGTCGTCGTCGACACCTTGATCGCCGCCGGGGCGTTCTTCCTCGCCTATCTGCTCTCGGCCACCCGCACCCTGGGCCTGGACGATGGCGGCTCCCTCTCGAGCCTCAACGTCGTCCAGCTGGTCTGCCTCTATGGCGGGCTCGCCGCGGTCTTCTCCACCGTCTTCCGCCGCGAACTCTCCCCCTGGCGCTATGTCTCCATTCCCGACGCCCTGGTCCTGGCCCGGACCGCGGTCCTGACCGCCGGGGTCTTCCTGCTGGCGGTCTTCGTCATCGACCGGGCGAGCGGCCTGCCGCGTTCGGTGCTGGCCATGGCCACCATCTTCCAGATGACCGGCTCGATGGGCGCGCGGATCATGCGCCGCGCCCTGCACGAGCACGCCCTCGACAGCTTCGCCCCGCTGAAGTCCGTCCGTGACCGCGCGCCCCAGGCCCCGTCCCTGCTGCTGATCGGCCCGACCGCGCTGGCCGACACCTATCTGCGCGACGTGGCGCGCCGCCACGACCATGCCTGGACCCCGGTGGGCATCGTCGGCCCGGAGGCCCGCGACGTCGGTCAGCAGGTCCGTGGCGTCTGCATCATCGAGTGCATCGACAACCTCGACGCCGCCCTGGCCGACCTGCGCCGCTGGAACCGCTACCCGCGCGCCATCCTGTTCCTGGACGAGCCCGGCCGCCTGAAGGGCCTCACCGCCGATCAACTGGGCCGGCTGAAGAACGACGGCATCCGCCTGCTGCGCCTGCCCTCCATCGTGGAGCTGTCGCAGCATGACGGCATGGCCCTGCTGCCGATGCGGGAAATCAGCGTCGAGGAGCTGCTGGCCCGCGAACCGATCGAACTGGACCACGAGGCCGTCAAGGCCCTGATCCACGGCCGCCGGGTGCTGATCACCGGCGCCGGCGGCTCCATCGGCGCCGAGCTGGTCCGGCAGGTCGCCGCCTATCAGGCCGCCCACGTCACCATGCTGGACTTCTCGGAGACCTCGCTCTTCGAGATCGACCGCGAACTCGGCGAGACCTTCCCCAGCCTGTCGCGTCACGCGGCCCTGGTGGACGTGCGCAACGCCAACCGCATCGCCGAGTGCTTCCAGCGCCAGAAGCCCGACCTGGTCTTCCACGCCGCCGCCCTCAAGCACGTCTCCATGGTCGAGCGGCACCCCTGCGAGGGCGTCCTGACCAATGTGGTGGGCACCTGGAACGTCGCCGAGGGCGCCCGAGCGTGCGGCGCGGCCCAGATGGTGCTGATCTCCACGGACAAGGCCGTCGACCCCTCCAACGTCATGGGCGCCACCAAGCGCCTGGCCGAGGCCGTGATCCAGGCCCAGCAGAACGGCCGCGGGACGCGCTTCTCGGCCGTGCGCTTCGGCAACGTCCTGGGCTCGGCCGGCTCGGTCGTGCCGATCTTCAAGTCTCAGATCGACCGCGGCGGGCCCGTCACCGTGACCCATGAGGAGATGGCCCGCTACTTCATGACCATCCCCGAGGCCGCTCAGCTGGTGCTGCACGCCACCGCCACCAGCGCCGAGGGGGGCGAGACCTCCCACGCCCGCCTGTTCCTGCTGGAGATGGGCGAGCCCGTGCGGATCATGGATCTCGCGCGCCAGATGATCGCCCTGTCGGGCCGCCTGCCCGGCAAGGACATCGAGATCGAGATCACCGGCCTGCGTCCCGGCGAGAAACTCACCGAGGCCCTGCTGGACGAGACCGAGCGCTCCCTGCCCTGCGCGCCCAAGGTCATGGAGGTGGTCTCCTCCTCGGCTCTGCGGATCACCGCCAACCATCTGGTTGATCTCGAAGGCCTCGCCGACAAGGGCGATGTCGACGAGGTGCGGCGCGCCCTCTTCGACCTGGTCGCCCAGATCCGCGGCGAGAAGCCCGGCGCCGCCCCGGCCCTGCGGGTCGTGGCCAACGGCTAGGCCGCGGTCTCCGACCCGGGTCCGCCCGGTCGGCATGACATCATTCTACGGTAAGAGAGTTACATGGCGATCGTACTTGTCACCGGATCGGCGGGCTTCATCGGCTCGCACGCCGCCCATCGCCTGCTCGATCGCGGGGACCAGGTGGTCGGCCTCGACGACCTCAACGCCTACTATGATCCGACCCTGAAGCAGGCGCGCCTGGCCCGCCTGGAGGCGCGCGAGGGCTACCGCCACGCCAAGATCGACCTGGCCGACCGCGAGGCCGTCGCCAAGCTGTTCCAGGACGTGAAGCCCGACGGGGTGATCAACCTCGCCGCCCAGGCCGGCGTCCGCTACAGCCTGGAAAACCCCGAGGCCTATGTGGACTCCAACGTGGTGGGCTTCCTCAACATCCTTGAGGGCTGCCGCGCCACCCAGCCCAAGCACCTGGTCTTTGCCTCCACCAGCTCGGTCTACGGCGCCAACGGCAAGCTGCCTTTCTCGGTGCGCGATCCGGTGCACCATCCGATCACCCTCTACGCGGCCACCAAGCTCGCCAACGAGTCCATGGCCCATTCCTACGCCCACCTGTTCGGCATCCCCTCGACAGGCTTCCGGTTCTTCACCGTCTACGGTCCGTGGGGCCGGCCGGACATGGCGCTGTTCAAGTTCACCGACGCCATCCTCAAGGGCGAGCCCATCGACGTCTACGGCCAGGGCAAGATGCAGCGGGACTTCACCTATGTGGACGATATCGTCTCGGGGGTGATCGCAGGTCTCGACCGGCCGCCGGGGATCGACCCGACATGGGACGCCCAGGCGCCCAATCCCGCCACCAGCGGCGTCGCCCCCTGGCGCATCCTCAACCTCGGCAACAGCCAGAGGGTGGAACTGATGCGCTATATCCAGGTGCTGGAGGAGAAGCTCGGCCGCAAGGCGCAGCTAAACCTCATGCCTATGCAGCCGGGCGACGTCAGCCGCACCGAGGCCGACACCGCCGAGACCCAGGCCGCCCTCGACTACGCGCCCGCGACCCCCATCGAGACCGGCATCGGACGGTTCGTCGACTGGTACCTGGACTACTACAAGCCCAAGGGCGCCTGAGGTTTTCACCTCTGAGGATTGTATCTCTTCGCCTGACGCGGGCGCGGGGTTGAGGCGCCCCGGGTTGGGGCCTACGACTTGCACCCAGCCCTGGGGGGGTGCTTCAATATGATACGCGTTGTGTTCTGGTGCGGGGTCGCCTTGGCGGCCATCACCGCTTCGGTCGGGTGGGGTTCCATCGACCGCTCCTTCACCTATTTCCGCGACAACGCCTATGAGCGTGAGGCCGCGCTGCAGCAGTGCCTGTCCGGCGAGGCCCACGGCGTCATCTGCCAGAACGCCGCCCGCGCCGCGCGGACCGTCGCCGCCCGCGAGGGCCTGATGGGCCTCTATTCCCCGACCACCACCACCGCGGTCGCCTCGATCCGCTAGCTACTCGCTGCGGAGCGCCGGGGCCGGGCGGCGCGACAGGGCCTGCAGCGACGCCGCCAGGCCGCCCAGCGCCGCCAGCAGGGCCGCTCCGCCCACCAGGGCGGCGATCCCCGACCAGTCCACGCTCCATTGGGCCTGGAAGACCTTAGTCACGATGGGCCAGGCCGCGGCGCAGCCCAGGGCCACGCCCGCCGCGCCGGCCACCACGCCGACGGCGCCGTACTCCAGGACATAGACACTGAGGATCTGGCCGCGCGAGGCCCCCAGGACCTTCAGGATGGCGGCCTCGCGCATGCGCGACTGGGCGCCGGCCGCGATCGCCCCGGCCAGGACCAACAGGCCCGCCAGGGCGGCGACGGCCGCGGCGCCGCGGATGGCGAGCGCCAGGCGGCCGAACAGCTCGGTGGCCGCCTCCAGCTGCTCGCGCACGGAGATGACATTGACCTCGGGGAAGTCGGCGCCCAGGGCCCGCGTGGCCGCGGCCTCCTGCACCCTGCTGGCCTTGGCTATGGCCACATGGCGCAGGTTGGCGCCCTCAAGGGCCGCGGGGTCCAGCACCAGGGGGAAGCTGGCGCCGAAACCGCCGAAGTCCACCTTGCGCAGCACCGCCACCCTGGCCTCGATGTCACGGCCCAGGACCGAGAGGGTGACCCGATCCCCCAGCTTCAGATTTCCGGCCTTGGCCACGTCGGCCTCCATCGCCAGCAGGGGCGGCCCCGAATAGCCCGCCGGCCACCAGCGCCCCGCGACGATCCCAGCGTTGGGCGGCTCGGCCCCGATGGCCGAGAGCGAGATGTCGTTGTCATAGGCCCAACGCTCGGAGGCGGCGATCTGGCTGGCCACCACCGGCCTGCCCTTGATCTGGCTGATGCGCCCGGTGGCGAAGGGCGCGCGGAGATACATGTCGGGGGTCAGGGCGCGGCCGAAGGCCGTGGCGAGGGCGGCGTCGAAGGCGGCCGTCCGGTCGCCGGGGATTTCGGTGAACACCAGGGCCGGCGCCGTGCGGGGCGCCACCTCGGCCACCTGCCGCAGCAGGCTCGACTGGATCAGGACCACGGCGGCCAGCAGGGCGACGCCCAGGCCGATGGCCGGCGCGGCGGTGCGCGCCGCCGAGCGGGGACCAGCGAGGCTGGCGAGGGCGATGCGCAGGGGTCCCCGCGCGCCGATTCGCGCCCGGCCCGCCAACCAGGCGCCGCCTAACCCCAGGGCCCAGAGCACGATGAAGGCCGCCGCCACGCCGGCGATCATCACCCCCGCCGCCAGGGGCGTCGGCGCCGTGGCCACCGCCAGGCCCGCCAGGGCCGCGGCCGCCAGCAGGGCGCCAACCATCTCCACCCCCCAGGCGAACCGCGTGGGCAGGTCGTGCCGGAACAGGGTCGCGGGCGAGGTCAGCCGGGCGCGCGCCAGGGGCGCCAGGGCGAAGGCCGCCGCCGAGAGCAGGCCGAAGGCCGCGGCCTTGAGCAGGGGAATCGGATAGACGCCGAACAGGGCGGGCACGGGCAGGTCGTCGGCGATCAGCGCGCCCAGGACGAGCGGCGCGGCCGCGCCGACCACCAGGCCGATCGCCACCCCCAGCAGGGCCAGGGCGCCGATCTGGATCAGATAGAGATTGCGCACCAAGGGTCCCTCGCCGCCCAGCGCCTTCAGCACCGCGATCACCGGCTTGCGCTGCTCGAGGAAGGCCGAGACCGCCCCGTGCACCCCAAGCCCGCCCGCCACCAGGGAGGCCAGGCCGATGAACCCCAAGAAGTATTCCAGTTGCTCGATCAGCCGGCGGATGCCCGGCGCGGCCTCGTCGCGCTCGCGTATCCGGGCTTCGGCGCCCTTCAGGGCCTTGCCCAGGGCCTTGGCGGCCGGCGCGGTGGCCTCGCCGGGCGGCAGGGCGATCCGCGCGGTCTCACCGAAGGGCAGGCCAGGCGCCAGGAAGCCCCCCTGCTCCACCACCTCCACCCGGGTCAGGACCCGCGGCCCCAGGGCGAAGCCCCGCGACAGACGGTCGGGCTCCTGCAGCAGCACCGCGCGGGCCACCATGGGGGTGTTCCCCACCAGCAGCCGGTCTCCCAGCTTCAAACCCAGCCGGTCCAGCAGGGCCTGCTCCACCGCCGCCCCGGGCACGCCCTTCACGGGCGCCAGGGCCTCGGCCAGGGAGGCGGCGCCCCGCAACTCCACCTTGCCGGCCAGGGGATAGGCGCCGCCCACCCCGCGCAGCTCCACCAGCCGCCGCTCGCCGGAGGGCGCCTCGGCCATGGCCCGGGCGCTGACCGCCCAGGACACCTGGCCCATCTTGGTGATCGCCGCCCGTTCGGCCGGGGTGAAGCGGCGCTGCTCCAGGGTCGCGGCCAGGTCGCCGCCGAGGATCTCGCGCGCCTGGCTGGCCAGCCCCCGGCGGAAGGCCTCGGCGGTCGAGCCGGCGGCCGCGATGGCGGCCACCCCCAGGGCCAGGCAGGCCAGGAAGATGCGGAAGCCCCTCACCCCGCCGCGCAGCTCGCGCAGCGCGAAGCGCCAGGACAGCGGCGTCATGCGGCGAGGACCGTGCGTCCGTCGCTCAACCGAACCTGCCGGTCGGCGCGCCGGGCCAGGGCCTCGTCATGGGTGACCAGGACGAGGGCGGCGCCGCTCTCGGCCACCAGGTCGAACATCAGGCCGGCCACCAGGGCGGCGTTGGCGGCGTCGAGATTGCCGGTGGGCTCGTCGGCGAACAGCAGGGCCGGCCGCGGCGCCAGGGCGCGGGCGAGCGCGATCCGCTGCTGCTCCCCGCCGGAGAGCTGGTGCGGATAGTGTCGCCCCCGGGCCGAAAGCCCCACCCGGTCGAGCCAGGCGCGGGCCAGGTCGGCGGCGTCGCGGCGGCCGGCGATCTCCAGGGGCGCGGCGATGTTCTCCACCGCCGTCATGTTGGGCAGCAGATGGAAGGACTGGAAGACCAGGGACACGCGCCCCCGCCGCAGCCGGGCGCGGCCGTCCTCGTCGAGCCGGGCGAGGTCCTGCCCGAACAGGCGCACAGTCCCGGCGGTGGGCAGCTCCAGCCCCGCGGCCACCGAGATCAGGGAGGACTTGCCCGACCCCGAGGGCCCGGTCACCGCCACCCGCTCGCCGGGCGCCACGCGGAAGTCCAGGTCGCGCAGGATGTCGACGGTCCCCGCCGCCGAGGGCAGGCTGAGGCAGACCCCGTCGAGGGCCACAGGCGAAGCGTCGTCCGTCGTCTGGGCCAAGCGCCCTCCAAGTCCATTGAGCCGCCGTCTTGAGCCCTTAAATAGGACAGAGTCATGACCGACACACCCATCCCATGCTGACCCGCCGAGACCTGATCGCCGCCGCCGCCCTCGCCGCCCCGCTGCGGGTCCTGGCGGCGGCCCGCCCCGTGGTGACCATCCTGGGGGATTCGATCACCGCCGGCTTCGGCCTGCCGGCCTCGGCGGCCTTCCCCGCGCGGCTGCAGGCGGAGCTGGCCCGGCTGGGCAAGACCGCCACGATCCGACCGGCCGGGGTTTCCGGCGACACCACGGCCGGCGGCCTGGCCAGGGTGGACTTCAGCGTCCAGCGCGACACCCGCCTCTGCATCGTGGCGCTGGGCGGCAACGACCTGCTGCAGGGGCTGAAGCCCTCGGCGACCCGGGCCAATCTGGAGGCCATCGTGCGGCGGCTCAAGGCGCGGAAGATCAAGGTGCTGCTGGCGGGCCTGGCCGCGCCGCCGGCCATCGGCGGGGGCTATGCGCGGGAGTTCAACGCAGTGTTCCCGGCGGTGGCCAAGGCTCAGGGCGTGGCCTTCTATCCCAACTTGCTGGCCGGGGTGGCGGGCCTCACCAGGCTCAACCAGCGCGACGGCATCCACCCCAACGCCCAGGGCGCGGCCCTCATCGCGCAGCGGCTGGCGCCCACCGTGGCCCGGGCCCTGGGCTAGAGCCGCAGATCGGCCTCGCCCTTGGGGAAGACCGACTTGACGTCGTAGAGCACCGCGTCTGGCTTGCCGAGGGCGCGGATGGCGGGCAGGCCCATCTCCAGGAAGGCCGAATGGGCCACGGCCAAGACGACGGCGTCATAGGCGCCCGGCGCCAGGTCGGCGATCGGGCGGACGCCGTATTCCTGCTCGGCCTCGTCGGGGTTCACCCAGGGATCGTGGACGTCGACGGCGATCCCGTAGTCGGCGAGCTCGCGGACGATGTCGATGACGCGGGTGTTGCGCAGGTCGGGACAGTTTTCCTTGAAGGTCAGGCCCATAACCAGCACCCGGGCGCCGCGCACCTTGGCGTCGCGATGGATCAGGGTCTTGATCAGGCTCTGGGCGATATAGGCGCCCATGCCGTCATTGATCCGGCGTCCGGCCAGGATCACCTGCGGATCGTAGCCGGCGTCCTGGGCCTTGTGGGTCAGGTAGTAGGGGTCGACCCCGATGCAGTGGCCCCCCACCAAACCCGGCTGAAACTTCAGGAAGTTCCACTTGGTCCCGGCGGCGGCGAGCACCTCCTGGGTGTCCACGCCCAGGCGGTTGAAGATCAGGGCGAACTCGTTGATCAGCGCGATGTTCAGGTCGCGCTGGGTGTTCTCAATCACCTTGGCGGCCTCGGCCACCCGGATGGAGCTGGCCAGGTGGGTGCCCGCCGTCACCACCGCGCCGTAGAGGGCGTCGACGAAGGCCGCGGCCTCCGGCGTCGAACCCGAGGTGACCTTGATAATCGAGGACAGGCGGTGCGCCCGGTCGCCGGGATTGGCGCGCTCGGGGCTGTAACCGGCGAAGAAGTCGGTGTTGAAGGTCAGGCCCGAGACCTGCTCCACCACCGGCACGCAGTCCTCCTCGGTGGCGCCCGGATAGACGGTGGATTCGTAGATCACCACCCCGCCCTTGGAGATCGCCCGGCCCACGGTGCGGCTGGCGGCCAGCAGGGCCGAGAGGTCCGGCCGTTTGTGGCGGTCGATGGGGGTGGGCACGGTGACGATGAAGACGTTGCAGGCCTTCAGGTCCGCCTCATCGAGCGAGAAGGACAGGTTGGCGGCGGCCTTCAGCTCGGCGGCGTCCACCTCCAGGGTGCGGTCGTGGCCGGCCTTCAGCTCGGCGATCCGCTCGGCCCCGATGTCGAAACCGACGACGGAATAGTGCTCCGCCAGCGCCACGGCGAGGGGCAGGCCGACATAGCCCAGTCCGATGACCGCGATGTTCACCGGGGACCGGGTGAAGGGACTCTCAAGCATTCTCGTCTCGACGCCATCGGCGCATCGTCCGCCGCGCGCCCTGACTAGCATGGATCGCCGCCCTGACAGCCCCCGTCAGTTGGCGGCGGCCGCCTGGGCCAACGGGTTCGGAGTCGGCGGCGCCACCCGGGTCAGGGTGTTGCGGTCGGTATGGTGGAAGGGGTCGGGCCGGCCGCGGACCTGCAGGATGGTGTCCTCGAAATAGGACCAGGTTCCGTCGGGGTTGACCGTCACCACCATCCGGAAGGCGTCGGTGCGGAAAGCGTGCTCCAGGAAGCCCTGGGAGCAGATGCCGTATTCTGTGGAGCCCCGCGTGGCGCTGACCTCGAACTGGGTGGCGTCGGCCTGGGCCTTTCCGCCGGCGAGCACGATCTGGCCGCGGGGAATGGTCAGGGAGTGGACGATCATTCCGGTAGCCGGCTCCCAGAGCCAGTAGCCCACCTGGTCGTGATAGGTCTCCACCTCCCCCGGCTTCACCATGTGGGCGTGATAGCGCAGGCCGTAGAGCAGCTGAGGCCCGTTGGACTGCGGGTCGATGGGCTGCAGTTCGATGTGCTCGACATAGTCCTGGCGGCGCGGGGTCTCGGCGTCGGGATTGATGTCGAACCCCTTCACTCCCACCCAGACCCCGGCCAGGGGGCGCAGCGGGCCGAGATTGGCCAGGGTGTCGACATCGATGTCATCCTGCTCGGAGAAGATGTCCTCGGGGAAGTCGGTCATGGCGGTCCCGCGCGCTGTTGCCCATCCGCCTTAACAGGCTTGGCCGTGGGCGCGTCAAGGGCCGGCGGCTCAACCGATGGCGGGCGCCAGGAAGCGGCCCGCAATCAGGGCGGCCTCGGTCCGGTTGCGCGCTCCGGTGAGCTGCAGGATCGAGTGGATGTGCAGCTTGACGGTTCCCGGCGTGATCCCCAGGGCCTCGCCGATCTCACGATTGGTCTTGCCCACCGCCATCTGCTTGAGGACCTCCAACTGGCGCGCCGAGAGGCCGGCCGCCGAGCGGGGAACCCGCAGGCCGACCTGGTCGGGCAGGATATCGCGCGGGAAGTAGGCGCCGCCCACGATGACGGCCTGGAGGGCCGACTTGAACTGCGGCAGCTCGAAGTCCTTGGAGGCGTAGCCGCTCGCGCCGGCGTCCCTGGCCAGGCGCGCGAAGGTCGGATTGACCCGGTCGTCCACCACGATCGCGGCGGCCGGCGCGGCGATCGACAGGAGACGCCGCAGGGCGCCGAACTCATAGTTGATGCTGAACAGGTCGACGAGCAGCAGCTCGGGCTTGAGGATCTCGGCCTGGTTTAGGGCCGCTTCCATGGAGGCGGCGTGGCGCACCGATCCGACACCCCCGACCTCCGCCAGGAGCTGGACGATCGCCATCCGGCAGATCGGCTTTTCCTCGACCAGCAGGAGCGCCTTGTCGGGGTTCCGCGCCGTCGATCCCGGCGTTGGGCGCACGGCCGCAGGATTCCTATCGATCAAAGTGGGGCAGCCGACATTGGGCACTCGAAATCACAAAGACCATATACACGCAATGGTTAATGGCCGATTCGTCGCACGGCCAGGCCATCACGTCTCTATATCCTCAGATATAGACAAGATGATTCGCGCGACTTCAACGAACCCGCTTCGTCGAAGGCCACAGATACAAACTCAAGGTCGATCCATATCAGCGTTATATCTTGCGATATATGTATCTATGTTTGTGCATATCAATTCTAACCAATAGGTTGAGTGACCAGTGCGAATTTTTGTTCTGTTAATATTAATCGCGCGGCATGGGAGGATCAACTTGAGGAAGCCGTCATGTCTCAAAATGACTCCCTGGCCGACCGTCTGAACTTCATGCAGCTGGACGCCGCCGCCCAGGCCGACCTCCGTCGGACCAAGGCGGTGATCATGGGGGAGCTGCCAGGGGCTCTCGACGCCTTCTACGCGCAGATCCAGTCCTATCCCGAGACCCGCAGGTTCTTCAGCAGCCAGGGTCACGTCGCCAGCGCCAAGAGCCGCCAGGTCGGTCACTGGGAGACGATCTCCAGCGGCCAGTTCGACCCGGCCTATGTGCGCGCCGTCACCACGGTGGGCGAGACCCACGCCCGCATCGGCCTGGAGCCCCGCTGGTACATCGGCGGCTACGCCCTGGTGCTGAGCTCGCTCATCGGCGCGGTTCTCAAGGCCCGCTGGCCGAGGGGCGGCTTCGGCGCCAAGGGCCCCAAGGTCTCCGAGGTCGCCGCCGAGCTGGGGGCCCTGGCCAAGGCCACCCTGCTGGACATGGACTATGCGATCTCGGTCTATCTGGAGGCCGCCGAAGCCGCGCGCAAATCCGCCCAGGCCGAGACCCTCGCCCAGGAGCGCGCCGTGGTGGTGGGTTCGGTCGGCGCCGGCATGGCGGCCCTGGCCGCCGGCGACCTCACCTACCGAATGCCCGAGGACCTGCCCGAGGAGTACCTGCAGCTCTGCCGCGACTTCAACGCCGCGGTCGCCCAGATGGAGGACACCATGGCGGCGGTGGCCCGCACGACCTCGGCCATCGGCGCCAGCTCCGATGAACTGGCCCACGCCTCCGACGACCTGTCGCGGCGGACCGAACAGCAGGCCGCGGGCCTCGAGCAGACCGCCGCGGCCCTCGACGAGATCACCGCCACGGTGTCCAACACCGCCGACGGCGCCCGTCAGGCCAGCAGCGCCGTCGCCGAGGCCAAGGGCCAGGCCGAGCGCTCGGGCGAGGTGGTGGCCCTGGCGGTCAGCGCCATGGGGCAGATCGAGGACTCCTCGCGCCAGATCAGCCAGATCATCGGGGTGATCGACGAGATCGCCTTCCAGACCAACCTGCTGGCGCTCAACGCCGGGGTGGAGGCCGCCCGCGCCGGGGACGCCGGCCGGGGCTTCGCCGTGGTGGCGTCCGAGGTCCGGGCGCTCGCCCAACGCTCCGCGGAAGCGGCCAAGGAGATCAAGACCCTCATCTCGGCCTCGGGTCAGCAGGTCGACCAGGGGGTGTCCCTGGTGGGGGAGACCGGCCAGGCCCTGCAGGCGATCGCCAACAAGGTGGCGGAGATCGACTCCGTCATCTCGGGAATCTCGGCCTCGGCCCAGGAACAGGCCACCGGCCTCTCGGAGGTGAACGCCGCGGTCAACCAGATGGACCAGGTGGTTCAACAGAACGCGGCCATGGTGGAGCAGTCCACCGCCGCGACCCACGCCCTGAAGGCGGAGACCGCGGCCCTGACCGAGCTGATGACCCGGTTCCAGGTGGGCATGGACGCGCGGAGCGGTCCGGCGCCGGTCCGAATCCCCATGCCGGTGAAGCCGTCCGCCTCCCCGGCTCGAGCCCTGACGCAGAGGCTCGCCGCCAGCTACGGCGGCGGCGCCCAGGAGGCCTGGGAGGAGTTCTAGAGCCTGGCTTCCAGGCGCTCGCAGGCGGCCTGCAGGCTCTCGATGGCGCCGATCACCTCGGCGCGCTGCTGCTCCAGGGCGGCGATCCGCTGCTGGAAGGCGCGCAGGGCCACGGCGTTCTGGACCGCGTCGCCATCCTCGGGATTGTGCAGGTCGAGGACCTGGCGGATCTGGGCCAGGGACAGGCCCACCCGCCGGCCGCGCAGGATCAGCTGCAGCCGGGCCCGGTCGCGGCGGGAATAGATCCGCTGCTGGTCGCGGCGCGCCGGCTCCAGCAGACCCTGCTCCTCGTAGTAGCGAAGGGTGCGGGGCGTCACCTCGAACTCACGGCACAATTGGCCGATGGTCAGGGTGGTGGGCGGGCGGCGAAGGCTGATGGTCATGGCTGGGGCCTCTCTCACTCTTGCGCTTATTCTAGTTCACGCGCCGGGCGCGGCCAGCCCAATATGGCTCGCGCAGTTCGCGACGCAGGATCTTGCCCGAGGCGTTGCGGGGCAAGGCCTCGATGAAATCGACGGTCTTGGGCGCCTTGAAGGCGGCGATGCGGGTGCGCGCGAAGGCGATGATGCCGGCCGGATCGGGAGTCGCGCCGGGCTTCAGCGCCACCACCGCCTTGACCGCCTCGCCCCAGGTGTCGTCGGGCACCCCGATCACCGCCACCTCGGCCACGTCCGGATGGCCGTAGACGGCGCTCTCCACCTCGGCGGGATAGATGTTCTCGGCGCCGGAGATGATCATGTCCTTCACCCGGTCGTGGATGAAGAGGTAGCCCGCCTCGTCCAGATAACCGGCGTCCCCGGTGCGCAGCCAGCCGTCGGCGCCCACCGTGGCGGCGGTGGCCTCGGGCAGGCGCCAGTAGCCGGCCATGTTGGAGCTGGAACGGATGGCCACCTCGCCCACCGTATTGGCCGGCAGGGTCGCGCCGGCCTCGTCGATGATCTTCAGCTCCACGCCGGGCATGGGCAGGCCCGCGGCCCGCATGCGGGCGTTGCCGGCCGGGTCGTGATCCTCGGGCGGCAGGTAGACGATGGTGCCGCAGGTCTCGGTCATGCCGTACTGCTGGCAGAAGCCGCAGCCGAACACTTCCATGCACTCCCGCAGCAGATCCAGCGGGATCGGCGAGGCGCCGTAGAGGATGTACTTCAGGCGGCTGTAGTCGACCTCGCGGGCCCGAGGCTGGCGCACCACGATCTGCAGGGCGGCAGGCACCATGAACATCTTGGAGATGCGGTCGCCCTCGATGAAGTCCAGAACCTTGAAGGGATCGAACTCCCGGGCCACCACCCCCTTGGCGCCGTTGTAGAGACCGACGATCCCCCAGCCGGTGCCGCCGATATGGCCCACCGGCATGGCCACCAGGCTGACGTCGTCCGGGCCCCAGCTGTTCCAGGGCATGTTGGCCTCCGCCGAGCGGCGGCGGCCCGAGAGGATGTTGTCGTGGGACAGCATGGCCCCCTTGGGCCGGCCCGTGGTGCCGGAGGTGTAGAGCTGGACCGCGACGTCGGAGGGCGCGATGGCGAGGCCGGGATCGGTGTCGGGCGCGGCGTCGCGCCAGGCCTCGTAGACCGGAGCGCCACCGGCCTTGGCGGCCTCCATGGCGATGACGGCCGGGGCGGGATCCAAGCCCTCGAGAATGGCCGGCGCCAGGTCCATCACCTCGGGGCCGATGAAGACCACCGGGGCCGCGGAGTCTCCCAGGATATAGGCCATCTCCGGCGGGGCCAGCCGCCAGCCGATGGGGGTCATCACCGCCCCCATCTTGGCCGCCCCGAACAGCAGTTCGAAATAGTGGTCGCTGTTCTTGCCGATGTAGGCGATCCGCTGACCCTTGCCGACGCCCTGGGCGATCAGGGCGTTGGCCACCCGGTTGGTGTGGCGCTCGAAGGTCGCGAAGTCGGTCTCCCGCCCCTCGAACACCAGAGCCGTCGCCGAGGGACGTTCCCGCGCGTGGTAGCGCGGGATGTCCCCCAGGGTGGGCATCTGGTCGAAATCGACGGCGGCGACCGGCTCCGCGACACTCATACGCTAGTCCCTAGTACTTGACGGTGAAGGAGGCGCCGAAGGTCCGGGTCTGACCGGGGAAGCGCACCACCACGTTGGCGTTGCTGCTGACCGCCGACCAGTAATACTCGTCGGTCAGGTTGCGGCCCCAGATGGAGGCTTCCCAGCGGTCGTCGCTGGAATGGATCCCCAGGCTGGCGTTCAGCAGGCCGTATTTCGGGATGGCGAACAGCGGGTTGCCCTCCAGATCGGCGTGCGACGAGGACTGGTAGCGGCCGTTGACCGCCGCCTGGATCCCCAGCTTGTCGTTCAGGTCGTGCTTGTAGAGCAGGGTCAGGCTGCCCTGGAACTTCGGGCTGTAGAGGAAGGGCTTGCCGTCGAAGCTCGCCGTCTGGCCCGCCGAGTTGATGCCGATATAGTCCTGCACCTCGGTGTGCAGCCAGGTGCCCGAGGCGATGGCGGTGAAGTCGGAATTGATCCGCCAGGTGACGTCGCCGTCCAGGCCGTAGGCCATGGACTTGGGCACGTTGGCCAGGCGGGCGAGCGCCGTATAGATCGGGTCGGCGAAGTAGACGCTGAGCTGCTTGTCCTCGTAGTCGTAGTAGAACAGCGAAGCGTTGGCCTGGACCCGGTGCTCGAACAGGGCCGCCTTCAGGCCCACCTCATAGGCCAGCAGCAGCTCCTGGGTCGCCGGGGCGTCCTGGGTGGAGATGTTGGCGGCGTTCACCGGGGTGGCCCCGGACTTGGCGCCCTGGGACACCGAGCCATAGACCAGCAGGTTGGGATCGGGGGTCCAGTTCAGCGCCACCCGCCAGGCCAGATTGTCCTCGTCGAGCTTGGAGGTCACCAGGCCGAAGCTGTGGGTGGTGGGGTTGAAGGTGTTGCACTGGCCCTGGCTGATGGGGGCCACCAGGCCGTGAGCCGCGAAGAACAGGAAGCGGTTGGTGATGTTGACGTTGGGCAGCATGTTGCCGTTGAAGTCGCGCGAGCAGCCGGCGAAGTCCTGCTTGTCGCGGGTGTAGCGCAGGCCGGTGGTCAGCTTGAACTGATCGTTCAGGCGCCAGTCGGCGTTGGCGAACACGCTCTCGGTGGTGGCCTGGATATCCCCCTGGTCGCGATAGGTGCGGAAGGCCTGGCTGGCCTGCAGCGCCGTGTAGCCGCCGGAGTTGAAGGGGGTCAGCAGCAGGCTGTTGGTGTAGAACCGGATCGTCCCGACATTGGCGTTGTCGCCCAGCAGGGTGCGGTTGGAGTCGAGGATCTTATCCTTGCCGTAATAGACCCCCACCAGCCAGTTCACCCGGTCGGTCTCGCCCTCCAGGTGCAGTTCCTCGCCGATCGACCGGATCTTGCCCGCCGCCTTCTGGACCAGGATCTCATAGGGGGCGCCGCTCCAGTCGAAGGTGGCGTCGCGGGTGAGCTCGTTGTGGTTGGTGAGGGACACCAGGCGCATGTGCTCGCCGATGTCGTAGCCGACCCGCAGCTTCACGCCAGTGAACTCGTTGTCCTCCCGCAGCGGCCCGCCGATCCCCAGGCCCGTGCCGATGTCGGTGGCGCGCCGGGCGTAGGGCGCCCAGTCGGCCTGGGTGGCGTCGGTGGGCATGTGGGTGGCGATGTAGCTGGTCAGGCCCGCGGCGTTGAAGGGGCTGGCCGCCGTCGCCGGGGTGAAGCCGATGCCTTGCGCCGCCACGGTGTCGGACTTGTTGCGCCAGGCCGTGAGCGAGGCGTCGATGCTGAGCGCCTCGGTGGGCTGCAGGGCGAGCGAGGCGCGGATCCCGTAGCGGTGGACCTCCCCCAGCTTCTCGCCGCGGGTGTTGCTGCGCTGCCAGCCCTCATCGCTGTCGTCGGTGCGGAAGGCCAGGCGCGCCTGGACGCCCTCGGTCAGCGGCCCGCTGATGAAGCCCTCGAAGTTGTGGGTCTTGTAGTTGCCCACCTCGGCGGTGACGCCGGCCTCGAAGCTGTCGGTGGGCTTGTTGGTGACGAAATCGATCAGGCCCGCCGTGGTGTTGCGGCCATAGAGGGTGCCCTGCGGCCCCTTGAGGACCTCGACCCGCTCCAGGTCCATGATCGGCCCGGTGTTCATCATCGGATAGGCGTAGGCCACCTCGTCGACATAGGTGCCGACGGTGGAGGTGGCCGAGAGGTTGATGGTGTTGAAGCCGATCCCGCGCAGGGTGTAGGTCGGCACCCCCTGATAGCTCTGCGAGACGCTGAAGCTCGGGACCACCGTCGCCAGGTCCTTGACCGTGGTGACGTGCAGTTCGCGCATCTGTTCGCCGCGGAAGGCCTGGATGGCCATGCCGATGGTGTTGGCGGTCTCTTCCCGGCGCTGGGCGGTGACCACCAGGGTCTCCACCGTGTTGTCGTCGGCCGGCGGCGCCGTCTGGGCCATGGCCGGGGCGTAGGCCGCCAGAGCGGCGGTGGAAACGCTCATGGCCAGCATGGCGCGCAGCGTGTGGATCTTGGTCATCGCCTTGTCCCTCCCGAAATCGCGGACGCCTTCTGCCGGGCGTCCGTCATGCTGGTCAGGGTCGCGAGGACCGGGTCGGCGCACAAGCTATCGAAGCTGATAGGGTCACCTAGGGTCGGGCGCTCAGAGCCCCAGGACCAGCCGGGCCATGATGTCGCGCTGGATCTCGTTGGAGCCGCCATAGACGGAGGCGGCGCGGTCGTTGAGGTAGCGGGCGGTGACCGTGAGGGAATGCTCGGGGCCCACCCAGTCGAGGTTGGAGCCGGGGGCACGGGCCTCGATCTGGTCGACGGCGGCATAGGCGCCGGCGCCCTCCATCGCCAGTTCGTCGATCATCTGCAGGGTCTCGGTCCCCTGGGTCTTCAGCATGGAGGAGGCCGGCCCCGGATTGTTTCCCGCCGCCAGGGCGGCCAGCACCCGGTGTTCGGTCATCTCCACCGCCTCCACAGCGCAGGCGGCCCGCGCCAGCCGGGATCGGAAGGCCGGATCGTCGATCAGCGCGCCGCCGCCATCGCCCGCCTCGGCCCGGGCCAGCGCCGTCACCGCCTCCAGGGCCACCTTCAGCCCCGGCCCGGAACCGCCGCCGCGCTCGAACTCCAGCAGGTACTTGGCCACCGTCCAGCCGGCGTTCTCGGCCCCGATGCGGTTGGCCTGGGGGACGCGGACCTGATCAAAGAAGACCTGGTTGACCTCGTGCTCCCCGGCCAGGGTGACGATGGGCTGCACGGTGATGCCGGGGCTCTGCATGTCCAGCAGCAGGAAGGTGATGCCGGCCTGGGCCTTGCCGTCGGTCCGGGTGCGGACCAGGCAGAACATGCGGTTGGCCCAGTGGGCGTGGGTGGTCCACAGCTTGGTCCCGTTGAGCAGGTAATCGTCGCCGTCGGGAACGGCGCTCAGCGCCAGGGCCGCGAGATCGGAGCCCGCCTGGGGCTCGGAATAGCCCTGGCACCAGTAGTCCTCGCCCGAAAGGATTCGGGGCAGGTAGTGGGCCTTCTGCTCGGGGGTGCCATGACCCATGATCACCGGCCCCACCATCTTCAGCCCCATGGGCGCCAGGCTCGGCGCGCCCGCCCGGGCGCACTCGGCGGCGAAGATGGCCTTCTGCATCACCCCCCAGCCCGGCCCGCCATATTCCACCGGCCAGGAGGGCGCGGCCCAGCCGCGGGCGTGGAGAATCCTCTGCCAGGCCAGGCTGTAGGTCTTGTCCATGAAGACGCTGGTGGCCCGGCGGCCGGCCCGGCGCAGCTCCGGGGTCAGGGAGTCAGCCAGGAAGGCGCGGACCTCGCCCTGGAAGGCGAGCTCGTCGGCGCTGAGGTCGAGATTCATGGGCGCGGGTCTCCGGCGCCCCTTGGCGCATCTCCAGGCTTGCGAAATCCAGGGACGCGCACAAGCTATCGTCGGTGATAGCCTTGCGGGGAGGAGCGCCGACATGAACGAGATCGACGGCTACGCCCAGGAGGTGGCCCGGCTGGGCGCCGAGCTTGGCCTGCCCTTCATCGCCGTCAGCGCTGACTTCTCCAGCCCCGAGCCGGTGCTGGGCTCCGACGGCAAGCCCTATGCCGAGACCCTGTTCCGCTGGGTCGACCCCAAGCTGGAATACTGGAAGGACCGCGGCTTCGCCCTGCGCACCCCCTTCGTCCTGGCCGCCCGCTATGTGGCCGAGCCCTTCTATTTCACCGACGGGCGATTCGCGACCTGGCGGCCGGTGCCCCAGCTCGACGCCATCACCGTGGACCGCTCGGCCCGCGACCACGGGGTGGCCGGCGCCATCATCGCCCCCACCTACCTGCCCGGTGGCCTGATCGGGGCGGTGGTCTGGGCCACGCCCGACCCGGAGGTTCCGGTGAAGGCCCTGTTCGAGGCGCACGCGCCGCGCCTGCACGTGGCGGCGCTCAAGTTCATCGCCGCCTATAACGACACCCGCGGCGCGACGCCCCGGGCCGACGCGCCGCGCCTCACCCGGCGCGAGATCCAGTGCCTGAAGTGGGCGGCGGCCGGAAAGACCGACGCCGACATCGGCGAGCTGGTGCGCATCTCCGCCCCCACGGTCCGGTTCCACCTGAAGAACGCCGCCCAGAAGCTGCGGGTGGTGGGCCGCTCCCAGGCGGTGCGGGAGGCCGCGTCCCTCGGCTATGTCGGCGGCGGCCACAACCCGGCCCGGCCCAACGCCTAGGGCGCTCATGACTCGCGCCATCCTGCTCTGGGCCCTGGTTCTCGCCGCCGGCGCCTTCGCCCTGCAGTGGATGGAATACCAGTACCTGGCGCGCGCCTTTCCGTTGAAGATCTACATCGCGATGATCGGCCTGGCCTTCGCCGCCGGCGGGGTCTGGGTCGGATGGAGGCTCAACGCGCGGACGCCCGCCGGCCCCTTCGAGCCCAACACCGCGGCCATCGCCGCCCTGGGCCTCACCCGCCAAGAGGTCAAGGTGCTGGAACGGCTGGCGGCGGGGCAGTCCAACAAGGAGATCGCCCGCACGCTCGGGGTCTCCCCCAACACCGTGAAAACCCACGCCGCCCGGCTGTTCGCCAAGCTGGAGGTCAGCCGCCGCACCCAGGCGGTGCGCAAGGCCCGCGACCTGCGCCTGTTGCCGTGAAACGCGCCGCCCAAACGGCCGATCCGCACGATCTCACCCTTTCGGGTGATAGCCCCACCCCCGCCCCGCCCGCATCCTCAGGGCCAAGCCGCGCAGCAGAGGAGTTTCCGGCATGACCCGCACCATCCTGACCTATGGCCTGATCTCGGGCCTGATCATCATCTTCGGCATCATCGGCACGATCGCGCTGAACGGCGGCGCGCCGCACGACAATGTCTGGCTGGGCTATCTCGTCATGCTGGTGGCCCTGTCCTCCATCCTGGTGGGGGTGAAACAGTACCGCGACCAGGCCCTGGGTGGGGTGATCCGGTTCGGGCCCGCCTTCCTGATGGGGCTGGCCATCGCGCTCGTGGCCTCCCTGGCCTATGTGGCGGTCTGGGAGGTCTATCTGGCGGCGACCCACTACCAGTTCATGGACGCCTATGCCGCCCAGGTCCTGGCGGCCAAGCGCGCCGCCGGCGTCACCGGCCCGGCCTACGCCAAGGCGGTGGCCGAGATGGAGACCCTGCGGGCGCAGTACGCCAACCCGCTGTTCCGCCTGCCCATGACCTTCGTGGAGATCTTCCCGGTGGGCCTGCTGGTGGCCCTGGTCAGCGCCGCCCTGCTGCGGGCGCCGGGCTTCCTGCCGGCGCGCCGGCCGGTCTCAGCGGCATAGGGCCTGGACGCTGGCCAGGTCCTGCACGATGTGGCCCAGCGACTTGTAGGCGGTGATCTGGTCCCGCGACTGGCGGCCGGGGATGGCGCCGGACAGCACCTGCCCGATCTCGCCCACCACATGGTCGTCGTCGATCCGCCCCGAGGCCTTGGCCTTGAGGAACTCCGCCCCCTGGGCCAGCACCCCTTCGCGGCTGTCGGCGACGAAGCGGCAGGCGGCCACCAGGTCCTCATCCACCTCCACGGGGCCGGGACGGCTGGAGCCGACGAGGTTCAGGTGCGTCCCGGGCCGGACCCAGGCGCCCTTCAGGATCGGCTCCTCCGATCCGCTGACCGTGCAGATGATGTCGGCGTCCGCCACCGCGCGCTCGACCTCGGCGCAGGCGACGACCGGCAGGCCGGTCTCGGCGGCCATGCGCGCGGCGAAGGCCGCCGCCCGCTCGGGCGATCGCCCCCAGACCGTGACGTGGTCGATGGGGCGCACGTGGCGCAGGGCGCGCAGGTGGGTTTCGGCCTGCTCCCCGTAGCCGAGGATCGCCAGGCGCGTGGCCTCGGGACGGGCCAGGGCGTCGGTGGCCACGGCGCTGGCCGCGGCGGTGCGGATAGCGGTGACCTCGCCGGCATGGGCGACGCAGATCGGCGCGCCGGTGTCGGGATCGAACAGCACCACCACCCCCTGGTGGGACGGGGCGCCCTTGGCGAAGTTCTCCGGGAAGATGCTGATCAGCTTGGCGCCGAACGCCGCCCGGTCCCCCAGGGCGCCGGGCATGATGCCGAACAGCCGGCCCTCGGCCAGGGGGATGATGGAGCGCAGGTGCTGGCGGGTCTCCCCCGCCGAGAGCGCGATCATCGCCGCCCGCACGATGGGAATGGCCACCTCATAGGTCAGCCTTTGACGCACTTCGTCCTGGTCGATGATCCGCATGGCCCACACTAGGGGCGCGCCCGCGCCGGGGCCAAGCCCTCAGGGCGCCGGCGGCCGGTGATGCAGTTCCAGGCCCTGGGCGCCGTTGCGGGGGAAGCCCTTCCAGGTGAGGCCGGCGCCCCCCGGACTGAGGGCGCCGTAGCTCGCCGGCGGCGGGGACGGCCACCTGGAATCGTTGCCGACCGCCACGTCCGTGGTGAGGTAGGCGGCGCGGCTGGCGTCACCCTTCACCTGGAGGTCGAGGAAGGCGGTGATCATGTGCTGGCTGACGGCCATGATCTTGTCCTTGCGCCAGACCGGGTCCTCGAACCAGTGGAAGTCCCACAGGGTGTCGCGCATCGAGGCCGGCGCGCTGCTCATGCCGATGCTGTGGCCGCCGTTCTGAAACACCAGCATGTAGCGGTCGGCGTGGACCGCCTGGTCGAACACCGGCCTGATCCCGTCGGGGAAGCCCACCGTGCGGTCCTGGTCACCGGCGATGATCAGCAGGGGCGCGGTGACGCCGGCCAAGCCTTCGGCCCCCCAGGTCTTGAACCGTACCCCCGCCGGGGCGATGGCCACCACCGCCTTCAGGCCGGGAATCGCCAGCTCGTCGGCTCGTGCGCCGCCGCGGGCATAGGGTTTCATCAAGCCGCCGGGGACGGCAGCGGCCCCGCCGGCCGGATCCAGGCTGGCGCCGGCCACGGTGAGGACGCCGTAGCCGCCCATGGAATAGCCCATCAGCGCCACGCGGCTGACGTCGGCCCCCAGCAGGGCGCCCTTGCCGGCCTGGGCCTGCAGTTCATGGGCCACGAAGGCGATGTCCAGCGGCCGGCGCAGGAAGGGCTCGGGGAAGCCCTTGCCGTCGCTGATGTCGGGATCGCGGTGGTGGATGCCCGCCACCACATAGCCCTTGGAGGCCAGGTTCTCGGCCAGCCAGGTCATGGCGGCCGGCGTGCCGCTATAGCCGTGGGAAAGGATCACCAGGGGGAAGGCCCCCTTGAGCGGCGGGGCGTCGCGCACCGCGATCCCCGCCACGGTGAAGGCCGCGGGGGGCCTCGGCGGCTCGGCCGGCAGGGTGTCGGCATAGGTGACGGGCCTGGCCTTGGCCGGCGCCGTGGCGGGATACCAGATATCCACCGGCAGGCTGCGGTCCTTCAGGGGCGCGGCCCCCCTGGCGGCGTCATAGGCCAGGACATCGGCCTGGCCGGGCTGGACGAGGACGAGGGATCGCACGCCCACGCCATGGGGCCCCAGCCGGGCCAGCTCCGGCGCGTCGACCCCCGGACGGCTGGGCGGGGTTTCGGCGAAGGCGACGGTGGCGAAGAGGCCAAGGGCCAGGGCGAGGCCGAACCTGAGCATGCGATTCCTCTGGGATTGCCGCCGACCGGGTGAGCAGCGCGCCCGGTGCATAGCCTTGGAATGTCGACTTTATGCGAAGGTCGGGCGCCGGTCGCGATCTCCCAGGCCGGGTGACGATGCCTTGATCGCGTTCAACCTCGGCGTCGATCGCGGCGCACAGGCTTGGTCACACACCGCCCTTGATCAGGATCAAGCCCTTCTCCCTGCATCGGGCGTTCATAGATAATTGGGCGCTGGATCGGTCCCTGCGGCTCTGGATGAGGTTGATCGGCGATGAGCAGAAATCCCTCCGACTGGATGTGGGCCGACGCCCTCGGCATGCTGGCCCGCGCCGAGCGGGCGCATCGGCACTTCTTCCAGCCCGCCATTCCTCAGCCCCGACAGGCCAGTTGGGAGCCCCCCGTCGACGTCCTGGAGACGGAGGCGGAGGTCTTCGTGATCGCCGCCCTGCCTGGGGTCGCCATGGAGCAGATCGAGGCCGCCATCGACGGCGCCTGCCTGCTGCTCTCCGGGGAACGGGCGGTCCCGGCCGCCCTGCACAACGCCGTCATCCATCGCATGGAGCTTCCGCAGGGTCGGTTCGAACGGCGCGTGCCCCTGCCCGCCGGGCGCTACGGCGCGGTGACGCGCCAGATGTGGAACGGCTGCCTCATCGTCAATCTGCGAAAGGCCCTGTGAGGTCATGACCGACGACGCCACTCCCGCGCCCGCCTCCGCTGGCCCCGGCGCCCCGCCGGCCGACAGCTTCGCGGTCATTCCCGTCCGCAACATGGTGCTGTTCCCGGAGGTCGTGACGCCCATCACCATCGGCCGGCCCCGCTCGGTCGCGGCCGCCCAGCAGGCGGTGCGCGAGCAGCGCCAGGTGGTGATCGTGCTGCAACGCGATCCCGAGAACCCCGAGCCCGGGCGCGCCGAACTGCACGACGTCGGCGTGGTGGCCAACATCCTGCGCTACGTGACCGGAGCCGAGGGCGAGCACCATCTGATCTGCCAGGGCGTCCAGCGTTTCAGGATCACCGAAACCCTCGACGGCTGGCCCTATCTCGTGGCGCGTGGCCTGCATCTGGCCGAGCCCACCGACAGCGGCCCGGAGGTGGAGGCCCGCTTTCTGAACGTCAAGCAACAGGCCCTGGAGGCCCTGGAGCTGTTGCCTCACATCCCGGAGGAGTTGCGCCAGACGATCCAGGCCATCTCCGCGCCCGGCGCCCTGGCCGATATGGTCGGAGCCTATCTGGACGCCAAGCCAGAGGAGAAGCAGGAGATCCTGGAGACCACCGACCTGGTGGCCCGGCTCGACAAGGCCTCGGCCCTCCTGGCGCAGCGGCTGCAGGTGCTGAGGCTCTCGGCGGAGATTGGCCGCCAGACCCAGGCGGCCTTCGGCCAACGCCAACGCGAGGCGGTGCTGCGCGAGCAGATGGCGGCCATTCAGCGCGAGCTGGGCGAGGGTGAGGGTGGCGGCCAGGAGATCGCCGAGCTCGAGGCGGCCATAGACAAGGCCGAGATGCCCGAGGAGGTGGCCGCCCAGGCCCGCAAGGAGCTGCGTCGCCTGCAGCGCACGCCGGAGGCGTCGTCGGAGTACGGCATGATCCGCAGCTATCTGGACTGGCTGCTGGAGCTGCCCTGGGCCCCGCCGTCCCCCATGCCGATCGACATCGCCGAGGCCCGTCGCGTCCTGGACGAGGACCACTTCGGTCTGGAGAAGATCAAGACCCGCATCCTTGAGTTCCTGGCCGTGCGCAAGCTGGCGCCCGAGGGCAAGGCTCCGATCCTGTGCTTCGTGGGCCCGCCGGGGGTCGGCAAGACCTCCCTGGGCCAGTCGATCGCGCGCGCCATGGGCCGCAAGTTCGCCCGCATCAGCCTGGGCGGCCTGCACGACGAGGCGGAGATCCGCGGTCACCGCCGCACCTATGTCGGCGCCCTGCCCGGCAATATCATCCAGGCCATCCGCAAGACCGGCGCCCGTGACGCGGTGATGATGCTGGACGAGATCGACAAGATGGGCGCCGGCGTCCACGGCGATCCGTCCGCCGCCATGCTCGAGGTGCTGGACCCCGAACAGAACGGCAGCTTCCGCGACAACTATCTCGGCGTGCCCTTCGACCTGAGCCGGGTGGTGTTCATCGCCACCGCCAATATGCTCGACACCATTCCCGGCCCTCTGCGCGACCGGATGGAGATCATCTCCCTGCCCGGCTACACGGCCGGCGAGAAGCTGCAGATCGCCACCCGCTACCTGGTGCGCCGGCAACTGGAGGCCAATGGCCTGACGCCCGAGCAGGCGGAATTCGACGAGGCGGCCCTGGCGCGGATCATCGTGGACTACACCCGCGAAGCCGGGGTCCGCAGCCTGGAGCGCGAGATCGGCCGCGCCCTGCGCCATGTGGCCGTCCGGATCGCCGAGGGCTCCACCCAGCACGTCCGCATCACCCCGGCCGATCTCGCCGACATCCTCGGTCCGCCAAGGTTCGAGAACGAGGTGGCCATGCGCACCAGCGTCCCAGGCGTCGCCACTGGCCTGGCCTGGACGGCGGTGGGCGGCGAGATCCTGTTCATCGAGGCGGCCCTGATGCCGGGGGCCGGGCGGCTGATCCTCACCGGTCAGCTTGGGGAGGTGATGAAGGAGAGCGCCCAGGCCGCGCTCAGCCTGGTCAAGACCGAAGCCGCCGCCCTGGGCGTGGATCCGGCGCTGTTCAAGAAGAACGACATCCACGTCCACGTCCCGGCCGGCGCGACGCCGAAGGACGGGCCCAGCGCCGGCGTGGCGATGTTCATCGCCCTGACCTCCCTGCTCACCGGCCGCACCGTGCGCAGCGACACCGCCATGACCGGCGAGATCAGCCTGCGCGGCCTGGTCCTGCCGGTCGGGGGCATCAAGGAGAAGGTGGTCGCCGCCGCGGCGGCCGGGGTCAAGCGCGTGATGCTGCCGGCCCGCAACCGGCGCGACTACGAGGAAATCCCGCAGGAAGCCCGCGAGCAGCTGGAATTCGTCTGGCTGGAGAAGGTCGGCGACGCCGTGGCCGCCGCCCTCGATCCACCGCCCGCGGCCAAGGCTCCGGGGCCGGCTCGCGCGGCCTGACCCGGCCTGGGCGTCGGGGGGCCGCCGCCTTTCCTTCCCGGGGCGGTCGCGGCGACTTGATCGCGCTCAATGTCGGGGGCGCCAAGGGGCGCACAGTCGCGGCAGACAGGAGATTTTCCATGCAAAAAGCCCCCATCATCTCGCTCTTGGCGATCTGCGGCCTGGCCGCGACCACGACAGCTTGCGAGCGCAAGACGGAACCCGCCCCGGCCGCCAAGCCGACCGTTGCCGCTGCCGCGCCCGTCGATCCGACGAGCCTTTGGCTCATCGAGGTGGTGGACGGCGGCAAGGCCGTGAGCTCGTTGCGGATCTGCGCGGACCAAAGCGTCCAGGCCTCCTTCGCGCGCCCCGCCCCGGAAGTGAACGGCCAGCCCTGCGTCCGGGTGGGCGAGGCGGTGGAGACCGGGGACACCTATTCGGTGCGCTGCCGCATCGACGATCAGCTCTACCGCGTCGGCTCCTCGGTCGAGGGCGACCGCGAGAAGGACTTCAAGGTCGACATGGCCGTCACGCGCCAGGACAAGAAAGGGCCGAATTTCGAGCAGGTCCGCCACTACCAGCGCCTCGGCGCCTGCCCGACAGGCTGGGTGATCGGCGACTCCGCCGCGCCCGGCGCCGCCAAGATCGTCAACACCCTGACGGGCGCCACCCGCGACGCGACGGCGCCGGCGCCCTAGGCGGATTGCGGGAGGTTCTGCGTGGCGGGCCGCGCGGTCGCCAAGGCCGGCGCGGCGCTTGATGGATCGCAAGGCGGCCCCGCCTGAACGCCCCAGTGTTCGACCGTCGCAGCACGCGAGGTTTGTGATGAACGACAAGGCCCTGCAGGACATCGTCGCCGTCGAGCTTGAGCGCCTGGACGCCGGCGGCGCCATCGCCGCCACGGTCTTCGAGGGGGTCGTGAGCCTCACGGGCTCGGTTCCCGACGAGATGCGGCGGCTCCTGATCGAGCAGGAACTGCTGCGGCTGCCCGAGGTTCTCGATGTCCGCAACCACCTGGAGGTGGCCGCGCCCCCGGGGGACGCCCGGGCCCGCCTCCTGACGCTGCTGGGGCGCGAGGGCGTGCCCTGCGATGGCCTCGAGGTCGCGGAAGTCGACGGCGCGGTGATCCTGTCTGGCCGCGCGGCGAGCTGGTTCGATCGCGACGCCGCCGAGCGGCTCGCCTGGACCCTCCCCGGCGTCCGGTCGGTGGACAACCAGATCACCCTGCCGCCCGGCGCGGTGCGGCCGAACGCCGACGGCGTCACCGACCCCCTGGCTTGACCGTGACCTGGCCCCCCATCCGCAAGACGCCGCAAGATCGCGCCGGGGCGAACGTGAAGGACTACGAGTCCGAGGCCGCCGCCTTTTCGTGGGCCGCCGCCCGGGCCGAACTGCAGGGACTGCCGCAGGGCGGTCTGAACATCGCCCACGAGGCGCTGGACCGGCACGTCCAAGCCGGCCGCGGCGCCCAGCTGGCCCTGCGCTGGATCGGTCGCGACGACACCGTGCGGGACTTCACCTATGCGGAGTTGACGATCCAGGCCAACCGCTTCGCCAACCTGCTGCTGAGCCTGGGCGTGAACAAGGGCGACCGGGTCTACAGCCTGCTGGGCCGGACGCCGGAGCTCTACTTCGCCGCCCTGGGCGCCCTGAAGGCCGGGGCGGTCTTCACCCCCCTGTTCTCGGCCTTCGGCCCCGAGCCGATCCGCGCCCGCATGGAGATCGGGCAGGCCAATGTCCTGGTCACCTCCGAGACGCTGTATCGCCGCAAGGTGGAGGCCTGGCGTGACGAGGTGACGAGCCTGCGACAGGTGCTGCTGGTGGACTGCCCAGGCGAGCCGCCGGCCGGGACGATGGCGCTGGAGCCCGCCCTGGCCCAGGCCGATCCGGAGTTCACGACCGCGCAGACCGCGCCCGAGGACATGGCCCTGCTGCACTTCACCAGCGGCACGACGGGGCGGCCCAAGGGCGCGATCCACGTCCACGAGGCGGTTGTGGCCCACCACATCACCGGCCGCACCGCCCTCGATCTGCGCCCGGGCGACATCTACTGGTGCACCGCCGACCCGGGGTGGGTGACCGGAACCTCCTATGGAATCATCTCGCCCCTGACCAATGGGGTGAGCCTGATCGTCGATGAGGCCGAGTTCGACGCCGAGCGCTGGAGGACCATCCTGCAGGCGCAGAAGGTCACCGTCTGGTACACCGCCCCCACCGCCATCCGGATGCTGATGAAGGCCTGGGCGCAGGACCCCCGGCCCTACGAGGTTCCAGCCCTGCGGTTCATGGCCAGTGTCGGCGAACCGCTGAATCCCGAGGCGGTCGTCTGGGGTGTCGAGGCCTTCGGCCGGCCCTTCCACGACAACTGGTGGCAGACCGAGACCGGCGGCATCATGATCGCCAACTTCGCCGCCATGGACATCAAGCCCGGCTCCATGGGCCGGCCCCTGCCCGGCGTGACCGCGGGGATCGTCGAGCGGCTGCCCGACGGCTCGGTGCGGGAGGTCGACAAGCCCATGGCGCTCGGCGAGCTGGCCCTGCGGCCGAGCTGGCCCTCGATCATGCGGGGCTACCTCCACGAGGAGGAGCGGTTCCGCAAATGCTTCGTCGGCGGCTGGTACCTCTCGGGCGACCTGGCGATGCGGGATTCCGACGGCTACTACTGGTTCGTCGGACGGGCCGACGACGTGATCAAGAGCGCTGGCCACCTGATCGGGCCCTTCGAGGTGGAGAGCGTGCTCATGGAGCATGCCGCGGTGGCCGAGGCCGCCGTGATCGGCCTTCCCGATCCCATCTCCGGCGAGGTGGTGAAGGCCTATGTGGCCCTGAAGCCCGGCCTGGTCGGCGACGAGGCCCTGCGCCGCGAGCTGCTGGGGCATGCCCGCAAGCGGCTGGGCGCGGCGGTCGCGCCCAAGGACATCGCCTTCCGCCAGAACCTGCCCAAGACCCGCAGCGGCAAGATCATGCGCCGCCTGCTGAAGGCCCGGGAGCTGGGCCTGCCGGAGGGCGATCTCTCCACCCTGGAAAGCGAGGAGCGATGAGCGACAGCGCCCTGAAGCCCCACCTGTCCCACGCCCACGTCAGCGAGCAGCTGGGGCGCATGATCCGCATCCGCGCCTTCGAGCAGGCCTGCGCCGAGGCCTACACCCAGGAAAAGATTCGCGGCTTCCTGCACCTCTATGACGGCGAGGAGGCGATCGCCGTCGGCGTCGTCCCGCTGCTGGAGGCCCGCGACCGGGTGGTCGCCACCTATCGCGAGCACGGCCATGCGCTGGCCCGCGGCGTGCCCATGACCACGGTCATGGCCGAGATGTTCGGCAAGCAGTCCGGCTGCAGCGGCGGGCGCGGCGGCTCGATGCACCTGTTCGACCGGGCGGCGAACTTCTACGGCGGCAACGCCATCGTCGGCGGCGGCCTGCCGGTGGCCACAGGTCTGGCCCTGGCCGACCGCCTGCGGCAGGAGGACAATGTCACCGCCTGCTTCTTCGGCGAGGGCGCGGTGGCCGAGGGCGAGTTCCACGAGAGCCTGAACCTGGCCGCGCTCTGGGACCTGCCGGTGCTCTTCGTCTGCGAGAACAACCGCTACGCCATGGGTACGGCCCTCGATCGTTCGGAGGCCGAAACCGACATCCACCTCAAGGCCGAGAGCTATCGCATCGCCTCGGAAGTGGTGGATGGGATGGACGTGGTGGCGGTGGAGGTGGCGGCACGCCGGGCGATCGCCGCGGTTCGCGAGACCGGCAAGCCCTTCTTCCTGGAATGCCGCACCTACCGGTTCCGGGCGCACTCGATGTTCGACGCCCAGCTCTACCGGGACAAGGCCGAGGTCGAGGCCTGGAAGGCCAAGGACCCGATTTCACGGTTCCGGGACTGGGCGCTCTCGGCCAACCTCCTCCACGCCGAGGACGTCGCGGGGATGGAGGCGCAAGCCGCCGCGGAGGTCAGCGCCGCGGTCGCCTTCGCCGAGGCCGCGCCCTGGGAGCCGGTGGCCGACCTCACCAGATATGTCTGCGCGCCCGAGCGTCCGCCGCCCCCGGAGATCGCCGCATCCACTGCGCCGCCGCAGGAGACCACCTATCGTGAGGCCGCCAAGCAGGGCATCCGCGACGCCATGCTGCGCGATGATCGGGTCTTCCTGATGGGGGAGGATGTCGGCAAGTACGGGGGCTGCTACGCGGTCTCCAAGGGCCTGCTCGACGAGTTCGGACCCGCCCGCATCCGCGACACCCCGCTCTCGGAATCGGCCTTCACCGGCGCCGGCCTGGGGGCCGCCATGGCCGGGATGCGCCCCATCGTCGAGCTGATGACGGTGAACTTCAGCCTGCTGGCCCTGGACCAGATCCTCAACAACGCCGCCACCATCCGCCACATGTCGGGCAATCAGTTCGGTTGCCCGCTGGTGATCCGCATGGCCACCGGCGCGGGCCGCCAGCTCGCCGCCCAGCACTCCCACAGCCTGGAGGGCTGGTACGCCCACATTCCGGGCCTGCGCATCCTCGCCCCGGCGACGGTGGAGGACGCGCGCGGCATGCTCTGGACCGCCCTGCAGGAGCCGGACCCGGTGCTGATCTTCGAGCACGTCATGCTCTACAATCGGACCGGCCTGCTCTCCCCCGACGCCGGCGCCGTCGACATCGACAAGGCCGCGATCCGCCGGCCGGGCAAGGACATCAGCCTGATCACCTATGGCGGCTCACTCTGGAAGACCCTGGAGGCGGCGGAACTGCTGGCGGCCGAGGGCATAGAGGCCGAGGTGCTGGACCTGCGGGTGCTGCGCCCCCTCGACGAGGCCGCCATCCTCGCCTCTGTCGCCAGGACCCGCCGCGCGGTGATCGTCGACGAGGGCTGGCGCTCCGGCGCCCTCGCCGCCGAGATCGGCATGCGGATCGCCGAACAGGCCTTCTTCGAACTGGACGCCCCACCCGCCCGGGTCTGCAGCCAGGAGGTCCCGATCCCCTATGCGCGGCACCTCGAAGAGGCCGCCCTGCCACAGGTCGACAAGATCGTCGCCGCGGCCAAGGCCGCGTTGGGGCGCGCCTGACCATGGCCGAGTTCCGCATGCCGTCGCTTGGCGCGGACATGGAGGCGGGCACGCTCGTGGAGTGGCTCGTCAAGCCGGGCCAGGCGGTCAAGCGCGGCGACATCGTCGCGGTGGTGGAGACCCAGAAGGGCGCCATCGAGATCGAGATCTTCGAGCCCGGAACGGTGGAGCGCCTGCTGGTCGAACCGGGCGCCACCGTCCCCGTCGGCGCCCCGCTGGCCATGATCCGCGGGCAGGGCGAACCGGCGCAGGGCGCCGCGCCGGCCGAGCCGGTCTCCCCGCCCGCGCCGCCGCCCCTCGCGCCCCCACCCGCGCCGCCTGCCCCTCCGCCGCCCGCCCGGCCGGCCGATCGGGTGCGGATTTCCCCGGCCGCCCGGCGGCTCGCCGCCGAGCGTGGCCTGGACCTGGCGACGCTTACCGGCACGGGTCCGGGCGGTGCGATCCAACTCGTCGACCTTCCCGCCGCCCCGCCGGCGGCGCCCGGGGCCGCGCCCTTCGATTTCAGCCAGATGCGCGCGGCGATCGCCGCGGCCATGTCGCGCTCCAAGCGCGAGATCCCGCACTACTACCTCGCCGACACGGTCGAGGTGACCGCCGCCCGCGACTGGCTGGCCGCGGTCAACGCCGAGCGGCCGCCCGAGACCCGCCTGCTGATGGGCGCGCTGTTCGTCAAGGCGACGGCGCTGGCCGCCCGCGCCTATCCGGAGTTCAACGGCTTCTTCGAAGATGGCGCCTTCCGGCCGAGCGCCGCCGTCCATGTTGGCATGGCCATCGCCCTGCGCGGCGGCGGCCTGGCGGCGCCCGCCCTGCACGACACCGCCGACCTCAGCCTGGAGGCCCTCATGGCGCAGATGCGCGACCTGGTGGGCCGGGTCCGCGCCGGCCGCTTCCGCAGCTCCGAGATCGCCGATCCCACGCTGACCGTCTCCAGCCTCGGGGATCGGGGGGTCGAGGCCCTGTTCGGGGTGATCTACCCGCCCCAGGTGGCGATCGTCGGCTTTGGCAAGGTGGTCGAACGCCCCTGGGTCATCGACGGCGCCATAGGCCCCCGGCCCGTGGTCAGCCTGACGCTCGCAGCCGACCATCGGGTCAGCGACGGCCACCGGGGCGCTCTCTTCCTGGCCGAGATCGGCCGATATCTGCAGACTCCGGAGTCCCTATGAGCGACGCCGATATCCTTGCCGTGATCCGCGAGGAGCTGGCGCGCCTGGCCCCGGAGATCGCCTTCGAGGCCCTCGAGCCGACGCGCGATCTTCGCGATCAGGTCGACCTGGATTCCATGGACTTCCTCAACCTGCTGACCGCGCTGCACCAGCGGCTGGGCGTCGAGATCCCCGACGCGGAGGCCGCGAAGCTCTCCAGCCTCCAGTCGCTGGTCGCCTATCTGGCGCGCAGGGGCGCGGCGGCGCGCCCCTGAAGGGCGACTCGCGAAATGCATGGTGGCGGCTTGCCTTGGAGGCGGCCGGCGCTGGACGTCAAATGCCGCCGAGGCGAACAAACTCGACATCCGCGGGACGCCGGTCCGGCGGGGCGACGGCCGCGGCGGGTCGACCGAGGATGATCGGCGCCACCGGCCTCAGGCCGTCGGCCATGCCCAGCCAGGCCTTGGCCTCGGGACTGTTGAGCCAGAGCTCGGCAAAGCCGATCCAGCAGGAGCCCAGCCCTTGGGCGTGGGCCGCCAGCATCAGGGTCTGGGCCGCGAGGCAGCAGTCCTTGACGGCCATCTCGTCCGGCTCGGTGGCGCAGACGATGACCAGGGCCGGCGCGTTGTAGAAGATGTTGAAGTCGGGCTGTTCGAGCATGCCGCGCACCGCGGCCAGTTCCGGCCGGCGCGTCGCCTCCTCGAGCATCAGGCGCTTGGCCGCCGCGGAACAGCGCGCCAGGACATCTCGCCCCTCGAGGACCAGGAAACGCCAGGGCTGGCGATTCATGCCACTCGGCGCCCAGACGGCGCTGTCGATGACCGCGCCGATCAGATCGCGGGACACCGGCTCATCGAGATAGTCGCGCACCGCACGGCGGCCCCGAAGTCCTTCCAGCACCTCCATCGGCGGCTCCCTTCCTCAGGCTGACACCAAGCTCACCACCGCTACTGGCAGTAGTGCCTCAGACCGTCATAGCCGAGGTAGGTGCGGCTGCGGGGGTCGTAGCTGCGGTACTTGCGGGCGCAGTAGGTGTCCCAGCTGCGGTCGGCGCTCTGGGCGTGGTCGGCCTGTTGCGCGGACCCGACGATGGCGGCCCCGAGGGCGAAGCCGAGGATGCCGGCGATCAGGGCGGTGCTGTCGTCGTCGCGATGGCCGCGGCGGCGTTGATAGTCCTGGGCCCAGCGATCGCGCTCCCGGTCGTGACGACGCCACTCCTGCTCATCGACCCAGCGGTCATTGTAGTAATAGCGTCCACCATCGTGGCGCGGGCCGGCGTCCCGCTGGGGTTGTCCGCGCCAGGCGTCGCCATAGGGCCTCGGCTGGGCGACGGCGGTCTGCGCGAGCATGAGGGCGGCCAGGCAACCGGCGGTGAGGGCGGACAGCTTTCGCATCATGGAATCTCCATCACCGGTGCGGCGATGGTCGAGCTTGCCCCCCTGGCGGACGGCCACCTTGACGGGGATCAAGTGAGGGGCGGCTTTGCGCGCCAGGCGCCGAAGCGGCATGCTGGCCATATGCCGACGCCCCTCCCCGCCTCCGAGATCCCGCTGCTGGTCATCATGGGTGTGGCTGGGTCCGGCAAGTCCACCCTGATGCGGGCCCTGGCCGCGCGGCTGGGCTGGACCTGGCGGGACGGGGACGACCTGCACCCGGCCGCCAATGTCGCCCGCATGGCGCGGGGCGAGGCGCTCACCGACGCCGACCGCGCGCCCTGGCTGGCGGCCGTCGGCGCCTGGCTCGATGCGCGCCGGGCCGAGGGAGAGCCGGCGATCGTGGCCTGCTCGGCCCTGAAGCGGATCTACCGGGACGGCTTGCGGGCGGGCCGGCCGGGGTTGCGGTTCGTCTGGCTGACGGGCGAGCCAGGGGTCCTGGCTCAGCGCCTTGCCGACCGCACCGGTCACTTCGCGGGCCCGGACCTGCTGGCGAGCCAGCTGGCGACCCTGGAGCCGCCGTCCCTGGACGAGGGCGTCATCACGGTGGACATCACCCTGCCGACCCAAGCCCAGGCCGACCGGGTGATCTCAGCCCTGGGATCGGCCCGCGCCGTCACCGGATCGGGTGACCGCCGACCCGGGCCGCTCTAAGGAAGGCGCTTCGTCGCCAGCCCAGGAACCGAGACCCCGATGAGTGAACCCGCCGCCCAGCGCCCCGAGACCCTCGCCATCCACGCCGGGGCCACGCCCGATCCCACCACCAAGGCGCGGATCACGCCCATCTATCAGACGGCGTCCTACGTCTTCGACGACAGCGACCACGCCGCGGCCCTGTTCAACCTGGAGGCCGGCGGCAATATCTACACCCGGCTCGGCAACCCCACCCAGAGCGTGCTGGAGGCCCGCGTCAGCGCCCTGGAAGGCGGCATCGCCGGCCTGGCGGTGGCCAGCGGCCACGCGGCCCAGTTCCTGGTGTTCCACACCCTGCTGGAGCCCGGCTGCAACATCGTCGCCTCCCGCAAGCTCTATGGCGGCTCCATCAACCAGCTGTCCCAGAGCTTCAAGAAGATGGGCTGGGGCGTCACCTTCATCGACACCGACGACGCCGCCGACTACGCCAAGGCGATCAATGACAAGACCCGCGCGGTCTTCATCGAGTCCATCGCCAACCCCGGCGGCGTGATTTCCGACATCGCCGCCATCGCGCAGGCGGCCCATGCCGCGGGCGTGCCCCTGGTGGTGGACAACACCCTGGCCTCTCCCTACCTGTGCCAGCCCTTCGCCCACGGGGCGGACATCGTGGTCCACTCCCTGACCAAGTTCCTGGGCGGCCATGGCAATTCCATCGGCGGCATGATCGTCGACAGCGGTCGCTTCGACTGGACGGCCGGCGGCAAGTACCCCTACCTCTCGACGCCCAACCCCAGCTATCACGGCAAGGTCTTCACCGAGGCCTTCGGCCCCGCCGCCTTCATCGTCGCCTGCCGCGCGCTCGGTCTGCGCGACCTGGGCCCGGCGATCTCCCCCTTCAACGCCTTCATGATCCTGACCGGGATCGAGACCCTGCCGCTGCGGATGGAGCGGCACTGCCAGAACGCCCTGGCCGTGGCGCAATGGCTGCAGGCCCACCCCAAGGTGGCCTGGGTCTCCTATGCCGGCCTGCCGGGCGACCGCTATCACGCCCTGGCCCAGCGCTATGCGCCCAAGGGCGCCGGGGCGGTGTTCACCTTCGGCCTGAAGGACGGCTACGCCGCCGGGGTGAAGCTGGTGAGTTCGGTGAAGCTGTTCTCGCACCTGGCAAATATCGGCGACACCCGCAGCCTGATCATCCACCCCTCCTCCACCACCCACCGGCAACTGGAGGAGGCCGACCAGATCGTCGCCGGCGCCGGCCCCGACGTGGTGCGGCTGTCGGTGGGCCTCGAGCACATCGACGACATCATCGCCGACCTGGACCAGGCGCTGGCGGGGCTCTGAGGCCGGTTGCGGCGGGGCGGCGGGGCTTAGTCTTCGTCGTCCTGCAGCACCTGCAGCACCTGGGCGGCGACCGAGACGGCGATCACCTCCGGGGCGCGGCCGTGCAGTTCGGGGATGCCGATCGGGCATTGCAGGCGGGCGATCTGGTCGGCCGGCAGGCCGGCCTCGGCGAGGCTCGCCAGGATCTCGTCGCGCTTCTTGCGCGAGCCGATCATGCCGCAGTAGCGGAAGCGGCCGGCAGTCAGGATCGCCTGGGCGATCTTGCCGTCCAGTTCGTGGGTGGCGCTGGCGATCAGAGCGTAGTCGCCCGCCTCCAGGCAGCCGGCCAGCTCCACCATCTCGTCCTCGCTGAGGATGACGGCGGGCTTGTCGGCCCGGGTGTCATAGGCCTCCACCTCGAAGGGCAGGAGGGCGAACTGGCGGGCGAAGGCCTGGCCCGCCGGGCCCGCGCCGAAGATCGCCAGGCGCGGGCGTCGGGGCGCCGGGACTTCGGCCATCGCCCCTACTCGGCCACCATCATGGCCGGCCGGGCGGCCTGGGCCAGACGGCTGACCAGGGCCTCGTACTGGGCCCACAGCTCCTTGGGCATGCGGTCGCCGAACTTCTCGTAGGCCGCCGGGATCAGGGCCGCCTCCTCCTGCCAGACCGCCGGGTCGACGGTGAGCAACAGGTCCAGCTGGGCCTCGGTCAGGGTCAGCCCGCCCAGGTCGAGGCTGTCGACGGTGGGGACGCGGCCGATGGCGGTGTCGGTGGCCTGCGCCTCGCCCTCGAGGCGCTCGACGATCCATTTCAGGACACGGCTGTTCTCGCCATAGCCCGGCCAGACGAACTTGCCGTTCTCGTCCTTGCGGAACCAGTTGACGAAATAGATGCGCGGCAGCTTCGAGGCGTCGGCCCCTGCGCCCATCTTCAGCCAGTGATCGAAGTAGTCGCCCATGTTGTAGCCGCAGAAGGGCAGCATGGCGAAGGGGTCGCGGCGCAGCTCGCCGATCTTGTTCTCGGCCGCCGCGGTGCCTTCCGAGGCGACATTGGAGGCCATGAAGACGCCGTGGGCCCAGTCGAAGGCCTCGGTCACCAGCGGCACGGCGCTGGCGCGGCGGCCGCCGAACAGGATGGCCGAGATCGGCACGCCCTTGGGATCTTCCCATTCCGGGGCGATCACCGGGCACTGCGAGGCCGGCACGGTGAAGCGGGCGTTGGGGTGGGCGGCCGGCTGGCCGCTGTCGGGGGACCAGGGCTGGCCCTTCCAGTCGGTGAGTCCCTCGGGGGGGCTTTCGGTCAGGCCTTCCCACCAGACGTCGCCGTCGGCGGTGAGCGCCACATTGGTGAAGACGCTGTTGGAATGCAGAGAGTCGATGGCGTTCTTGTTGGTCACCATGCCGGTGCCCGGCGCCACGCCGAAGAAGCCGGCCTCCGGATTGATGGCGTAGAGCTGGCCGTCGTCGCCGAAGCGCATCCAGCAGATGTCGTCGCCGATGGTCTCGGCCTTCCAGCCCGGAAGGGTGGGCTGCAGCATCGCCATGTTGGTCTTACCGCAGGCGCTGGGGAAGGCGGCGGCCACGTAGCGGACCGCGCCTTGCGGCGAGGTCAGCTTGAGGATCAGCATGTGCTCGGCGAACCAGCCCTCGTCGCGGGCCATGACCGAGGCGATGCGCAGGGCGAAGCACTTCTTGCCCAGCAGGGCGTTGCCGCCATAGCCCGAGCCGTAGGACCAGATCTCCCGGCTCTCCGGGAAGTGGACGATGTACTTGATCTCGTTGCAGGGCCACGGCACGTCGGCCTGGCCCTCGGCCAGCGGCATGCCCACCGAATGCAGGGCGGGCACGAAGAAGCCGTCGTCGCCGATCTCCTTGAGGGCGCCGGCGCCCATGCGGGTCATGACGCGCATGGAGATGGCCACATAGGCGCTGTCGGTGATCTCCACCCCCAGCTGGCTGATCTTCGACCCCAGGGGGCCCATGCTGAAGGGCACCACGTACATGGTGCGGCCCTTCATGCAGCCCTTGAACAGGTCCTGCAGGTCGGCCCGCATCTCGGTGGGGTCGAGCCAGTTGTTGGTGGGGCCGGCGTCGATTTCCAGTTCGGAGCAGATGAAGGTGCGGCTCTCGACCCGGGCGACGTCGCGGGGATCCGACGCGGCGAAGAAGGAGTTGGGTCGGAGGGCGGGATTGAGGGGCTTCAGGGTGCCGCCGGCCACCAGCTCGGCGGTCAGCGCGTCCCACTCGGCGTCGGAGCCGTCGCACCAGTGAACCCGGTCAGGCTGGGTCAGGGCCGCGGTCTGGGCGACCCATTCGATGAGCTTGGCGTGCTTGGTCGGTGCGGGGAAAAGCCCCGGAATAGTCGTGGTGGCGGTCAAAGCAGAAACTCCCCAGCCGGCCCCAGGCGCTGACGCGCCCCAATGTGGGGCCGATCCCTAATGAACCAAATCCTAAATGGCGAGGCCTGCAAAGCAAACCCGGCGCCGAAATCTGTTGTTAAGCCGAATGTTACGCGGCGTAAGCCGCAATAGGCGGGTCAAAACGCCCTATATAATATGACAAAATGGATGTCCAAAGACAGCGTGGATCCTCAAATCTCAGCTGCACTCTAGGAGCCCGGCGCAAAATGACACCGGTGTCTACGAGAACCTCCCGAACCGGTGAGTTCAAACGAAAGAGGACGCGGCGCAAGACGCCGCGTCCTCCTGTTCGCTCAGCCGTGGCGGTCGGCTACCACTTGTAGCTCAGGCGGCCATAGACGAAGCGGCCGTTGAACCCGAAGGGCGAGAAGCCCGGGAAGCCGATGGAGCCCGTCGCGCCGTTGACGCTGGTGGGCGTCGTGCGGGGATACTCATCGAGGATGTTGTTGGCGCCCAGGGCCACCGTCACGCCCATGGGGAAGGTGTACCGGCCTTCCAGGTCCACCAGGGTCGCCCGGCCCGTGCCGTTGTCGAAGGCCGGGTTGTTGCTCGGCGACAGCACGCCGTCATAGTCGGTGACCTTGGTGCTGATGGCGACATTGTTGCGCGTCCAGTCGGCCCCGAACACCAGCTTGCGTTCCGGGGTACCCTCTTCGTAGGTCAGGCGATTGGCCCGGTCGAACAGGAAGGCCGGCTGCGGCAGGGCCGACAGAGTCGGCAGGGCCGGGGTCTTGGTGACCTCGGTGGAGTTGAAGTTCGCCGCCGCGGTCAGGTCCAGGCGGCTGTCGCCCAGGTCGAAGTGATAGCGGGCGACGACGTCGAGGCCCTTGGTGGTGGTGTCCACGCCGTTGATGAAGAAGCGCGCGGCGCTGACGCCGAAGGGGGCCAGCAGGGCGTTGATCGCCGCCGCGGTCGCCGCCGGGGTGTTGGTGTTGGGCAGGTTCTCCGAGAGCACGATGCGGTTCTCGAGTTCGATCTGATAGGCGTCGACCGTCAGCTCGAAGGCCCCGGCGCGATAGACCACGCCGAGCGAGTAGTTGACGGAGGTTTCCGGCTCCAGGGGCTTGGCGCCGAGGGCGCGGGCCACGGGGCTGGACACCGGGAAGGTGCCGACCTCGATGAGCTGGAAGGTCGAGCCCACCAGCACGTTGTTGGTGGAGGTGTAGGTGAAGTACTGCTGCTGCAGGGCCGGGGCCTTGAAGCCGGTGGAGACGGCGCCGCGCAGGGCGAAGGCGTCGTTGAAGTCATAGCGCAGGGCGATCTTGCCGGTGCCCTTGCCGCCGAAGTCCGAATAGTCCTCGTAGCGGGCGGCGATGTCGAAGCCGAACTTGTCGGTCAGCTTGCCTTCCACGTCGGCGTAGACGGCGTAGTTGTGACGCGAGACGTCCACCTCGTTGGCGGGGCGGAAGCCGGGGAAGCCCTGGGAGACGCCGGCCTTGGTCGGGTCGGGGCCGACCGTGTAGGAGGCCGGCTCGCCCGCGCCGATGGCGAAGGACTCGTCACGATATTCCAGGCCGCCGGCCACGTTGAGCGGCTCCACCAGGCCCACATCGAAGGTGCGCGACAGGTTCAGGTCGACGATCCACTGGGCGTACTCCAGCGAGCCGGCCTTGAAGGTCCGCGGCGAGGCCGCGCCGTAGGAGGCGTTGATCGAGTTGACCACCGTGTAGTCCAGCTCGTTCTTGCCGTAGTTGGCCGACAGGTCGACCTTCCAGCCGGCCGCCTCGCCCTTGATCCCACCCTGGACCGTCAGATCCTTGATCTCGGTTTCGATCTGCGGAAGGAAGCCGCCCGGATAGACCGCCGGCACGTTGTTGGCGTTGTTGTAGGCGCGCGCGGTGGCCGCGGCGTTGGTGTCGCGGTGCTGGTAGCCGGCGAAGCCATAGACCGACCAGGTGTCGTTCAGCGGCAGGCCGGCGTTGGCGAACACCGAATAGCTCTCCACCTTCGGGTCGCCGTAGCGGCCGATGATGCGGCCCTGGTTGTAGAGCGGCAGGACCGTGCGGTCGGCGTAGTCGGAGCGGTTGGTGGCGTGGCGGTTCACGTACTCGCCCGACACCGTCAGGAAGCCGCCGTCGCCCAGGCCGAAGCCCTGCCAGGCGGCGACCGACTGGGTCACGCCGTCATGGGCGTCGCGCTTGCCGCGCGCCGTGCGCACGGTGGTGTCGTAGACGCCGTAGTTCAGGGTCATGCCGCCGCCGGAGGCCGCCTCGCGCAGGCGGATGTTCATCACCCCGGCGATGGCGTCGGCGCCGTACTGGGCCGAGGCGCCGTCGCGCAGGACCTCGACGCGGTCGACGGTGACGGTGGGGATGGTGTTGAGGTCGAAGGCGGTGGAGCCGCGGCCGATGGAGCCGTTCACGGCCACCAGGGCCGAGACGTGGCCGCGCATGCCGTTGACCAGGACCAGGGTCTGGTCAGGGGCCAGGCCGCGCAGGGTGGCGGGGCGCACGTGGTCGGTACCGTCGGTGATGGCGGGACGCGGGAAGTCCAGGGCCGGGGTCAGGTTGGCCAGCGCCTGGGCCAGCTCGGTGGAGGCGCCCTGGCGGGCGATGGCCTCGGCGCCGATGACGTCGACGGGCACCAGGGTGTCGAGGCGCGAGCGTCCGACGACGCGGGTGCCGGTGACCACCAATTCCTCGGCGGTGACTTCGCTGGAGGCGGCGGGCGCCTGGGCGGCGGCGACGCCGGCCCAGAGGGTGGCGGAGGAGGCGGCGGCGAAGAGAAGCGAGCGATAGCGCATTAAGAAAACCCCAAGTTCATTCTGACGAGTCGAACAGTTGGGGGCTTTTAGGGCTCGGGCGGCCAATTAAGGTCGCATTAATGTCACGAAGGACGCAATTCCATTGTGAAGCTTCTACGGTGAAGCTTGAGTATTTTTCGGCCGCACCGCCTCAAAAGCCGGACAGATCGACTTTTCAGATTGACCGTTCGATTGTAGCAAATCGGACCAGGCCGGAAGATATTCTTCACGCCATCGCGCGCGCCACCAAGCGCTACGCTGGAGGCGCGGGTCTCAGCTCCGCGCCGCCTGGAACCGGCTCAGCTCGGCGATCGCGCAGATGATGTGGGATCGGCCAAGTCATGCATCCGGTCTAGATGCACTGGTAGACAAACTATGGGTGGGATCAGGCGTTATCGGACAACTATGGCGAGGAGGCGGGGATGGCCGCCACGCGCCCGCGAACATCTTCGGCTCGCGGGGCTTGGTGTCGCGCCACCCTTCCCCCAAGATCACGACATGATATTCGCCCGCTCGCCCGCGAAAGCTCCAGCCTCGCTCGGGGTCGGCGATCGCGCCCGGCTGGGACTTGCGCTGGGCATAGTCCTGACTTGGATTGGCCTTGGACTGGGCGGATGTGCCACAGCGAACGGGCCAATCGCCGTCCATCCACGCTTGGGAAGCGTCGAGCCGTTCTTCGAATGTCGTGGCCAAGCCACAACGGCTCCGACGGTCGTGCTTGAAGCCGGCGCCTTCGGCACCTCCGCCGACTGGGGTCTCGCGATGCGGGATCTCGGCGAGACGGGGCGCGTCTGCGCCTACGACCGCCTGGGGCTCGGCCGGTCGCCGGACCGGACGAGCCCACCGACGCCGGAAAACATCGCGCGCGACCTCAGCAACGCCCTCAACAGCGTGGGGGAGACCCAGCCCGTCATCCTCGTGGGCCACTCCAATGGCGCCTTGTATGTCGAAACCTTCGCCGCCCTGTTTCCCGCGCGCGTGGCGGGGGTGCTCTATGTCGATGGCGTCGGCAGCGACGACCTCGACGAACCCTTGGTGATGTCGGACCTGCAGGATGAGGAAACCCTGGCCCGCCTGGCGGCGATCGGCGGCCGCATGGGCCTGGCGCCGCTGGTGGTCCAACCGACGATCGACGCGATCGGGCTGCAAGATCCAGCGGCGCATCGCAAGTGGACGGCCCTCACCTCCCCCCGACACCTGCAGAATGCCCGCGATGAGGTCCTGCAAATCCTGCCTGGCCTACGACGGGTGAGGGAAATCGGCGGGGTCGGCCGGGCGACGCCCACCGCCGTGATCGTGGCCAGTCTCGCGCCAACCGATCCGACCGACAGGGCATGGCGGCAGGCCCAGGCCGCACCGGCGCGGTGGGCGTGCCAGGGCTGGGTCCTCGACGCCGATGGCGCCACCCACGTCTCCCCGCTAGGGCGCGATCGGAGCTACCTGCTGGCCGCGATTGCGTGGCTGAAGACGCCTGGTCTCAAGTCTGCGCGGGCCTGCGACGCGCAGGGGTTTCGCCAGTAGGCGGTGGATAGGCTGACGCACTCGGCCGCCCCATCGACTCGGCTCAGTTCCGCGCCGCCTGGAACCGGCTCAGCTCAGCGATGGCGCAGATGATGTGGTAGAAGGAACTCGCGGGCGCGGGCTCGTCCACGAAGGTCCCATCAGGACGCATCTTGTCGAACCAGACGCCGACAGCCGGGGTCTGCAGATACCGCCAGAGGCCATTGGCGGCCACCAGGGCGTCATCTTCCTCGCCCAGGATCAGGGCGGCCTTCAGATACTCGGTCTGCGGCCAGAGCCGGGCGCTGGGGTCCCGGATCGAGAAATCGTCCCACAACGCATTGACCGCCACGCCGCGAAGCGGATCCACGCCCTTGCGGCCGATCTGGAACAGCTTGCGCGCCGCCGCCCTCGCCTTCCCGTCGCCGCGCTGGCGGCCCCAGCGCTCCAGCAGCCAGGCCCATTCGAACTGATGGCCGGGCTCGACGAGCCGGCCGTCGTCGCCGGGCGCGGGCTTCCAGGTTTCGTCAAAGAACTCCCGCAGAAAGCCGCCTTCGGGATCGATAAAGATGGTGGCGGCCATGCCGACGATCTCGTCAGCCAGCCGATCCCAGGAGGCTTCGCCCGCCTCGCTCCAGGCAAGGGCGGCCTCGAGGATATGCATGTGGCAGTTGGACTGGAATGGGTGGTCTGAGGTCTCTTTGAACCCGCCACCGGAATGGCGAAGGCTCTGCAGCCCCTCACGCAGATGGTTGGCGGCTGCGACCAAGTCCATCTTGCCGGGGTCAAGGCGGCTCAAGGTGGCCATGCCCAGGAGCGCAAAGGCCTGGTCGTAGACTGCCGCGGTTTTGTCCAGAACGTCGCCTTCGGCGCTGAGCAGACTACGGAAGAGACCATCGGGCCGTTGAAAGCGCTCGAGCGCATAGTTGAGACCGTGCCACGCGGCTTGCCGCCAAGGGCCCTGCCAACCGAGCTCACCTGCGGCGCCATAGGTAAAGACCTGGCGGCCCTGGACGCGACCACGACGGGGCGCCGGACGCGGCTCGCCGTCAACGCTCAGCGCTTCGATGAAGCCGCCGCGCTCGTGGTCGGCGCCAACCGCCCACCACAGCGGCAAGGCGCTCACGCGAAGCCAATGATTGTAGGCCTCGTTCGCCTCGGCGAGGCTCGCAAAGGCGTTCGGCTTGGACTGGGTCTTCAATTGATCCACGGCGGCCTTCACCAACTGACTGTGGCTGAGATCGCAGACCAGGATGTCATCGCCGTCAACCACCACCGCGACGTCCTTCAAGCCAATCACCGCCACCTGGACGCCGGCAGGCGCACGGACCAGCGAGTTGGAGCTCTCCACAAACAGCGCTGCGCCCGATGCCGCATTGCCCGCCCCGGTCTTGGCGCTAGCCGCCCACACGGCGTCCCAGGCCCCCACATCAGACCAGGCGAAATCGACCGGAAGCACGGTCGCGCGCTTGGTCTTCTCCATCACGGCGTAATCGATGGAAATCTTCGGGGCGCTCCGAAACGCCTCCCCCAGAACCAGAACGCCGTCCGAGGCCTTTCCATCACCGACGGCCGCGTGCGCCGCGGCAAAGGTTTGCGGCGCGTGAGCGGCAAGCTCTTCGGCGAGCACAGCTGTCGCAACGACGAAGTTGCCGCTGTTCCAGAGGTAGCCGGCGTCGACATAGGCCTTGGCTGTGGCCACGTTGGGCTTCTCAACAAAGGCGGCGACAGGTGAAACCCCATCGCCTCCAACCGCCCGAATGTAGCCATAGGCCGGGGATGGCGACGTCGGTCGCACGCCGAGCGTGACAATACTGCCAGCGTGCGCGCTGATCACCGCCACCTCCACAGCGGCGCGGAAGGCATGGTCGTCTGGCACGTCATGGTCAGCGGACACCACGACCGCGATACCGAGCGGGTCTCGCATGTTGATCCAGGCGGCGGCCGCAGCCATGGCGGCGGCGGAATCTCGCCCCTCCGGCTCCAGCAGCAATACCCCTTCCACCCCCAGTTCGGCGAGCTGAGCAAGGATCGCGGCCTGATGGGCGACGCCGGCAACGACGACCGGGGGCGCGGCATCCGTCAGACCGATGACCCGCAGGACCGTGTCTTGGAAGCTCGACCTCGCGCCCGTTAGTGGCACAAACTGCTTCGGCCGCGCTGGGCGCGAGGCCGGCCAAAGGCGGGTACCAGACCCGCCGCACATGATCACCGGATAGACCGCCATCGCCCGCCCCTCGCATCGGCCAGCAACGGCCGGATCAATACTACTTCAACGCTCCGGCGCGATCGGCTTCCGCCTGATGCCATCGCCAGGCGGTCTCGATGATGTCGGTCAGGCCGAAGCGCGGGGTCCAGCCCAGGACCTCGCGGGCCTTGCGGTTGTCGGCCACCAGGGCCGGGGCGTCGCCTGCGCGGCGCGGCGCGGGCTGGGCGTCGAAGGCGCCGCCGGAGACCTGCTTGATGGCCGCCACCAGCTCGCGGACGCTGGTCCCCGTGCCGGTGCCCAGGTTGAAAACCTCACTCGCCCCGCCCGCCAGCAGGTGGCGCAGAGCCAGGACATGGGCGTCGGCGAGGTCGAGCACGTGGATATAGTCGCGCACCGCGGTGCCGTCGGCGGTGGGATAGTCGTCGCCGAAGATCTTGAAGCCGTGGTTGGAGCCCATGGCCGCCCGGATGGCCAGCGGAATGGCGTGGGTCTCGGGCTCATGCCGCTCGCCGATCCGCCCCTGGGGGTCGCAGCCGGCGGCGTTGAAATAGCGCAGGATCACGGACCGGAAGCCGCTGTAGCGGTCCAGGTCCCGCAGGATCTGCTCCACCATCAGCTTGGAATGGCCGTAGGGGTTGAGCGGCGCCTGGGGATGGGTTTCGTCCATCGGCACGGTCTGCGGATCGCCGTAGGTGGCGCAGGTCGAGGAGAAGACCAGGGCGTCGACCCCGGCGCGGCGGGCGGCCTCGATCAGGTTCAGGGCGCCTGCGACATTGTTCTCATAGAAGCGGCCGGGATGCAGCACCGACTCGCCGACCTCGATCAGGGCGGCGAAGTGGATGACCGCCGCGGGCTTGTGGGCCGCGAAGACCTCATCCAGTCGTCTGGCGTCCCGGATATCCCCCACCTCGAGCGGGCCCCACTGGGCGAACTCGGCGTGGCCGTTCGACAGGTTGTCGAACACCACGGGCGCAAAGCCCGCCTCGGACAGGCGCAGGCAGGTGTGTGAGCCGATGTAACCCGCGCCGCCGCTGACCAGGATTGTCTGCATCTTTCCCCCGAGAACGCGGCTTAGGACAGGTGGAGGATCCCAGACCGCTAGGATCCCCTCACCTCTTAAGGATCAGAAGAAGCGTTCGCCGACCCGGATGGTGTCACCCGGCGCCACCAGGGTGGAGGTGCTCAGGGGAAACTCCTGCTCCACCGAACTGTCCGCGCGCTTGATGTACACCTTCTTGGTGTTGGCTCGGTAGGTGAAGCCGCCCGCCGTCGCCACCGCGTTCACCACCGTGAGCCCATTGGTGTAGGGATAGGTGTCGGGCTTCTCGACCTCGCCCAGAATGTAGAAGGGGCGATAGTTGAGGACCTCGACGCTGACCCGGGGCTCCTTGAGGTAGCCCTCCTTCAGCTTGGTTTCGACCTGGCTCTGGAATTCCGGAACCGAGAGACCGGCGGCCTTCACTTCCCCGATCAGGGGAAGCGACACCATGCCCGAGCCGCCGATGGAGAATTCGCCCGTCAGGGCTTCCTCGCCGAAGGTTATCACCCGGATCTTGTCGCCCGAGCCCATGCGGTATTCCGGAATGGAGCGCACGACCGCGACAGCGTCTGACTCTGCGGCCACAGCCAGCGAGGGCGCCAGCAGCAGGGCGGTTACGACGCCAAAGACCGCCATGACCAACGAAAACAACCTTTGCATCAATCTAGGCTCCACACACGTCCCTCGGGCTTGCTTCTACCGCACTGCGGCGAAGCACGGAATACCGACTTCAAGAATCGTTCCGAATCTTGCTTAACGCTCGGAAACTCTAAATCGGAGGGCAGTCGCTAATATACTTCACATTAATCCAGAATGAATGTGACGTTAATGTAAACATTTACGAAACCATGCCAATTCAGATCAATTACACTATGCCAATAGAGCCCCAATTAAGGCGCGTTAGATAAAACAAGATCACGGGAACTCCAGAACGGAGTGGGGTGATGATCTTGAATACGAAGGCGTTCGCTGCGGCGACTGTACTAATTTGCGCACTAGGGGCTTCGAGCCTGGCCAATGCTGGGGCGCCGGCGGCGAGCGGACCCATGCCGCTGAGCGGGCCTGCGGCGGCGCCGCAAGCCTATCTGGACTTCTGCAGCCGCCAGCCGCGCGATTGCCAGGTCAGCCGAGAGGCGGTGCTGTCTCAGATCGGCACGGCCGGAAACCTTCGTGAAGACGCCACGGCCCTGACCGCCACCATCGCCCGTCCGGCCGCCGCGGCCGCCGACCTTGCCTCCGCCGTCCATCGGATGACGGCGCGGGCCACCTTCCGGTTCGATGCAGAGGCGACCGACCGCATGGACTGGCGGTCGCTCGCGGAGTTCCGCCTGTTGGACGCGCCGGCCACGCCCGTGGATCAGGCCCGCATCTCCCTCGCCAGCTTCCGCTTTGAGGCGGTTTCCGAACCCGCGGCCGCCTTGCCGCAGCCGCAGCCCGAAGCGGGCGCCACCCTGGTCATGGACAGTCAGACCTGGGCGACGATCAATCGCGTCAACTCCAAGGTGAATCGCGATATCATCCGCAAGACCGACATCGACAACTATGGTGTCGAGGAATTCTGGAGCACGCCGCTCGAGGACGGTACGAAGTTCGGCGACTGCGAGGACTATGTGCTCGAGAAGCGCCGCGCGCTGATCGCCGAGGGCTTCCCCCCCAGCGCGCTCTCCATCGCCGTGGTGACCACGGCCTGGAACGCCACTCACGCGGTGCTGCTGGTGGCCGGGGACAAGGGTGAGTATGTGCTCGACAACCTCTCCCCCTGGGTCGTGCCCTGGAACGAGGCGCCCTACACCTTCCGCAAGCGCCAGGTGGCCGGGGACGCCTTCCACTGGGCGACCGTCACGCCGAGCGCCAGTTCCCTCAAGTACGCCGGGTTGAACTTGATCGCCCTGTAGGAAGCGATATTCCTACCGGCCGGTCCCGCAACCCAAGGTAACTTCGTGAGTGAACAGGCGTCCAAGGCGCGACATCCTGCACGCGCGCGTGTCCGATCCGACGCAGAGCCTGTGGGATTCTGGCCACCGCCGGAGGGAACCTGGGTCGCGCTGGCGGGCCTGCTGCCGATCTTCGCAGGACATTACCTCTATGCAGCGCTGGCTTCGGAGACGGCCTTCGCCTTGGTGATGGCTGAAACTCTGGTGCTCGGCGCCCTGCTCTGTCGCGCATCTTTCCGCAAAGATCTGGGCCGGATCACTGGCCTTGCCGCGCCCGCGATCTGCTTTGCCCTGGTGATTGCGGTCGGCGTGATCCAGTTGACGCCCTGGGCGCCGGGCGGGCCGCATCCGGTCTGGGCATATATTGGCCAGCCCCCCGGCTCGACCACGATCGACCGGTCGTCAACGGTCGTAGAGATCATCAAGCTGCTGGGCTTGGCCTGCATCTTCCTGGTGGGGGTCCTTACAGGCGCCTCAGACCGCAGGGCTCGCGCGGCCATTTACACAATGGTGGGGCTAGGCTTGATCCTGGCGCTCTGGGCGTTCTTCGGAAGCGTGACCGGGACGATATTCCAGACCGGGGGCAGACGGCTCGAGGGCCATTTCTTCAACCCCAATACCGCCGGCACCTTCATGGCCTGCATGTTGGTGTTGAGCATCGCTCTGCTCTTCCGACAATTTCGCGCGGCCAAGCCACAAAACCGCATCACCAGCACAGCGCCGCTGGCGGCGGTCGCTCTCACGTTCGCCGTCTGCCTGTTGATGACGGCGTCACGTGGCGCGGCGCTCGCGACATTGGTGGCGCTCGTCGGGTTTGCGATCCTACAGCTTTTCTCCGCCAAGCTGAAGATAACTCGGGCTGCGCTCACCGGCTTGGGCGCTGTGATTTTTGGGGCGATCGTTCTCTATGTGGCGGGAGATCTGGTGATCGATCGCTTCATGAACACCGACAAGGACGCTGTGGTCCGCACCGCGATCTGGGCGGAGCACTGGCAGGCTTTCCTGCGATCACCCCTGCTCGGGTATGGGTTCGGCACCTCCGAGGCGGTCAACAAAACCCTCATCACCACCACCAACTACGGCACGCTCTGGAACATTAAGGCGATCCTCAATGTCTACCTGCAGTGGCTGGAGCAGGCCGGGATTGTCGGCGCAGGGGCGATGTTCGCTGTTGTGGGACTTGTGGTCCTCAAAGCGGTCAGAGGCGCCCTCACCCGATCGCGGATGACGCTCGTTCTCATTGGGCTCATCTCGCTCGACGCCGTTTTCCTCGTCCACGGGGCCACCGACTTCGCCCTCGACGCCTATTCGATGGCCGCGATGTTCGCCTATGCCTTGGGGTTACAGTTTACCCTGTCGCAGGGTACGGCCCGATGAAGCGACCTCAAGTCATCCGGCTGATAGGCGCAGGCGCGTTGGCGGCCACCACCTTCTCCCTCGCGCTGATGCATCTCATTGCCCTGGCAATGGGCGGAGAACTCAAGGTCGGCGGCCTCAAGCTCGCCGTGGTGGCGTCGGGCTACGACCGCAGGGCCGAGCAACTGGTGGCGAGGCGAAGCCCGAACTTGGCGAATTTGACCGAAGCGGAGCGACTTTCCCGCCTCGCGATAGTGCAATTCCCCTATGACACGAGTGCTTGGCTCCGCATCGCTTATATTGACGGAATCCGGAACCTCGGCCTGTCGAAAGCCGGCGTCGCGGCGCTCTCCCGCTCCTATGATCTGGTCGCGGTCGACCCTCTGCTTGCGCCTTGGCGTATACATTTCGCGCTTGAGAATTGGGGTAACCTCCCGGCGGCATTGAGGATTTCAGCCGAAAGTGAAGCGCGGTCCCTGTCCGCCGACGGGGGCGGTCGGTCCAAGCTGCACGCCGCCCTTGCTGCGGTAAGCAATCCCGAGACAACGCCGGTGGCCCAGAAGTGGCTCGAACGATATGTCATCTCGCCGTCACGCGTTGAACAAGCAGCGCACGAAAATGCAGCGAAACACGATGGGTTACTAAAGAATTGAGCGAATCGACTTGCGGTCGCTCATGGGGTATGAGCCTAGGGTGTAACGCTGGGTATCCGGCATCGACTTGAGCCAGGGGATTAGCATGAACCTCAAGACACTCGGCATCGGCGCTTTGGCGCGAGCCCTCGCCTCCACCGCCGTGATCGGCGCCGTCAGTTTCGCGTCCTCCGGCGCCTACGCCCAGACGCCTGCGCAGGTCGAGACGGTCAAGCTTGGAGTCGAAGCCGTCATCCAACAGACCATCGCCGCCAATCCGAACATGACGCCCGAACAACTCTCCGCGGCGATCAAGGTGGCGGTGAACGCCTACCTGAACGATCCGGCCAACGGGTTCAGCGACACACTGAAGGCTCAGGCCCTGGCCGCTGTGCGCAAGGACACCACCTTCCAACAGGCCGTCGGCGGCAGCACGGCGGTTGACGGCGTTCAACTCGCTCTGTTCGGCACGACCGGCTCCACCGGCAGCATCGGCGGTTCCCCCGGTGGCGGCTCGAGCAACTTCGCTGCAGGCCCCGGTTCCAGCCCCGGCGGCGGCGGTGGCGGCTCTGGCGCCCACAACCTGTAATGATCTGTCGGCGGCGCGGAGGCGCCGCCGATAAGTTCATCGACTTGCTTTCCCCCTGCGGGGGGGCCTTCCAATGCCAAACCAAGTGAGGCCATCGTGACCGCCAATAAGCGCGTCCTTTTCGCGAGCGTCGCCATTGTGCTCTCCACAGGCGTGGGGGGCTCCGCATGGGCGCAGTCGACCGCGGGCGCTCTGGCGAGTACGAGCGCCAACAGCAATTTCGCTCGCGACCGCAGCGTGGCGGTCCGCGAGCGCCCCCATCCGGGCTATGAAGCCATCGGCATCCCGCTCGGCGCGTTCATGGCCTATCCGAAGCTGGGCGTTGGGGTCGAGCGGACGGATAACGTCTATGCTTCCTCCGCCCGCCAAGTCGATGACGTGATCTGGAAGGTGCAGCCCGAGGTCGTCGTGGCCAGCACCTGGTCGCGTCATTCCCTTCAGGCGTTCGCCCGCGGCAACATCAGCCGCTACAGCGACTTCGATAGCGAGAACACAGACGACTATACGCTGGGAGCGACGGGCCGCCTCGACATCACCCGGCGTTCAAATGTTACGGCCGGCGTCACCTATGGCAATCTCAGCGAACCGCGCACCTCTTCTAGTTCGCCAGTTCTGGCCGCCAAGTCGATCCAGTATGACAATACGACCGCCTTTGTGGTGGCCGGACGCGAGTTCAATCGCCTGAAGGTGTCCGCGCGGGTCGATCTGAGCAAGTTCGACTATCACGATGGCCGCACGACGACCGGCGTCAATGTTGAGCAGGACGACCGTGATCGCACGAACACCAGTCTGACGGCGCGGGCCGACTATGCGGTCAGCCCGGCGACAGCACTGTTCATCCAGGTCTCTGGCAACAAGCGCGACTATCGACTCGGCAAGCCTGCCGTCACCCTGATCCGCGACTCCGATGGTGTCGAAGCGCTGGCGGGCGCCAACTTCGAGATCGGCGCGCTGATGCGCGGCGAAGTCGGCGTTGGCTATCTCCGTCAGTCCTATGACGATCCAACCTTCAAGGATATCAGCGGTCTTGGCGCCCGGGCTCAGGTCGAGTGGTTCCCGACGGAACTAACCACGGTGACCGTCGCAGGCTCTCGCTCCGTCGAGGACAGCGGCATCGCGGGCTCGTCTGGCTACCTTTCCAGCAATCTGAGCGCTCAAATCGACCACGAATTGCTGCGAAATGTCTTGCTGACCGGCCAATTGGCCTACGGCAAGGATGAGTACGAAGGCGTGGCGCGGAATGACAAGCGGCTCACCGCCGGAGTCGGCGCGACCTATCTGCTTAATCGGCATGTCGGTCTGACGGTTAACTATAGCTATTACGATCAAAAATCGGACGGGGCTGCGGCCGGCGGCGATTTCAAGGTCAACAAGATCGGCGCGGGCGTGACGCTGCAGTTCTAAGCAGCATCTTGCCCTCCCCCGGGGGCGGGGTTGGCGTGATCATTGAAAGGCCGTGAGAGAGCGGACCTATTATGGGCCAGACGTTCGCAAGACGCCTGGCCCTAACCTTTAAGGCGTAAGTTGCATGAACCTGCATAGCCCCTCCCCCGTCGATGCCGATCCCGACTTCGGCGAGCGCGCTGCACCTGCAAACCTTTTGCCCGGACTATCGGAAGGGCTGGATTTGCGCCGAATTTTCGTTGCATTCCGCCGCCGCCTACGTCTGTTCACGGCCGTTGCCATCGCTGTGCTGTTAGCGTCGGTTCTGGTGACTTTACAGACCACGCCGAAGTACACGGCATCGGCCAGCGTCATGCTCGATACCCGTAAGGAGCGGGTGAGTAATGTCGAGGAGGTCCTCTCGGGTCTTCCAGCGGATTCCAGCGCAGTCGACACCGAAGTGGAGGTTTTGAAATCACGGCAACTCGCAGAACGGGTGGTCAAGAGCCTCAAGCTTGAGGAGGATCCGGAGTTCAACAGCGCTTTGCGAAAGCCCAGCGGCGTCAAGATGGTGCTTGGTGGCATCGGCAGCCTAGTGGGAGCAAAGGGCCCGGGCGTGGACCAAGTTACCGCCATGCAAGCTCAGAAGCGCCACGAGCAGATTGTCGATCACGTGTTAGGGGGCCTATCGGTCAAACGTGCCGGTCTGACCTATGTGATAAAGGTGAACTATGAGTCTGAGAATCCAGCGAAGGCTGCTGTCATTGCAAATAAGTTCTCCGAACTCTATCTGCTGGAACAGATGGAGGCCAAATTTGACGCCACGCAGCAGGCAACTAATTGGCTAAATGGTCGCCTCGGAGAGCTCCGCGGGCAGGTTCAAGCGGACGACGCCGCTGTTCAACAGTACAAGATCGCAAATAACCTGCTTAGCGCATCTGGCACCAATTTGACTGAACAAGAAATTTCGAACTACAATCTCACTCTTTCCCAGGCGCAAGCCCAAGTAGCCGAAGATCAGGCGCGGCTGTCCACTGCAAAGGCACAACTCTCTAAAGGCTCAACTGGAGACGATGTTGGAGAGGCACTTAGCTCGCCTGTAGTTCAGCAGCTTCGTCAGCAACGCGCGACAGTGAGCGCTCAAGTTGCGGACCTTCAAGGAAGGTACGGGGACAGGCACCCTGAGATGTTGAAAGCGAAGCGTCAGCTTTCCGACATTGACGGGCAGATCCAGCAAGAAATTCAGCGCATCATATCCAACCTCGAGGCCAAGACTTCGGTCTCTCGCCAGCGGGCGGCGGCAATCGGCGGGAGTCTTGGCGGCGCCAAAGGCACTCTCGCTGCCAACAGCCGAGCGATGGTCCGACTGAATGAACTCCAACGCGCAGCAGATGCAAGCAGAACCCTCTACGAAAGTTACCTCAATCGCTACAAGGAAACGAGTACGCAGCAGGGTATTGAACAGTCGGACGCTCGTGTTGTTTCGAAGGCTAAGATTCCCACTCGCCAGAGCTCGCCGAAGGTCGCGATGAATCTATTCCTGGGCATCCTCCTAGCTATTGGCGCTGGCTGCGGCGCAATTATATTCGCCGAAATGTTAGATGCGGGCCTAGCAACCGCCGAAGATGTCGAACGCCGCCTTGAAACCTCTTACCTTGGTGCTATCCCCCTACTTGCATCAGTCGCTGAGGGAAAGGCCAGTTCGCCAATCGACTACGTCGTTGAGAAGCCCCTTTCTAGCTTCTCGGAAGCCTTCCGCAACCTCAGGGCATCAATCACGTACTCCCGCTTGGGAGAACCAGTGAAAGTTGTCGCGGTGACATCAGCCCTTCCCGGAGAAGGCAAGACCACCACCTCGCTATGCCTCGCCCGATCATCAGCCTTGCAGGGCCTTCGCACCGTGATCGTAGACTGCGATCTGAGGCGGAGGACCGTTAATCGAATGTTAGAGCAGGAGCCTGAGCGCGGTCTGCTTGAGGTCCTTAGCGGCGAAACTTCCTTGGAGCAGGCATTAATCCTTGATCCCGTTAGCGGCGCGCAATTCCTGCCTCTCACGAAGGCAAATTACACCCCTAGGGACGTCTTTGGAACCGCAGCCATGGACAGGCTTTTGGCCGATCTTCGCGATCGATTTGACCTTGTGATCCTGGATACCGCGCCGTTGTTGCCTGTCGCAGATACCCGCGTCCTCGCTCCAAAGGCCGATGTGGTCGTCTTCCTCGCGCGCTGGCGGAAGACTCCACAACACGCCATTGAGGCCGCATTCCGTCTCCTTTCTGGCACAGGCTCCCACGTCGCAGGCGTGGCGCTCACACAGGTCGACATGAAGCAGCAGTCTAAGTACGGATACGGCGATCCCGGTTATTACTACACGGAATACAAAAAGTACTACACAAGCTGATCCGATGACTGCCGCTCACGCCTATAATCCCAACAAGTCTTTCCGCGTCTCACCTAGTTCGGAATGGGGCATGCGTGCCGCAATCAGAGGCACGCGTCTCAAATTGAGAGCACTTCCATGCAATCTCTGAACTTGAATTCCGATCCTTCTGCTCCCAGCGAAGGCGTGCCCCTATCATGCACTCTTCTCGGATCGTTTGAAGGCAAGGGAAGCAATCGGCTGATGGGGGCACCAACCGAACTTTCAGTCGGTGACTCATCATTGTGCCGGCACCCACTTAGCCGTCGAGCTCCTACCCCCTCAAAATCGTACCTGGCAGCGGAAGCCCCCATGCCGACACCCGGGATCTCTGCCTGCCGTTTACTCGACATCTCAATCGCATCGATCATGCTCGTCTTTTTTGCGCCACTGATGGCAGCGGTGGCGCTGGCCATTCTCGTCCATGACGGTGGGCCGGTCCTATTCGGTCACAGCCGCTACGGCTTACATGGCAAGACGTTTCGGTGCTGGAAATTTCGCAGCATGGTAACAGATGCAGAGGCCCGATTAGCATCCCTGCTCGCCCGCGACGCGAGCGCGCGCGCAGAGTGGGAAGCCGATCAGAAACTCCGCGCGGACCCCCGGGTAACGCCACTGGGAAAGTTCCTTCGCTCATCAAGCATCGACGAACTCCCACAGTTATTCAACGTCTTGACTGGCGAGATGAGTCTCGTCGGCCCGAGGCCTATCGTCCGAGAAGAACTCGAACGATATGGCCGAAGGGCCAAGTCCTACTTTGCCGTCCAGCCGGGAATTACGGGGTTATGGCAAGTGAATGGAAGAAATAGTGTAAGTTACCGACGTCGGATTGCGTTCGATGTTCTCTATTCAAGACGCCGCTCCCTGAAATTGAACCTGGGAATTCTCCTGGCAACCATTCCGGCCGTGCTAACACGGAGTGGTTCTTATTGAGCGGCAGAGTGTGTCAGCCAAAATTTCTTCACGACTGACCAGCTTCGCCTGGCACTCGATGTAGGGCTGCCCAATTGGCCGCCTAATTTTAGCTGACAGGAGACAATAGAAGGAACTTCAAACTCTGGAAGCAGCCAAAATGGCTAAAGTACCTCAAATCAGCACATGCGTTCGCTCCACGTGCCCTCACATGCCCAAAGCCTCCGCTATGAAACGAACCTTCAGCGCCCATTCACCAAACCATCGATCTCTTACCCAGTATTGGCCGCGGGCTACGCAACTAGGGCTCCCCGAAATCGGCGCGCTTCCCAGAGGAATGGCAATAGAATCCTCTCTGGCTTAGAGCGATATGTGAGCTACGTTTGTGGTGCCATCAAATTCCCATCGCTGGGTATCGCAAGGCCCTACAGGACGGATTTCTCGTGCACCAAAGAGACCCCGAAATGCCCGCAACATCACAAACAGCGTTCGGTCAAATTCACTAAAATTCGAGCTAGGCAAAAATTATGGCGGACTCATCCGGCCCAAAGGTCGCTCTCATTACAGGAATTACGGGTCAGGATGGGGCATACCTAGCCGAGTTACTTCTCACGAAGGGCTATATCGTACATGGGATTAAGCGGCGGTCCTCTTCATTCAATACAGGCCGCATTGAGCACTTATACGAAGATCCGCATGTCGAAAATCCGCGCCTCACATTACACTATGGTGATCTAACAGACGCCACGAACCTTATTCGCATCGTGCAGGAAGTTCAGCCGGACGAGATATATAATCTGGCGGCCCAGAGTCACGTTCAAGTTAGTTTTGAAACTCCAGAATATACGGCGAATTCAGACGGTCTTGGAACGCTTCGGATCTTGGAAGCCATCAGAATTCTAGGCTTGGCCGGAAAGACAAAATTTTACCAGGCATCCACTTCCGAACTATTTGGTTTGGTCCAGCAGGTTCCGCAATCAGAGACAACGCCGTTCTACCCGAGGTCACCATATGCGGCGGCGAAACTATATGCTTACTGGATAGTTGTTAACTATCGAGAGGCGTACAATATGTTTGCCTGCAACGGGATTCTCTTCAATCATGAGAGCCCGCTCCGGGGGGAGACCTTTGTAACGCGAAAGATCACACGAGCGGCCGCAGCGATCAGCCTTGGCCGGCAAGAGGCGCTGTATCTCGGAAATTTAGATGCGAAACGCGATTGGGGCCATGCTCGAGAGTATGTTTACGGCATGTGGCTCATGCTTCAGCAGGAGAAGCCCTCCGATTTCGTTCTCGCGACGGGGATAACGACAACCGTTCGGCAATTCGCCGAGTGGGCATTCCAGGATGTCGGAATATCAATTCGCTGGGAAGGAAGTGGCATCACCGAAAGCGGAGTCGATGCCACGAGCGGAAAGACCCTCGTTCGTATAGATCCGCGCTACTTCCGTCCCACTGAAGTTGATTTGCTAATCGGAGACCCGCGAAAGGCCCAGGACGTCTTGGGATGGAAACCTGAGATAGATGTAAGGTCGCTCGTAAAGGAGATGGTGCAAGCGGACTTGGTCGCAGCCACGACCAAGCCTTTAAAGGGCGGGCCTGCTTAGATGCCTTTCTTGGAAGATAAGACGGTTTGGGTCGCTGGCCATCAGGGAATGGTCGGCTCCGCGATTGCTCGTCGTCTTCAGACTGAAAATTGCGACTTACTGTCTGTAAGTAAAAGCGAGCTGGACCTTACGCGCCAAGATGATACCGCTCAGTGGATATCTCAAAACCGACCTGACGTTATAGTAATCGCCGCCGCTCGCGTTGGCGGAATACTCGCCAATCAACGCAGCCCTGTAGATTTTCTACAGGACAACCTGCTCATCCAAACGAATATTATCCGGGCGGCATATCTTGCAGGAGTAAAAAAGCTACTCTTCCTCGGATCGAGCTGCATCTACCCCAAACTTGCGCCGCAGCCTATCCCCGAAGATGCACTCCTAACCGGGTCGTTAGAAGCAACGAACGAATGGTATGCGATAGCGAAAATTGCCGGCATCAAACTCGCTCAGGCTTATCGAAAACAGTATGGCGTCGACTACATCTCAGCCATGCCGACAAATATGTACGGGCCGAATGATAATTTTAGTGTGGACAGCAGCCACGTGCTCCCGGCGATTATTCGAAAGGCTCACGACGCAAAGCTGAACTCGTCCGACATTCTTACGTTGTGGGGAACCGGGTCACCTCTACGTGAATTTCTCTTTGTTGATGACTGCGCTGATGCTGTAGTTCATTTATTGAACCACTATTCTGACGCCTCTCACATAAACATAGGGAGTGGGGAGGAAGTCAACATCAGGAGCCTAGCGAAGCTTGTGGCTGATGTTGTCGGATTTGGTGGCAAAATTGAGTTCGATCCATCTTACCCGGACGGAACCCCCAGGAAGCTTCTCGACTCGCAGAAGCTGAACAGAATGGGCTGGACGCCAAAAGTGCATCTGAAACAGGGCATTCTTGAGACTTATCAGTGGTTTTTAGAATTTGCCACTTAATCGAGAAGCTTCAACAACTTACCTAATGAGCAACTCGGAAGGCCAATCATGAAATATCGCGTCCCCCTGGCGTACAATTCCTTCGGAGATGCTGAAAGCGCAGCCGCGATGGCGGTACTTCGCAGTGGACACATGACTCAGGGGCACGAGGTGTTGAGCTTCGAGCGTGAATTTGCAGACGCTCTGGGTTCTCGCCACGCGATAATGGTAAATTCTGGATCATCGGCCAATTTAATTGCGATCGAGGCAGTAACACACCTAAGCAGGAGTGCAGCGAGTTCAATTGGAACCTCCTTCCAGCCCGGCGATGAGGTAATCATCCAGGGATTGAACTGGCCTTCAACTATCACTCCCCTTCTTAACCAAGGGTTGGTGCCGGTCCTATGCGATGTAAACATCGATTCCCTTAACGCTGACGCCTCGTCCGTAGCAGCCCTTATCACAGACCGCACGAAAATGGTCATCTCGGTCCCTGTATTGGGAAACCCGTCTGGCGTGGAGGAAATCCAATCACTATGCTCTGATCGACAACTCGTGCTGATGGAGGATGCATGCGAGAGTCTTGGTGCGCTGACAAGCGCGGGACGAAATATTGGCACTATAGGTATTGCGTCGGCCTTTAGTTTCTACTTCTCTCATCACATTTCTACAATTGAAGGCGGCATAATACTGACCGATGACGATGAGTTGGCTGAAATCTGTTATTCTTTGCGGTCGCATGGCTGGACACGGCACATGCGGGCCGATAGCAGCCTATTTAAGGCCGACCTTGAGGGTATCGATCCTCGCTTCTGCTTCGCTCTACCCGGGTACAACGTTCGCTCGACGGACTTGAACGCGGCTATCGGTAGGGCGCAATTATCCAAAATGTCCGGAATGCTTGCCTCACGACGCCAGCTGACAGCCGGTCGCATAGCGGCGCTTGAGGGTCATCATGATACGCTTTACGTTCCGGGAGCCGAAATTATTGACCGGCACAGCTGGATGGCCACCCCACTGCTCTTTCGGGACGGAGCGCACAAGCGCCGTGGCCAAGCATGCCTTGAGCGTGCTGGCATAGAGACACGGCCAATTATTGTTGGAAATCTGCTGCGACATCCGATTGCAGTGAAGTTGAACCTTAGGTCTGACCAGCCGTCGCTGCCCGTCTGTGACGAGGTATTCGAGCGTGGCCTAATGATTGGTTTGAACCCATTCTCAGACGCTGAGACCGAAGCTCTCGTTCATAGTGCCCTTCAAGCGGCCGCAGGCGCATAAAGATGAAGCTAGGCCTAACGGGTGCAACCGGGGTTCTTGGGAGCAGGCTAAGCGCTGAGTTCACACACCACGGTGTCACGCCCTCCATGTTCGCGGGGGACGTGAGAGACAGGGACGCTGTGGCGTCGTGGTGCGAAGGGTTGGACCTGGTAATCCACGCTGCAGCTATTGTCCCCGTCGGCTCCGTTGAACGAGACCCAGGCTTAGCCATTTCCGTAAATGTCGCAGGCACTGCTAACGTGGCCTGGGCAGTTGGCAAGAATGCCGGGCGCCTCGTGTACATTTCCACGTCACACGTCTACGAGCCGTCCACGTCAGAGCTAAAGGAGAGCGCACCGACCGGCCCCACCTCGCTTTACGGCCTAACCAAGTTGCAGGGAGAAGATTGGGTTCAGCGTCTTTGCGAGGACTCTCTTATTCTGAGGATTTTTAGCTACTTTGACGAGCGTCAATCTCAGAGCTTTCTGGTACCGAACCTGACTCAACGAATCCTCAACGCGCCACCCAACTCAGAGATCGCGCTGCAAGGGGCGCAGAGCGTGCGTGATTTTGCAGATGCTGCATGGCTCGCCAAGATCTGCCGACTATTGTCCTCACGCGAAGTGATCGGCGTTGTCAACTGTGGAACCGGAGAGGGAAGAACCGTTGGCGACCTGGCAATCCTACTGGCCGATTGCGCCGGTCGTTCGGACCTGCGCTTTCGGAACGAACCCACCGATGTGGCGTCAAACTTGGTTGCCGATGGCTCGCTGCTAACTTCAATGCTCCCGGATGCCCCTCCATTCGACTTGCGCTTGGCGCTCGGGCAGTACCTGCGTTCTACAGCGCGTCCATACATCGAAGACTAGAGCCCTTGCCCCCCCAATCCCCCCTCTTGAGTGTCGTAATACCGACATTAAATCGTGGAACCCATGTAGTCCGCGCTGTCTACTCTTGCCTTCACGCTGCCGAACAGTTTCCTGCTTCCAGAATCGAAATTATTGTTCTCGACAGCGAGAGCGATGACGGATCATGGCAGCTACTTCTGGATAACTTTGGGCATAGCGATCAGATTACGTTGGCTCAAAACCCGCGCGGCTCAGGGCCTACACGCAGTTGGCTTGATGGATTGTATTTAAGTCACGGCGAATATGTAACCTTTCTATGGTCTGACGACTATGTCGATGGCTCATTTTTCGATGTTTTGCTCTCCGGGTTCGCTCGAAACGATGCACTTTCTGTAGCGTCGGGAGTAGTGCGAGATGTCGATGACAGCACCCCATTCTCCAATGAAGGCGATGAGGCGCCAGTCACAGCTGAAGACGCTCTCTCGCGCTATTTCCAACTGCAGTTAAATGCGCGACAGCTCCCCGTTAGCCCCGCTTGCGCCCTATTTTCCCGAGCAGCGATAGACAATTGGGCGACCGCTGTAGAAACGTGGTGCAGAGAAACCTCCCTTCGGCAAGAATTGATGTGGCGGAGGGCTATTGGCCCTGATCTAATGATTTTTCTTGTGGCCATTGCAGTTGATCCTCGCCCATTTTCTCACACCTCCAGGATAGTTACTCAGTTTTCTTCCCACCCCGGATCGATAACTATATCCACTGAGCCGTGGAATATCCGAGCTGGATACTGGCTTGCGAAGCGTTGGTTTGTAGCTCATGGAATGATGCGCATCGAACCGAGCGCCCGCGCCCCCCTCTATGCTGGTCACTTCCTTGAGGGAATTTCACTGCTTTTCTCCCTGCCAGCAAACACCTTGGGCGGCCGCAGGCGCGTTGGCCGAGCCGTGCTTGATGAACTCGCGAGCTCGTGTGTCCACGCATTGCAGAACTCGCCGAGTTGGCACCTTGTCCGAGCGCTTACAGCGGTGATCTGCGCCAAGCTGGTCTTTCGACTGACCGGTCCGCGTGGCACCGGCATGTCCTCTTAGAAGACGAATTGTTCTCCCTCATCGCCCATATGAATCCGCGCTTGCTGAGAGCGGTGGCAACTTCCGCCGCAGGCGGAGCCGCGGCGGCAGGCGCAGTACTTGTCACGTTCACCACGACCCCACTTCTGGTTCAACACCTTGGCATAGAACGTTATGGTGCCTGGGCGACCCTGTTCTCCTTTGTTGCTATCGCCGGGTTCCTCGATCTTGGTATTGGCAATAGCCTTCTCACAAGTCTCTCCCGATCCAATGGACGTGAGGATCGGCACGCTGCCCGTCGCTACGTAGCGGCAGCGGCAGTTGCGCTATGCTTCATCGGGTCCTCTATTGGGATTGGACTCTTATTTGTCTGGCCCCACCTATCCTGGTCAGAGCTCTTTAGGGTCTCGGACGCCCTGGAGCGCGACATTGCATCCGCCGGGGCGATCCTAGCCTTCTTCACACTTGTTTCCCTTCCGCTCGCCATCATAACTAAAATTCAGTCAGCCTATCAGCGCGGGTACATCAACGCCTTCTTTGATACCGCCGCCAAATTGCTGACTATGGTCCTTGCCGTATCAATCCCACAAATTCTCGACTCCTTGGTGAGTGTTGCCGTCCTTTTTGCAGGACTGACGGCCATTGCATTGACCGCCAACGCCGCTTTTGGCTTTTCGGGCAGTTTTTCCTGGCTTTTGCCACGAATTCGCGACGTTGACTTGCGAGTGGTTCGTGAACTTGCCGGAAGTGGAGCGAGGTTTGCGGTTCTACAAATCGTAGTCTCTGCAGCTTTCTTCAGCGACAATCTTGTGGTGAATTACCTATACGGCCCTACTTTGGTGGCAACTTACGCCATCCCCAGGGCGCTCTTCCAAGTTGTTGCGTCATGTGCGTCACTTCTGCTCGTGCCTCTTTGGCCTGCGTATTCTGAGGCGATGGCACGCGGCGACCATTCTTGGGCCCGCCGGGTGCTTCTAGGTTCGACCGCTTGTATTGGTGTCCTCACGGTGGCCGCTTCCGCAGTCATCGTCATTTTTCGGCAGCCCCTTCTGCATACCTGGGTGGGACGTGACATACCCGTATCTTTGGGTTTGGCTTTGGGCCTTGCAGCGTGGTGTGTGGTAAGTTCCATCGGGAGCGGCCTTTCAATTTTTCTCAATGCGGCCATGAAGATCAACTTTCAGATCGTGACCGCCGTTCTAATGGCCATCGCTGCCGTCTCGTCAAAGTTGTACTTTGGAAACCTTTTTGGCCTCCAGGGTATCGTTTGGGGAACAGTGGCGAGCTATTCGATATTTTCTCTTATTCCAACTTCCGTGTACTTGACACTTTATGTAGTTCGACAATTGAAGCCTACAACTACCTAGACGATACATCCTATCGCAGATGAGCCAACCATGCTGGCCGAGATGGCAAACGTCCAACCAAATAGAACCGTCGCCGCAATCTTAACCTGCCACAACAGGAGGCCGCTAACCGTTGAATGTATTCGAGCCGCGCACCTCGCAGCCGCCAGAGCAAATATCCACCTTCTCGTCTATCTAGTGGATGACGGGTCTACGGATGGTACCGGCGACGCCGTAAAAGCTGAATTTCCAGAGGTCCAGCTCATCCGTGGCGACGGAACACTTTATTGGAATGGAGGCATGCGCGCTGCGTGGCGAAGTGCAGCCTCCAGCTGCGCCGACTTCTACCTCTGGCTAAATGATGATTTGGCGATTTCGGAAGACTCAATTGCGCAGGCTCTCCAACTCTACGCTGCGACCTGCTCGGGTAGCGGGCCGCGTGTTATAGTCTGCGGGCGCACGATTGATCCTAACTCCGGCCATACAAGCTACGGAGGGCTAACGCGGGATCAGGGAGGCTCGAGACTGAGGCTTAGACTTCTCACTGAAGCTGAGCATGACTGCCTAACTTTCAATGGCAACTTCGTTCTAGTGCCCGCATGTGGGCTCGACGAGATCGGGGTCCACTCACACGCTTACCGTCATCACTTTGGCGATACGGACTACGGCTTACGGGCGACCCAGCTCGGCTTCCGAATTGTTGAGCTTAAGGCACCAGTCGGGAATCAGGTCCACAATGCTGAGTTCGCAGCAAAGGGTAGCACCCTGACCATTGGAAATTTTCGCTACATATTTTTCGACCCAAAGGGCGTTCCGCCCGCAGAGTGGTTGCATTTTTGTCGAGCGCATGCTGGCCCTCTATGGCCGCTCCGCTTCGTATGGCGGTATGTAGTTTTGGCGTGGAATGGACTGGGGATCAAACGCTGGAAGCGCTCGTTGCGTTAGATGTGAGAGATATGCGTATTGCAGTTGGCCACAAGTTGAATCGAATTCTCTGATATGAATACGCTCTTTATAAATGGTCGCTTTCTCGAACAGCCTATGAGCGGGGTTCAACGGTATGCGTACGAGATCACTCGCAGCATTGACATTATCGCCTCACAGCGGGGAGACTTCGAGACTGTACTGCTAGTTCCGCCAACGGTCTCCCCGATCAGCTATCCCCCATTGAGCGCTACGAGTATAGCCAACGTGGGCCACTTTGGTGGTCACGCTTGGGAACAGCTTGCGCTTGCCGCCGCCGCTTCATCAGGGCCGCTAGCGAATCTTTGTGGCGCGGGGCCGCTCGTGCACAGGAACCAGCTTGTCATTATTCACGATGCTGCTGTGTTCGACGCTCCGAAACATTTCTCTCGCCGATATAGTTTCGCGCACAGGGTGCTTGGGCGAGCGTTATCACGCAGGGCTAAGATTGGCACGGTCTCCGCCTTCTCTGCTAGCCGCCTCAGTCAGGCCCTGGGTCTTGAGACAGAAAGCATAAGTGTATTACCGTGCGGTGCCGATCATCTGGATAGATTAACTCCAGATAGGTCGTTACTAGATTCTTTAGGTCTTCAGGGCACGCGTTTTTTTGTTACTGTTGGAAATCAATCCCCAAATAAAAATTTGTCATTGGTTGGAGAGGCGCTCCTACACATACCAACGCAGCTCGACTTCAAGGTAGTGTGCGTGGGTACTGGAAGCACAACTGTATTCGGGAGCTCTGAAATCGCAAATGGGCACATTGACGAGAGAATAATACTCGCTGGAAGGTGCACTGACGCCCAGCTCGCAGGCTTATACACCGAAGCAAGCGCTCTAGTATTTCCGAGCAAGTACGAAGGCTTTGGAATCCCACCCTTGGAGGCTATGAAATTTGGCTGCCCAGTGTTGGCATCTGATATTTCCGCTACTCGGGAGGTATGCGGCCCCGACGTACAATACTTTGCTCTTGGGCACGCGAAGGATTTGGCAATGTTGATGGTGAACGCCCTTGAACCGCACTGGTCTCGCAGAGATATGGCTCACAACGGCCGGGAGCGTGCGGACCATTTCAGGTGGATCGATACCGCAGCATCGATTTTGGAAGTTCTGGGCTTGGGCACGGCCGCGCTTGCGGGCGAGTCGCAGGGTAATGAGTAGGATGCGCCAACGCGGCCGGCATCCAAACACACCATATTGCGATCTATAATGGATCCTCTGAGCACTTCCCTCTACTGCCGCCAAGCGTGGGGCTGTGCTTATAGAAGTCAAGTTGACTCCGCTTCCGATCAGCGGGCTAGAGATCGACAGCAATGCCGCTGACTGAGATTTAACTTATGAAGGCCAGAGGATGAAAGCGTTAGTCGACATTTGGCGATCCACTGCCAAACTTTTCCCCATTCGAGCAACGATAACGGGCAAGAGATACTTTCTCTTGTTTGGACTGGCCGACTCCCTGCTACGAAAGGATGGTATGGGCAAGTTCTATACCCCATTGGGAGAATTGGAAGTTAGTAGGGAGCATGCGCCAGAACGCCTGTTGGAATACTATTTTTACAATCTACTACGATTCTACTCTCGCTCCCCTTTGGGGAAATTCATTGGTAAACTCAATGGAATCCCCGGGGACTTATTCATTGATATAGGCGCAAATCTCGGAATGTATTCGTACGTAGCCCGTCAACATGGCTACGATACGGTGCTGTTTGAGCCAGAGGAACGACACTTTTCCTATCTGGATCGGAATTCCGCAGTCCTTGGGACAGTTTACCGAATTGCACTTTCAGATCGGGAGGGTCTTATGCCCTTCTATACGCGTCCAGACAACTCCGGCGCTTCATCCTTGGTCTCTGACGCTTTATCTACCGTGCAGAGTTATAACATACCCGTTAGTACATTTTCGAAGATGGTCGATGACCAAGGTATTGTTGATCCCGCACGAGTTCGATTGGTCAAGATTGATGTCGAGGGCGCGGAGGCCGGCACCATTGGTGGGATGATACCTTTCCTGTCCAAAGGGCACAGGCCGGTCATTTGGTGTGAGGTTCGAGGAGACCGCGATGGGCGAGCCGCCGGAACATTCCGCACAATCTTGGAAATCCTCAAACCATTTGGGTATGACGCCCTGGCATCAGAGGATGACGCCCCCAAATTTATGACGGAAGAAGAAATGTCGGAGCTGGGAATCTTTGATCTGCTGCTTATTCCACAAGGACGGTCCGCGGTTCAACGTTGACGGAATAGAAGTGATCTTTGAGGTGATTGGGTCAGGAACTCAAAATCACAACGGTGGATGGGATTGACGTGATGGTGTGGACGACGCCCAGCCAACCGGGTTCGCTCACGTGTCGTCAATATGGACGTCATGTGCTGACGACCTCCAAGACGCAAGGGTGAAATGGACGTTCGGCGCTCGGTCGAGACGTTGACGCGCTCGAAGCGCGTAAGCGCTGTCCCGAGGCCCTCTACCTGGCCTGAGCTGGATACTCCCAGGGCATGAGCTGGCCGACCTGGCTCTGAGGGTGGCCTTGGACGATCCGGGTGATGACGTCGTTGAAGTAGGCGGCGGGATCGACGGCGTTGAGCTTGCAGGTCTCGACGAGCGAGGCGAGGACCGCCCAATGCTCGGTGCCACCGTCGGAGCCGGAGGGCGGGCCGCTCAGCCTTTCCACACTGGCCGACCAGGTCGGCGCCTGCGCCGCGATGGCCATGCCGCTGTTTCGGCGGATCGAGGCCCATCTCCTGGCCACCGAGCGATTACATGACGACGACACCAGGGTTCCGGTCCTCGCCAAGGGCAAGACCGACACAGGTCGCTGTGGGTCCATATCCGCGACGACATGCTGTTCGCTGGGCCCGAGCCGCCGGCGGCGGAGTTCTACTCCTCGTGTGACCGGCGGGGCAAGCACCCGCAAGCTCATCTTGGCGCCTGGACCGGCGTCCTCCAGGCCAACGCCTACGGCGGCTTTGGCGATCTCTACAAGCCCGGCCGTCCAGCAGGGCCGGTCCTGGAGGCCGGCTGTTGGGCGCACGCCCGACGCAGTTTCTCGAGCTCGCCGATCTCGACGCCACCGCCCACAAAAAGGCCAGGGGCGAGAAGGCCCGGGGCAAGAAGCCAAAGCCCGCCTGCCCCTTGGCTCTGGAAGCGGTTCTGCGCATCGACGCCATCTACGCGATAGAGCGAGAGATCCTCGGCCTGTCTGCCGTCGAGCGACTGACGGTCAGGCAGTCGCAGACCAAGCCCCTCGTCGTGGAGTTTGAGCCCTGGCTGCATGAGACCCCGAGAAGCTCACCCGCAGCCATGACTTGGCCAAGGCGATCAGCTACATGCTCCGCCGCTTGCCCTCGCTCACGCGCTTCCTCGACGATCGCCCGGTCTGCCTCTCCAACAAGGCTGCCGAGCGGGCCCTGCGAGGCATCGCGCTCGGCCGGAAGTCCTGGCTGTTCTGCGGATCAGATCGAGGCAGCCAGCGCGCGGCGATCATCTACAGCCTGAGGGTCACCACCAAGATGAACAACATCGACCCCCAAGCTTGGCTCGCTGATGTCCTCGCCCGCATCGCCGAGCACCCAACCCAGCAGCTCGACGAGCCCCTGCCTTGGAATTGGCGGCCGCTCGAAGCTCCTGCTCAGGCCGCCTGACGGAAGTCAGATCCCGCCACCGCCGCGGTGCTCACCGGATGGGTACGGTTCATGTCGGAACGGTGGGCGACATCAAATCGGAATGACGGGCTCAATCAGCGCGGAATGTGCACGATGCAGCCCACGCGGAGACGATCGCCGAGGCTGTCACCCGGCCCACCATGCAATTCCTCGCCGTGAAGACCGAGGCCCAGCAGGCGGTCTTGATGCTCCACCAGACCCGCGATCTCCTGGTACGCCAGAGGACCATGCTGATCAACGCCCTTCGCGGTCACCTCAGCGAGTTCGGGATTGTCTCAGCGCAGGGCTCCGCGGGCGTTCGGGCGGTGCCGCGACAAAGCTGGACCGCCCCCCCCTACCGACCTTAACCGTCGTCAACAGTAAGATCAAAGGCAACACCACGTACACGGGAAAATACCGCGGATCGCCCCAATAGAAGAACTGATTAATCATTGCGATCCCCACAAACCAGCTCGGAAAAAGCAGTATACCCAATGGGTTCTTTCGAGCAAATGCCGCGTATAAGTAACCCGAGACAGCTCCAATGAGCGAACATACTAAGAGGCCTGCTGGTCCGAAGTCGAGTATGGGGGAAAATATGCCGCTTGGATTGTTAAATTCCGCATTTCCATATCTAATGAAGAATTGCCCCATAACATCCGGGATCGCAGGCCGGGGAGTTGGCACCCACTGAGGCATGCGATAATACCAAATAGCTGTAAAAGAGGGAAATTCTATAGGTCCAAAATTTAAAATTACTCCACCCGCATTGTTGGTCGACGTGGCAACATACGCCAGCAGTCGGTAATATATAAATTCCAGAAAACTTCCATAGCCGTAACTGTACCGATACCACCCCCAGGTCCTATAGTATTCACCCAGGGCAAACAAACCCAGCACGCCGAACATCGCAATAATTGGAAGATAACGAATCCCAAATCGCCAACGCGTCGACAACTTTCCGAACGCCAGATAGGGCAATGTCAAGCAGACAAGCGATTCCAACAACGACAATCGCTCTGATCCAAGCACGGACCTTATCACCACAAGGCAGAGAAGACCCAGCACTAGCCGGGATTGCATCTTAGACGGCGCGCGCCCAAAAATGAAATAGTAAGATCCAAAGGCCGGAAGCGCCAGCAGGTACAACTGAGTTAAGGTTGTCACGCCGGGAATTCTGCCAGACGCCCGCTGTAGAGTAGCAGAGGCTCCTCGCGAACCGGCCATCGTCGCAGCAACCAAGTCGAGATTGAACAAATACGCGGATATGATTACTAGATGTGCTGCAAGCGATATAACCAACATGGTCGTAATCGCGGCGCTCAGCCGCTTCTCGTCGAACACCCGCAAGGAGTGAGCTCCGAGGGACAGCCTCATTCCGAGCCAAGCGCCCCCAGCCAGCGCCGACAATGATAAGACGGCCAGCATCACAACATATGGCGTGAGGAAGTTTCGAGCACCAAAACGCTCAATCTCTGGCCCCCCGAGCAGAAGGGCAACACCGAGAAATGGCACCAAGAAGTACGCGATGAATTTGTGAGGCTGCAACCACCAGAGCTGGTTCTCCTCCGACTGACCTTTGGTCAATTTGGGGCGAATTGTGCCGAGGCCAACCCTAACGTTTTGAGCACGATCGGGCTTACGGGTGCCATTTGCGCGACGAATCAACTAGCGTCTCCAAAACGATATGTTCGCGCGACGATGCTCCGCACCAAACCTTTTGCCCCGGCGTGATCTTCGCCGCAAGGATGAAGGTTGGACAATGGCGACCCCGCATCGAGATACACCTGGCTCATCACAACCGGGACAGCGAAGGCACAGAAAATTCGCGCGGGACGCTGACGAGGAGTGGACCGCAAAGCGCACCCGACCGCGCCTCAACCTGAGACGGGCAGCACACCCAACAGATTGCTCTCCCCCGCTTCTACTGATATCCAAAACAGTTGAACTACGTAAAGTGAGCATCGCATGTCTGAAATTCCCACTTCTCCCATTCGAATTCTTCATTTGACAGAAACCGCAATGGGCGGGGTCGGAACATATTTGAACGGCCTCCTTCCAAGTCTCGAAAGTAGTCGATTCTCTATCCGCCTCATCGCCCCTCAACAGCACGCGAAGGTGTTAACTGCAGCTGAAAACCTTTCCCTCCGGATGTTTGATAGGAATAGGCGCGGATTATATTCAACAATCCAGCTCTTCCTGATGACCTACAAGGAAATTCGTGAATTCAATCCGGACATAATTCACGCACACTCAACTATAGCTGGACTGGTGGCTAGAACCCTGAGGGCCCTGAAACTTACCCGAGCTCGCATTGTGTATATGCCACACGGATGGGGATTTTATATTCAAGCTGCTGCATGGAAAAGAATGGCCATTGTCCTAGTTGAGAGAATTCTAATTCGATATACAGATGTTGCTATAATGGTGTCGTCAGGCGAATTTAACGATGGTTGTAGAGCGGGAATCGACCCTACCCGCTTAAAGATTGTAATGAATGGAATTCCAGACAGCGCGCAACCGGGTCGCGGTTCTGTCGAGAATGGCTTTAGTGACGTCATTAGGGTTCTATTTGTCGGCAGGCTCGATCGTCAAAAGGGCCTAGATTTGCTTGTTGATGTTGCAAAGCGACTTAGTGGGTTTGCCGTTTTTCGCGTGGTTGGTGCCGGCGTTGTTGAAGAAGGAAACAGTTACCAGAACACTGAAAATCTTGAGTTTCTAGGATGGAAATCCCACGCGGAGATCGAATTCGAGTATAGGAATTGCGATATTGTACTAATTCCCTCCCGCTGGGAGGGATTGAGTCTTGTTTTGCTGGAAAGCATGCGCGCCGCACGCGCTGCCGTTGCAACCGATGTGGGCGGCGCGCGTGATGCTATAATCGACGGTGAAACCGGAATTTTAGTCCCTCCTGGAGATGTAGAGGCAATCGCGGCAGCGATTATTGGACACACGCGTTCAGAATTTATTTTGATGGGCCTAAATGCGCGAAAATACTTTGAGGGCCATTTTCTAATTTCGCGCGTCGTCTCGGACTTGGAAGAAATATATTTGACGCAGTTCAGTAGAGCCTAATTGCCCCGGTGGACTCAAATGGTTTTCACGCTAAATCATCGTGTCAGGATATAAGTTAGGGCTTAGGATTCGATCGACGACTTCACTCCAGGTAAGGAATTGTTCGGTTTCCGTTCGAGTGCAATTGATCGCATTAGTGATGGCGCGCTTGATGCTGGCGGGATCTCCTGGTTTATACCCAAATCTCATCGGCTTGGATCCGACCACAAATACTGGGCATACAGAAGGAATTCCAAGGAAGCCGTATTGCATCAGCTTCATTGACGTATCAGAGAGATAATACGGGGCTTCGGCCTCTCTATATGGCGCTATCCCGAAGTTGGAATGCTTTATGTAGCGAATAGTGTCTCGAAACTTCATCTCACCATAGTGAACAACGCCTTTAGGGAAACTGCTTTCGGGTAAGCCGCTTCCTATAACGTGGAATACAATTTCTGGGAATTGGTGAGTTGCTATTTCGAAGAAGCTCCGGTCAAATAGCATAGATCCTACGGATACGGCGTTGATGCCGCCATGGTAGGGATTTTCGTCCGGATATTCTTTGATTTCCTTGTCTATCCCATGAGGTACATAAAATATATTCGTTCCCGCAGGCATTGCAGGTACGAGTAAGCGGGATGGAACTCGAACTCCGTCAAGAATTTGGGAGCTTTGAGAGAGTTTCTTGACTAATGACGGGTCGACCTCAATGGTCTGAAGGTCATCGGAAGCTATATATAGAACCTCACATCGTGGATTCCAGGCCTTTATTTTCGATAAAAAGGCGCATGCAAAGCCGGATTCCACAATAACGACATCAGATTCCTGAACCCATGACTTCAGAACAGCCGGACAATGCTCGACGTATGCATCGAAAGCCAATTTGGAGAGCGGATTCAAAAGACCAAGTCGGGGATTGAATGGGTGTATTGGCGTCTTCCACAAATAGCAGCTAACACCTTCTCGGACCTCCACTTTGTTAGCTATATCTGCGATAGATAGACGCGGATCTTTCCCCTTGAGGCGTGAGAATGCGCTATAGCCTGCGGAAAAAAATTTCGTTTCGCCACGCTTTTTCAGTTCAGACGCAATGAAGTGAACGCTTGCCTTGCGGGGTGAACGGAAATCGTGCCCGGATAGTATCAAGTACTTCAACTCGAGCTTCCTTCGTGAGAATCGGGCCTAGGGTAGTCCTTGTACCGGGAGAGAATATACGTCAGTCCTGCGCTTGGCTATATTGTGACGGGCGCACTCGACGTCCGCGTCAGCCATGGCGGCGTGGATGGAGTGCCTCGAGTTCGTGTGGTTCTGGGTGGGACGCCATCAGGACAGGATAGTTTGAGAAGCGAATTCACAGACGTGTGCTATTGCCAACTTGAGTGAGCTGCGGCTTATCAGGCATTTAGCCGGAAATTTCTCCTCAAGGACTGACATCCGGGCGCGCCTGAGCGAGACGAAGAGCAAAAATGTTTCAATTCTTTTCTGCTTTGTTTGTCTTGGTGAATAACGCATTGATTGCACCGGAGTCCTCTGGTAAAGAGGAGGGATAATGATAGAAATGGATCGGCCGTAGTTTGTTATTTTTTACGGATAACATCCTCGCGCGACCTGCAATTAGTTCCCATTGTCTCTAAGACTGCAACAAGAATCTCAGTAATTGCTTTAACCTCTACCGCATCTCGACCCCGCAACACCAAGTTCGAGCCGTCGCCGCCGTCCCCGTAGAACGGGTAGCTCCCCAGGCTCATCGTCGGGTCGGCCTTGGCCACCGTCTCCAGCGGCGCGGCGATCACGCCCTCGCCCGAGCCCTCCACCCGCACCGTCCGGCCGATCACCTCCGCTCCGCCCTTCAGGCGATGGCCGACATGCTCCAGCGTGCCGCGCATTATCTGCGGCACGCCGGCCAGGACGAAGACATTGCAGATGGTGAAGCCGGGCGGCCCCTGCACGGGGTTCTTCACCAGGTCGCCGCCCACCGGCACCCGGGCCATGCGCCGCCTCGCGGCGTTGGGATCTGTGCCCAGCGCGCGGTCATCATGACGATAATGTCCGGGTGTTCGTAGAGTTCGACCCCGAAGGCCGCCGCCACGGCGTCGGCAGTGATGTCGTCGTGGGTCGGGCCGATGCCGCCGGTGGTGATGACGTAATCACACTGACTGCGTAGCGCATCGAGTCCGGCGATAATCTCCTCGTGGATATCCGCCACCGTGCGCCTCCATCAAGCCCCCCCCATGCACGCCCAGATAGAGGGCGCTGTCGCGCAGGCTAGTGTCCTGGGTGCGGCCCGACAGGATGTCATCGCCGATGTTCAGGACCGCGGCGGTCACAACCTCGGTGGGGCCTTCAGTTCCCGTTCCCGCCATGACCATACCTCTGTGATAGAACCGTTCGTCGGAGCGACCGAAGCCCGCTCCGGCGAGCCTCGCAACCCATCAATGGTGGTGAGCACCCGCTCGCCGGCCCGCTGAAGGAGATTGCTCAGTGTGATATCAAGCGTAACAGTAGTGTAGCTTAGAGGTGCAGGCGCGCGGCGTCGGGGGGAAACTACTATGGGCATGACGTGCCGGAAGTCGTGACACGGAAGCGCGTCGGGCGCCGCACGGGCGGCGTGCGCTTCAAGCTCCACCGTTGGTTCTATCGAAACCGCCCGCGGGTGGCGGTGGCCGTCGCCTTCGTCATCTTTGTCTTCGTTGGCATTGTGTTCGCGAGCTTGTCTATAAATTCAACCGCAGGTGGGCCAACAGGTGGCGAAGGCTCAGCAACCCCAACCTAGACGTCTTCGACCGTATCCATTAACTTTTCCTTACTCCCTCGTCCGGGGCCGCCTGGTGAGCCGCGACAAGCGGTTCTTCGCCGAGGTGTTGCTGGAGAACGGCACCGAGCTCACCGCCCACTGCCCCAATCCGGGTGCCATGCTAGGATTGAAGACGCCGGGCTTCCCAGTGTGGGTCTCCAGGTCGGACAATCCGAAGCGTAAGCTCACCCACACCCTGGAGATCGTCGAGGTGGACGGTGGCCTGGTGGGGATCAACACCCTGCACCCCAACCGGCTGGTGGCCGAGGCTCTGGAGGCCGGCCTCATTCCCGAACTGGCGGCTACGCCTCGGTCCGGCGCGAGGTGAACTACGGGACCGCCAGCCGCATCGACTTCCTGCTGGAGGCGCCGGACCGGCCGTCCTTCTGGCTGGAGGTGAAGAACAGCTACCTCAAGCGCGGCGGAACCCTGGCGGAGTTCCCCGAATGCGTCGCGGCGCGCTCCCTCAACCACCTGGGCGAGCTGAAGGCCGTGGTCGCGCAGGGCTGCCGCGCGGTGATGCTGTTCGTTATCCAGCGCACCGACTGCGACCAGTTCGCCGCCTGCGCCGAACTCGATCCGAAATGCGCTGCCAGGATGCCGACGACCCGGGCGAACGCATGCGGCCAAGGCGACCGCCTGTCGGACCATTCTCAGCGAAGTTGGGAGCCAGTTCAGCCTACAACGTGCGGGCCAGACGCCCGCCTGGGTTTCACCTCCCACCTCAAGTTTCTCATGGGAGACCTATGTGGGGTCAACCACTCCGTCATCCCGCCCAAACATTCCAGTCCGCATCCCCCACATACCGTCCCACCACATTCACCGACGTCCAGCCCCCGGCGCTCATGATCTGCAGCAGGCTCTTGCCAGCCGTCATTAGGTCCTGGGCGGCGCCGACGCGCATGGAGTGGCCGGAGAGGGCGGCGGTGGTTGGGGCGGGCACGCCGGCGCGCTGGGCGGCGGCCTTGAGGCGGCGGCTGACGGCGACGGAGAGCAGGCCCTTGGCTTGGAGGTGGCCTCCGATGACGGCGCGGAGGATCGGGCCCTCGTGGATGGCCGCGGCCTCTGTCCACTCATCCAGGTGCGCCAGGGCGACGGCGGAGAGATAACCCCAGCGGCCGTCACCGAATTGGTCGTTCTTGGCGCGGCGTACCAGGATCTTGGCGCCGCCGTCCGACAGCCGGGTGAGGTCCTCCAGACGCAAGCAGACCAGTTCGGAACGGCGGCACAGTGTGTCGTAGCCGATGGCGATCATGGCGCGGTCGCGTCGGCCGATCAGGGTGTCGGGGCAGGCGGCGATCAGTTGGTCACGCAGGGCCGCGGTCAGACCCAGGGCCTGCCTAGGTCGCCGGCGCTTTGCACGCATGGCGCGGCGCAGGGCGATCGCCACCTCCTCATCATCGACCGGGCACGGCAGGCGAAACAGGCGGTGGACCTTGCGGATGGCGGCCAGACGGCGCTTCAGAGTGGAGGATGCCGACTTCACCGCGTCGGCGGCGATGAAGTCGGCGACCACCTGCGACGTGGCCGGCAGCGGGGTGCGGTCGTTGGCCAGACACCACCGCTCGAAGATCGTGAAGTCGGAGCGATAGCTGCGCAGGGTGTGCTCGGAATAGGCCCCCTCAAGACGCTGGATCGCGGCCCGCCATGCACATTCGGACGATGTTGTCGCGGAGAGCACTTTCAGGCACCATTCCGATAAGCTGGGGATGAAGTATGATATCTTTTATATCACTTATGATGCAATAGCATTTGATCACTTCCGCGCAGATACGATCCGCCAGGGCGGCGCTAAAGTGGTCGGCGAGCGACCTCGGCAAGCGTTCGGGGATCAGTGTCCCAACCATCCAGCGCCTGGAGCAGCACGACGGCGTCCCCCCCAGCCGCTCCAGCACCCTCATGGACATCCGCGCCGCCCTCGAGACCGCGGGCATCGAGTTCGTCGGCACGCCCGACGACGGCCCCGGCATCCGCCTGCGCAAACCCCTCCAGGGAGGTCCCCCTGCCTAAGCTCCCCGCGGTACGGACGCCGCGAGCCGCGGCCACCAAGGTCGCCCGCAAGTCTCGCCCGTATACCCTCCCACCAGGGCTCGGAGAGATGCTCGCGCCCGTCCACATCCTCCGCACAGAAGACATCGACGCCTATGACACCCTGATGGAGCAGTTCACAGACGCCATCCGGCCCCAGGACTTTGTCGAGTGGATGTGGGTCCGGGATCTGACCGATCAGACCTGGGAAGAACTGCGCGCCAAGCGCGCCCGAGCCGTCCGGTTGAAGCTTGCGAGACGCGAGACGGTGGAGCTGATCCTGACGTCCCACTACCCCGCCAACACCCTGAAGGACGCCGAAATGGAGTTCGCGCTCCAGAAGGATGTCGCCGACATCATGATGGGGGAGGAGATCCCGAAGGCGGGCTTCGATGAGATCCGCCGGCAGTATGGAGTCACGGGCCTCGACAATTTCGGGGCCGCCTACCAGTCTTGCCTTTCGGACATGGAGCGCCTGCAGCGCATCGCCGATCGCGCCAACGCGCGCCGCAACATGACCCTCCGCGAGATCGACCGACGGCGTGACGCCGCCGCGCGACGCGCGAGGGACACCGTCACGACGGTGACCAACGCCGCAGACGCCATCGACGCTGACTTCGAATGACCACCGAGCCGCGGATTTCCGCCAACCGCCGGAACGCCGCCAAGAGCACGGGCCCCAAGACCCCAACCGGCAAACGCCGCGCCTCCGGCAACGCCTTGCGGCACGGCCTGACCAGCCAGGCGTCGGCGAACTCCGACCTCATTCAGTCCATCGCCAAGGCGCTCGGCGGCGACCTCTCCCCAGACGCCCCTGCCCGCCAGGTCGCCCAGCTCGAGGACCTGATCCTGCGCATTCGCCAAGCCAAGGTCCAGGCCTACGACGACGCCCTGACCAGGATCACCAGCCAGGCATCGCCCGAGATGCCGCGCGAAGAGACCGACGCCCTGGCGCTGATCGCGGCCGCGCCCGACCTGCTGAAGTTCGACGAGTACGAGCGCAAGGCGATGTCGCGGCGGCGCAGGGCGCTGGCGGCCCTCGAAGCCTAGGACTGCGGCGCCGCGTGTCCGCAGGGATATATCGGCACGAATAATGTCACTATATTTTCGGAATACTCCAGACGAGTTTTGGCGAAACGAAGCCAACGCGCCCCTCCCGGCAGCAGAGCGCCGGTGACGTCGCCGGCCGTTCGTCCATCATGATGGGGCGTCGTGGCCGCCGGCGAAGAGGCTCCAGTGCGACGTCAAAGAGGCCCGGCGGTCGCCCGCGCGGGCCTCATTCAATTCCATTCCATGCGGGCGCCAGCGCCGAGGGCTGACCGATGGGGTTTTCAGGACCCCTCAGCCTTTTATAGCCACTGAAGAAACCCCCTCATCCCACGAGGTCCCGCCTGGTCCCGCGTTATCCCGCATGCCCCCGCTTATCTGCGGAATGTCCGATAACGCTGAACCTCAGAATTCAGACCGTTAGCTCAGCCACCTTCTCCACCCCCACCGCCTCCAGCGCCGCGATCAACTCCGCGACCGTCGCCTCTAGCTCCGCCTCGTCCCGCCCCCGCAGCACCAGGTTCGAGCCGTAGCCGCCGTCGCCATAGAACGGGTAGCTGCCCAGGCTCATGCCCGGGTGCGCCTTGGCCACCGCCTCCAGCGGCGCGGCGATCACGCCCTCGCCGGAGCCTTCCACCCGCACGGTGCGGCTCAGCACCACGGCCCCGCCCTTCAGGCGATGACCCACGTCCTCCAGCATGCCGCGCATGATCTGCGGCACGCCGGCCAGGACGAAGACATTGCCGATGGTGAAGCCGGGCGGGCCCTGGACCGGGTTCTTCACCAGGTCGCCGCCGACCGGGACCCGGGCCATCCGCCGGCGCGCGGCGTTGGGCTCGGCGCCCCAGCGGGCGGTCATCATGGCGATGATGTCGGGGTGCTCGTAGAGCTCGACGCCGAAGGCCGCGGCCACGGCGTCGGCGGTGATGTCGTCGTGGGTGGGCCCGATGCCGCCGGTGGTGATGACGTAGTCATAGCGGGCGCGCAGGGCGTCCAGGGCCGCGATGATGTCCTCGTGGACGTCGGAGACGGTGCGCGCCTCCATCAGGTCCACCCCGTGGACGCCCAGATAGAGGGCGATGTCGCGCAGGTTGGTGTCCTGGGTGCGGCCCGAGAGGATCTCGTCGCCGATGATCAGCACCGCGGCGGTGACCGCCTGACCTTCCTTGCCCGCCGGACTACCCATTGCTGCGCTCCTCACCTAGATCAGGCTTCCGCATAGCCGATCGGACGCCCCCCGCCCATGGACTTTCCCTATCCCCTCCAGCGCGGCCGCCTGGTGAGCCGCTACAAGCGCTTCTTCGCCGACGTGGTGCTGGAGGACGGGACGGAGATCACCACCAACTGTCCCAATCCGGGCGCCATGCTGGGGCTGAACACGCCGGGCTTCCCGGTCTGGATCTCCCGGTCCGACAACCCCAAGCGCAAGCTCGCCCACACCCTGGAGATCGTCGAGGTCGACGGCGGCCTGGTGGGGATCAACACCATGCATCCCAACCGCCTGGTGGCCGAGGCCCTGGAGGCGAGCCTCATTCCGGAGCTGGCGGGCTACGCCTCGGTCCGCCGCGAGGTGAACTATGGGATCGCCAGCCGCATCGACTTCCTGCTGGAGGCCCCGGACCGGCCGCCCTGCTGGCTGGAGGTCAAGAACAGTCACCTCAAGCGATCGGGGACGCTCGCGGAGTTTCCCGACTGCGTCGCCGCCCGCTCGCTGAAGCACCTGGGGGAGCTGAAGGCCATGGTGGCGGAGGGCCACCGCGCGGTGATGCTGTTCGTCATCCAGCGCACCGACTGCGACGCCTTCGCCGCCTGCGCCGAGCTGGATCCGAAATACGCCGCCGGCCTGATCGACGCGGCGCGGGCCGGCGTTGAGGTTTTGTGCTATGCTTGCCATATCGGTGCGGACGCCATCCGCATCACCCACCGCATCCCCTGGCGCGACGCCCTCGTCGCGGAGTCCTGACATGACCCTCAACGACGTCCTCGAGGCCGAGACCCGCACCGGCGAGATTCGCCTCCACGGCCCCGAAGGGTTCGAGGGCATGCGGATCGCCGGCAAGCTGGCGGCCGAGTGCCTGGACATGCTGACCCCGCACGTGGTCCCCGGCGTCGTCACCGACGAACTGGACCGCCTGGCGCGGGAGTTCATCCTGGATCACGGGGCCCTGCCCGCCTGCCTGGGCTATCGCGGCTACACCAAGACCGTCTGCATCTCGGTCAACCATGTGGTCTGCCACGGCATCCCCAGCGAGCGGGCCCTGCGCGAGGGCGACATCGCCAATATCGACGTCACCCTCATCGTCGACGGCTGGCACGGCGACCACAGCCGCATGTACGGGGTGGGCCCGGTGGCGCCGCGGGCCCGTCGGCTGATCGACGTCACCTATGAGGCCATGCAGCGGGGCCTGGACGCGGTGAAGCCCGGCGCCCGGACCGGCGACATCGGCTACGCCATCCAGCAATATGTCGAGGGTCAGCGCTGCTCGGTGGTGCGCGACTTCTGCGGCCACGGCCTGGGCCGCGTCTTCCACGACGCCCCCAACATCCTGCACTTCGGCGCCAAGGGCACGGGCGAGCTGCTGCGGCCGGGCATGTTCTTCACCATCGAGCCGATGGTGAACCTGGGCAAGCACCCGGTGAAGGTCCTGGCCGACGGCTGGACGGCGGTGACCCGCGACAAGTCGCTCTCGGCCCAGTGCGAGCATTCGGTGGGGGTGACCGAGACCGGCTATGAGGTCTTCACCCTCTCGCCCCAGGGCCTGTTCAAGCCGCCGGTCCAGGGCGACTGAAGCCGGCGAGCTCTTAGGAGAGCAGCGCCCGGGCGGTGATGATCAGGACCGCCCAGCCCACCAGACTGGCGGCGGTGATGACGGCCAGGGAGCGGCGGGCCGACCAGCGGTGTTCGGTCTGCTCGGCGAAGCTGGCCACGAGCTCGGCCTGCAGGGCGCGGGCCGGACTGTCGACGGGGTCAAAGGCGCCGTCGGCCAAACGCACCGGCGAGGGGGCAAGGACCCAGGCCTCGGCGGGGATCGCGGGAATCTCGAGCGCCTCGGGGGCGGGCTCGGCAACGCGTTTCTGGGGGCGGGCCATCGCTGGGGTCTCTCCACGAACGACTCAACCTTGACCACTTCGAGTCTAACAAATCCTCTCTGTGCGTAGTTACTGAGCGGTAAGGCGCCACAAGGCCTCCGGACGCGTGACGGGGCTCGCCGCGGCCAGCGACTCACGGCGCAAAGCCAAGCCCCGCCCCGATCCTGCCGATCGACAGGCTTGCCAAACCGGAACGAATGGGGAACTCTACCGCGACGAACGGTCGCGGAGCCCTTCATGTCGGATGCTGGCGAATTGCGGGAAGCCTGGAGCGGAGCCCTGTTTCCCGCCAGGCCGGAGCCCAGACCTCATTATCTTGGCCACCGTGATCGGCTGCGCGACCGGGCCCGCACCGGCGGGCTCGGCGCCCTGCCCGACTACGAGTTACTGGAGCTCTGCCTCTTCCGGACCATTCCGCGTGGCGACGTCAAGCCGCTGGCCAAGGCCCTGGTCGCCCGCTTCGGGTCGCTGGCCGGGGTGCTGGGCGCCACCCTCGACGAGTTGCGGACGGTGCGCGGGGTCGGCGAGGCCGTGGCCCTGGACATCAAGCTGCTGCAGGAGGCCGCCCTGCGGGTGGGCAAGGCCGCCGTGGTCAAGCGCACGGTGATCTCGTCGTCCAGCGCGCTGTCGGCCTATGTCCGCACGGCGCTCGCCCATGAACCCCGCGAGCAGTTCCGGGTGCTGTTCCTGGACAAGAAGAACCAGCTGATCGCCGACGAGGTGATGAACCACGGCACCGTCGACCACGCCCCGGTCTATCCCCGCGAGGTGATGCGCCGGGCCCTGGAGCTGTCGGCCAGCGCGCTCATCCTGGTCCACAACCACCCCAGTGGCGACCCCACACCCTCCGGCGCGGACGTCCAGATGACCCGCGAGATCGTCGAGGCCGGACGGTCCCTGCGCATCGCCATCCACGACCACCTGGTGGTGGGTCGAGACGGTGTGGCCAGCTTCAAGGCGCTGGGATTGTTCTAGCGGTCGTTGCTCACCAGCATGTCGCCGAGCTTGGCCCAGTTCAGGGCCGAGTGCATCTGGGCGTAGATGGCGTTCATCCAGCCCTGGCGGCGCAGGAGCAGGAAGGCCTCGTCGGGCAGGGCCCGCAGCCTGGCCTCATCTATGGTGGCGAAGCCGGCCATCTTCAGGTCGCCGCCGGTGGGCAGCTTGATGGTCGCCGCGCGGCCTTCCAGCACGCCGCAGGCCACCAGGGCCTCGACGAAGGGCGCGGTGGCCAGGTCGGCCGCCCGCACCGACTTGCAGAAGTCGAAGGCCGACTTCACCAGCCGCGACGGCTCGCCGTTGGCGAACAGCGGCTGGCCGCCGTCAGGCACCAGGATCTCCGGGTCGTTCTCGATGCAGAGCTGGACCCCCAGCTCCTCCCCTTCCCCGTACTCCGCCAGGATGAAGGGATAGCGCCGCACATAGGCCGGCACATAGGCGCCGGCCAGCCAGGCCCCGTCGGCGCCGACGAACAGGTTCTCGTCGTCGCGCAGACCCACCACCGCCACCGGCCGCGCCCCGCCCTCGGTGGTGAAGGCGATGGGATAGGAGAGCGCCGCCAGCGGGATTTCCGACAGGCTGATGGGAATGGCGTTGGTCTTGCGGGCGAAGCCATAGTCCAACGCGTCGACGAGCCCCGCCGCGCCATGCGCGGCCGGGTGAAGCGCGACCGGATTCTGATAGAAAAGTGGTCTCATCACGAAACGAACAGCTCCCCCAAGCCATTCCGTCTGCAAGCCTCAGGCCGCGGACGATCTTCGAATTAGAACACGGGTCTGCAAGTTGCGCCATCCCGCATGCCACAATCCGGGTAACCGTCCGGAAATCAACTTGGTAGGGACACCGGGGGTCGAACCCGGACGGGCTGTGCCCAACAGATTTTAAGTCTGGCGCGTCTACCAGTTCCGCCATGTCCCCGCCCGGTCGGGCAGACCCTGACATAGCCCGCCCAAACCTCGGGAGCCAGCTTTGCAGCAGAGGCCAGGCCGGGCCGCGGCCTCAGGCCGGGCGAACCACCTCGCCGGGCGCGCGGCGCCGCGCGATCGCCGCGGCGATGTCCTTGAAGGCCAATGGCAGCAGGGCCCAGGGCTCCAGCAGGTAGCGGGCGAACATGCGCCGCGGCTCCTGGGCCAGGCGAAAGGCCCAGACCAGGCCCGCGTCGCTCATCCAGGGCGGCGGGGCGACCTGGACGTCGGCCTCGTAGTCGAAGGCGGCCCCCACGGGCATGATCACGCAGTTGGGCAGGGCCTCCAGATTGGCCTCGATCCACAGTTCCTGCCGGGGCATGCCCATGCCGACGAACAGGATGTCGGGCTTGAAGGCGGCGATCTGGGCCAGGGCCTCGGCGTTGCCCTCCGAACCCGGCGTGGCGTCGAAATAGCCGTCGCGGCCGCCGATCAGGGCGCCGGGATACTTGGCCATCAGCCGCTCCGAGGCGGTCTCCACCACGCCGGGCGCGCCGCCGATGTAGAAGACACGGTAGCGGTTGGCCGCCACCATGTTCCAGAACAGCGGGCGGAAATCCACATAGCTGCAGCGGTGGAAGGTGCGGGCCGGCATCCCCAGCAGCCGGGCGAAGAAGATCACCGGGGTGGAGTCCATCTCGATGAGATCGGCCTTGGCGAAGAAGCTGGCCAGCTCGGGGCGCGTCTTCAGCAGGTAGAGGCTGTGGCTGTTGTGGTTGGCGATGATCGCCTTGGTCTTGGCGGCGATGAAGCGGCCGATGTGGTGCATCACCTCCTGCGGACGCACCAGGTCGATGTCGCCCCCCAGGACGTGGATGCGCTCGGTGGTGCGGCGCGCGGCGCGGTAGGCGGCCGGGGCTTCGACCGGCAGGGATCCATCCATCGCGATCTGACTTCTGTCGTTGGCGTTCGGACGGCAAGCCTAGCGATGGGCGCTTAACAAAGGGCTGCCCAGCCGCCACTCTCAGTCATGGACGCGTCGCGGATCGAACAGGTGTTGGCCGCGGCGGGACTGGCGGCCGAGACTCCCGGCGTCGTCATCGATCATGGCAAGTCCGGCGACCTGGTGGCCCGCTGCGGCGAGGTCTTCGTCAAGCTCGCCCCGCGCGCCGAGGCCTGGAACGCCCGGACCCTGGCCCGGGAGACCGAGGTCCTGCTGTGGCTGGCGGGCCAGGCGCCGGTCCCGGCCGTCCTGTGGTCGGGGGCTTGCGGCGAGGACCTGGCCCTGGTGATGGCCGCGGCGCCCGGCACGCCGGTGTCCCACGTCGGCGAAGACCCGGCCGAGGCGGCCCTGACCGCGGCCCTGAGGACCCTGGCCGCCCTGCACGCCCTGCCCCTGGGCGACTGTCCCTTCGACCAGAGGCTTGCGGTCAAGCTGGCCCAGGCCGAGGCCCGCCTGGCCGCCGGCCTGGTGGACGAGACGGACTTCGACGCCCAGCGTCTGGGCCTGACCGCGGCGGAGGTCTGGGCCCAGCTCACGCCCATGATCCCGGCCGGCGAGGACCTGGTCCTGACCCACGGCGACGCCAGCCTGCCCAACTTCATCTGGGACGGCGGGGCGGGAACCACCCTGATCGACCTTGGCCGCTTCGGGATCGCCGACCGCCATCAGGACCTGGCCCTCTTCCTTCGGTCGGCCAGACGCAACCATCCGCACGTCGACGCCGTACGTCTGCTGCAGGCCCACTACCCCCTCGCCCGACTGGACGAGGCGCGCCTGGCCTTCTACCGCCTCCTCGACGAGTTCTTCTGACCATGACCGCAGCTCCGACCATCGTCTGGTTCCGCCGGGACCTGCGCCTGGCCGACAATCCCGCCCTGGAGGCCGCGACCCGAACCGGCGGGCCGGTGATCGCCCTCTATGTGCTGGACGAGACGCAGGGCCTGCGGTCCCCGGGGGCGGCCTCGCTCTGGTGGCTGGACAAGTCGCTGGCCGCCCTGGCCGCATCCCTGGAGGCCCTCGGCTCGCGGCTCGTGCTGCGGCGGGGCCCTGCCGCCGACATCGTCCGCGCCCTGGCCGCCGAGACCGGCGCCGCGGCCGTCACCTGGAACGCCCTGTTCGACCCCGGCTACCCGGAGCGCGATACGGCCCTCGCCCAGGCGCTCACGGCCGACGGGATCGAGCCGCGCCGCTTCAACGGCGGCCACCTGGTCAATCTGGAGGCCGTCCGCACCAAGACCGGCGGTCCCTTCAGCGTCTTCACCCCGTTCTGGCGGACCGCCCGGCAGATGGTGAGCGACGCGGGCGCGCTGGCCCCGCCCGCCGCCCTCCCCGCGCCGGCGGCGTGGCCCGCCTCCGAGCGGCTGGCCGACTGGGGCCTGCACCCGAGCGCGCCGGACTGGTCCAAGGGCTTTGGCGACTGGCGGCCCGGCGAGGCCGGCGCCCATGAGGCCCTGGACCGCTTCGTCGAGACGGGCCTGAGGACCTATTCCACCGACCGTGATCGTCCCGCCGTGGAGGGCACCTCGCGCCTGTCGCCCCACCTGCACTTCGGGGAGATCAGCCCCAAGGCCTGCTGGCGCGCCGCCCAGGCCGCCGCCCACCATGGCCGGGCCGGCGAGGGCGAGGTGGAGAAGTTCCTGGCCGAGCTCGGCTGGCGCGACTTCAACGCCGCCATCACCCACACCCGCGCGGCGGCGGGCGCCGACCTGGCCCAGGCCAGCTTCAACGCCGCCTTCGATCCCTTCCCCTGGCGCGACGATCCCGCCGGGTTCGAGGCCTGGACCCGCGGCGCCACCGGCTACCCCATCGTCGACGCCGGCATGCGCCAGCTCTGGACCACCGGCTGGATGCACAACCGGGTGCGGATGATTGTGGCCAGCTTCCTGACCAAGCACCTGCTGATCGACTGGCGACGGGGCGAGCAGTGGTTCTGGGACACCCTGGCCGACGCCGACCACGCCTCCAACGCCGGCGGCTGGCAGTGGGTGGCGGGCTCGGGCGCCGACGCCTCGCCCTATTTCCGCATCTTCAATCCGGTGACCCAGAGCGAGAAGTTCGATCCCCCGGGCGACTATGTCCGCCGCTGGGTCCCGGAGCTGGCCCGCCTGCCGGCGACGTTGATCCACGCCCCCTGGACCGCGACCCCGCGGGAGTTGGCGAAGGCCGGGGTGTGGCTGGGCCGGGACTACCCCGCTCCCATCGTCGATCACGCCTTCGCCCGCCAACGCGCCCTGGACGCCTACGCCGCGCTGCGGGCGGGGGCCTAAGCGCCCTCCAGGTCCCGCTTGAGCCTGGCCAGGACGCCGACGGCCGCCGCGGCATAGGGCGAGATCCAGCGCTCGTGGATGTCGGCGAAGGGGGCGGCGTTGAGATAGTTCCAGCGCTTGCGCCCCTCCCGCCGCGGGATGATCAGCTCGGCGCGTTCCAGCACCCCGATGTGCTGCATCACCGTGCAGCGGTCCAGGACGCCGGCGAAGTGGTCGCAGAGGTCGCCGGTGGTGCGCGGCTCGGCCTTCAGCAAATCCAGGATCTGCCTGCGGCGGGAGTCCGCCAGGGCCTTGAACACCAGGTCGTCTTCGGCGTCGCTTGACATGTTATGTTTCTATAACATATTTGGACCTCATCGCAAGCGGAGGTCCTCCCGATGGAGCAGAAGTTCCAGGTGCAGCTGAAGATCCGGAAGCCGGTGGCCGAGGTCTTCGAGGCGGTGGTCAGGCCGGAGAAGCTGACCAGCTATTTCATCGACACCTCCAGCGGCCCCCTGGCGGCGGGCGCGACGGTGACCTGGCGGTTCGCCGAGGTGGACGAGTCCTTCGACGTGGTGGTCCACGAGGTGGTGAAGGACGAGAAGATCGTCTTCGAATGGCCGTCCAGCGGCGGCTACAGCACCCGGGTGGAGATGGCCTTCAAGCCCTTGAAGGACGGCGCCACCATGGTGCAGATCAGCGAGGGCGGCTGGCCCGACACGCCGGAGGGCGCCAAGGCCTCGCACGGCAACGCCGGCGGCTGGATGCACATGCTCTGCTGCATGAAGGCCTATCTGGAATACGGCATCAACCTAAGGGCCGGCGGCGCCTTCTAGGCCGCGTCCGGCAGGTCGTAGGCCACCACCTTGAAGCCGCTCAGGATGGCGGGGCCGAAGGTGTTGGCGATGGCCACGTCGGTGGCGTCGCGGCCGCGGGCGATCAGCACCCGGCCGATGCGGGGGATGTGGTTGCGCGGATCGAAGGTGTGCCACTTGCCGCCCAGATAGACCTCGAACCAGGCGCTGAAATCCATCTCGCCGACGATGGGAACCCCGATGTCGCCAAGGTAGCCGGTGCAGTAGCGGGCCGGGATGTTCATGCAGCGGCAGAAGGCGACGGCCAGGTGGGCGTAGTCGCGGCAGACGCCGCGGCCTTCGCAATAGGCCTCGAAGGCGGTCATGGTCGGCCGGGCATGCTCGTAGCCGAACTGGATGTGGTCATGCACCCAGTCGACGATGGCCTGGACCCGGGGCCAGCCCGGCTCGGTGTGCTGGAACATGGACCAGGCGATATCGCTCAGCCGGTCGGTCTCGCAATAGCGGCTGCCCAGCAGGAAGATCAGCACGTCCTCGGGCAGGTCCTCCACCGCGGCCTGGGGCGCGAAGGGCGAGATCACGTCGGGCTTGCCGTCGTCGGCGATGATGAAGTCCGCCGACAGGGTCAGGCGGCCGGCCGGCGCCAGGATGCGGCTGCAGATGTTGCCGTAGGCGTCCAGGTACTGGCGTACGTCCAGCATCGGATCGGTGCGCAGCCAGTCGGGGGTTTCCAGGTCATGGCGCCGCGTCGGGTGGACGCTCAGCATCAGCAGCATCGGAACCGGCGCCGGGCAGTCGTAGATGATCTCGAAGCCCGACTTGATACGCATCCGTTTCCCGAAAAGCAGCTATCCGGCTGAGCCAATGGCTCGGACGGCGACAGGTTGCATGGGGACCTCGCCCTCGTCGCGGACATCGACCTCGACCTCCATGCCGAGATAGTCCGTGGGCAGGCCCGACCAGCTTCCGTGCAGCGGCACCGCCTGGCGGGGATCGCGGGCGATGGCCACCCGCACCAGGTCGGCGTTGCCGACGATGCCGTTGGTGGGATCGAACTCCACCCAGCCGCAGGCCGGCAGGAAGACCCGCACCCAGGCGTGGGTGTGGCCGGCGCTGGTCCGGCTGAAGCCCGCCCCGGTCATGGGGCTGTAGATGTAGCCGGACACGAACCGGGCGGCGAGGCCGAGGCTGCGCGCCGCCTCGATCATCAGCACCGCATAGTCGCGGCAGGTGCCGCTGCGCAGGGCGAGCGTCTCCACCGGGTCCTGGATGCCGCGGGCCAGGCGGGCGTTGTACTTGAACTCGGCATAGATGGCCTGGGTCATCTCGCTGAGCAGGGTCTGCAGACTGGTCTTGCCCACCGGCTTGACGAAGCGCCGCGCCCAGGCGTCGATCAGGCCCTCGGGATCGGGATAGTGGCGCTTCATCGACAGTTCGAGGTCCGGCAGGTCCTCGGGGCTGTAGTCGAAGGGCATGGCGCCGGTATAGACCTCCACCTCCCCGTCCACGTCGGCGAAGGCCGGCAACGGGGTGTGCTCCAGGCGGACATGGCTGTCGAAGACCAGCTCGTCGGCGCGGCCCGAAAATCCCGCGACCCCGACGCAGTTTCCGAACACGTCGTGCACCGAGCGCAGGCGCGCGGGCGTGGGGCTGATGGTCAGGTCGCAGGTCAGGATGCGCTGGTCATAACTCTCGCGGGGCCGGAACATCATGCGATGCTCGCCGAGCGCCACGGGATTGCGGTAGCGGTAGCGGGTGACATGACGGATCGAGAGGATCGGCATTGGGCGAGCGTGAGGCCGATTTGTCTCTAAGGTCTAAACGAATTCTCGGGCGCGACGATCCGCCCCCGGTGTCTGTCACGATTCCAGGCGGCGCCTGCCCCCTGCTGCTCATCGGCGACCATGCCGGCCGCGCGATCCCGCGAAGCCTGGGGCGCCTCGGCCTTGCGGCCGCTGACCTGGACGGCCACATCGCCTGGGACATCGGCGTCGCCGGTCTGGGCGAGCGGCTGGCCGCCCGCCTGGACGCCCCCTTCGTCGCCCAGGCCTATTCCCGGCTGGTGATCGACTGCAACCGCAGGCCGGGCGCGGCCGCCGCCATCCCGGAGGTGAGCGACGGCGTGGCCATTCCCGGCAATGTCGGCCTGACTCCCGAGGCGATCTTCGCCCGGCGCGGCGAGATCTACCAGCCCTATCAGGACGCCATCGCCGAGGCCCTCGACCGCCGGGCGCGCCAGGGACGGCCGACCCTGCTGGTGTCGCTGCACAGCTTCACCCCGGTGATGCAGGGCCAGGCGCGGTCCTGGCGCATGGGGGTGCTGCACCGCGACGATTCCCGTTTCTCCCGCCGGATGCTGGACCTGCTGGGCCGGGAACTCGGGGACGAGGCCGGCGACAACCAGCCCTACCGGATGGACGAGACCGACAACACCGTGCCCCTGCACGCCGACCCGCGCGGCCTGGACTATCTGGAGCTCGAGGTGCGCCAGGACCTGATCGCCGGGCCGGACGGCCAGGACGTGGTGGCCGACCTGCTGGCCCGCCTGCTGACCGAAGCGCTCACCTGAGCGGCATGGGGATGCTAGGTTTGGCCGGCGCGCCGGGGTGAAGGACGAGAATGCGACTGACCGTCTATACCGACTTCTCGCTGCGGGTGCTGATGTACGTGGCCCTGCATCGCGACCGCCGGCCCACCATCGCCGAGATCGCCGCCAGCTACGGGATCTCCCGCAACCACCTCATGAAGGTGGTCTATGAGCTCGGCCTGGCCGGCTATATCGAGACCGTGCGGGGCAAGAACGGCGGCCTGCGCCTGGCCCGCGAGCCGGAGGCGATCATACTGGGGGAGGTGGTGCGCCGCACCGAGCCGGACATGGCCCTGGTCCCCTGCTTCGACCCCGTCAACGGCGCCTGCGTCATCACCCCGGCCTGCAAGCTGCGCCGCGCCCTGCACGAGGCCCGCGCCGCCTTCCTCGAGGTCCTGGACGGCTACAGCCTGGCCGACCTGGTGGAGAACCAGGGCGCCCTGCAGGCCCTGCTGGCCCGCGGACCGCCCGCGCAGATCGTCGACCCCTAAACGCGCTCGGGCGCGATCGGCCGGCCCTGGTGGCTGAAGGCCGTGCGGGCCGGGGGGCCCGAGCGGCCGTCGAGGCGCGCCGCCCAGGCCTTCAGGCGCTCGCCCACCGAGACCGCCGCGGCCGGCTCGGCCTCCACCTCCTCCACCCCGGCCACCTCGGGCACGTAGTACTGGACGATCCGCTGCACCCCGCCCTTCAGGGTCAGCCGCGCCGAGGGGCAGCCGCCGCAGGCGCCGCGCATGTGGATCCAGAGCACGCCGGCCTCGGCGTCGAAGCGATCGAACACGATGTCCCCGCCGTCGCGCGCCACGCCGGGCCGCACATGCCGGTCCAGGACCCCGCGGATCTCTGCCTCCAGGTCGGTGTCGCCGGCGGTCGCGGGCGCACCGGCCGGCGTGGCGCCCGGCGGCGCGGCGCCGGCCTCCTGGTCCAGGACCGCGCTCAGGGCGGCGATGACCTCCGGGCCCAGCCGGCCCCAAGGCCGTCCCTGGGCCCGCGTCACGGTCACGAAACCTGGGGCGACAAACACCCCGCCGACCCCCGGCAGCGCCCGGAGCGCGGCGGTCAGGACCCCTTCCAGGGCCAGGAGCCCCGCCCCGCTCCCCGCCGGGGGTGAGAACTTCATGGCGTCCGGATTGGGCGTCGGTTCGGTGGTGATGAACACGGTCGCTCCTGCCCGCCTGGGCGCGCGGCCGATCCGCGCGGGGCCTAGCCAGGCTTAAACCAATATTGTAGATACATGTTCAAACCGCAACCCAAACAGATTCCCCCATGAGCGCCCCGTCCGCCGCCCCGCCCCCTCCCCGCCTCAGCCCCGGCGCGGCCGCGGGCGTCACCGAGGCGATGATCCACGACCTGGTGCACGGCTTCTACGCCACCGTCCGCGCCGACCCGGCCCTGGGCCCGATCTTCAACCGGATCATCGGCGACGAATGGGACGCCCACCTGGCCAAGCTCTGCGACTTCTGGTCCTCGGTGATGCTGATGACCGGCCGCTTCAAGGGCTCGCCCATGGTCGCCCACACCAAGATCCCCGAGATCAGGCCGACCCACTTCGCCCGCTGGCTGCACCTGTTCCGCCAGAGCGCCGAACGGCTGTGCCCGCCGCCGGCCGCGGCCCTGTTCGTCGCCAAGTCGGAGATGATCGCCCAGAGCCTGCAGTACGGGATCGCCGCCACCCGCGGCGAGCTGCCGCCGCTCGCCGGCGCCGCCCAGCCATGACGCCACCCCCCTCGGAAGGACCGACCATGTTCCATCTCCTGATGCTGCCCGCCAACGCGGTCTGCGACGCGCTCGGCGTGGTCGACGAGCACGAGCGCGGCATGATCCGCATGCTGGTCAACATGCTGCTCTGGACCACCCTGGGGGCCGTGGTCTTCATGGTGGCCTGGGTGCTGGTGGCCTGATCCCCGCCCCCGGCGTCACCTTCATCACCCACCGGGGCGAGGCCTATCGCCTGCCCCTGCGCCTGGGGTGGTCGCTGATGAGCCTGGCGCGGCTGGGCAAGGTTCCCGGCATCGACGGGGTCTGCGGCGGCAATTGCTGCTGCGTCACCTGCCACGTCCATGTCGATCCGGCCTGGCGCGCCCGCGCCGGCGAGCCCTCGGCCATGGAGGAGTCCATGCTGGACTTCGCCGGCGACGTCGACGCCGGCTCGCGTCTGGCCTGCCAGATCCGGATCACCGAGGACCTGGCCGGCCTGATCGTCCGCCTGCCGGCGCAGCAGGTGGTCCTGGGCCTCTGAGCCTCAGGCCTCGATGATGTGGGGCACGAAGCGGGCGAGGTTCTTGGTCACCACGCTGTCGTCCTCGCGGATGCCGATCCCGGCCGGCTCGGCGCCGACGATCCAGGCGCCCACCACCGGGCGCTTGCCGTCGAAGTCCGGCGGCGGGTGATAGGCCTGCAGGATCGCCCCTTCCGCCCCATAGCCCTGGTCCAGCACCGGCTCGTCGCCGCCGACGATCTCCACATTGGCGCCCTCGCGGGAGAACAGCGGCTTGCGCACATGGCGGGGCCCCAGGGCCGAGGCCGCCGGATCGCCCTCGAAATAGGCCTCCAGCAGGTTGGGGTGGCCGGGGTGGCGTTCCCACAGCAGGGGCAGGATTCCCTTGTTGGACAGGATCGCCTTCCAGGGGGGCTCCAGCCAGCGGACCTTGGCGGTGGCCAGGTGCGCGGCGTAGGGCTCGCGCAGCATGTCCTCCCAGGGATAGAGCTTGAAGGCCGCCTGCAGCAGCAGGCCCTCGCGGTCGGCGAACTGACCCTCCGCGTTCACCCCGATGTCCAGCATGGCCACGAACTTCGGGTCGAGCCCCGCCTGGGTCGCCAGGTCCTCGAAGAACCGCACCGTCTGCCGGTCCTCCACCGCCTCGGCGTCGCTGGCGAAATGGACGAAGCCGCCCGTCGGGAACAGCGTCTTGAACCGGTCGCGCAGGGCCTCGAACAGGCTGTTGAACTGGTCGGTCCCCGGCGGCAGGGCGCCCGAGGCCAGCAGCTCCTCCAGCCACAACCACTGGAAGGTGGCGGCCTCGAACACGCTGGTGGGGGTGTCGGCGTTGTACTCGTAGAGCTTGGGCTTGGCGCTCCCGTCATAGCCGAAGTCGAAGCGGCCATAGAGAGAGGGCTCCTTGGCCCGCCAGGCCCCGGCCACGAAATCCCAGTGGGCGGCGGGAATGGCCAGCCTGGTCAGCAGTTCCTCGCTGCGCGAGGCCTCGTCCACCAGATCCAGGCACAGCTCGTGCAGCTCGGCGGCCGCCGGCTCCAGGTCGTCCTCGACCTCCGCCAGGGTCAAGGCGTAGGCCGCGCTCTCGTCCCAATAGGCCTGGCCATCGGTGTGGTGGTAGACGAACCCCACCGCGTCGGCCTTGTCCTTCCAGTCGGGGCGGGGCTCCAGGGTGAGGCGGCGCACCCCCTACTCGTCTCCGGACTTGGCCGCGGCCTTCTGTTCGATCTGCAGGGTCGGCGCGGGCGCCGACAGGCGGGCCAGGACGTCGTCGGCCGAGGATTGGCCGGGCCCGATGCCCGCCAGCCGCAGCTTCTCGTCCAGATCCGCGCCGGTGCGCATGTCCTCCAGCTCGGCGGCCGCCTGGATCCGCTCGCCGCGGATGGCCTGGCGTTCCTTGATCCGCGCCAGACTGTCGGCCGCCGATCCCAGGGACGAGCCGGCGCCGGCCCCGCGGGCGGCCACGGAGGCCTGGGCGCGCTGGACGGACTCGTTGACCTTCACCACCTCCACCTCGCGGCGCAGGGTCTCGATCTTGCGGTCGGTGGCGGTGATGGCCGCGTGCAGCTGGTCCTCGGCGACGCGCATGTCGGCGATCTGCGGCTCCTTCTGGGCCACCTGGGATTCCAGGTCGGCGATCCGCTGGGCCACCTGGCGGGCCAGGTCCATGTCGCCCTTGGCCACCGCCGCGCGGGCCGAGCTCTCGTATTTGAGGGCCTGCTCGCGGAAGCTGGCGACCTCCTTCTCCAGGATGCGCCGGCGGGCCACCAGGGTGGCCATGTCGTCCCGCGCCTTGCCCTGGGCGGTGTCGGCGTCGCGGATCTCCTGATCCAGGATCTTCAGGGCGTTGGCGTCGACGACGCCGGCGGCGGCGTCATGCGCGCCCGCGCGGCCCAGGGTGAACAGCTTGCGCCAGATGGTCATGGGTGAGGCTCCAGGGGCTTGGGGTCAGGCGGCGGGGGAGAAGGAGGCGCGCAGGTCCGAGGCCGCCTCGATGGCGTTCTCGGCCAGCATGCGCAGCTCGATCAGGATGTCCTCGAGGCTCGAGGTCGTGGCCAGCTCGCCGAACAGTTCGTAGAAATCGCGGCCCGCCACGGTGGTGATGCCGAAGTTCGACAGCGGCACCAGCTTCTGGGCCTTCAGCAGGAACTCGTTGAAGGCGTGGCGGTCGGCCTGCTCGTCCACCGGCCAGAGCAGGACCGAGGCGGCGATCTGCTGGTCGCTGACGCTGACGAAGATCTCCAGGTCCCCGGCGTCGGCCATGGTCACCAGCAGCACGGGATCGGCGCCCTCCACCACGCGGGCGGCGAGGGCTTCCCCCTCCTTGGCGGCCGCGTCCAGGGCGGTCTTCAGGGAGCGAACAGTCCAGGCGGTCTGCGTCATCAGGCGATCCTTCGGTGGTGACAGGTTCATACAAGATGGGTGGCCGGGCGCCAGCCGTCGAGGGCGAGCTTCACCCTTTTGCGCGGGCGCGCGCCGTCCTAGATAGAGGGCCAGTCTTCCTGCGGGTCAGCGTCATGTTCGGTAAGCTCTTCGGCCGCAAGGAGGCCGCCCCGGCCTCGGCCTTGCCGGCGATCCGCAATGTCACCCTGGGCCGCACGGTCTGGCTCGACACCCTGGCCTGGCGCCGCCTGGGCTCGGAGCGCCGCTTCCCCCTGGACCGCGACACCCTGGAGATCACCGCCCAGGGCCTGGTGGACCTGAAGGACGGCGGCTTCGTCCATCGCTTCTACACCGACGACCACGCCATGTTTCAGGCCGTCTCCGACGACCGCGAGGGCCAGAGGATCAACGACGTGACGATCTTCGTGCCCTGGGAAAGCGCCTATCCGGGCTCCCGCGCCGACCGCGAGGCCTGGGGCGAGCGCCTGCGGGCCCGGACCTTCACCGCCTCGGGCCTGCCCGACTACACCCGCTTCTGGTTCGGCGACGAGGCCGAGAGCCAGGACCCGGTGACCTTCTGGGAGGACCTGCACGACGACCGCGACGGGGTCCCCGACCGGCGGATCTTCCAGACCTGCATGCTGTTTTCCCGAGAATTGCCGGGCGACGCGCGCGAGCTTCTGCTAGCCATCGAGCAGGAGACCGAGGACGGCGAGGTGTCGTTCGAGGTCATGCTCGGCGTCCCCCTCGAGGTCGGCGAGTTCAAGGCCTGACCCTGCTGGAGCACGACTGAGATGTTCGACCTCTATGGCTTCGCCGCCAGCGCCGTGGCCTTCCTGATCGCCTTCGTCGCCGCGGGCCTGTTCACCCTGGCCTTCAAGGTCCTCTACCAGTGGGTCACCCCCTACAACGAGGCCAAGCTGATCCGCGAGGGCAACACCGCCGCCGCCATCGCGCTGGGCGGCGCCCTGCTGGGCTATGTGATCCCGCTGGCCTCGGCGCTCTCCCACACCATCACCCTCATCGAGTTCTGCGCCTGGGCGGCCCTGGCCGGCGTCATCCAGATCGCCGCCTTCACCCTGATCCGCATGATGGTGATGAAGGACGTCAGCGCCCGCATCGAGCGCGGCGAGATCGCCGCCGGGGTCTATCTGATGAGCATCTCGCTGGCGGTCGGCTTCCTCAACGCCGCCTGCATGACCTCCTGAGCCGCCCATGACCGCCCCCCGTCCGCGCAAGCGCTCCAGCGCCGTCACCCTCACCGGCCTGATGGCCGGTTCGGCCATCTCCATCTCGGCCTGCGACAACACCCCCGCCACCGGCCAGTGGGAGACTCCCCCCGCCGTCAGCGCCGGCCGGTCGGTGGACGCCGCCTCCTTCGAGAGCCTGGGCGCCTGCGAGGCGTCCGGAACCTTCACCGCCCTGCAGTGCCGGACGGCCTTCCAGGACGCCCAGAAGGCCAGCGCCGAGAACGCGCCGAAGTTCGCCGACCGCCAGAGCTGTGAGGAACGGTTCGGCGTCGACGAGTGCGTGCCCCGGCAGGGCCAGGGCGGCAGCTTCTTCACCCCGCTGCTCACCGGCTTCATCATCGGCCAGGCCATGAACAACATGGGCGGCTATCGCGGCGCGCCCATGTATCGCGACCGCGACGGCGGCTATTACGGCGGCGGCGGCTATCCGGTGTCGCGCGACTATCTCACCGGCCGCACCCGGGTCAGCGCCGACAGCTTCGAGGCCCCCAAGGCCGGCGCTCCGGCGCGGGTCCAGAGCCGCAGCTCCATCATCTCCCGCGGCGGCTTCGGCGGCGGCTCCCGCTCCTTCGGGGGGTAGACCCCTACTCGGCCAGCAGGGCCCGCGCGATCCGGTCACGGGTGTAGGGCAGGTCCCGCAGCCGAGTCCCCAGGGCGTGGGCCACGGCGTTGCCGATGGCCGCCAGGCAGGGCCCCAGCGAGATCTCCCCGATCCCCTGCGGCGGCGCGCCGGGCGGCACGATCAGCTCGACGTCCACCGGCGGAACCTCGTCGAAGCGCAGGATGGGATAGTCGTCCCAGGTCACCGAGGCCACCCCGGCGCCCTCCAGCTTCACCTGCTCCTTCAGGGCCCAGCTCGCGGCCATGATCATGCCGCCCTCGATCTGGTTCTTCGCCCCGTCCGGATTGATGATCAGGCCGGCGTCGGCGACGCACCACAGGTGATCCAGCCGCACCTCCTCATCGACGCTCACCCGGGCCGCCACGGCCACGAAGGCGCCGTGGTCGCGGTGGCGATCATAGCCGAGCCCCAGGCCCTGCCCCTCCCCGCCGGGCCCGCGCGCCTCCCAGCCGCAGACCGCGCCGATCCGCTCCACCACCGCCCGGGCGCGGGGCTCGCTCAGCATCTCCAGCCGGAAGGCCAGCGGATCCTTGCCCGCCGCCTGGGCCAGTTCATCGAGGAAGCACTCCCCGGCATAGGTGTTCACCGGCCCGCCCAGCCCTCGCAGGGACGAGGTGCGCACCGGCGAGTTGATCACCAGGTGCTCCTTCACCCGCACGGCGGGGATGTCATAGGAGGGCACGGCGTTCAGCCGCCCGCCGAAGGCCGTGGCCTGGTTGGGGGGCGGCAGGTCCGGCGGCCCCTGGGGCAGAGCCGTCTCGATCAGGGTGCGGCCGCGATTGACGTGCAGGTTGGTCCAGATCTCGGTGGTCCAGTCGGCCAGCCGTCCGGCGGCGTCCAGCTCGGCGGTCATCTCCACCTGCATGGCGGTGCTCACCGGCGAGTGGCCGAACTCGTCCTCGCGCCGCCACTGCACGCGGATCGGCGCGCCGGGCCTGCGGCTGGCGATGAAGGCCGCGTCATAGGCCGCGTCCTCCGCCCCGTTGTGGCCGTAGCAGCCCGCCCCCTGGGCGTGCTCCATCTGGATGGATTCCGGCGCCAGGCCGGTGATGCGGGCGATGTGCATCCGGGGCGGATAGACCCCCTGGGCGTGGGTCCAGACCCTCAGCCGGCCGTCCTCGAACCAGGCGATCCCGCAGGAGGGCGACATCGACGCGTGCGCGATATAGGGCCGCGAATAGGCCGCCTGCAGCCGGCGGCGGTTGGAGGGTCCGCCCACCGGCGCCCCGGTCTCCAGCTCGGTTGAGGCCATATCCTTCAGAGACGCCGCCTCCGTGACCTCGGGCGGCAGGTCGCGGGGCGTGTCCCAGCGCGTGGTCGGTTCGGCCGCGGCGTGGGCCCGCGCGGCGGCGGCCTCGCTGGAGGAGATGAAGGCCACGAAGGACCCCTCGGTCAGGATGTCGAGATCGGCGTCGCCGGCCGCCTTCCAGGCCGCGGCCTCGTCGAGGAAGGCCAGCCGCGCGCTCGGCCCCGGCTGGCGCAGAACCCGCGCGTGCCGCATCCCCGGCAGGACGATGTCCTGGATGAAGCCGCCGCCGAACATCTTGGCCGGCAGGTCCAGGCGCGGGGCGCTGGTCCCCACCAGCCGGTGCTGGTCCTGGGACTTCCAGCGCGCGGTCCCGCTCGGCGGCTGGGCCAGGTCGATGGTGGGCGCCAGCGTCCAGTAGGTCTCCCCGCTCGGGACGCCGTCCAGCCGGAAGGCGCCGTCGCGGATGTCGATCTGGCCGGGCGCGCAGTCGAGCCGCCGGCAGGCCTCGGCCACGAACAGGGCGCGCACCTCGGCGCAGGCCGCCCGCACGGAGGCGCCGGACACCTCCACCGACATGGAGCCCACGGTCATCCCCTCGTCGGGCACGGCGCCGGTGGCCGCATTGGCCACCTCCACCTGAGACATGGCCACGTCCAGCTCCTCGGCGGCGATCTGGGCGAGCGCCGTCAGCGCGCCCTGGCCGTACTCCACCTTGCCGAAGGCGATGCGGACGACGCCCGGCGCGGGGAACCCGACCCAGCGGTCGAGGCTGGGATTGGCCTGCAGGCTGGCGGGGATCATCGGGCCTTCTCCCCGGTCATACGGGACGCCGCCAGAAGCACCGCGTCCATCACCCGGTTGTGCACGCCGCAGCGGCACAGGTGCCAGGCCAGGGCCTGCGCCACCTCCTGCCGCGTCGGGTTCGGATTGCGGTCCAGCAGCCCCTTGGCGCCCACCAATATGCCCGACAGGCAGAAGCCGCACTGGCCGGCCTGCAGCTCCAGGAAGGCGGTCTGCAGCGGATGGGGCGCGTCCGGCGTCCCCAGCCCCTCCACCGTGACGATGGCCTTGCCCTCGAGGTTGCCCACCTCCAGCTGGCAGGCCGCAACATCCTGGCCATCCACCAGCACCGAACAGGCCCCGCACTGGCCCGTCCCGCAGCCGAAGCGCGGCCCGGTCAGACCCAGCTCATTGCGCAGCACATCCAGCAGGTTGTCGGTGGGCTCGGCGCCCACCTCCGCCAGCTCGCCGTTGATCATCAGGTCCATGGTGACTCCCTTGGTGAAGGAGAACACGAACTGACGGAACGGTACAAACTCGGTGTCATCCCGGCCGCGGCGAAGCGGCGGGCCGGGACCCAGAGACGCGGGGCGTGCCGGAGAGATCGGTGCGTCTGGGTCCCGGTCTTCGCTGCGCGAAACCGGGATGACCGCTTGGGGGAAAGCCGGAAAGCTCGGGGGCTACTCGGCCTTCGCCGCCGCCTCCCACGCCAGGACCTCCGGCGTCGCCAGCAGGCGCTCGACATAGGCGCCGGCCGGACCCTCGGCCTTGATCCCATAGGTGCGGAAGCGGGTCGCCACCGGCGCATAGAAGGCGTCGGCGATGGACCAGTCCCCCAGCAGGAAGGGACCGCCGAACCGGTCCAGCAGGTCGTTGAACAGTTCGGTGATGCGGGCGACGTTCTTCAGCGTCGCCGCCGAGAGCTCCGCCTGGCGCGGCTCGAGCTCCAGGGCCATGGGGCATTCCTGGCGCAGGGCCTGGAAGCCCGAATGCATCTCGGCCGCCGCCGACCGGCCGAGCGCGCGGGCGACCGGGTCGTCCGGCCACAGCTTCGCGGCGGGGTATTTCTCGGCCAGGTATTCGCAGATCGCCAGCGAATCCCAGACCAGCAGGTCGCCGTCCTTCAGGGCCGGCACCAGGCCCGATCTGGAGAAGGGCCGGATGGCCTCGTAGGTCTGGTTGTTCTCCTGCCGCAGCGAGATCAGGGTCTCGGTGAAGGGCGCGCCGGCGCGCTTGAGGACCAGCCACGGCCGCATCGACCAGGTCGACCACTTCTTCGTTCCGATCACCAGTTCCATGGCTCAGCCCTCCGCTTGATCACGCAGCCGCTATTGGCGGAAGCGCGCGGGCGCCGTCTAGTGTCGGCAACGATCAAAAAAATCCGAGGAAACCCCCATCATGACCGAGGCGTCCGCCCCGGCCCCCATCGGCGCCACGATTTCCGAGCCCACGGTTCCCGCCGTGCCCTTGGTCTCCGACGCCTACCGCCGCTACGCCCTGGTGATCCTGCTGGCGGTCTACACGCTCAACTTCCTCGATCGCCAGATCGTCACCATCCTGGCCGAGCCGATCAAGAACGACCTGGGCCTGGCCGACTGGCAACTGGGCCTGATGACCGGCCTGGCCTTCGCCGTCTTCTACACCGTGCTGGGCCTGCCCATCGCCCGCCTGGCCGAGAGCTTCAACCGGGTCTGGATCATCGGCGGCTCGCTGGCCGTCTGGTCGGGCTTCACCGTGCTCTGCGGCCAGGCCACCAGCTTCGCCCAGCTGGTCGGCGCCCGCATCGGGGTCGGCATCGGCGAGGCCGGCTGCACGCCCACCGCCCACTCCCTGATCGCCGACTACGCGCCCAAGGAAAAGCGCGCCTCGGCGCTCGCCTTCTTCTCCATCGGCACGCCGCTCGGGGGCCTGCTGGGCCTGGCCATGGGCGGGCTGATCGCCGACGCCTATGGCTGGCGCACCGCCTTCCTGCTGGCCGGGGTGCCTGGCCTGATCTTCACCTTCGTGGTCTTCTTCACGATGCGCGAGCCCCGCAAGGCCATGAGCGTGGCCGCCGCCAAGGCCCACGCGCCGGGCAAGGGCCACTTCGCCGCCACCCTGAAATACCTGCGGGCCAAGCCGGTCTTCTGGCTGATCGCCTTCGGGGCCGCCGTGAAGGCGTTCATCGGCTACGGCCACGCCCCCTTCACCGCCTCCTTCTTCCTGCGCAACCACACCGCCGAGGTCGCCCAGCTGGCCGACAGGTTCGGCGTCGGCTCGGTGGGCTTCATGGGCCTGGCTCTGGGCCTGATGGGCGGCACGGCGGGGATCATCTCCTCCTGGGCCGGCGGCGCCATCGCCGACTGGGCCGCCAAGCGCGACATCCGCGCCTATATGAGCGTCCCGGCCGTCGCCTCCCTGATCTCGCCGATCATCTACGCCACCGCCATTCTGATGCCCTCGGCCGCCGTGGCCCTGTGGATGCTGATCCTGCCCGGCCTGCTGGGCTCGCTCTGGTACGGCCCGGTCTACGCCAGCGCCCAGAGCCTGGTGCCGCCCCAGATGCGCGCCACCTCGGCCTCCATCCTGCTGTTCATCATCAACCTGGTGGGCCTGGGCCTGGGGCCGCTGTTCGTCGGCATCCTCTCGGACGTCCTGGCCAACGGCCCGCTGCAGCTGGGCTCGGCGGGGGGCGTGAAGTGGGCCCTGATCCTGTCGGCCTTCCTGGGCCTGATCGCCACCGGCCTCTTCTGGATGGCCCGGCGCACGATCCGCGAAGAGATGGTGTCCTGAGGCGGGTCGCCTACCTGACCTGCGCCGACTGCCTGACCACGGCGGAAACGCGCAGGCCCGACGCCTATGAGCAGGACCGGGAGCTGGCGGCGATGACGCCGGCCTTCCAGGCCCGCGGCTGGTCGCTCACCGAGGCCGACTGGCGGGTCTGCGATCCGGCCCGGTTCGACCTGCTGCTGATCCGCGCCACCTGGGACTATATCGACCACGAGGCGGAGTTCCTCGCCTTCCTCGACCGCGCCGCCGGCCTGGTCCCGGTGGCCAACGATCCCGCCGTCGTCGGCTGGAACCTGTCGAAGCGCTACCTGGCCGAACTCGCCGCCCAGGGCCTGCCGGTCATTCCGAGCCTGTTCGTCGACGAACCGACCCCGGCGACGGCGGCCTTCGAGGCCTTCGGCGGCGCGGAGATCGTGCTCAAGCCGGTGGTCGGCGGCGGCGGCTTCGGCCAGACCCGCCTGACCCGCGCCCAGGCCCGCGACGTCGTCATCCCGCCAGGCCAGTTCGCCCAGCCCCTGGTCGCGGAGATCATGACCCAGGGCGAGCTCTCCTTCATCTTCGTCGACGGCGACTTCTCCCACGCAGTGCGCAAGCTGCCGGGCGGCGGCGACTACCGCATCCACATCATCCACGGCGGCGCCGAGCAGGCCCACGAACCGGCTCCCGCCGAGATCGCCGCCGCCCAGGCCTTCGTCGCCGCCCTGCCGGTCCCGGCCCTCGCCTGCCGCGTGGACGTGATCCCGACCGCCGCCGGCCTGCTGCTGATGGAGCTGGAGGCCATCGAGCCCCACCTGTTCCCCCAGTTCGGCGAACACCTCGGCGAGCGCATGGCCCAAGCCTGCGCCCGGTTGATGGGCTAGACTGCCGTCTGTCCACGATTCCGGAGCGTCCCATGCTGAAGACCGCCCTCGCCGCCCTGCTGATGGCGGCCCTCGTCGCCTGCGCTCCGACCCCCGCCCCGACCACGCCGGCGCAGGCCGCCACCTCGGACGTCGCGGCCTGCGCCGCCAAGGGCGGAACCGTCCGCCCGGTCTGCCGCATGCAGCAGCCGGCCTGCGTCATCGCCTATGCCGACGCCGGCAAGACCTGCGCCGACAAGTCCGACTGCCAGGGCCGCTGCCTCTATCGCGGCGAGGCCCCCGCCAATCCGGCCGCCGCCGTGACGGGCCAGTGCCAGGCCAATTCCGATCCCTGCGGCTGCTTCACCACCGTGGTGAAGGGCCATATGGGCCCGGGCATGTGCGTGGACTGACGGCCCGTGTGCAACGAGTACGCCCGCAAGAAGTCCCTCGACGAGCTGCTGGCCGAGTTCGCCGAGGTCTATGGCGACAGCCCGCTGTTCGCCTGGGAGAACGACCACACCCCCAACGACCTGTCGGGCAAGGCCAGCGTCCGGATCCGCGACACCGCCCCGATCTTCCGGCTGGCGGAGAACCGGCTGGTGGGCGCCATGACCCCCTGGGCCTGGCCCGGTCCCGGCGGCAAGCCGGTGTTCAACTTCGTCTCGGAGAACCGCGACTTCTCCCGCAGCGACCGCGTCCTGGTCTTCGCCGACGCCTTCTACGAATACACGGCCCCGCAGGCGCCCAAGGTGAAGCTGAAGGACCGCCACGAATTCCGCCTGGCCGGCCATGACTGGTTCTGGATGGCCGGGATCGTCAAGGACGGCTGCTTTTCCCTGCTGACCACCCGGCCCGGCCCCGACATCGCCCCCTATCACGACCGGGGGATCGTCCCGCTGGCCCCCAGGGCCGGCCTCGACTGGCTGACCCTCTCCCGCCCCCAGGCGGAGATCCTGGCCCCCCTGCCCGCCGGCAGCCTGACCCACACCCTGCTGCGCAAGGACGGCGTCGACCTGCCGGCTTGACCAAGATCATCCGTGGCCATTCGTCCATCCGATAGGGTGCTCGTCTTCCCGCGCCGGATCTCGTCCCCCATATGACCGCCAGCCCCGCAGACCCGAGCCGCCGACCCATGACCGAGGATTCGAAGACCAGCTGTTCGCAGGGGCCGGGCCCCCTGCAGGATCGCCTCAACCGCGACTGCTTCTGCATCGATGTGGACGAGGCCAGCGTCTGGCGCGCGGTGGACGAGGCGGCCGGCGGGGTGATCTCCGGCCAGGCCCTGGCCCAGGACCGGCCCAACCTCTTCTCCACCGGCCCGGCCTTCCTGTCCCAGGCGCAGGTGAGCGAGATGGAGGCGGTGGTCGCCGCCATCGAAACCGTGGCGGAGGCTCCGGCCTTCCAGGACGCGGTCCTGGCCTGGGCGCCGCAGGCCGCCCGCGCCGCCACCGGCCCGCGCGGCGCCTTCATGGGCTACGACTTCCACCTGACCCCGGACGGCCCCAAGCTGATCGAGGTCAACACCAACGCCGGCGGCGCCTTCCTCAACGCCCTCCTGGCCCAGGCTCTCCTCGCCTGCTGCCCGCAGGTCGCCGCGGTGACCGCGCCGCGCCCCCTGGCCGATTTCGAGGACGCCGTCTGGGCCATGTTCGAGGCCGAGTGGCGGCTGCAGGGCCGCTCCGGCAAGCCCGCCCTGGTCGCCATCGTCGACGAGGCGCCGGAAGGCCAATACCTCTATCCGGAATTCCTGCTGGCCCAGGCCTTCTTCGAGCGGCGCGGGGTCGAGGCCCTGATCGTCGACCCCTCCGAGCTTCGGGTCTCCGACGGACGCCTCACCGCCGGCGGCCTGCCCATCGACCTGGTCTATAACCGCCACTGCGACTTCGGGCTGGAGACCCCCCAGACCGCGGCCCTGCGGGAGGCCTATCTCGCCGGCGCCGTGGTGGTGACCCCTAACCCGCGCAACCACGCCCTGCTGGCCGACAAGCGCAACCTCACCCTGCTGTCGGATCCCGAGCAACTCGCCCGCCTGGGCGTCGCGCCCGGCCTGATCGCGGCCCTGGCGGGCCTGCCCCGCGCGCGCCTGGTGACCCCGGCCAACGCCGACGAACTGTGGGCCGAGCGAAAGTCGCTGTTCTTCAAGCCGGCCGCCGGTCACGCCGGCAAGGCGGTCTATCGCGGCGACAAGATCACCCGCGGCGCCTGGGCCACGGTGACGGCGGGCGGCTATATCGCCCAGGCCTTCGCCGCCCCCAGCGAGCGGCGGGTGCGCATCGAGGGCGATCCGCAGGTGCGCAAGATGGACGTGCGGCTCTACACCTATGCCGGCAAGACCCTGCTGGCCGCCGCCCGCCTCTACAGCGGCCAGACCACCAACTTCCGCACGCCCGGCGGCGGCTTCGCCCCGGTCGTGGTGGTGGCTCCGGAGGCGGAGGCCTGGGTGGCCGAGGACGGCCAGCTCTGCGCGCCGACTTGACCTGGCGCATGGCGCGAGGCGGCGCGGCGCCTATCTAAGACCCCGCGCGTTGGCTCAACCGAGGAGGCCGCCATGTCCGTCCAGATCGTCTGCGTCCACTGCGACGCCGTGAACCGCCTGCCCCCCGAGCGCGACGCCAAGGCGGGCAAGTGCGGCAAGTGCCACCAGCCCCTGTTCGACGGCCAGCCGGCCAACCTGACCGGCGCCCGTTTCAAGAAGCACGTGGCCGGCAGCAGCATCCCGGTGATCGCCGACTTCTGGGCCGACTGGTGCGGCCCCTGCCACGCCATGGCCCCCACCTTCGCCAAGGCGGCGGCGGAACTGGAGCCCCGGGCCCGGTTCGTGAAGATCGATGTCGACGCCAATCCCCAGCTCTCGGCGGAGTACGGGGTGCGCGGCATCCCGGCCCTGTTCCTGTTCCAGGGCGGCAAGATCGCCGCCAACCATGCCGGCGTGGCCGACCTTGGCCTGCTGCGCCGCTGGGTCGATCAGGCCAAGGCCAGCGCCTAGTTCTTTGAGGTCGCCGGGTCGCCCTCGGCGCCCTGCCGGGTCTGGATGCGGGTCAGGTAGTCGGAGATGGCGTTCACGTCGTCGGGCGAGAACTTGAACTCGGGCATCTGCGGGTGCCCCACCATGATGCCCTCGGCCAGGGCCTCCCCCAGGCTGTCGATGGGATAGCGCTTGTGCAGGTCGCGGAACAGCGGCGCGGCGGGATTGGGGCTCGCGCCGGTGGTCCCGGTGGCGTGGCACTGGCCGCAGTTCTTCAGCACCAGTTCCTGACCCCGGTCGGCGGACTCGTCGGTGGCCGCGTCCTGGGCCAGGGCGTGGCCGGCCAGGCCGAGCGTGGCCGCCATCACAAGACAGGTCAGGGCGTTACGCGACATCGAGGTCTCCAGGCCAAGCCCGCAGACTATCCTCGACCCGGCCCTGGAGTCTTGATCCACCTCAACCCTATTGGGTCGTGGTGGCTCGGGCGCTCCACTGCACCCCGATGAAGGCGCCCTTGACCATCGGCAGCAGGACCAGGGTGGCCAGGGTCACAAGGGACAGGGTGAAGGGCAGGACGAAGGCCAGGGGCGCCTGCCAGATGAAGGGGAAGCAGAGCAGTGGGGCGACCACCAGGTGTCCCACCAGGACGATGGTGAAATAGGCCGGGCCGTCGTCGGCGCGGTAGGCGGCGTTGTCGTGGCCGCAGGCCTCGCAGGTGGACTGGACCGCCAGATAGCCCCGGAACAGGCTGCCCTCGCCGCAGTTGGGGCAGCGGCGCTTCAGGCCGCGCTTGAAACCCTCACCGGCCGACCGCTTGGCGTTCATCTCGCTTGATCCCTCGAAGCCGACGCCTATCGGCGCGCAAGGGGGATATAGGGCGCCGGCAATCTACATTCAATATCCGATTGATCGCACGACACGGGAGCTCACGCCGACGGGATATTTCGGAAAAGACATAGCCAGTAAGAGATTGCTCTCCAGAACTCCGACCCATACAATAATCAAGTGTATGGAGATGACCATGAGCGATGATTGGCGCCCCCGGCTCGATCCAGCGGCGGGGCCGCTCTATCTGGCCATAGCCGAGGCCATCGCCTCGGACCTGACGGCCGGACGTCTCACGCCCGGCGCGCGCCTGCCGCCGCAGCGGGTCCTGGCCCAGGGCCTGGGGGTCGACTTCACCACCGTCAGCCGCGCCTATGCCGAGGCCGCCCGCCGCGGCCTGGTGGAGGGCCGGGTCGGCCAGGGCACCTACGTCCGCGGCCCCGCCGCCGCCGCTTCGGCCGGCGGCCCCGTCGACCTCAGCATGAACCTGCCGCCCCACTTCGAGGATCGCGAGCTGACGGGGCGGATGTGGCGCGAGATCGCCGAGCTGCAGACCACGGGCCTGGACCTGCTGCTGCGCTACCAGGAGGCGGGCGGCGGCGCGGCCGACCGGCAGGCCGGGGCCCTGTGGCTGCAGGACCGTCTGCCCGGCCTGGACCCCGAGCGGGTCACGGTCTGCCCCGGCGCCCAGAGCGCCCTGCTGGCGGTGATCGGAACCCTGTGCGCCCCCGGCGAGACGATCTGCGCCGAGGCCCTGACCTATCCCGGCCTCAAGGCCCTGGCCGCCCAGCTCCGCCTCACCGTCATCGGCCTGGCCATGGACGCCGAAGGGATTCTTCCCGACGCCTTCGAGGCCGCCTGCCGCGACCATCCCGTGAAGGCCCTGGTCTGCACGCCGACCCTGCAGAACCCCACCACCGCCACCATGTCCCCGGCCCGCCGCCGGGCCCTCGTCGATATCGCGCGCGCCCACGCCGTCCCCATCGTCGAGGACGACGCCTATGGCCTGCTGCCGGAGACGTCACCCCCGCCCATCGCCGCCCTGGCGCCGGACCTGACCTTCCACATCGCCGGCCTGGCCAAGCCGGTCTCCCCGGCCCTGCGCATCGCCTATCTCGCGGCCCCCGACAGCCGCTCCGGCGCCAAGGTCCGCGCCGCCATCCGCGCCACCGCCGCCATGGCCTCACCGCTCACCGCCGCCATCGCCACGCGCTGGATCACCGGCGGGACCGCCCATCAGGTCCGCGACGCCATCCGCGCCGAGGCCCGCGCCCGTCAGGTCCTCGCCGCCCGCCTGCTGCCGGCGAGCTCCTTCGCCGCCCATCCCGACGGCTTCCACCTATGGCTGACCCTGCCGCCTGGCTGGACCCGGGGCGAGTTCGCCCTGCAACTGCGCGCCACCGGCATCGGGGTGGTGGTCTCCGACGCCTTCGCCACCGGTCCCAATCCCCCGGAGGCCGTGCGCATCGGCCTGGGCGGTCCCGCGCCCCGGCGTCAGATCGAAAAGGCCCTCGCCGCCGTCGCCGATATCCTCGACGGCGCCCCGGTGATGACCTCCGCGGCCGTCTAGGCCAGGCGCGTCACGATCGCCGAGCTCTCGATGGGCAGGCTGCCGCCATAGGCGTCGAAGTTGCGGCGCTCGACGCTGTAGCCCTCCCCCAGCACCGCCTCCACGAAGGGCAGGGCCGGGGCGTAGGCGAAGCGGCCGCCGACCTTCAGCGAGGCCAGGATGCGCCGGTAGGCTCGCGCGTAGTCGTAGGCCAGGTCGTGGCCCGCCATGTGGTGATGCAGGAAGTGCAGCGAGAAGCCGAGATGGGAGATCACCGTCCCCCAGATGTCGCGCCCGTAGTCCTGGGTCAGCCAGTCGCCGGCCGCCGTGCCCGGCGCCTGGGCGTCGCGGTCCATGCCGACGGCCTCGATCCCGGCGGCGCGCAGGTGCGCCACCAGGGCGCCGCTCGCCCCGCAGCCGACGTCGAGCACGGGGGTCTCGACCTGGTCCAGGCCCAGCACGGCGAACTGCAGGCCCGGCGAATATTCCGCCTGCACCGTGTCCCGCAGCCGCGATCCGAAAGCCACCTTCAGGGCCAGGGCCAGCCGCGCATGATGTTCGGCGAACAGTTCGGGCAGGCCCGCGGCGATCTCGGCCTGGCTTCGCGCCTCGGCCAGCAGCTCGGCGGTGTCCGACAGGCTCTGGGCATAGACCTGGGCGAGCTCGGCCCGGGTCTGGGCCGTGGCGTAGAGGAACTGATTGTGGCGGTGCAGCCAGCGCACCAGCTGGTCGGCCAGGTCCCCGGCCGCCGCGGCCGAGGCCAGCCAGGGCCCCAGCACCTCCCGATAGACCCACAGATAGGCCGGCAGGTCCGCCTCGACGGCGGTGAGGTCGGCCGCCTGGGCGGCCACGGTGTCGAGGCTGAGGCCGGCGCCGGAGATCCGCCGGCGGAGTCGCCGCCAGAGGCCGATGACCAGGGCTTGGGTGTCGTTCATGCGCCTCGCCTCTCACCTGGCGCGCGTCGACGCAAGCCGATCTGAACCTTGGCCGCGCACCGGCGTTCCCACCCCGTCAGGAAATCAGAGAGGGCTAACATCATGAACGGCGTAGGTATTCTTGGGGCGATCATCATCGGCATTCTGGCCGGTTGGATCGCCGAACAACTCATGGGCCGCAAGCACGGCCTGCTCACCAACATGATCGTCGGCCTGGTGGGGGCCCTGCTGGGCAGCTTCATCGCCGGCGCCATGGGCATCAGCTTCGGCGGCGTCATCGGCAGCCTGGTGATCGCCACCCTCGGCGCGGTGCTGCTGCTCTTCCTGCTCAGCGCCGTCCGCGGCCGCTAGAGCAATAGAGTGTGACGGGCCTCCTCCGCTCAGGAGGAGGCCCAACGCTCAGATCTTCGACAGACGGCGCCGATTGGCGCGGACCTTGCGGCGATAGTGCGCCACCGTCCTGGCCGCCGCCCCGTGGGCCGTCAGCCCCAGCCCGCCAGTCATGGCCCGGGCCTGCAGGGCCAGGCCCGACTCGATCTTCTCGCGCACCATCAGCTCCGCCTCGGCCTGGGCCGCCGCGCCGCCGGCCGCCATCTTCAGCGTCCGCAGGCCGATGACCGAGGAGGCCTCGACCCCCAGGGCCCAGGTGTCCATCGTCAGCCGCATCCAGGGATTGCGCATGCTCAGTCCTTACTCGAGGCGGCGTCCCGCGCCGTGCGGTCTTCAATCTCATTGAGCACGGCCGCCGCGTCGGCGGGCTGGGCCATGGCCTCGGACTCTTCGTCCCGCCGGTCGACGAGGGTCGGAGAGTCGCGGCGCAGTTCCTCCAGCAGGGCGATGATCTTGGCGCTCTTCTGCTCATTGAGCAGGGCCAGCTCCAGGGTCAGCGTCTCCCGGCGCTCCGCCAGGCGGTCCTCCCGGCGCTGGGTCACCAGGATCAGCACCGCGATCAGCAGGGCCGCCAGGGTCGCCGCCAGCTCCAGGCCGACGAAGTCCGGGTCCGGCCAGCCGGGCGCCAGGCGGTTGCCCGCGATCCAGCCCGCCACCGCGAGCACCAGCACCACCATGGCCGCGGGCCGGCCCAGGATGGCGGTCACCCCGTCGATGAACCGCTGCAGGCGGCCGGCCGCCCGGTGGTGGTCCTGGTGCAGCTGGGCGATGGCCTCGACCGTCTCCTCGACGTCGCGGGTCAGGGTCTCCGAACTCATGGGTCAGCGCTGCGGCACGGGCTTCATCCCGCTGGTCTGGATATGCCACTTGCGCTGCTCGGCGCTGGAGCCCGGCACGTCATTGACCCGCTTCAGGGTGATCGGGCCCTTCAGGTTGAACGGTTCGCCGGTCTTCAGGCGGCCGAAGGCGATGGCCGGGACCTCGACATAGGACGACCCCGCCGCCCCCTCCATCGGGCCCGGCGCGCCGACATTGCCGTGGTACTGGGAATACTTGTCGAAGCTGGCGGCGAACTGCTCGGCGGTCATGCCGCTGGCCTTGCCGCCGTCGCCCCACAGGGCCCAGGCCTGGGCGTACTTCTTCTCCTCGATGAGGGCGAAATAGGTCTGCACCACATTGGCCGCGCCCTGGGCGCTCTGCGGGGTGAAGGGCGCCTCGGAGATCGGCGTGCGGTCGTCGGGCAGGCCGGCGGGCGAACCCGGCGCGGGCGCCTCCACCGGCGCATTGGGGTCCTGCGCCGGCGGCGGGGCGGGCGTCGGGGCCGGCGCGGCGGGCACGGTTCCCGGGAACTGGGCGGGCGGGGCGGCGGGCGTGGCGGATTGCTGGTTGCAGGCGGCGAGCGCCAGGGCGGCGACGCCGGCGGCGAGCAGAAGTCGGGAAGCGGCCATGGGGGTCCTTTTCAAGTCCATGGGCTCAACGCGCGAGGCGTCGAAGGGGTGCGTCAGTTCGAGGCCGCGCGGGCGCGAGGGTCAAGTCGCGCGGTCGGGGGGGCGGCCCATGACGCCGACGTGATTTCCGGCCCCGTGGCGCGGCGCCCGCATCTGGGCCAATCTGACGCCAACGATAAAAAACGTCCTGGGAGAGAACACCATGGTCGACGCCGTCGCCCCGGCTGTGCTGGAGGCCGAGACCCGCTCTCCCTTCGACGCCCGCTACCGGGCCTTCGCCCTCGCGGTCCTGCTGGGCGCCTATATCCTGTCCTTCCTCGACCGCCAGGTGGTGTCGATCCTGGCCGAGCCCATCAAGCGCGATCTGGGCCTGGCCGACTGGCAGCTCGGCATGCTGACGGGCCTGGCCTTCGCGATCTTCTACACCACCCTGGGCATCCCCATCGCCCGCCTGGCGGAGCGGTTCTCGCGCCCCTGGATCATCGCCGGCTCCATGGCGCTGTGGAGCCTGTTCACCCTGCTCAGCGGCCGGGCCCAGACCTTCCCGCAGATGCTGGTGGCCCGCATGGGGGTCGGGTTCGGCGAGGCCGGCTGCAACCCCTGCGCCCATTCCCTGATCGCCGACTACACGCCCAAGGAGAAGCGCGCCTCGGCGCTCGCCACCTATTCCCTGGGCATCCCCATCGGCACCCTGCTGGGCCTGGTGATGGGCGGCCTGATCGCCGACGCCTACGGCTGGCGCACCGCCTTCCTGGTGGCCGGAGCGCCGGGCCTGGTCCTGGCCCTGGTGGCCGGGGTCTTCCTGAAGGAGCCGCGCAAGTACATCACCGGGGTCGCCGCCAGCCAGGCCCAGGCCGCCCCGCCCCTCGCCGCCGCCCTGCGCGAGCTGGCCACCAAGCCCACCTTCTGGCTGATGGCGGTGGGCGCGGGCCTGATGGCCTTCGTCGGCTATGGCCAGGGCGCCTTCAACGCCGCCTTCTTCATGCGCCTGCACGGCGACCAGCTCACCGCGCTCGCCGCCCCCTACGGCCTGAAGTCCGCCGGCTATCTGGGCCTGGCGCTCGGCCTGATCGGCGGGATCGCCGGCATGATCGGCACCGTGCTGGGGGGGTGGTTCGCCGACATCGCCGCCCGCCGCGACGTCCGCGGCTACGCCGTGGTCCCGGCCCTGGCCGCCGTCCTGGCCCTGCCCTCCTACTACTTCATCTATACCGTCGACGCCCCGATGACCGCGCTGTGGCTGACCATCATCCCCAGCGTCCTGGGCTCCCTCTGGTACGGCCCGGTTTTCGCCACCGCCCAGAGCGTGGTGCCGGCCCACACCCGGGCCACCGCCGCGGCCCTGCTGCTGCTGGTGCTCAACCTCATCGGCCTGGGGCTCGGGCCGCTGTTCGTCGGCGCGCTCAGCGACGGCCTGGCCACCCTGGGCGGGCTCGGCGAATTCGAGGGCCTGCGCTGGTCCCTGATCCTCACCTCCCTGTTCGGCCTGCTGGGCGCCGCCATCTTCTGGATGGCCCGCAAGACCATGGTGCGCGACCTGGTGAGCTGACTCCGGCCGTGGCGATCCAGTCGCCGCCGCGGTCCTCGACGGGCTCGCGGGCCTCGATGCGGTCGGCGCCATGTATTTGAGGGCGCCGCCGTAGGTTGTGCGTAAAATCAGCTGCTTGACAGCCTTCGTATATCGGCGTTCTTTTCAGGCGTTGGTTTCGTGAGCATGTCTAGAAGAATATCCGCGCCTCGGTAAGGCGCGCGATATCCTGTTTCGACCTTCGGCGCACGGCGCTTCGTCTGCAATTACAGAACTGGCTACGGCAAAATATTGCCGCGAGTCTCGCTATGCCCAGGCGATCGCCTGCGCAGAAAGGAACACGCACGTGATTACTCGAGCTTCACTGGCCGACCGGCGCGCGGTCATGCGCGGGGCGGCCGGCCTGTCCCTGTTCAGCCTGTTTGGCGGCGCGCGCGCCTTCGCCGCCCCGATGCCGGACATGGGGTCAGGCAAGATCGCCGCCCCCACCCCCGCCGAACTGGCCAAGTTCCCCCGCCTCGCGGCGGGCAAGGAGGGCGAATCCTTCGCCGTCGCCCTGCCCAACGGCGAGCGGCACATCTTCCGCGTCAGCGGCGGCGACACCGGCCCCGCCACCGTCGAGAGCATCGGCCCCAACGGCGCGCGCAAGACCTCGACCATCGCCGAGAACGACACCCCGGTGGCCATGCTGCGCGGCGGCGGGACGGCGACGACCGGAACCCAGAAGAGCAGCAGCGGCAGCTTCTGGGGGTGCTACGCCACCTGCATGATCGGCAAGATCGGCCAGGGCGCCTGGAACAACCTCAAGACCAACTGGCTCAGCTGCTGGAACCAGGCTCAGAGCAAGAAGAAGTGGTGGCAGAAGGTGCTGAAGTTCACCCAGTGCATCTTCACCCTGCCCTACGGGTCCTACGCCATCGCCTGCTTCGGCGTCTGCGGTTAGGGTCGATCCAGGCGGGTCGGAGGCCCTGGCCCCGACCCGCCGCCACGGCGCGCAAGGGCCGCATTGCGCCGCCGCGGCGCCGCCCATAGCCTTGATCGGCAAAGATTCGCCCGCCGGTTGATCATCGCTTAAGCGTGATCGGCTAGGATCGACCCATGCCGATCTCGTACCTCTCGGCCGCGCAGATCTCCGCCCTGTCGGTGACCACGCTCGCGCCGCTGTCCGCCACCAAGATGGCCCAGCTCACCTCGACCCAGGTGGGCGCCATCAGCGCGACCGGAATCGAGGCCCTGGGCGTGACCCAGGTGGCGGCCCTGAGCGCGACCCAGGTCAAGGGCCTGAAGGCCACCCAGATCTCGCACTTCGCCGCCTCGGTGGTGTTCGACACCGCCCAGCTGGTGGCCATGAGCGCCTCCCAGGTGGGCGGCTTCAGCACCACCCAGATCGCGGCCCTGGACACCCGGATCGCCGCCCTGGCCGGAACCCAGCTGGCCGGCCTGTCGGCGACCGGCCTCTCGACCCTGTCGGCCACCCAGGTCAGCGCGCTGAACGCCACCCAGATCAAGGGGCTCACCACCACCCAGATCAAGGGGCTGAGCGCCGCCGACATCGACGAGTTCGACCAGACCCAGATCGGCGCCTTCACCCCCACCCAGCTCGGCGTCTTCGCCACCACCCACCTGGCCCAGCTCGACGCCACCGAGATCGCCTCGCTCTCCACCACCCAGGTCAAGGGCCTCAACCCGCTGCAGCTGCGGGACATCGACGCCACCACCATCGGCCGGTTCACCGCCACCCAGATCGGCGCCCTGTCGGCCACCCAGATCGGCGCGGTCACCGCCACCAACCTCGCGGCCCTGAGCGGCGGGGCCATCTCGGCCCTGTCGGCCACCCAGGTCGCCGGCCTCTCGGTCACCGCGCTCGGCGCCCTGGACACCACCCAGGTCGCCGCGCTCACCACCACCCAGGTGGCGGGCCTGACCACCACCCAGGTCAAGAGTCTCGAGGCCCCCGACTTCGACAAGTTCACCTCGGGCCAGATCGCCGCCTTCAGCGCCGCCCAGCTGGCCTCGCTCTCGGCCACCAACCTGGCCTCCCTGGATCAGACCGAGATCCGCGGCCTGAACGCCACCCAGTCGGCCGGCTTCACCGCCACCCAGATGGCCAGCCTGTCGACCACCGACTTCGCCGAGTTCAGCGCCACCCAGGTGGCCGCCTTCACCCCGGCCCAGCTCGGCGGCCTGTCGGTCACCAACCTGACCTCGCTGTCGGCCACCCAGTTCGCGGCCCTCACCCCGACCCTGGTGAAGGGGCTCAGCGCCACCCAGCTCGGCGGCCTCACCCCGACCGACTTCGCCCGCTTCACCCCCACCCAGATCGTCAGCCTGACCGCGCCCCAGATCGGCGCCCTGTCGGCCACCAATGTCGCCTCCCTGAACGCCACGGTGATCCAGCAGCTCAGCACCACCCAGCTCCAGGGTCTGACCGCCTTCCAGGTGCGCAGCCTGGGGGCGGCCGACATCCAGGAATTCACCGCCACCCAGATCGCGGCCCTGACCCCGGCCCAGTTCGGCTCCTTCTCCGCCACCGCCCTGCCGGCTCTGTTCGACACCCAGTTCGAGGCCCTCAGCGCCGTCCAGATCGGCGCCATGTCGGCCACCGGCCTGGCCTCGCTCACCGACACCCAGCTCGGCTGGCTCTCGGCGACCCAGCTCAAGGGGGTCAGCGCCACGGCGCTCGGCGGCCTGTCGGCCACCGACTTCGGCCGCCTCAGCGAGACCCAGGTCGACAGCCTGAGCGGCGTCCAGCTCGGCGGCCTGTCGGCCACCAATCTCGGCTCGCTGACCCAGACCCAGATCGCCGACCTCGCCACCACCCAGGTCCAGGGCCTGACGGCGACCCAGCTCTCCGGGCTCTCGGCCACCGACATCGGCGAGTTCAACTTCATCCAGCTGCGGTCCATGTCGGCGGGGCAGATCAACGCCTTCTCCACCGAGGCCGTGGCGTCCCTGACCTCGCTGCAGGTCTCGGCCCTGACCCCCACCCAGATGAGCGGCCTGTCGGCCACCAACCTCTCGGCCCTGACCTCCACCCAGGTGGCGGGGCTCACCACCACCCAGGTGCAGGGGATCAGCGTCAACAACGTGCGCGGCCTCAGCACGACGGACTTCGCCGAGCTGACGGCGACCCAGCTCACCTCGCTCACCGCCGGCCAGGTGGGGGCGCTGTCCACCACCAACCTGTTCGGGCTTTCCAGCACCCAGTTCCGATCCCTGGGCGCCACCCAGATCGCCGGCCTCAGCGCCAGCCAGCTGACCGCCATCGAGCCGGTCCAGTTCGACGCCTTCACCGCCACCCAGATCGCGGCCCTGCCCGCCGCCCAGGTCGGCGCGCTCTCCACCACGGTGATCGCGGCGCTCACCACCACCCAGGTGACGGCCTTCACCCCGACCCAGATCCCGCGCCTCAGCGTCACCCAGGTGCGGCAGCTCTCGGCCACCAACATCGCGGCCATGACCCCGGCCCAGGTGAACGCCTTCACCGCGATCCAAATCCAGAATCTGCCTCCGGCCTGAATGTGCTAGACCTTGGCCATGGCCCCGAAAGAGGGCCGGCTAGGGAAGGGCGCCAGGCATGACCACCGACCGTATCGAGGCGATCGAATATACCGACGCCGTCTGCTCCACCGCCTGGGGCGCGGAGCCGCTGCTGCGCCGGCTGGACTGGCGTCACGGCCACCATCTCACCTGGCGCAAGGTCATGGGCGGCCTGGTGGGGAACGCCGCGGCCGGCAAGGACGACTGGGACCGGGTGGGCGCCGCGGTTCCCATGCGGGCCTACTGGAAGCGGGTCTGGGCGCTCACCGGCATGCCCTATCCCAACCCCATGCACCTGATGCTGCAGTCCACCGATCCCCTGGGCCGGGCGGTCAAGGCCGCCGAGCTGCAGGGCCAGGACGTGGCCCACGCCGTGCTGCGCCGCTTCCGCGAGCAGATCTTCATCTTCGGCCTGGGCCCCCAGACCCCCGACGAGTTCGACGCCGCCACCCAGGGCGTCCCGGGCCTCGACCACCGCCGCTGGCGGGCCGACCAGGCCTCCGAGGCCGTGGCCGCCGCCTATCGCGCCGACTGGGAGGAGACCCGCGCCCCCAACGACCATGTCCGCAACCTCAAGCACGACAGCCCGATGAACGGCGAGCTCAAGCACTCCGAGGGCCATGACCGCTACGCCCTGCCCACCCTCATCTTCCGGGGTCCCGGCGGCGACCAGACGGTGGCGGGCTGGGTCGGTTACGAGGAATATGTCGCCGGCCTTGAGGCCGCCCTGCCCGGATCCACCGCCGACCCGCGACCCGACCCGACCCCGGACCAGGCCTTCGCCCGCTGGCCGGTGCTCACCGCCAGGGAGCTGGATTTCCTCTGCGGGGAAGGCGCCCAGCCCCCCGCCGACGTCGTCGCCTACGACTGGGGCGACGGCCTGGTCTATTTCGCCCCCGCCGAGGCCCGCGCCCGCGGCCTGGCGGAGTCCGCTCCGGCCTGATCCTCCCGCTGATAGGACAGCCAGCGGCAGAGCATCCCGCCCCAGGAGGTGACCATGCCCAGCCCCAGGCAGACCTCCAGCAGCGGGTGGCCCGACACCCCCTTCCAGCTCACCACCCCCAGCAGCAGCACGCTGAGGCTGGAGACCAGGTAGCCGAACGTCTTGAGCATCGATCATCCTCCATTGTCAGGTCCCGGATGTCTCAACAGGCTGCGGCCGGCCCTGTTCCGAGGGCGATTTCGATTGCCTGACGCGGCGACAGACGGCGCCTGATCGACGCTGAACCCAGGGAGATCGCCCATGTCCGACCTCGACTTCAGCGGCCAGAACGTCCTGGTGGTGGGCGGCTCCAGCGGCATCGGCAACGGCGTCGCCCACGCCTTCCGCCGGCGCGGCGCCCAGGTCCACGTCTGGGGGACGCGGGCGAACGCCAGCGACTATGACGGCGTCGAGGGATCCGACCTCACCGGCCTGACCTATGCCTGCGTCGACGTCGCCGACCGCGCCGCCATCGCCGCCGCCGCCGGCCGGCCGGAACGCCTCGACGTCCTGGTGCTCTGCCAGGGCACGGTGGTCTACAGGCGCGGGGAGTTCGCCCCCGAAGGCTGGGACCGGGTGATGGCGGTCAATCTGGACAGCCTGATGGACTGCGCCATGGCCTTCCACGACCGGCTGGCCGCCGCCAAGGGCTCGATCATCATCGTCAGCTCGGTCTCGGGCTTCCAGTCCAACCGGGGCAATCCGGCCTACGCCGCCTCCAAGGCCGGCGCCGTCAGCCTCACCAAGACCCTGGGGGAGGCCTGGGCCCGCGACGGCATCCGGGTCAATGGCCTGGCGCCGGGCCTGGTGGCCACCAAGCTCACCGCCGTCACCACCGAGAACCCCGACCGGCTGGCCGGCGCCCTGCGCGCCATCCCCGCCGGCCGCATGGGCACCCCCGACGACATGGCCGGCGCGGCCCTCTTCCTGGCCTCGCCCCTGGCCGCCTATGTCCATGGCCAGACCCTGATCGTCGACGGCGGCCTGTCCCTTTCATGACGGAGATCCCCATGTCCCTCAGCCGCTCGGTCAAAGGCTCCGTCGTCCTGGTCACCGGGGCGGGCAGCGGCATGGGGGCCGCCACCGCCCGGGTCTTCGCCGCCGAAGGCGCCCATGTCGCTGTCACCGACCGCGACGCCGCGGCCGCCGCCACGGTGGCGGAGTCCATCGTCGCCGAGGGCGGCTCGGCCGTCGCCTGGCCCCTGGACGTCGCCGACCCGGTGGAGATCCTGGCGGTGGTGGGCGACCTCGCCGCCCGCTTCGGCGGCCTCGACATCGTGGTCAACAACGCCGGGATCTCCGCCTTCTCGGCCATCGACGACGACGGCTACGACGCGGTCTGGGACCGCTCCGTCAGCGTCCTGCTCACCGCCCACCAGCGGGTGATCCGCGCCGCCCTGCCCCACCTTCGCAAGTCGGCGGCGCCGCGCATCGTCAACATCGCCTCCACCGAGGCCCTGGGCGCCACCGCCCGCGACAGCGCCTATGCCGCGGCCAAGGCCGGCGTCACCGGCCTGACCCGGGCGCTGGCCGTCGAGCTCGGCCGCGAGGGGATCACGGTCAATTGCATCTGCCCCGGCCCCATCCTCACCGGCATGACCGACGCCATCCCCGACGAGGCCCGCCAGACCTACGCCAGGCGGCGCACCGCGCTCGGCCGCTACGGCGCGCCGGAGGAGGTCGCCCACATGACGCTCAGCCTCTGCCTGCCCGCCGCCAGCTACCTCACCGGGGCGGTGATCCCGGTCGACGGCGGCCTGATGGCCCGCAACGCCTGACCCCTTGAAACCGCGCGAGCGGCGCCCAAATCATCGCACCGACGAGGCGCGGCCGCCGCCGGCGGCGCGGCCTCGTCACCTGGAAAGTGAGGACCTGCAACACGGAGACCGGCGATGCTCGCCAGCCACGACCAAACCCCTTCCCCTGTGACCCTGCGCCTGGCCCTGGACCGCATCCTGCGGCCGGCGGTGGGATTCCAGCACCCGCGCGAGGTGCTGAAGGACCCCCTGCTCTCCCCCGACGACAAGCGCGCCATCCTCTCCTCCTGGGCCTCCGACGCCTGCGCGGTGGAGGACCAGCCCACCCTGCGCCAGATGGTCGGCTGCGAGACTCCCGTGCCGCTTGAGGATGTCCTGGCCGCCCTGGGGCGGCTCGATGGTCTCGGCCCGGAGCTCAAAGCTGCGTGACCGCGTCTGACGCCCGACAGACATCGACCTCATTTCGCGCGCTTGATGGCGCTTGAGCGCGTCAGGCGGAAGTGGATACCGGTTCCGCCGCCCGACGCGCTCCAATCTTTTGAATCTAGACCCTTCTTGCCGTTTCAGACGGGTCCGTCTGAAACGGTCGGGGTCCAGGAAGAGGATATGCCCGTGCAACCGACGCCTGACACCGATCACCACATCTCCGTCCTCCCCGTCGAGGGGGGCTGGCGGGTGCTGTCGCCCCTGGACGACACGCCGCTGATGTTCCTCTCGGGCGCCAAGGCCGAAGCCAAGGCCAAGGCGCTGGCCGAGCAGCTGGCCGCCGCCGGCTGCGACGCCCGGGTGCTGATCCACGACCGCACCCAGGCCCTGGTGGGGACCTGGCGCTACTTCGCCGCCGAGGGCGACCGGGCCCAGGCCCCCCTGGCCGAACTGCCGGTCCTGCGGACGCCCGCCGGCGTCTGACCCCTGCGGAAAGGGGGGAACACCTTCGGCGGTCACAGGGTTCTTGAAATCGAACCCCAAGCCGAAAGGAGCCCCCCGATGCCGGAAGATTCCACCCCGTCCACCCCTGCCGATCCCGCCTCTCCCGACGCCAAGGCGCGCGAGCAGGACAAGACCCTCACCACCGGCGGAGAACAGTCCAAGAGCGGCTCGGGCCTGAGCACGGGCGTGGAGACGGGTGGCATCGCCCCTGGGAACAGCCAGGGCGCCAACAGCGCACGCTGACCCTTGCCGGGGTCCGCCCCACTTCGGCGGCGGCCCCCGGAAATCGTCCCTTTCTGTCGGATATCCGCCGGAACCGGCCTCCGGAAAGGGTGTTTCCGGAGTCTGGGTGATACCGCCCGAGAGTTCAGGATGAGGGACGTCATGGCGACCGCCGCAAAAGCTCAAACCACCAAGAAATCCGCCGGCCGCACGCGCCGCACCAACCGCCGCGACCCGCTGGCCATCAGCCTGCTGAAGAAGGACCACCGCGAGGTGGACGCCATGTTCGACGAGTACGAACAGCTGGAGAAGGACGCCGAGAAGCTCGCCCTCTTCAACAAGATCGCCCTGGCGCTGAAGGTCCACACCCAGATCGAGGAGGAGATCTTCTATCCCGAGGAGCGCGGCGACGTGGAAGACGACATGATGGACGAGGCCTATGTCGAGCACGACGGCGCCAAGAAGCTGATCGCCGAGATCGAGGCGATGAAGCCCTCCGACGACTACTACGACGCCAAGGTCAAGGTGCTCGGCGAGTACATCAAGCACCACGTCAAGGAAGAGGAGCAGCCCGGCGGCATCTTCGCCCAGGCCAAGAAGGGCGACGAGGATCTCGACGCCATGGGCGAGCGCATGAAGGCCCGCAAGGAAGAGCTGATGGCGCAGATGGCCCCGACCAAGGCCAACTGATCCGATTCGGCCGCGCCCGGACGGCGCGACCTGATCTGTCGAACGGCGCGGCCCTCCCAAGGGTCGCGCCGTTTGCGTTCAATGTCGGATATTGCTCATAGAAGATGCAATTCCCGACATATTATGTATTTGACTGATATCATTGCACGCCGAAAGTCAGTCGGAAAACCCACATAAGATAAATCTGACAACCTCCGCGTGACGTTTACGCAGAGCGCACGGACAACTTCTGTGCCAGTGTCGAGTCGACCTCCGCTCATTATTTGGCGTCTCGTCCGGTTTCTCAGTGAATTTTAGAAACTACCTCCTAGCGGCCATGGACGCCGACGACATGGCCGCCCTTGGTCCCTCCTTGACCGAGGTCGCCCTGCTGGCCGGCCAGGTGCTCCATCCGGCCGGCGAGTTGATCGACCAGCTCTACTTCCCCTCCAGCGCCGTGGTGTCGGTCGTCACCCCCACCCTCGATGGGCGCAGCGTCGAGAGCGCCACCGTCGGCTTCGAGAGCCTCGCGGGACTGTCGCCGGCCCTCAGCGCCGAGCCCAGCGCCAGCCGGGTCTTCACCCAGGTCGGCGGCGGCGCCATCCGCCTGCCGGCCGCCAAGCTGCGCGATCGGGCCCTGGCCAGCCCGCCGCTGATGCAATTGCTGCTGCGCCACATGGACGCCGGCATCAGCCAGGCCCAGCAATCGGTGGCCTGCAACGCCCTGCACGACGCCGGCCCCCGCCTGGCGCGCTGGCTGCTGATGACCCAGGACCGGGTGGCCGGCCCCGTCATCCCCCTGACCCAGGAATATCTCGCCATCATGCTCGGCGTGCAGCGGACCACCGTGACCCTGGTCGCCAGCGCCCTGAAGCGGGCCGGTCTTATCAAGTACCGGCGCGGCGTGATCACCATCCTCGACCGCGAAGGCCTCGAGCGCGAGGCCTGCGAATGCTACGCCGTCAGCAGCCAGCGCTTCGACAAGCTGCTGGCGCCGAACCACGGCCACACGAACGGAGCGGGCCAAGGCGCCGGCTAGGTCGTCCTGACCGGCTCCACGGCGTCCTGCGCCCGCACCTCGCGATGGACCAGCCGATCGTCCTGCCAGACCTGCACCTCGATGGCGCTGCCATGCTCGGCCAGGATGCGCAGGGCCTGGTCCCGCGCCGCGGCGTCGTCGGGCAGGTCGATGTCCTGGAACGTCAGGCCCAGGCCCCGCGCGGCGTACGGATAGAAGGTGTAGGCGGGCATGGGTCGGGCCGGGATCCTGGCGGCAGGGCGCCGCAGGGTCATCTAGAGCGCAACCTTGGGATGGCGTCTGTCTGGCGCCGGACTCAATGGCCAAGTTTGCTGGGCGGTTCGCCTCTTCCCCTGGCCCCTCGGGTCCGCCTACAGTCCCGGCCAAGAAAGTGCATGGGGGGAAGGTGCGTATGGCTGGGACCACGGCGGTCGGCGGCAAGCCGGTCTATTCGGACAGTTACAAGGGCGTGGTGCTGGGCCTGCTGGTCACCGCCTACACGCTCAACTTCATCGACCGGACGATCATCGCCACCATCGGCCAGGCCATCAAGGATGACCTGAAGATCACCGACACCCAGCTCGGCCTGCTGGGCGGGCTGTATTTCGCCCTGCTCTACACCCTGCTGGGCATCCCGATCGCCCGCCTGGCCGAACGCTTCAACCGCGTCTCCATCATCTCCGGGGCGATCCTGATCTGGTCGGCCTTCACCGCGCTGTGCGGCACCGCCACCAGCTTCGCCCAGCTGGCCGCCTACCGCTTCGGCGTCGGGTTCGGTGAGGCGGGCCTCTCCCCGCCCGCCCACTCCCTGATCAGCGACTATTTCGAGCCCAAGAAGCGGGCCACGGCGCTGTCGATCTACTCCTTCGGCATCCCGCTCGGCACCATGGTCGGCGCCGTGGCCGGCGGCTGGCTGGCCCAGAACTTCTCCTGGCGCATCGCCTTCATGATCGTCGGCGCCCCCGGCATCGCCATCGCCATCGCCATGAAGCTGCTGATCAAGGAGCCGCCGCGCGGCCATTCCGAGCCCGACCAGGCCCCCGCCTCGCCGGAGGACGTCGCCGTCGAGGCGCCGCCCGCCCCCAAGTTCTCCCTGTTCGGCGAGATCAAGGAGCTGGCCAGCGTCGCCGGGACCCTGTTCGGCAAGTGGCCGGTGCTCAACATGGTGCTGGGCGTCACCATCGCCTCCTTCGGCTCCTATGGCTCGGGCCAGTTCGTGCCGCCCTACTTCACCCGCACCTTCGGCCTGGACTACGCCCAGGTCGGCCTGATCACCGGCATCGTCGGCGGCATCTCCTCAGGGATCGGCACCCTGCTGGGGGGCTTCATCACCGACCGCATGAGCAAGCGCTCGCCGCGCTGGTATTCCCTGACCCCGGCCATCGGCCTGACCATCGCCACCCCGATCTATATCGCCGCCTATATGCAGCCCTCCTGGCAGACCGCGGCCCTGATCCTGCTGATCCCGGGGATCTTCCACTACACCTATCTGGGCCCCACCTTCGGCGTGGTGCAGAACATGGTGCCGACCCGGCGCCGGGCCACGGCCACGGCCCTGCTGTTCTTCTTCCTGAACCTGATCGCGCTCGGCGGCGGCCCGCCCTTCACCGGCTGGATCATCGACCAGTTCGCCCAGTTCAACTTCAACCACGACGGCGGCTCGGGCACCCTGGCGGCGCTGGGCGGCCTGCTGGGCGGCGACGGCGGGGCCGCCAGCTTCGCCACCGCCTGCCCGGGCGGCAAGGCGCCGGAGGGGGCGAGCCTCGCCCTCGTCGGCCAGTGCAAGGCCAGCCTGGTGGAGGCGACGCGCTCGGGCGTCATCGTCTCCATCTGCTTCTACCTCTGGGCCGCCTTCCACTACCTGCTCGGCGCCATCGGCCTCACCAAGGCGCTCTCCAAGGCCCGCACCGACCGCGGCGAGGCCGCCTAGGCTTGCATCCCCGCGTCAGCCTCGTTACTTAAGTCATACCTTAAGTAACGAGGCGCGCCATGGCCCTGACCCTCTACTACCACCCCTTCGCCTCCTACTGCTGGAAGGCGCTGATCGCCCTCTACGAGACCGACACCCCCTTCACCCCGCACAATCTGGATCTGGGCGACCCCAAGGTCCGCGCCGAGTTCAATGCGCTCTCGCCCTTCGGCAAGATGCCCCTGCTGCAGGACGGCGAGACCCGGGTCTCCGAGGCCACCGTGGTCATCGAGCACCTGGCCCTGCATCACCCGGGCAAGATCGAGCTCATCCCCCGCGATCCGCTCGCCGCCCTGCCCGTCCGCCACCGCGACCGGGTCTTCGACCTCTATGTCCAGGAGTCGATGCAGAAGATCGTCGGCGACCGCCTGCGTCCGGAAGGCGCCAAGGACCCCTTCGGCGTCGCCCAGGCCCGGGCCACCCTGCGCACCGCCTACGCCCTGATCGAGACCTGGGCGGCCGAGGGCCCCTGGATCATGGGCCAGGCCTTCACCCTGGCCGACTGCGCCGCCGCCCCGGCCCTGCACTATGCCGACAAGGTGGAGCCCTTCGGCGAGGACTTCCCCAACACCGCCGCCTACCTGGCCCGCCTGAAGCAGCGCCCGTCCTTCGCCCGGGTCCTGGCCGAGGCCGCCCCCTACGACCACTTCTTCCCGCAGGAATAGCCCGCCTGGGGTGGCGAAAATCGGCGGTTGGGGCTATCCCACCGCCGGTAAGGAGCCCCGACATGATCCCCCGCTACGCCCGCAAGGAAGCCGCCGACATCTGGTCGCCCCAGACCCGCTTCAAGATCATGTTCGAGATCGAGGCCCACGCCGCCGACAAGATGGCCGAGCTGGGGGTCATCCCCAAGCTGGCGGCCCAGACCATCTGGGAAAAGGGCCGCGACGCCATCTGGGACGCCGACCGCATCGACGAGATCGAGCGCGAGGTGAAGCACGACGTCATCGCCTTCCTGACCCACGTCACCGAGATCGTCGGCCCGGAAGCCCGCTTCCTGCACCAGGGCATGACCAGCTCCGACGTCAACGACACCGCGCTGGCCGTCCAGCTCTGCCGCGCCACCGACCTGCTGCTGGAGGACGTCGACCTGGTGCTGGCCGCGCTGAAGCGCCGCGCCTTCGAGCACCGCCTGACCCCCACCGTCGGCCGCAGCCACGCCATCCACGCCGAGCCCACCACCTTCGGCCTCAAGCTCGCCGGCCACTACGCCGAGTTCCAGCGCGCCAAGGAGCGCCTGGCCATGGCCAGGTTCGAGATCGCCACCTGCGCCATCTCCGGCGCGGTCGGCACCTTCGCCAATGTCGCCCCCGAGGTGGAGGCCCACGTGGCCGAGCAGCTGGGCCTGGCCGTGGAGCCGGTCTCCACCCAGGTGATCCCCCGCGACCGCCACGCCGCCTATTTCGCAGCCCTGGGCGTCGTCGCCTCCTCCATCGAGCGCCTGGCCACCGAGATCCGCCACCTGCAGCGCACCGAGGTGCTGGAGGCCGAGGAGCCCTTCGATCCGGGCCAGAAGGGCTCGAGCGCCATGCCCCACAAGCGCAACCCGATCCTGACCGAGAACCTCACGGGCCTGGCCCGCCTGATCCGCTCGGCCGTCGTGCCGGCCATGGAGAACGTCACCCTCTGGCACGAGCGCGACATCAGCCACTCGTCGGTCGAGCGCGGCATCGCCCCGGACGCCACCGTCCACCTGGACTTCGCCCTGCGCCGCCTGGCCGGCGTCGTCGAGCGGCTGGTGATCTATCCGGAGAACATGCTCAAGAACATGGACCGCCTCGGCGGCCTGGTTCACTCCCAGCGCGTCCTGCTGGCCCTGACCCAGAAGGGCGTGGCCCGCGAGGCGGCCTACGCCGCCGTCCAGGGCGCGGCCATGAAGGTCTGGCGCGGCGAGGGCAAGTTCATCGACCTGCTGCTGGCCGATCCCAGCGTCACCCTCTCCGAGGCCGAGATCCGCGATCTCTTCGACCTCGGCTACCACTTCAAGAACGTCGACGTGATCTTCGGCCGGGTGTTCGGCCAGGAGGCCATGGCCAAGGCGGCGGAGTAGGCGGCGGGGCCCAGCCCCCGCAACTTCCAATCCCTTGACCGCGCCCCGCCACCGGGGAAAGCTTGGCCGTTGAGCGCCTCGACGCGCCCGCCTGTCCGGGAGGACACGCCATGAAGCTTCCCGCCCTCCTCGCCGCGGCCCTCCTGGCCGCCCTCCCCGCCGCCGCCCAGGCTCGTGACCTGCCGGCCGGCGGCGTCACCCGCGCCGAGGTGGCCGCCTGGCTGCAGGGCCACGGCTACAAGGCCCAGACCCACGACGACAGCGAGGGCAACAGCATCGTCAGCAGCGCCTCGGACGGGGTGAACTGGGACATCTACTTCTACGACTGCGGCAAGGCCGGCCGCTGCGCCTCGCTCCAATACGCCGCCGGCTGGAGCGGCCTGAGCCTGGCCGACGGGACCCTCAACACCTGGAACCACGGCAATCGCTACATCCGCGGCTATCAGGCCGCCAAGGGCGCGGTCTGGGGCGAATACGACATCGACATCAGCCCCGGCGGCACCTGGGAACAGCTCGACCACAGCCTGGACCGCTGGACCGGCGCCCTGTCGCAGTTCAAGGACGCCATCGGCCAGTAGCCCCTTCGCGCGCGGCCCCCCGTCCCCCTCCATGAACGGGGGGCTATCGCCTATGACGGCCGGATGCTCCCCCTCTGGGGGAGCATCTGACGACGAGGCCCCCCGCCCCCCTCAATCCTTGCCCCGCGGGATCCGCACCAGCCGGTCGGGCACGCCGGGGCGGTAGCTGGTGAGCAGGACGTTGATCATCTCCACCGGCGCCTCCGGCGCCTCGGCGGGCGCCGGCTCGGCCGCCCGCTCGCCGGCCTCGGCCAGCTCGGCCTTGAGCCCATAGCGCTTGGGCGCCAGGCGCGAGGCCTGCCAGCGCACCGCGTCGATCTTCACCTTGGCCAGATAGGCGCCCTCCTTGTCGGCGGCCTCGGCGATCTCCCAGACCTGGTCGAAGCGCCGGTGGGCCTGCAGAACCCGCGCCCGCCCATAGGCCTCCAGGAAGTCGGGATGGCGCCGCAGCCAGCCCATGACCGTGGTCTCCCCGGGCAGGCCCTCCAGGGCGCAGGCCTGCCGCAGGCTCATCCCCAGGGCCAGCCGCTCGCAGATCAGCCCCGCCACGTGTGGGCAATAGCTGTCGCGGCGCCCGCCCCGCGCCCGGTGGCGCCCGTCGAACCGCGCCTGGGCCAGGCTGGCGCCAAAGGCCGGCCGCTCGCGGCTCCAGGTCTTGATCGCCGCCCGGCTGGGCATGCTGGGGTCGCGGCAGATCTCCATCAGGCTCTCGCCGGCCGCCACCCTCTGGCAGATCACCACCCCCAGGGCCTCGCTGAACCGCCGCCAGGGCCGCACCACGCGCGGCGGCTCCGGCGCCGGCGGCGGCTCGTCCCTCGGCATGTTCCAGCTGGAGTCGGTCGGTTTCAGGATCGGCGGCTCATCACCCATGCCAAACATCCCCGCGCGCTGCCGCGCCGAGCCTCTGATTGTGAACGGAAAGACCAGTCCCGCGCGCGTCAGGGCGCAGCGAGGACCAATACCGAAAGTCTGCCGAAAACGCGCGAGGTTGTCAAGAACAAAGAGGGAACACAGATCGATTGCCCCACTCCAACGTCGCCCGGAAGCCGACCTCGTCGAGGTCCTAGAAGGGTGGTGAGCGGGCCTTCGAACTGATCCCGGCCAATGTCAGGTCCGCGCCAGGAGCTGACGTTGGGACGTCGCCGGAGAGCGGACGTTCACGGCCCGGCCGAGGATACGGAGATCGCGGGCGGCCTCGCCCAGGGCTAGGTGACGAACATCGGGATCATGGCTCCGAAGATTGACTGCCATTCCAAGCCAGCTTGGCCGTCTTGGTTGTCCCGCTCCAGGTAGAAAGCGCGGTCGGCGGTGGCGTAGGCCGTGCGGGCTTTCGGGGCCCAGGCGTTGCCCAAGGCTACCTGGGTGAAGGTCCCCGGCATTACCAGCAAGCCGTTCTCGCGGGACAGGAGATAGGCGAAGTAGTCCCGGATCATCCAGTCGATCCAGAACAGGTCGCGGCTGTAGGTCCACTGCCGCAGGAACTCGATGGCCACTTGCTCCAGCTGGAACGACTTGATCGGCACGTCGCAATGGCGTTGCCACTGCTTGAGGATGCGCACCAGGCGACGGGTGGCGCCGCTGTTCGCTGTGTCCGACACCCCGAGCGCAGCCAATTCCGCGGAAGGGTCGCTGAGCCGGTAGGCGCCGCCGTCGTTGGTGTCGCAGATCCAGAACTGACCGTTCTCAAAGGCGAAGGCGGGGACGACCTCGACCGGCGCGGTGGTGAATTGCACCACGACGACCTGGCCATCTCCGCGCAGCGTGGTCTGAGGATAGTCGGCCGCCAGGACGTTGCGGACCTCCTGCAGCAGCTGAGATTGCCGGTTGCCGCTGCGCGCTTCGAAGCGGTGGTAGACCTCCCACGGCAGGGTGAAGAGCACATCGATGTCGCGCGGCGGGCGGACCCGCAGCTGCTTGCCCCATGACCCGGTCAGCCGGGAATTGGCGGTTTCTGAGTCCACGCCCCAGTAGTGCTGGTTGAGGGTGCGCCGGACGCCGGCTTGCGCCCGGGTCCCGTCCTGCAGCTGCGGGTCGGTGATCGCCAGGTTCTCGACCAGCCGCTCAAAGCGCCGCACCAGGTAGACCCACATGTAGCCCGATGGGGCCTGCCCCGAATTGTGCCCAATGAGGCCCACTAGGGTCCGATCTCGGCCAAATAGACCTCGGCCGACTTGTTCATCTCGCTTTCCATGGCTGGGCGCAGCAGCCGGTAGACGCCGGGTAGCATCAGCGGACTGCTGACTCGCCGCGCGTAGATGGCGTTCTGGAACTCCCGCGACCGGGTCAGGCAGTCCGGTTCGGCGCAGTCGCCGGCCTTGGCCTGCGCCCACAGCGTGTCCGCCTCCCCCTTGGCGGTCTCCTGGGCTTCGGCGGTGTCGCGCTGGCGGAAGTATTCGCGCAGCGACCAGATCAGCACCGGCGCGGCCGGCGGCAGGACCGTCGAGATCAACAGGGCGACGGTCAGGCCGGTGAAGGATGCGGCAATCACCAGCCCCGCCAGCAGCACGGCCGCGAAGACCAGCACCCACGCGCCGTAGTGCCGCCGGAGCTTGGCGTCGTACCAGAGATTGGTCCGTTGGCAGATGATCCGGGCGAGATGCAGGGGCGCGGCGGCGACAGCCACGGGATACCAGTTGGTCAGCTTGCCGTCGCCGCCGCGCCAGGCGGTCTGCGCCGCGACGATCGTCTCGGTCTCGGCGTGTTTCCCGGCGACGAAGGCGTTCCAGGGCAAGCTCAGGACCTCGCAATCGAAGGCCTCGGCGATCTTGGCGGCCACCTTCAGCTTGGCGCGATACATCCGGTCCAACACCGTCACGTCGAGGGCCGAAACCACCAGGGCGACCGCCGCCGTGTAGGGGCGAATGGACGGGGCCAGCAAGGCGACGCCCGCTGTAACCACCGGCAGGAGCACGGTAAAACAGAACTGGAGGATAAGAAGAGCCGTGGCTTCGTCGTAGATGCGGGAGCGCGCCCGGAGCAGCCCCATCGGCCTGTCGGAGTTCTGGAACTGCGGGATCTGGTTCATGCTTCGGCTCTCCGATCCGTCGGGCGAGCACCGACTCAGCGGTAGGCTGGGAATTTACCGTTGAACACCTTGTTCCACCAGCCGAAGGCCAGTCGGGGATTGCCGGCATCCTCGGCGACCAAGGCCTTTTCCGCGCGGATCAGCGCCGTCTCGACTTTGCTCAAAGCCTGCACCTTCTTAGCCTCGGAGCAAGGCTTGATAAGACCGGTCACACCCAATGGATCGCGCATCGCCCGCATCCCCGAGGCATGCAGCGCCGCAAGGGTGTTGGCCACCTCGACCGAGTAGGTGACCCCGTCAGCGTCTCGCAGTCGCGTGGCGATCCGCAGCTCGAGATAGATGGACCTGAGGCCCACGGCGCAGACACCGTTCCACAGCTTCACTAGGCGTATGACCGGCTTGACGCGACCGTTGAGGCGCTGATTGACCTCGGTGACATAGGCGTTGTGGGCGCGGGGCGCGGACGGCATCCAGCCGGTCTCGCGGTCGGGGATCCAGAAGATCTCGTGCTCGCCGTCCTCGTCGTCGAAGAAGGCAGGCGTGATTTCAAAGCGTTCGGTGGAGGTCTGTCCGAATGGCACCAGGACAACCGGGCTGCTGACGCGGACATCCGTGAACGCAAACCGGTTAGCGAGGGTGTTTTTGACGTTGCGAAGCGCGGTCGCGGAATTGTTGGGCCAATCGCCCTCGTCCTGGACCATGAAGTAGTCCACGTCGCTGAATTTCGGGATGTTGGTGCCGTGACCGAACGAGCCGGCCGCCACGAAGTTGGTCATGCTGAAGTTGGACGCCAGGCACGCCTTGATGCTCTCGCGGTGCCGCTTGAGCTTGTCGGTGACGGCGTCGGTGGCGGGGATGCGGCTCAAGAGCTCGTCGAAGCCTTGGGCCACGGTCGTTGGCATGGGTCAGGCCCGCAGGCTTACGGTTCGCGGCCAGACATCGACCTGCCCGAAGGAGTCTGGCTCACATTGATCGGCAGTGCGGTCGCGGAGGGCGGCCCTATCCATCACGAATTTCACTTTCTGGCATTTCAACAGCTACTGAAATGCTCTTTGCGCTGACACACGTCCAGTCGAGCAACGTCTCTGCAGGTACAAGGGCAAAATCAATGCGGGCCTGGGGGCCACGGTCTGCATGGCTGGTTTTGCAAGCGGACTTTCGGATGGTCGGCTCTGAGCCCCGAGCCGACGTTAGTCAGCTTCGTCTTCATCGTCCGCAACGGGTCGAAAGCAGCCGCTCACTTCGATCCGATGAGCGGACATTCGCGCAATGCGCCGAGAGCAGACGTCCCGCAGGTCAGCCATGGGTGGAAACATATACGGCGCGACTACACCACGCCCCCCCTACTCGTGCCGCAGCGCCTCGATCGGATCGAGCCGCGCCGCCCGCCGGGCCGGGAAGTAGCCGAACACCACCCCGATCAGGGCCGCCACGGTGAAGGCCAGCAGGTTGACGGCGGGATCGAAGGCGAAGGGCACCTTCATCCACCCCGCCAGGCCCGCCGAGGCCGCCGCGGCCAGCGCCACCCCCACCAGGCCGCCGAAGGCCGACAGCACCACCGCCTCGATCAGGAACTGCAGCAGCACGTCGCGCTCCAGGGCGCCGATGGCCAGGCGGATGCCGATCTCCCGGGTCCGCTCGGTCACCGAGACCAGCATGATGTTCATGATCCCGATGCCGCCCACCAGCAGGCTGACGGCGGCCACCGCCCCCAGCAGCAGGGTCAGCACCCGGGTGGTCCCCGACATCGCCTGGGCGATCTGGCGGGTGTCCATGATGCTGAAATTGTCGTCCTCGTTGCTGGCGATCTTGCGCCGCTCGCGCAGGATGTCGGTCACCTGGGTCTTGACCCGGTCGGTGTCGCCGCTGGCCTTCACCGAGATCACCACCGTGCCGATGTCCTGATCCCCGGTCAGCCGGCGCTGCACGGCCCGCAGCGGCATGATCACCACGTCGTCGGGGTCGGCGCCCATGGAGACCTGGCCGCTGGCCTTCAGCAGCCCCACCACGTCGCAGGCGAAGCCCTTGACCCGGATGCGCGACCCCACCGGGTCGGCGGCGGCGAACAGCTCCTTGCGCACCGTCTCGCCGATCACGCAGACCGGCCGCCCGGCGCGGGCCTCGGCGGTGTTGAAGGCCCGTCCCCGGGCCAGGATCAGGTTGCGGGCGGTGAAATAGGCCGGGTTGGCCCCGGTGACGCTCGTCGACCAGTTCTGGGCCCGATAGACGATCACGGCGGCGGCGTTCTCCACCCCGGAGATGGCGCCGATGCCGCTGACCCCGGCCTCGATGGCCGCCACGTCGGCGTCGCGGAAGCGCGGCGCGCGGCCCGCCTCCGGCCCCATCCTCTGGCCCGGGCGCACCATCAGCAGGTTGGAGCCCAGGCTGGAGATCTGGTTGGTGACCGCGAGCGTCGCCCCGTTGCCCAGGGTCACCATGGTGATCACCGCGGCCACCCCGATCACCACGCCGAGCACGGTCAGCACCGAGCGCACCAGGTTGCGGCGGATGGCCCCCAGGGCCAGTTTGAGCGCGCTCCACAGCATCAGGCGGCCACCCCGTGGGCGCCGTCCGAGGCGATGGCCCCGTCGACGAAGCGCACATGGCGGGGCGCATAGGCGGCCATGTCCGGCTCATGGGTGACCATCAGGACCGCGATCCCCTGGTCGCGGTTGAGGCCCAGGATCAGGTCCATGATCCCGCGCCCCATCTCGCTGTCCAGGTTGCCGGTGGGCTCGTCGGCCAGCAGGACGGTGGGCCGGGTGACGATGGCCCGCGCTATGGCCACCCGCTGCTGCTGGCCGCCGGACAGCTCGGAGGGCGTGTGCGTCCCCCAGCCCTCCAGCCCCACCACCGCCAGGGCCTGCGCCGCCAACCGCCGGCGCTCGACGCCGGACACCCCGCGATACATCAGCGGCAGTTCGACATTCTCCAGGGCGCTGGTGCGCGGCAGCAGGTTGTAGCCTTGGAAGACGAAGCCCAGGTGGCGTCGCCGCAGCAGGGCCCGCTGGCGGCGGTCCAGCGTCTCCACGTGCAGGCCGCGGAACCGGTAGGAGCCGGCGCTCGGCACGTCCAGGCAGCCGATGATGTTCATGGCCGTCGACTTGCCCGAGCCGCTCGGCCCCATGATGGCGACGAACTCGCCCTCCTGCACCGTCAGGTCCACCCCCCGCAGGGCCTGGAAGGCGCCGGGGCCGGAGCCGAACACCTTGGTGACGCCGGCCAGCTCGATCAGGGGCGCGCGACCCGGCGAGCCGGTCATTTGGCGGCGGCGGCGGTTTCGGTGATCACCGCCATCCCCGCCTTCAGGTCGCCGCCGGCGATCTCGGTGTCGCGCCCGTCCGAGGCGCCGACCCGCACGGCCACCCGCACGGGGACGCCGTCGCGGAGCACCCAGACCTGCTGGGCGCTGGGGTCGGTGGAGCGCCGCGTCGCCCGCCCGCCCATGCGGGGCATGCGGGGCACGAGCGCGCTGGTGACGCTGGCCGCGCCCTTGGCGCTGGTCTCGGGCGGGGTGAAGCGCAGGGCCGCGTCGGGGACCAGCAGCACGCCGGTCCGCCGCGAACTGGTCATCTCGGCGCTGGCGGTCATGCCGGGCCGCAGGGAGAGGTCGGAATTGGTCACCGCCAGCACGCCGGTATAGGTCACCACGCCCTCCGTGGTCTTGGAGCCCAGCCCCACCCGCGTCACCCGGGCCGGATAGGTCCGCCCCGGATAGGCGTCGACGGTGAAGACCGCGGGCTGGCCGTCGGCCACCTTGCCGACATCGGCCTCGTCGATGTCCACGTGCAGCTCCATCCGGGTCATGTCTTCGGCCAGCGTGAACAGCACCGGGGCCTGCAGGGTGGCGGCCACCGTCTGGCCGGGCTCGATCTTGCGGGCCAGCACCACCCCGCTGACCGGGGAGCGGATGGTGGCCTTGGTCAGGTTGGTGCGGCCGGTGTTGAGATTGGCGCGCGCCTGGGCGACCCCGGCGGACGAGGCCGCCGCCGAGGCCCGCGCGCGGGCCAGGGCCGCGTCGGCGGCGTCGATGTCGGCCTTGGCCGGATAACCGCCCTTGGAGATCTGGTAGAGCCGGTGCAGCCGCCCGGCCCGCAACCCGGTCTCGGTCACCGTGGCCTGGCTCTGGCGCAGATTGGCCTGGGCGGCCTCCAGGGCGGCCTCCCCCAGCGCGATCTGGTCGCGCAGGCGCGAGGTGTCCAGGGTGGCCAGCACCTGGCCCTTGGTCACCCGGTCGTTGTCGTCGGCCAGCACGCTGTCGACGGTGCCGGAGACCTCCGAGCCCACGTCCACCTGGTTCACCGGCTCCAGGGACCCGGTCGCCAGCACCGAGACCACCAGGTCCCCGCGCCGCGCCGGCGTGGTGACGAACTGGGCCGGCGGCGGCGCCGCCATGGAGCGGAACAGCAGCACCGCCACCACCAGGGCCACGGCCCCCAGGGCGACGCCGCCGGCGATCAGTCCCCGCCGCCGCCATGGCCCGGCCTTGGCGGTCGGACCCAGCAGCGCCTCGAGATCGGCGGCGGAATTGGCGGTGTCTTGCGGCATGGGGGGCGTCCTGTTGGCCCCACCTAACCCCCCATCCCCCGCCGATCCTTGAGCCTGCTCAATTGGCGCGGGGATTTGCGTCGGTTCGGGGGCGTCTAGCCCGGCGCCCACCCTGGCGGCGCCAGCTCGAAGCCGGAAAACTCGAAGCCCGGCACGACCACGCAGGCCACCAGGGCCCAGCCGCCGGGGGAGGCCTGGGCCGCCTGCCATTCGCCGGGCGCGACGGCGTGCTGCGGCGAGTCGCCCGCCAGGATGTCGGCGCCCAGGCGGGTCTCAATCACGGGTCCCGTGTCGCCCGGGGCGGTCTTCAGGGTCAGGGCCGTCCCGGCCTGGAACAGCCAAAGCTCGGTGGCGTCGATCCGGTGCCAGTGGGAGGCCTGGCCGGCCTCCAGCAGGAAGAGGATGGCGGTGCCGGGACTGCGGCCTCCCGGCGCGGCGGCCGGCGCGCGCCAAGTCTCCCGATACCAGCCGCCCTCGGGGTGGGGGGCGAGGTCCAGGCGGGCGATCACGGCGGCGGCCGATTCGGCGGTCATGGGTCGATCAGACACAAAAAACGCCGCCCTTGCGAGGCGGCGTCATTGCGGCGCGGGGCCGGGGTGGATCAGCCGCCGGACTTGATGGCCTCGCGGGCCTGGGCCAGCAGTTCGTCCATCTTCATGCGGACGTCGCCCTCGCTGACATTGACGCCCGAGCCCTTGAGGTCCTCGAACACCTTGCGCAGCACGTCCTCGTCGCCGGGCAGCTCGAAGTCGGACTTGACCACGGCCTTGGCGTATTCGGCGACGCGTTCGCCCTCCAGGCCCATCAGGCCGGCGGCCCATTCGCCCAGGGCGCGGTTGCGCCGGGCGCCCGCCTTGAACTCCTGCTCCTGGTCCAGCGCGAACTTGTTCTCAAAACCGCGCTCGCGGTCGTTGAAGGTGGCCATGGGGTCTCCGGTACGAGGCTCTAGCGGGGTTGCATATCCCCTGGCGGGCCCGGTCGCAATGCAAACGCTACGCGCGGCCAACCATGTTCCCATGCCGTTTGCGCCGGGGGAGGCGATCGTCTATTTTTCGCCGGCCTCAGATCGGCGAGAGGCCTTGCGTCGGACCGCGCGCGTTGGGACCAACCTCGCGCGTTTTTCGTTTCCGGCGCCGGCCAGAACCCTCGCCTCGTGGAGAAGGCTGCGTATGACCACCCGCCGCAAGAAGATCTTCGAAGGCAAGGGCAAGATTCTGTATGAGGGGCCGGAGCCCGGAACCTTGATCCAATACTTCAAAGACGACGCTACGGCCTTCAATTCCCAGAAGAAAGCGGTCCTCGAAGGCAAGGGAGTCATCAACAACCGCATCAGCGAATATGTGATGACCCGGCTCAACTCCATCGGGGTTCAGAACCATTTCATCAAGCGCCTGAACCTGCGCGAGCAGCTGATCAAGGAGCTGGAGATCATCCCGCTCGAGGTCGTGTGCCGCAATGTCGCGGCCGGGTCGCTGTCGCAGCGGTTCGGCCTGCCCGAGGGCCAGGCCCTGCCCCGCTCGATCATCGAATTCTATCTGAAGGACGACAAGCTCGGCGATCCGATGGTCACCGAGGAGCACATCACCGCCTTCAACTGGGCCTCGACCCAGGAGATCGACGACATGATGGCGCTGACCCTGCGGGTGAACGACTTCCTCACCGGCACCTTCGGGGCGGTCGGCATCACCCTGGTGGATTTCAAGGTGGAGTTCGGCCGGCTGTGGGAGAACGACTTCGCCCGGGTCATCCTGGCCGACGAGATCAGCCCCGACTCCTGCCGCCTTTGGGACACCCAGACCAACGAGAAGCTGGACAAGGACCGCTTCCGCCGCGATCTGGGAGACGTCATCGAGAGCTATACCGAAGTCGCCCGGCGGCTGGGGATCATGAAAGAGATGCCCACCGTGATCCAAGGAGGCCTGCACTAGTGCGCGCGAAAGTTCATGTGTTCCTGAAACCCGGCGTGCTGGACGTCCAGGGCAAGGCCGTCGAGGCCGCCCTGCATGGCCTCGGCTGGGGTCATGTCGAAGGCGTCCGGGTCGGCAAGACCATCGAGTTCGACCTCAAGGGCAAGGACGCCGCCGAGACCGAGAGCGAGGTCAAGGACATGTGCGAGAAGCTGCTCGCCAACACGGTCATCGAAAGCTACCGGGTCGAGGTGGCGTGAGGCCCTGGGCGCTCCCGCTTCTGGGGGCGCTCAGCCTGACCGCCTGCGCCAAGCCCCAGCCGCCCCAGCGGCCGCCGCTTGTCCTGGACTGCGCCCTGGGGTTCGAGGCGCTCAGCGCCCGGATCGCGGCCGAGCCGGGGATGAAACCGGCGGTCAAGGAGCGCGGCGAGCCGTTCCACTACTTCAACGCCGAGGGCGGCCAGACCTCCTACATGGTCACCGAGCCCGGCGCGCCGGGGCACCCGGCCATCCTCAAGCAGGCGGTCACCCCCACCGGCGTCACCAACTCCGGCTGCGCCTATGGCGACGAGAAGGGCTATGCCGAGTTGGTCGCCTACCTCGAGGCCCTGGCCAAGGCCCGCGCGAAATGAGCCCGCCGCGCCTGGAAATCCCGCTCAAATCGGCCTAGGAACCCGCCCATGAAAGCCGCCGTCATCGTTTTCCCCGGGTCCAACTGCGATCGCGACTGCAAGGTCGCCATCGAGCGCTCCACCGGCGCCAGCGTCGACATGGTCTGGCACGGCGACACCGCCCTGCCCCACGGCATCGACCTGATCGTCCTGCCGGGCGGCTTCTCCTACGGCGACTACCTGCGTTGCGGGGCCATGGCCGCCCTCTCGCCGATCATGAACGACGTCAAGCTGGCGGCCGAACGCGGCGTGGCCACCGTCGGGATCTGCAACGGCTTCCAGATCCTCTGCGAGGCCGGCATGCTGCCTGGCGCCCTGCTGCGCAACGAGGCGCTGAAATACGTCTGCAAGCCGGTGGCGCTCGAAGTCACCAACGCCCAGACCCGGTTCACCGCCGGCTATGCCGGGCGCCGCGAGGTGACCATGACGGTGGGCAATGGCGAGGGGAACTTCTTCGCCGATCCCGAGACCCTGGCCCGCATCGAGGGCGAGGGCCAGGTGGTGTTCCGCTACAAGGACAACCCCAACGGCTCGGCCCACGCCATCGCCGGCGTGGTCAATGCGCGGGGCAATGTGCTTGGCCTGATGCCCCACCCCGACCGGGCCTTCGAGGCCGAGCTGGGCTCGGCCGACGGCGCGATCCTGTTCCAGAGCGCGCTCGCCAGCGCCTAGCGCCCGGCGAACAGCGGCAGGGCCTCCACCGAGGTCGCGCCCTCGATCTCCAGCAGCTTCAGCTTGGTGGCCCCGCCGCCGGGCGCGGAGAAGCCGCCCAGCTTGCCGTCGGCCCCCTGGACGCGGTGGCACGGCATGATGATCGGGAACGGGTTCTTGCCCATGGCCTCGCCCACCGCGCGGGAGGCTGTGGGGTCGCCCAGGCGTTTGGCGACCTCGCCATAGGTCAGGGTCTGGCCGGGCGGGATGGACCGGCCGATGGCGTAGACCCGGCGCTGGAAATCGCTCAGGCCCTCCATGTCCAGGACGATATCGGCCAGGTCGTCCTTGCCCCCGGCCAGCAGGCCCTGGATGCGGGCGATGGCCCCGGCGATCTCGGGGGTCGGTTCGCGCGCCGCGATACCGGGGAACCGCTGCTCGAAGCGGGCCCGCGCCCTGGCGTCCGAGCTGTCGGGCAGGCGCACGGCGACGATGCCGGCCGCGCCCCAGGCCAGGCCGCAGCGGCCGATGGCGGTGTCGAAGAGGGTGAAACCGAGCTCGGACATGGCAACACCCTATCAGAAACTGGGCGGCGGGCTGGCGGGAATCGGACCCGGGCAGCCGGCTTGACTTGAGAGCGGAGGCGCGTAGCCTCGGTCAAAATTACACGCGTAAGTCTCATGAACATCACCGAAGCCGAAAGTCAGATCATGGAGGCGCTGTGGCGGAAGACCCCGCTCACCGCCGACGAGATCGTGGCCGATGTCCGCGCCCGCCAGCCCTGGGCCGAGGCGACGGTGAAGACCCTGATCAACCGCCTGCTGAAGAAGAAGGCCATCCGGTCCGAACGGGTCGACGGCCGCCACCAGTACGTCGCCCTGATCGCGCGGGCCAACTACATCCAGGACGAGAGCCAGGGCCTGCTGGACCGGCTGTTCGAGGGCCAGCTCGCCCCCCTCGTCGCCCACTTCGCCCAGAACCGGAAGCTGAAACCCGAAGAGATCGCTCGCCTCAAGAAGCTGATCGCGGAGCTCGACGACGATGACTGACCTGCTGGCCGACCTGTTGCGGGCCAACCTAGCCGCCAGCCTGGCGATCGCCCTGGTCTTCGCCCTGCGCCTGCCGGCCCGGCGGCTGTTCGGCGCGGAGATGGCCTATCGCCTGTGGCTGATGGTCCCCCTGGCCTTCGTCGCCAGCCTGGTCCCGGCCGCCGAGGCGCCCAACGCGACCCCGGGCCCCTCCCTGCCCCTGCCGATCTCCCTGACCCAGCCGGCCGGCCTTTCCCTGGCGGTGGAGGTCTGGGCGGCCGGCGCCGTCGCCCTGCTCGCCCTGATGGCTTTTGGCCAGTGGCGGTTCCTGCAGCGCGCCAAGGCCGGCGCCGCGGGGCCGGCGGTGGTGGGGGTCATCGCCCCGCGTATCGTCACCCCGGCCGACCACCACGACCGCTTCACGCCGGAGGAGCGCGCCCTGGTCCGGGCCCACGAGCGGGCGCACATCGATCGCGGCGACCCCAAGGTCAACGCCTGGGTCGCCCTCGCCCAGGCGATCAACTGGTTCAATCCCCTCGTCCATCTGGCCGCCTATCACGTCCGCCTGGACCAGGAGCTGGCCTGCGACGCCACGGTGATGGCCCGGCGGCCCAGCGAGCGGCGCCGCTACGCCCAAACCATGCTGAAGACCCAGCTCGCCGCCGATCCCCTGCCCTTCGGCTGCTACTGGCCGGCTCCCTCGCGTCACCCCCTAGAGGCGCGGATCGACATGCTGAGGCAGGCGCGGCCGTCCCAGAGTCGCGCCCTGGCGGGCTTCTGGGTCGTCATGGTCCTGGCCGGCGCGGCGGGCCTCGGCGCCTGGGCCGCCCAGCCGCCGGCGCCGCCCCACGTCCGCTGGCTGGACCAGCCGCACCAGGCGGCCCTGCGCCGGGAACCCGCCACCGTGGTGGTGATCTCCCTCTCGGCCGACCAGGTCAAAGCCCTGACCGTCGCGGCCCGATAGGATTCAAATCGGGATCACTCCGCGATCGTCGTCACCGTCAGGGCCTTGTCGGCGGCGATCTCGGCGGCCGAGAACGGCAGCCGCACCCATCCCTTGCGGGCGTGCAGAAGAGTCTGGTCGGCGAAGTGCGGCGATCCCGGATCGGTGGACTGGGAATAGGTGAGGATGGCGTCGGCCACCGGGCCCTTGGCGTCGAAGGTCACCACCTGGATGTAGCTGGAGCCGTGGAAGGGCACCAGGCCCGACCCCACCCACGCCGACTGCTGGGCGTTGAGCACCCCGTCGCTCCCCTCGCCCCCATGGACCGGGATCTTCTGATCGCCGCGCACCGCGTACTGCACCTGGCCCCAGGGGGCGTCGAGGGCCACGCCCTTGGCGGCCAGCAGCTCGACGGCGTCGGCGAGCGCCGTCTTGATCTTGGCGCTGGCGGCGGCGTTGAGGCCGCTCGGGGTGTGGACAGGGTCGGTGGGGTCGAAGGGCGTGGCCCAGAGGCCGGGAATGCGCTCGGCCTTGCGCCAGAACTCCACGAACAGGTGGGCGCCGCGGCTGTCGACATTCATCCGCCGGTCCCACTGGGCCAGCACCGTGCAGGCGTCGGCGAGGCTGACGTCCTGGCCCGCCGTGCTGGTCCCGCTCGGCGCCTCGACGCACAGCTTCAGCAGGTCGGGGATGGCCAGGTCGGCCGCCAGGTTGCGGTTGCGGTAGAGCATGGCCTCGACGGCGGCGGGGTCGATGGCCTTGCCCGGCAGGCCGTCGGTCCCGGCCAGGCGGGCCTCGATCTCCATCAGGCCCGAACGGGTGCGCAGGTTCTGGGCCACGGCGGTGGGCCCGACGATGGGCGCGAAGGCGGCCATCGGCGCGCGGGCGTTGGCCAGCCAGTAGCTGTCATTGCTGTTGGCCACATAGTCGGTGCGGATCTGGGCGGGCATGGCCTCGCCGGGCGTCAGGCCCGGGGACGGCGTCCCGGCGGCGACCTGCCACTCGCAGGCCGAGCGCGCGCCATCCAGCACATAGATCCGCGCCGTGGCGGCCAGCGGCCCCAGGCCCGAGGGCGGGGCGCAGGTCTTGGCCAGCTCGGCGGTGACATTGGGGGTGGCGGTGATGTCGGCGTAGAGGACCTCGCCCCTGCGGTCGCTGGCGATGGTGTTCACCCAGGGTATGCCCAGGGTCTTGCTGATCCCGGCCTTGATCTCCTCGACGGAGCGGGCGCGGGCGATGTCGAGCCAGGTGTCGCCGGAGCGGACATTGTTCTTATTGGCGTCGCGCAGGGCGTAAGCGGTCTTGGCGCTCCAGGCCACCCCCACCTGGGGCATGACCACCAGGGGTCCATAGATGGATGTGTAGACCGTTCGCGTCTGGGGCGGGCCGTCCTTGACCTCAACGGTCACCGCCTTGCTGGCCATGGTCAGGCGCTTGCCGTCGACGAAATAGGCGGTGGGATCGGCCGGATCCAGGCTGAGTTCGAAGATCGTGAAGTGGCGGTCGGTGGAGACGGTGTGGGTCCAGGCCACGTCCCTGTTGAAGCCGATGGACATGCCCGGCGCGCCGCCGATGGTCACCCCCATGACGTCCAGCTTGCCCGGGATCGTCAGGTGAACCTGGTAGAACCGGTTGGTGGTCTCCCAGGGGAAGTGCGGATTGCCCAGCAGGACGCCGGAGCGGTTGGCGGTGACGTCGCGGCCGAAGGCCCAGCCGTTGCTGCCCAGGCCAAACTGCGCCGGATCGGCGGGCAGGCCCGGCGCATCCAACGCCGCCTGGGCCTTGAGGGCCGGCGGGGCCGCGGCGTTGATTTGGCGCAGCCACGCCCCGCCGCTGGCCTGGATCATCCGCTCCTCGTTGAGGCGCAGCATGTCGTCGAGATTGATGGGCCGCAGCCAGGCGGCGTCGCGGCAGGCGACGGGCAGGCGGGCCTTGGGAGTGTCGCGCAGGAACCGGTTGTAGCCGACCACATAGCCCAGGACGAGGTTGCGGTAGTCGGCCGACAGCTTGTCGAAATTGGTCTTCAGGGCCGCGACGTCCAGATTGGAGCGGAAGAAGAAGTCGCTCTCCAGGTTCTTGGTTTCGGTGAACGCGATGGTGGTGACGCCGTCGGGGCCGAAATACTTCGAGCGCTCGCCGTTGACGGTGACGACCTTGTCGGCCAGCAGGCAGAGATTGTCCTGGGCGAAGGCGTAGGCCTGGCCGTAGCCGATCCCGCCATAGTCGGCGGCGCTGATGTGGGGAACGCCATACTGGGTGCGGGCGATCTTGGCCTTGAAGGCGGGAGCCGCCTGCGCCCCGCCCGCCGCCAGACAGACCACCGCCGCGCCCATCAGCGCCGAAATCCTACCCCACATCACCCGTCCCTCCCGGGCGCGTTCGCCGCGCCGCGTCGGACTCAACATGACGGCGGTGACCAGGGGTCAGTCAACGCCGGCGGCGGCGCGGGGCCTAGCTTGCCAGCCGTCGGCGAGGAGCCATGTCGGCGCGGGCCGCGGCGGCCGGGGCGCCGGTCTCGAAGCGGCTGATCAGCCGGCTCAGCTCGCCGGCTTCGGAGCGCAGGCTGCTGGCCGCCGCGGTGGTCTCCTCCACCATGGCGGCGTTCTGCTGGGTGACCTGGTCCATCTGGTTCACCGCGGTGTTCACCTGGGCCAGGCCCACCGACTGCTCCTGGGCCGTGGCGGCGATCTCGCTGACCATGCTGTCGATCTCGGCGACCCGGTCGACGATCCGCTGCAGGGCTTCGCCGGTCTGGCCCACCAGTTGCACGCCGGACCCGACCTGCTGGCTGGAGGCCGAGATCAGGGTCTTGATCTCCTTGGCGGCCTCCGCCGAACGCTGGGCCAGGGCCCGGACCTCGGAGGCGACGACGGCGAAGCCTCGCCCCGCCTCGCCCGCGCGGGCGGCCTCGACCCCGGCGTTGAGGGCCAGGAGGTTGGTCTGGAAGGCGATCTCATCGATCACCCCGATGATCTGGCTGATCTGGCTGGAGGACTGCTCGATCTGCGCCATGGCGGCGACAGCCTGCTGGACGACGTCGCCGCTGGCCTGGGCGTCGCCGCGCGCGGCCAGCACCACCTCCGAGGCCGCCCGCGCCCCCGACGCCGTCTGGCGCACCGTGGCGGTGATCTCGTCCAGGGCCGCGGCGGTCTGCTCCAGGCTGGCGGCCTGGTGCTCGGTGCGGCGCGACAGGTCGTCGGCCGCCGAGGAGATCTCGTCGGACCCGCCCCGCACCGCCGAGGTCGAGGTGGAGATCGCCGCCATGGCCTCGCGCAGGCCATCCAGGGCGGCGTTGAAATCGCTCTTGATCCCCTGGAAGCGAGGATCGACCTGGACGGTCATGGCCGCGGTGAGGTCGCCTCCCGCGAGCCGCCGCAGGCCCTCAGCCAGGGCTGCGACCATCTGATTCTGCTGTTCCTCGCTCTGGCGGCGCTCCCTCTCGGCCTCGATCCGCTTGCTCTCCAGAGCCTCCAGATAGACGGAGATGGCGATGTCCATGTCCAGGAAGGTCGCCTTGGTCAGGGCGCCCACCTCGGCGGCCACCGTCTTGACGTCCGGCCCGCGCGCCCCGAAGCCGCCCTTCGGCCAGCGCGCCTCCAGAACCTTGGTTAGCAGGGACTCCAGCACCAGGGCGTAGCCGCCGACGTACCAGCTGGGCTCCAGGCCGATGCGGGCGTGAACCTCGCCCACCTTGGTGACAGCCTTGGCGTAGGTGTCGTCGAACTGGCCGCTGGAGATCATGTCCCAGTGACCGAGCTGCCGGTTCTGGGCCGCGGTCATGTGCGCGTCGCTGGAGAAGTGCGCCCGGGTCTCCGGCGTCGCCCGCACCTGGTCGTAGAACCCATCCAGGGCGGCGGGCAGGGCCTTCATGACCACCGGCTTCAGGCTTGCGATGCGCGCCTGCGCCTCCTGATCCAGCTTCATGAAGCGGAGGCGATCGTCGATGGTACGCGGCATGGCGGAAATGCACCCAGATTGAGTAATCCGGCGAAGCTGTGCGGTGAGGGTTAAGGCCCCCTTAAGGACGCGCGGCCGCGACAATCAGCGCGACGGATGGCGCCCGGCGTGGCGGCGCCACCCTGGCGTGGCCATGCGGGGGCAGGATCGGCTCAGACGGCGCAGGGAATCGCCCGCCCCTATCGCGTGCGCGCCCGAGTCCGGCTAGAACGCGCGCCATGAGCGCCCAGCCTGCGAAGACCCTGGCCGAGACGGCCGCCGAATACGGCCTGAAGCCCGAGGAATACGACCTCATCCTCCGACGCCTGAACCGGGAGCCGACCCCGGTCGAGCTGGGCGTGTTCTCGGTGATGTGGAGCGAGCACTGCTCCTACAAGTCCAGCAAGATCCACCTGGGCAAGTTCCCCACCAAGGGTCCGCGGGTGATCTGCGGGCCGGGCGAGAACGCGGGCGTCGTCGACATCGGCGACGGCCAGGCCTGCATCTTCAAGATGGAGAGCCACAACCACCCCTCCTATATCGAGCCCTATCAGGGGGCGGCGACCGGGGTCGGCGGCATCATGCGCGACGTCTTCACGATGGGCGCGCGCCCCATCGCCCTGCTGAACGCCCTGCGCTTCGGGGATCCGAGCCATCCGAAGACCAAGCGGCTGGTGGCCGGCGTGGTCAGCGGGATCGGCGGCTACGGCAACTGCGTGGGCGTGCCCACCGTGGCCGGCGAGACCAATTTCCATAAGGGCTATGACGGCAACATCCTGGTCAACGCCATGTGCGTGGGCCTGGCCGACGCCGACAAGATCTTCTACTCGGCCGCCCCCTCGGCGGGCTTGGCCGTGGTCTATTTCGGCTCCAAGACCGGCCGCGACGGCATCCACGGCGCCACCATGGCCAGCCAGGAGTTCGACGACGCGTCGGACGAGAAGCGCCCCACCGTCCAGGTCGGCGACCCCTTCGCCGAGAAGCTGCTGATCGAGGCGACCCTGGAGCTGATGGCGTCCGGCGCCGTGGCCGCCATCCAGGACATGGGGGCGGCGGGCCTCACCTCCTCGTCCGTGGAGATGGCCGGCAAGGGCGAGGTCGGCATCGAGCTGGACCTGGACATGGTGCCCCAGCGCGAAGAGGGCATGACCGCCTACGAGATGATGCTGTCGGAGAGCCAGGAGCGCATGCTGGCGGTCCTGAAGCCCGGCCGCGAGCATGACGGCCACGCCATCTTCGAGAAGTGGGGCCTGGACGCCGCCGTCATCGGCCACACCACCGACACCGGCCACCTGGTCCTGAAGCACAAGGGCGAGACCGTCTGCGACGTGCCGCTCGCGCCGCTGTTCGACGACGCCCCGCTCTATGACCGGCCCTGGGTGCAGCCGCCGCTGCACGCCCGCCTGGAGCCCGCCGACGTCCCCGAGCCCGCCGACTACGGCAAGGCCGTCCTGAAGCTGATGAGCGCCCCGGACATGGCCTCCAAGCGCTGGCTCTGGGAGCAGTACGACCGCCACGTCATGGCCGACACCCTGGAGGACAGCGCCACCGGCGCCGACGCCGGGATCGTGCGCGTGCACGGGACCAAGAAGGCCCTGGCCATGACCTCCGACGTCACCCCGCGCTATGTGCAGAACGACCCCTATGAGGGCGGCAAACAGGCTGTGGCCGAGGCCTGGCGCAACCTGACCTGCGTGGGCGCCGACCCCATCGCCATCACCGACAACCTGAACTTCGGCAACCCCGAGCGCCCCGAGATCATGGGCCAGATCGTCCGCGCCATCGAGGGCATGGCCGAGGCCTGCCGGGCCCTGGACTTCCCGGTCGTGAGCGGGAACGTGTCGCTCTACAACGAGACCAATGGCGCCGCCATTCCGCCCACCCCCACCGTGGGCGCCGTGGGCCTGCTGGCCGATTCCACCAGGCGCGCCGACTTCGCCGGCATGAAGGCCGGAGACACCCTGGTGCTGCTGGGCGAGACCCTCGGCGAGCTGGGCGCCAGCATGTACCTGCGCGAGATCCTCGGCCGTGAGGACGGCGCCCCGCCGCCAGTGAACCTGGCGATGGAACGCAGGATCGGCGACTTCGTGCGCGCGGAGATCGAGGCGCGCCGGGTGACCGTCGTCCACGACCTGTCCGACGGCGGCCTGGTGGCCGCAGCCGCCGAGATGGCCCTGGCCTCCAATGTCGGGATCACCCTGGAGCTCCCCTCCAAGCTGCCCGACCACGCCCTGCTGTTCGGCGAGGACCAGGGCCGCTACCTGATCGCGGTGGCCGATCCCCTGCCCCTGCTGAAGGCCGCCCATGCGGCCGGCGTCGCCGGCGAGGTGGTGGGCCACGCCGACGGCCAGGCCCTGGCCTGCGCCGGCATCTTCAGCGTCTCCCTCGACGACCTGCGGGCCAGCCACGAGGGCTGGATGCCGGCCTATATGGGATAGTCGCCCTCCCTCCCCCTCATGGGGAGGGGCAGACCGCGACAGCGGTCGGGGTGGGGAGCACCGGGAGGCTTCCCCACCCGTCTGACGCTTCGCGTCATCCACCCTCCCCATGAAGGGGAGGGAGAATCGCCCCCCTAGGTTGTCCTGATCACCGTCTACCGCCAAACCGCGACTGCGGTCAGGTTCGCGCTCCCTGAAACGGAGCCTTACCTATGAAGAAATACATGATCGAGCGGGACATCCCCGGCGTCGACAAGATGAGCGCCGACGAGCTGAAGGGCGCGGCGGCTGTCTCCAACGCCGCCCTCGCCAAGCTTGCGCCGCGCGTCCAATGGCTGGAATCCTTCGTCGCCAAGGACAAGACCTTCTGCGTCTATCTGGCCGAGGACGAGGCGGCGGTTCAGGAACATGCGAAACTGAGCGGCTTCCCGGCCAACAAGGTGACGCAACTGACCGGCGCCATCGACCCGGCCACGGCGGGCTAGGAAGGTTGGGGATCCTGCAGATGAAGGAGCGCCCAGTGCTGGACGTGACCGTGGTGCTGCTCGACGACGGGCTGTCCTCGACGGCGATCATGCCGGTGGAGATCTTCCACTCCGCCGGCACCCTCTGGAACGACCTCCACGACCAGGAACCCCAACCCGCCTTCCGGGTGCGGACCGTGTCGCTCGGCGGCGATGCGGTCCGCAGTCCCTACGGCCTGTCCATCACGCCGGAAGCGGCGCTGGACGACATCGAGCGGACCGACATCATCATCGTGCCCACCTCGGGGCTCGACCTCGATCTGAAGCTCGTGGAGAACAGCGCCCTGCTGCCCTGGCTGAAGCGGCACTACGCCCGGGGCGCCTATGTGGCGGGCGTCTGCATGGGCGCGGCCTATCTGGCCGAGGCGGGCCTGCTGGACGGGCGGATCGCCACCACCCACTGGGCGGTCTCCGACCGGCTTTGCGCCCGCTATCCCAAGGTGCGGTGGCGTCAGGACCTGTTCGTCACCGAGGACAGCCGCCTGTTGTGCAGCGGCGGGGTCTACGCCTCGATGGATGTCAGCCTCTATCTGGTGGAGAAGCTGTGCGGCCACGAGGTGGCGCTGAAGTGCGCCAAGGCCCTGCTGCTGCCCATGCCGCGCATCCACCAGTCGGGCTATGCGGTCCTGCCGGTCTCCCAGCCGCACGACGATTCCCGCATCCGCCAGGTGGAGGCCTTCCTGCAGACCAACCTGTCCCGCGACGTCTCCACCCAGGACCTGGCCGACCACGCCGGCCTGGGGGCGCGGACCTTCGTGCGGCACTTCAAGGCCGCCACCGGGCGGCTGCCGGCGGCCTACCTCCAGGCCCTGCGGATCGAGGCGGCCAAGAACATGTTGGAGCGCGACGCCAAGCCGATCCAGTCCATCAGCTCCGAGGTCGGCTACGACGACGTGGCCTTCTTCCGCAGCCTGTTCAAGCGGATCACCGGCATGACCCCCACCGACTATCGCGCCCACTTCGCGCCCCTGGGCGTGCGGGGCCAGCCGGTCCTGCCGGCGCCCTAGTTACTCGGAGAGCGCACGCTCCAGCATGCGCAGGACCGAGGCGGCGAAGGCCTCCATGTTGGCCTTGCGGTCGTCCGACGCGGTCTCGATGGTCATGGCCATCTCGATAGGGCCGGAGATGGCGATGCAGGTGTGGCCCGCCGCGTCGCCATAGGGATTGCCGGTGGGCCCCGCCGCCCCGGTCTCCGAGACCCCCCAGGTGGCCCCAAACCGCTCGCGGACCGTGCGGGCCAGCAGCATGGCGTAGGGCTCGCTGGCCGAGCGCATGCCGGCGACGGCTTCCCTCGGCAGCTCCAGCAGCACCATGCGGGCCTTGCCGGTGTAGATCACCCCGCCGCCCAGATAGTAGGCCGAGGCCCCGCCCACACTGAGCAGCGCCGCCGACACCAGGCCGCCCGAGGAGCTTTCGGCCACGGCCACCGTCTCCTTGCGGGCCTTGAGCTGAACGCCGATGGTCTCGGCCAGGTCGTAGAGCGCTTGCATCGGCGGGTTCCTCTTCCTCGTTCCCATCGTCATCGCCCGTCCGCGCCGCCGGGGCAACGCCGCGATCGCCCTGACGCCGCGTCAGGATTTTCTTGGCTTGGCCCCGCCTCGGGCTAATGATGCCGGCAATTAGAACAGCTGAGATTTTCGGAGGAACTATTCATGGACGCCCATTCGCAATGGACCGGGCTCGACGCCGGTCGGCTGGAACGCATCACCGACCATATCGAGCGCAACTATATCGGCCCGCAGAAGATCGCCGGCTGCCAGATCTCCGTCTCCCGGCACGGCCACTCGGCCTATCAGAAGTCCTTCGGCTCCATGGACCTGGAGCGCGGCAAGCCGATGATGGATGACGCCATCTTCCGCATCTATTCCATGACCAAGCCGATCACCTCGATCGCGCTCATGACCCTGTACGAAAAGGGCTATTTCCAGCTCAACGACCCGGTCAGCCGCTTCGTGCCCTCCTGGAAGAAGCACCGGGTCTGGGTCTCGGGCGAGGGCGAGGACATGGTCACCGAGGCGCCCAAGCGGCCGGTCTCCTTCAAGGACGTGCTCTCCCACTCCGGCGGCTTCACCTATGGCGGCGGCCTGCCGGGGGTCGGCGACCAGCACCCCGTCGACAAGATCTATCGCGGGCTGAAGGTGCGCAGCGTCGGCGGCAAGGACTCCATGATGGAGTTCCTCGACAAGCTCGGCCAGGTGCCGCTGCTCTACCAGCCCGGCGAGCGCTGGATGTATTCGCTGGCCACCGACATCTGCGGCGCCCTGGTGGAGGTGATCTCCGGCAAACCCTTCGCCCAGTACCTGCAGGAGGAGATCTTCGGCCCCCTGGGCATGACGGACACCGCCTTCTTCGTGGCGCCCGACAAGATCGACCGCTTCTGCGCCAACTATCAGCGCGGCCCCGACAAGAAGCTCAAGGTGATGGATGACCCCATGACCAGCGAGTTCACCCGCGAGCCCGGCTTCAAGTCCGGCGGCGGCGGCCTCACCGGCACGACGGCCGACTACATGCGCTTCTGCGAGATGCTGCGCCGGGGCGGGGAACTGGACGGTCACCGCGTGATCGGCCCGCGCACCCTGGAGATGATGCACATGAACCACCTGGCCGGCGGCAAGGACCTGACCCAGATGGCGATCGGCGGCTTCTCCGAAACCGCCAACGAGGGCGTGGGCTTCGGCCTGGGCTTCGCTTCGACCATGAGCCAGACCCAGACCGCCACCCTGGGGGCGGGCGACTACTACTGGGGCGGCGCGGCCTCCACCATCTTCTGGGTGGACCCCAAGGAGGACCTCTCGGTGGTCTTCATGACCCAGCTGATGCCGTCGGGCACCTTCAACTTCCGCGGCCAGCTGAAGAGCCTGATCTACTCGGCCATCATCGACTGAGACCGGCGGCCCCTCTCCTGATGGAGGGGGGCCTATCGGTCGCCGTCGCGGATCCAGCGGACGACGCCGCCGGCCTCGTCGGTCCCGCCGTCGAAGGCCCAGCCCTCGCTCAGGCGGACGGCGTTGCGCACCGCCGCCGGGGCGCGGGCCAGGCAACCGGCCTCCTGACCCTTGATGGGATAGAGACCCGCCAGCAGCTTGCGCTTCTTGGCCGTCTGGCCGTCGGGGATCGGCGCCTCGCACCTCGCATACCAGAAGCGGACATTGGTGATCCGCCCCTGTCCGTCCGACGCCATGGGCCGCAGGCCGTAATAGAAGGCGCCCGGCTCCGGCGGGGTCTGGATCTGCACCACCACCGGGTCGCCGGCCGCCAGCCGGTAGGTCTGGACGGTGGGGTCGGAGCCGGCAGAATCGTCGTTGCGCTTGACGTCGACCAGCGTGCTGGGGCCCACCACGACGGCGCTGACGCACTTGGGCCAGGAGGCGGCTGGGCTGCGGGGATTGAACTTGCAGGCCGGCTCGACGGCGGCCCAGAGCCCCGGCCGCAACACCGGCGCCCCGACGCTGTCGGCCTCGGTGAACAGCGGGCGTTCGGAGCTCACCACCCCGCAGGCCGACAGTCCCAGGGCCAGGCTGAGCGCGACGATGATCCGCAGCATGAAACCGACCCCCCGATCCAAGGCTTGTTAAGCTTTCTAGCGCAGAAACGATCTCCTGAGAGGCGCGATTCCCATGCCCATGCCCATCGCCGATCTGGAAGCCTCGCTCCGCGAGGGTTTCCCCGACGCCGAGATCCAGGTCGAGGACCTGGCCGGCGACGGCGACCACTATCGCGCCCGCATCGTCTCGAAGGCCTTCGCCGGCCTCTCGCGGGTCAAGCAGCATCAACTCGTCTACGCCGCCCTGAAGGGCAAGATGGGCGGCGAGTTGCATGCGCTCGCCCTCGAGACCCAGGCCCCGGGTTAGGCCGCCATGCGCTACCGGCCCTTCGGCGCGAGCGGCAAGGCGGTTTCGGCCATCAGCCTGCTGCTGCGCGAAGCTCCCAACATGACCACGCCGCACGCCTGGCGGACCCTGGCCTTCTCGGCCATGGAGAGCGGCGTCAACTGCTTCGAGATCACCGCCGGGTCCGACATCATGGCGCTGGGGGTCGGCGAGGCCCTGCGGGCGGTGGAGCGCCGGCTGATCTCGATCGGCTGGCGTCTGCGCGGCGATCCCCGCAAGGTGCTGACCGCCGAGGCCATCTCCCTGAGCGTCCGCGGCGGCCTGGCCAAGACCGGCGCCGGCTATTTCGACCTGCTGATGATGGACGAGGCGGCCTTCGAGACCCTGGCGCCAGACGCCCAAGGCTATCTGGCCGACCTGCGGGCCGCGGGCCTGGCCCTGCACATCGGCGTGGTGGGGGACGGCCCCTGCATCGACACCTGCATCGACAGCGGCGCCTTCGACGTGCTCGCCACCCCCTTCAGCCTGATCTCCGACTGGAAGGCCCGGCGGCGGATCAAGGACGCCTCGGCCCGCGACATGACCATGATCGCCTATGACCCCTTCCCGCCGGCCCTGTGCCGGCCGGGGGGCGGCGGCGTGGTTCCCAAGGCCGGCCTGTTCCGGCGCGCCGAGCCCCTGGCGGGCGCCGGCACCTACGCCTTCCTGCATCAGACCCAGGGCTGGTCGGCCGAGGAGCTGTGCCTGGCCTATGCGCTGACCGAGCCCGCCTTCGCCACGGTCCAGGTGGAGCAGTTCCGCGCCGAGGCCATCGAGCGCCTGGCCATGATCACCGACAAGGATCTGCCCACCGGCGTGGCCGCCCAGATCGAAATGGCCCGCTTCAGCGCCGACACCGTCGAGCAGCGCCGCGCCTGAGCAAACGGCGCCACGACCGCGGCCAATCGCGCCAGAGCTTGACCCGCAGGCCCCGGCTCCCTAGCTCTCAGCCGTACGTTTCGACGAAAGAGCCGTCCCATGACCGACGCCCCCGCCAGCAACCCCGTCCACGACTTCATCGCCAAGACCGTGGCGGAAAATCCCGTGGTCCTGTTCATGAAGGGCGTGCCCGAACAGCCGCAGTGCGGCTTCTCGGGCATGGTCGTCCAGGTGCTCGACCACCTCGGCGTCGACTTCGTGGGCGTCAATGTCCTGCAGGACAACGCCCTGCGCGACGGCATCAAGACCTTCAGCGACTGGCCCACGATCCCGCAACTTTACCTGAAGGGCGAGTTCGTCGGCGGCGCCGACATCGTCAAGGAGATGTTCCAGTCGGGCGAACTCAAGCCCCTGCTCATCGAACAGGGCGTGCTCGCCGCCTAAGCCGGTCTCCCGTGACCAGGCTGCTTGAACCGCCCGAAGGCCAGCAGGTCTTCGAGGCCAGCTTCACGCCGCAAGCCTCCGATATCGACGCCAATGGCCACGTGAACAACGTGGTCTATCTGCGCTGGATCCAGGACATGGCCACCGCCCACTGGGCCGCCCGCCAGCCGGCGGCGGACCAGGCGCGCTGGGCCTGGATCGTCCTGCGCCACGAGGTGGACTACCGGCGCGCCCTGCTGCCGGGCGAGACCGCCCGGGCCCGCACCTGGGTCGCCCCCAGGCCCGAAGGCCCGCGCTTCGACCGCTACGTCCGGATCGATGGACCCGACGGCGCCATGTGCGCCCAGGCGGTCACCTCCTGGTGTCTGATCGAGGCGGCCACCGGCCGCCCCAAGCGGGTTCAGCAGGACATGGTCGACCGCTTCCTCTGAGGGTCAGGAGCCGGGTCCGGTCCACGGATAGAACGGGTTCAGCAGGAACAGCGGCGTGCGCCCCGCCACCCCCAGCTCCGAATAGCTGAAGGTGAGGTCCGTGTGCCCCATGGCGAAGGACTTGCACGGGTCCAGCCGCTTGCGGCCGAAGGCCAGGGTCACGGCGTCCCCCTTCCGCTCCACGAAGAAGGCGAAGTCCTCCTTCTTGGTGCAGCCGTTGGAGGAGACCCGGATGGTCAGGGCCTCGCGGCCGGCGCTGGCCGAGTAGAGCGGCTCAAGCTCCCCCAGGGCCGAACCGGCCGGGGCGACGATGGGCGGGGCCGCGGTGGCGCAGCCGGCGAGCAGGCTGAGGCCCGCGATCAACAGAAGACGACGATGCATGGCCGCACTTCGCCACGTCCGCCGCCTTGGCGGCAACCCCCAAAGCGAAGACCCCGGCGGTTGATCCGCCGGGGTCCCGGTTCCTACTGCTTGTAGCTGAGCCGGAGATAGAAGAACCGGCCCGGCGCGTCATAGGCGTTGGGATCGTAGTTGTTCAGGCCGCAGGTGATGCAGCCCGGGGGATCCTTGTCGAACAGGTTGTTGACGCCGGCGGCGAAGCTGAAGCCGTCGAGATAGTCGGGCGTGTAGCGCAGCTGGGCGTCGAAATAGGTGACGGCCTTGAGCTTGTTGTCGGCCGCGCCGGGCTCGGTGACGCTCGACAGGTAGCGGGCCGAGGCGGTGGCGCCCCATTCGGCCTTGTCCCAGTCGACCGCCAGGGTGGACTTGGTCTTGGGATAGGCCTGGTCCGGGCTGCCCCGTTCGGTGCCCTCACGCTTGATGCCCGCGAGGCCCGAGGAGGTGGGCACGTTCTCGGTGAACTCGAGCAGGAAGCTGGAGTTCGACCGCACCGCGAAGCGGCCGATGGCGGTGTCGGGGGACTGGTAGAGGATGTTGAGGTCCACCGCCCGGGTCTTGATGCCACCGATGTTGATCAGCGGGTTGGCGATCCCGGCCACCGCGCCCGACGCCGTCCGGGTGATGGTGGCGCAGGAGAGCGCGTCTCCGGTCTGGGCGCAGCGGTCCAGCAAGGTCTGGCCGTTCTGGGCCTGGATGGCGGCGTCCAGTTCGATGTCAGCGTAGATCACCTCGATCGAGCCGCCGCTGGCCCAGCTGGCGGTCTTCAGGGCGCTGGGCTCCCACACCACCCCATAGGTGCGGCTCTCGCTGGTCTCCGGCTGGAGGTTGCGGTTGCCGCTGGTGATGACCGAGATCTGCGGGTTGAGCTGGGAATAGCTGCCGCTGGCCGGAACCCCGTGGGCGATGCAGTTGGCGCGGATATTGGCCGCCTTGGTGGCCAGGTTGGAGCAGGGGTCGTTGACCTCCTGGTCGAAGCGCGAGGCGGTGCCGAACAGCTCGCCGATGGTGGGCGCCCGGAAGCCCTGGCCCCAGGAAGCGCGGACCAGGACGTCGCTGACCGGCCGCCAGGCGAGGCCGGCCTTGTAGGTGGAGTCCTTGCCCGAGGTGGAATAGTCGAACCACCGGCCCGCCAGGGAGACGTCCAGGCGGTGGAAGAGCGGCATGTCCTTGACGATGGGCGCCGACAGCTCGGTGTAGAACTCGTCGACCTTGATGGAGCCCCGCGCCGGCTGGGCGGGGATGTCGGAGGACAGGCCGGCCGCGACGATGGCGTCCGGCTGGAAGAAGCCCTCGTTCTCCCGGTGCTCATAGCCCGCGGCGACGCCCAAGGGCCCGGCCGGCAGGTCGAACAGGTCTCCGGTGATATTCAGGGAGTAGTCGTGCAGCTCCTGCTCGGAGACGTCCTGCTGGGTGAAGCCGATGAAGCCCAGCATGGCCGGGGTGATGGTCCCCTGCCCGCCGAAGATGTTCAGGGGCACGCAGGACCCGGTGCACTGGGCGACCGGACCCAGGGCCTGCTGCACCCGCTGGGCGTTGACGTTGCCGGTGAAGGTCTGTTCGGCGCGGTTGCGCGACCAGACGGCGTTGGCGTCCCAGTAGAAGACCCGGCCGGCGGCCTCGATCTGGCCGTCGAGGGTCGCGGTCAGGTTCCAGGTGTTGACGTCCTGCTCGTAGTGGCGCGGCCCGTTCTCGATCAGCCGGCGGCCGATGAAGGCGTATGTGCCCTGCTGCAGGGTGAAGCCGAAGGGGTTGTAGGGGTTGGTGGCGTCGACCGCGACCGTGTCCAGCAGGTTGCCGTTGCCGGCGTCGGGGCCGACGAACAGCGGCAGGGGCGCGGCCTGGTTGGCGGAGCGGCGGTTCACATAGGAGGCCCGGACCCGCAGCTTGACGCTGTCGGTGATGTCCTGGGTCACCGACCCGAACAGGCTCGTCCGCTCCGAGGGGCTGACGATGTAGTTGTAGGGCTGGAAGTTGAACCGATCGAGGGTGGTGAAGTCCTTGAAGCTGGAGGCCGCGCCGGTGGGGGCGCCGGGCACGTAGGTCGGGCGCTGGCCGACGGCCAGGGCCTGCTTCAGGGTCATGTCCAGATCCTGGTTGGTGTTCGGATCATGGATGATGAACCGGCCCAGCAGGGTGCCCGAGCTACAGCCGCCGCCGAGGCAGGAGGTCGCCCCGGGACTGGGGAACAGGGAGATGCTGCGGTCGCCGGAGGAGACGGCGTCCTGCTTGATGTAGCCGCCGCCCACCACGATGGTGGTGTGGTCCTGGCTGGCGCCCCAGGAGACGTTCAGCTCCTTGGAGAAGCCGTCGCCATCGCCGTACCGGCCGACCTGGGCGGAGGCCTGGAAGCCGTCCTGCCGCGTCTTGGTGATGATGTTGACCACCCCGGCGATGGCGTCGGAGCCGTAGATCGGCGAGGCGCCTTCCTGCAGCACCTCGACCCGCGAGATCATCGGGGAGGGAATGGTGTTCAGGTCCACCGAACCCGGCACGCCCGAGGCCGAGGCCCCCGGCACCCAGCGCAGGCCGTCCACCAGCACCAGGACGCGGCGGGAGGACAGGTAGCGCAGGTCGATCTCGGCGGCGCCGGCGCCCACCCCGCCGCCGTCGGGCGGATTGCCGAAGTTGCCGGAGTTGTTGAACTTGGAATTGAGGCCGCCGGAGGCCACCGGCAGCCGTTGCAGCACGTCGGCGGTGGAGGACAGGCCGGTCTTGAGGATCGCCTCCTCGCCGATCTGGATCACCGGCTGGATCTGATCCAGCGGGCTGGTCCGGATGCGCGAGCCGGTGACCACCACCTCCTCGACGGTCGGATCCTTGGCGGTCTGGGCGTAGGCTGCGCCGGCAGCGAACACGCTGAGCGCGAGCGTCGCCGCGCTCGTCATTAGTCTTTTCATGGGCTTCCCCCGGAGTTTTTCGGAACCGTCGACTCGCCCGGGTCGGGCGCTGCGGTCCGTTTGTGTCAGGGAGGAAACGTAGCTGTCACACGGCTGTCAAGCTCACCCTTCGGTTGAAGGCGGCGGGCGCGCACCCGGAATCGCCGAAACCCCCAAAGCAAAAGGCCCCGGATCGCTCCGGGGCCTTCGCTGAACTCGAAATGTCGGACGTGATCAGGACGAATAGAATTCGATGACCAGGTTCGGCTCCATCTTCACAGCGTAGGGAACCTCGCTGAACTCCGGCTGACGGATGAACTTGGCGGTCATCGCCTTGGTGTCCAGCTCGATGTAGTCGGGGGTGTCGCGCTCGCCCGACTGCAGGGCTTCGAGCACGAGGGCCATGTTCTTGGAGCGCTCACGGACGGAGACGATGTCGCCGGCCTTCACGCGGTAGGAGGCGATGTTGACGCGCTTGCCGTTCACCAGCACGTGGCCGTGGTTCACGAACTGACGGGCGGCGAAGACGGTCGGCACGAACTTGGCGCGATAGACGACGGCGTCCAGGCGCGATTCCAGCAGGCCGATCAGGTTTTCCGAGGTGTTGCCCTTGCGGCGGTCGGCTTCCTCGTAGGTGCGGACGAACTGCTTTTCGGTGATGTTGCCGTAGAAGCCCTTCAGCTTCTGCTTGGCGCGCAGCTGCAGGCCGAAGTCGGAGACCTTCTGCTTGCGGCGCTGACCGTGCTGGCCGGGGCCGTACTGACGGGCGTTCACCGGGGACTTCGGACGACCCCAGATGTTTTCGCCCATCCGGCGGTCGATTTTGTACTTCGCGGAATGCCGCTTGGACATAGTAGCTCTTTCAACACGATCCGGGCCGGCGCCTTCATCAGTGAAGGCGCGATTTCAACGGCGGCGTCCAGATCACCCGTCATAGGTGTTCACAGCCGCCAGGGTGACCCGGCGGCGCGAAGGGGCGGTTTATGATGCGGCGGGCGCGGTAAGTCAATCCAGCGGGGTTTGGGATCACGCCCTGGCTAGGTCGGTCCGGAAATCGCCCCTATGATCTTGCCTGGCCCCACAGGGTCGTCCTGACCAAGGCCATCGCGCCAAGCCTGGAACTTCAGCGCCGAGGTGACCCCCAATGGACTTCTGGATTGCGAGCCTGGTTGTCGTGGCCGTCGCCTATCTGCTCGGCTCCACCCCGACGGGCTATCTGGCGGGGAGACTGCTCAAGGGGATCGACATCCGGGAGCACGGCTCCAAGTCCATCGGGGCGACGAACATCCTGCGCACCCTGGGGGTCTGGCCGTTCTGGGGGGTGCTGCTGATCGATGTCCTGAAGGGGGTGGCGGCGATCGTCTTCGCCCGTCTGTTCTATCCCTGGTTCTTCACCTTGCCGTTCGTCACGCCGCCGGCGGCGCTGGATCTGCAGACTTGGACGCCCTGGGCCGTCTGCCTCGCCGGACTGGCCGCCCTGCTCGGACATGGCCGGTCGATCTGGCTGAACTTCTCAGGAGGCAAGTCCGTCGCGACCGGCCTGGGCGTGCTGCTGGCCATGGCCTGGCCTGTCGGTCTCGGCGCCCTGGCGGTCTTCGGCGCCGTGCTGGCCGCGTGCCGGATCATGTCCTTCAGTTCGATGCTCGCCGCCCTGACCGCGATCGCCCTCATCTGCGCCCTGGAGCAACCCCTGCCCTACCGGCTGCTGGTGATCGCCGGCGGCGTCTACGTGATCGTGCGCCATCGCGCCAACATTGGGCGGCTGCTGGCCGGGACCGAACCGCGCCTGGGGAAGAGCCGTCCTGAACCCAAGGCGGCAGCCTAGGCCGGAACGACCGGCGGCAGGCGATAGCCGCCCTCCAGCAGCTCTGTCTTGGGCAGATAGGCCCGCATGAACAGGGCGAAGGGCCCGGCCGGCGCCGGCAGCCAGTTGGCGCGGCGCTCGGGGCCCGGATCCTCGTGGCCGATCCAGATGTCCAGCGAACCATCGGCGCCCATGACAAGGCCCGGCGTGCGGTCGCCGATAGCGTAGCGGTCGAGGGGATTGTCGGTGAAGAAGAACTGTCCGTCCGGTGTCGCCTCATAGAGGCTCAGCGACCAGAAGGAATGGACCGGGAGGTGGCCGCCCGCCGGGAAGGAAAGCCGCCACGACCGGGTTCCATCGAACAGGGCGCGCGGCAGGTCGCCCTCGGCGCGCATGTACATGGCCTCTTCGGGCGGCAGGGCGGCCAGACCCGCCACCGCCACCGAGGCCCGCAGGCCGTAGTCCCGCCCGAAATCGCCCAACCGCGCCGAGGGATAGGACCAGCCCTCGACGAAGCCCGCGCCGGAGAGTCCGCCCTTGCGCGAGGCGATCTTGCCCTCGGCCAGGCCCGCCTCGATGGCGGCGACTTCCTCCGGCGAAAACCGCGAGGCGTCAAAGTCGGCGAGGCCCAACGGCGCCATGGCGGCCAGGAAGGCGCGGTCCTCGACCCGCGGCGGGTTGGCGGCCATCAGCCGGGCGGCGGTCTCGAAATACTCGTCCCAGGGCGCGCCGCGATGGGCGAAGGGGCCTGGGGTCGGTACGGCGGGGCCCTGCATGGAGAGGCCGTGCTGCACGGCCTTGGCGCCCTCCACGTCATGGGGGCCGTCCACCAGGATGCGGGCGAGCGCCCAAACATGGTTGGTGGGGGAACGCACCACATTCGGCCCCTCGGCGGCCTCGGTCGGCCCCACCAGGGTGAAGGTCCCGCCGTCCGGTCCCGTGGTGCGGGTCCCCAGGATGGCGAAGTTGTTGGTGTAGGCGTCCATCAGGGCCAGGGAGAGATAGCGATCCCCGGCGGCCGGCAGGTTGATCGTCACGGGGCCCTGGGAGAGGTCCACTTGGGCGGTGGAATAGAAGGTGTCGTTGTTGGGTGTGGTGACGGCCCGCGCCGTGTGGTCGGCCAGGCGGCGCATGTGGCCAAAGACGTTCATCGGCGAGCCGGCGGCCTGACCACGGGCCCGGGTGGTGGCGATCTCCACCAGGGGCAGGGTGAAGATATAGGCGTCTCGCGCCGCGGTCTTCAGGGCCTCGAGGTCCTTGGTCGCCATGGTCGTCTCCCCGTCTGAGGCCACACCCATCGCCCGTGCGGCCAGGCTTCGCAAGCCCGCCGGTCAGGCGTCCGGCAGGCCCTGCTTGGCCTTCTCACGGGCCAGCTTGTGCAGGGCGCGGCCGCGGCCCTTGGAGAGCGCGGTGACCACGCCGCGGAAGGTGCGGACCTCCTGGTCGGAGAAGCGGGCGCGGCCGAGCGCTGAGCGCAGGTTCTGCATCATGGAGGGCTTCTTTTCCGGCGGATGGAAGAAGCCGGCGGCCTCCAGCTCCTGCTCGAAGTGATCGTAGAGCCCCTGCATGGCGGCCGCCTCGGCCGGGGGCGGGGCGTCGCGGAAGATGGCCGGCGCCCCCGTGGCCTGGGTCATGCGCCACTCATAGGCCAGGATGATCACCGCCTGGGCCAGGTTCAGGGACCGGAACCGGGGGTCGATGGGCAGGGTCACCACCGCCTGGCAGAGCGCGATGTCGGCGGTCTCCAGCCCGGCGCGCTCGCCGCCGAACAGCAGGCCCACCCTGCGGCCCTCGGCCACCTCGTGGATCAGGTTGGCCGCCGCCTCCCGGGGCGTGAGGATCGGAAGCTGCAGTTCGCGGGGACGGGCGGTGGTGGCGTAGACCAGGTGCAGGTCGGCGATGGCGGCCTCGACGCTGTCATAGACGCGCGCGGCGTTCAGCGGCCATTCGGCGCCCGAGGCCGAGGACCAGGCCCGTTCCTGGGGCCAGCCGTCGCGGGGATTGACCAGCCTCAGGTCGGCCAGGCCGAAATTGGCCATGGCCCGGGCCACGGCCCCGATGTTCTGGGCCAGCTGCGGCGCATTGAGGATGATGCAGGGGGGAGCGGCGGAACCTGTGGGCATGGCGCGTTTTCAATCGCTTGCCCGTCTCATTGCAAGGGCGGTGTGTGTTAAGGCGCTCGATCATGCGTATCCCCCTGCTCGTCGCCCTCGCCGGCCTGGTCCTCGCCGCCTGCGGGCAAGGTTCGCCGCAGACCGCCTCCAACACGCCCCAGATCAACATGGCGCGGATGAACACCGAGGTCGTGGAGATCGCCGAGCGCGCCAAGCCCGGCGTCCTGGGCATCGGCGTGATGAACCTGGAGAGCGGCCAGAGCTGGGACTTCAACGGCGAGCGCCGCTTCCCCATGCAGAGCGTGTTCAAGGCCCCCCTGGGCGCCGCGGTCCTGGCCGAGGTGGACGCCAAGCGGCTGCGCCTCGACGATCCCATCACCATCGCCGACCAGGACCTGTCGCCCCCCTTCAGCCCGGTGGCCGACGCCTGGCCGGCGCGGCGCGACTACACGGTGGGCGAGCTGCTGGTCGCCGCGACGGGACGTTCCGACAACACGGCCGCCGACGTGCTGATGAAGAAGATCGGCGGCCCCGGCGCGGTGACCGCCTGGCTGGTGAACAAGAAGGTCGAGGAGATGCGCGTCGACCGCTACGAGCGCCAGCTCCAGCCCGACATCGCCGGCATGGCCTCCTTCCGGCCGGCCTGGAAGGGCCAGGCCTATATGACGGTGCTCAACTCGATCCCGCCGGAGACCCGGCGCAGGGCCACGGCGGCCTATATGGCCGACCCGCAGGACACCTCCACCCCCCGCGGGGCGCTGGCCTTCCTGGACCGCCTCGACGACGGCGAGCTGCTCACGCCCGCCTCCACCGCCCTGCTGCTGAAGATCATGACCGAGACCCCCACCGGCGCCGATCGTCTGAAGGCCGGCTTCCCCAAGACCGCCCGCCTGGCCCACAAGACCGGGACCGCGCGGACCGACCTTGGGATGAACCCCGCGGTCAACGACATCGGCATCGTCACCCTGGCCGACGGCCGGCGCTACGCGGTGGCCGTCTTCCTCTCCGGCTCGACCCGGGACGACGCCGAAAACGAGAAGATCATCGCCGATGTGGCCCGAATGGTGACCCGCGGCGTGCAGTAGCGTTCCTTGGCCAGGAACGCTTCGCCCCTAATCCGCGCCTGCGGGCTCCGCGGCCTTTGCGTCGGGGCCGACGCCTAGTATACGGCCCCCAAAGCCAATTTTACGCCCCGGAGCGCATCGCCCTCATGGCCAAGATCAAAGTCGCCAATCCTGTCGTCGATATCGATGGCGATGAGATGACCCGCATCATCTGGCAGTGGATCAAGGACAAGCTGATCCTGCCCTATCTCGATATCGACCTGGCCTATTACGACCTGGGCATGGAGAGCCGCGACGCCACCGACGACAAGATCACCGTCGAGTCCGCCGAGGCCATCCTGAAGTACGGCGTCGGCATCAAGTGCGCGACCATCACCCCCGACGAGGCCCGGGTCGAAGAGTTCAAGCTGAAGAAGATGTGGAAGTCGCCCAACGGCACGATCCGCAACATCCTCGGCGGCGTGGTCTTCCGCGAGCCGATCATCTGCAAGAACGTGCCGCGCCTGATCCCGGGCTGGACCCAACCGATCATCATCGGCCGCCACGCCTATGGCGACCAGTATCGCGCCACCGACTTCAAGGTCCCCGGCCCCGGCAAGCTGACCATCAAGTGGGAAGGCAAGGACGGCCAGGTCATCGAGCACGAGGTGTTCGACTATCCCGGCAGCGGCGTGGCCATGGCCATGTACAACCTCGACGAGTCGATCCGCGACTTCGCCCACGCCTCCTTCGCCTACGCCCTGCAGCGCACCTATCCGCTGTATCTCTCCACCAAGAACACGATCCTCAAGGGCTATGACGGCCGCTTCAAGGATATCTTCGCCGAGATCTTCGCCGCCGAGTACGCCGCGCAGTTCAAGGAAGCCGGCATCACCTATGAGCACCGCCTGATCGACGACATGGTCGCCTCGGCGCTCAAGTGGTCGGGCGGCTTCATCTGGGCCTGCAAGAACTACGACGGCGACGTGCAGTCCGACCAGGTGGCCCAGGGCTTCGGCTCGCTCGGCCTGATGACCTCGGTGCTGATCACCCCGGACGGCAAGACCATGGAGGCCGAGGCCGCCCACGGCACCGTCACCCGCCACTACCGCCAGCACCAGCGCGGCGAGAGCACCTCCACCAACTCCATCGCCTCGATCTTCGCCTGGACTCGGGGCCTCGAACACCGCGCCAAGCTGGACGGCAATCCCGAGCTGGACCGCTTCGCCCGCACCCTGGAGCGCGTCTGCGTCGAGACCGTCGAGAGCGGCTCCATGACCAAGGACCTGGCCCTGCTGGTGGGCGACAGCCAGGGCTGGCTGACCACCGAGGGCTTCATCGACAAGGTGGCCGTGAACCTCGACAAGGCGCTGGCCCAACCGGCCTGAGCCAAGGACTCGGGCCGCCCCTGACGGGCGGCCCGGCCTCTATTCCGGGACCTTGAGAGCCTGCGCGGCCCTCGGCCCGGCCTGCGGTTTAGCGAAAGAGACTGAGCACGGTCGCCGACGAGGTGTTGGCGATCGACAGGGCCTGCACGCCCAGCTGCTGCTTGGTCTGCAGCGAGGTCAGCCTGGCGCTCTCCTTGGCGAGGTCGGCGTCCACCAGGTTGCCGACGCCCGCGTCGATGGAGTCCTGCAGCTTGCCGACGAAGGTGAGGTGCGAGGCGATCGCCTTCGACCCCGTGCCCAGCTTCGACAGGGCCGTCGAGACATTGCTGATCGCCGTGCCGACATTGGTCACCATCGCCACGGCCAGGCTCTGGGACCCCACCGAGGCCGTGGCCGACAGACCGATGCCGGTGAGGGACAGGTCCTGGGCCAGGACCGTGATCTTCGAGGTTCCGTCGTCATTGGCCAGGGCGGCGACCGTCGTTCCCCCGGAACTGATCATGTTCACACCGTTGAAGGTTGCGTTGGAGACCGACTTGGCGACCTGGTCGCGCAGGGCCATGAAATCCTCGTTCAGCGCCGTGCGCGACGCGGTGTCGAGGCTGGAGTCCGAGGCGGCGAGCGCCTTCTCCTTCATCTGCAGCAGGAGGTCGGAGACCGCCTCCCCGCCGGCGATGGCCACGTCCACCGTGGACTGCGACCGCTGAAGGGAATCCCGGACCGCGTTCAGGGACGACGAGGTGGCGCGCTGGTTCTGGGCGATCGCCCAGACCGCGCCATTGTCCTTGGCCGAGGCGATCTTCTTGCCGGTGTTGATGCGGGCCTGGACCTCCATCAACTCACTACTTGTCTGATTGAGATTCTGTAGGGCGATCATCGCACCTACGTTCGTATTGACGCTATTCGGCATCCTCAAAACCCCACAATTCTAGGTTTCACCCACCATTTTTGATAGGCGTGAGCTTTTTTGCTCTGCCGAATCTGTACCACTTGAGTCTTTCGGGCCGCCTAAGAGGGTCTTGAGAAATCGTAAACAGAATTTCCGAGAGCCCGGATGTGGACGATCTGTCGCAGCCCATGACCCGGATCGTTGCGATGTTCGGAATCCGAGGCCCGGCCTGGCGTACCGGCGTTTTGACTTATGGACATGCTCGACAGCGCGGGCGCGCGCCTGTCGCGATTCACGGCGCGATCAATTCAGGCCTGCGAAATCTTTGGCGCGGCCAATTCAGATCTTCGAAATCTTTGCGAAGACTCTCGGCCGAGCCGCGCCGTCGTCGAAGGCGTGATCGGTCAGGAGGATCGCTTGCCCGTCCTCAACCGCTCCGGGTGCGCCGGCGGGTTGATCAGCTCGGCCCGTTCCTGCGGGGTGATCACCCGCCAGCGGCCCTCCGGCAGGTCGCCGATCTTCAGCGAGCCGATCCGTACGCGGAACAGGTCTACGACGTGCAGGTCCACCAGTTCGCACATCCGCCGGATCTGTCGGTTCCGCCCCTCCTTCAGGACGAAGCGCAGCAGCTGGTCGCCGATCAGGGTGACCTTGGCGTGCCGCAGCTGCCGCCGGTCCAGCTGCAGGCCGTGGCGCAGCATGGCGATCTTCCGGTCGGTGATCTGCCCGGTCACCTTGACCCGATATTCCTTCTCCAGGTCCGACTCCGGTCCGATGACCGCCTTGGCCACCACCCCGTCCTCCGAGAGGATCAGCAGGCCGCGTGAATCCATGTCCAGGCGGCCCACCGGCGCCAGGCGGTTCTCCAGGGTCGGGATCACCGGGCTCTCGCCATAGAGGGCGCCCGCCGTCAGCATGGTCACCGCCGCGATCTGGCCCGCCTCGGGATGGGCCGAGACGATCCCCACCGGCTTGTGGATCACCACCGTGAGGGTGGATTCCAGCTTGGCCTGGGCCCCGTCGGACAGCACCAGGGTCTGACCGGGCTCGATCTTGCGCCCGGCGTCTTCCACCGTCTGGCCGTCGATGCTCACCAGGCCCTGGGCGATCAACCCCTCGGCCTCGCGCCGCGAACACACCCCGCTCTGGGCCAGCCAGCGGTTGACCCGCTGCGGCTCGGCTTCGTCATAGGTCTTGGTCCAGGCCATGGGTCCCTGCGCTCGGCGTGCGGCGCACACTTAGGCGGCCCGGGCGGCGGCGACAATCGGGCGGTTGACGCAGGTCAACGCCAGGCGCCGGCCCGGCGGCCAGGGTTCGGCCCATGAGCACCCTGGTCCTGCACTCCATCGCCATGAGCCCCTATGGCTGGACCGCCGCCCTGACGGCGGCCGAGAAGGGCGTCGACTGCGAGATCGTCCCCATCCCCGACGCCGGCACGCCGGAGCGCCTGAAGCTGCACCCCTTCGGCAAGATGCCCGTGCTGCAGCACGGCGAGGTCTTCGTCTACGAGACCCTGGCCATCGCCCACTATATCGACCGCGCCTTCGCCGGCCCCGCCCTGCAGCCCGCCGACGTGCAGGGCCAGACCGACATGCTGCGCTGGATCAGCATCGTCGGCAGCTACGTCTTCCCGCTGATGAACGGCCTGATCAAGGAACGGACCGCCGCCTTCTGGCGCGGCGACGCCCCCGACGAGGCGGCGCTGGCGGCGATGCGCGAGCCCTTGGCCCACCAGTTCCGGCTGATCAACGAGGCGGTCTGGAAACAGCCCTACCTGGCCGGGGATCACGTCACCCTGGCCGACCTCTTCCTGGCGCCCCACCTGCACCTGGTCTCCACCACGCCCGAGGGCCAGGAAGCCCTGGGTCACGCCCCCGGCGCCGCGGCCTGGCTGGAGCGGATGCGGGCGCGCCCGGCCTTCGAGGCGACCAACCCGCTCACCCTGCGCTTCGGCTAACCGCCGTTGATCAGCTTCACCGCCTTGTCGAGTTCGGTGGCGTAGTCGTTCAGCGCCTGGGCGGTGAGGGCCGAGTACTGGTCGGCGTCGGCCCAGCGTTCCTCCTCGATGGCCTCGCGCACCCCGGGCAGGGTCTTGGCGCCGTAGCCGGTGAAGGTGCCCGGCGCATAGACCAGGTTCTTGTACCAGGGCCGCCCGGGCAGGCCGACCTCGGGGGTCAGGGTCTGCTCGATCCCCTGGGTCAGTTTCGACAGCTTCGCCTTGGCGTCCGGCGACAGGGCGGCGCCCTTGGCGGCCAGGGCCGAGTCATAGGCCTTGGCGCTGCGCTTCAGGTGATCGACGGCGTCCTCCAGGGGCGCGAAGTTGAAGTGCGGCACGGCCTTCAGGGGGGTGGGATCGCCGCGGGTCTCGGTGGGATCGTCCGCCAGCCTGTAGGCGCCCGACGCCAGCAGCTTGGCCTGGGTGTCGGCCGTCTCCCGCTTGGCGTCGGCCAGCTTCTTCACCTGGTCGAGATAGGTGGCCACCGTGTCGGCGAAGTTCGAATAGTGCTGCAGCGGCAGGTCGGCGTCGGCCAGGCGCAGGACCAGGCGGCCGCCGGTCCTGGCCAGCGCGCCGGCATAGGCGAAGCCCGGATCGACGAAGCGGCTGTGATGCTCCCAGGTGTCGTAGGCCGAGTGATAGACCCCGCCGCTCTGGCCCTCCCCCCCATAGCCGATGTTCAGCGCGGCCAGGCCCACATGCTGCAGGAAGGCCGAATAATCCGAACCGGAGCCCAGGGCGTCGATGGGCAGGTCCTTGGCGGGGTCGGCGGCCACCTTGGCCTGGGCCTTCAGCGTCTCGCTGGCGCCGGTCTGGCTGGCCCCCACCTGCAGGGCGGCCCGCAGTCGCTTGGCGACGCTGACCCCGGTCTGCGGGTCGGTGACGTCGTCGGCCACCTGGGTCACCAGGTGCTCGAAGGCGTGGCTGCCGCCGACGTCCAGGAAGCCCCGGCCGTTGCCGTCGCTGTTGATATAGATGAGGCCCTTGGCCTTCAGCTCGTCGGCATGGGTCTCGACCCATTCGGTGGAGCCCAGCAGCAGCGGCTCCTCGGCGTCCCAGCTCAGATAGACGAGCGTCCGCTTGGGCCGCCAGCCCTGGGCTGCCAGGCCGCCGATGGCCTTGGCCTCGGCCAGCATGGCGACATTGCCGCTCAAGGGGTCCGACGCGCCGAACACCCAGCCGTCGTGGTGGTTGCCGCGCAGGATCCACTGGTCGGGCCAGGTGGAGCCCTTCATCACCGCGACCACGTTGTAGATCGGCTTCTGGCTCCAGTCGGACTTCACCACGATATGGGCCTTGGCCGCCTCGGAGCCGCCCACGTGGTAGGTGATGGGCAGGGACCCGCGCCAGGCGGCGGGGACCACATTGCCGTCCAGGGCCGCCAGGAAGTGCTGGGCGTCGCCATAGGAGATCGGCAAGACCGGGATCTTCAGCAGGGACGGGGCATTTTCCCGCTTCAGCCGCTTGGCCTTCTCGGTGGCGCCGACCCCCGGGGTCAGGGGATCGCCCGGATAGAGCGGCATCTGGGCCACCGAGCCGCGCTGGAAGCCGTTGGCCGGCCGCGCCGCCCCCTTGGGATAGACGTCGTCGGTGGCATAGCCGTCATCGCGGGGGTCGGAATAGATGATGGTCCCCACCGCCCCGTGGTCCTGGGCCAGCTTGGGCTTCAGCCCCCGCCAGCCCGCGCCATAGCGGGCGATGACGATCTTGCCCTTCACCGAGACCCCCATGCGCTCCAGGGCGTCGTAGTCGGCGGGCATGCCGTAGTTGACGTAGACCAGCGGCGCGGTGACGTCCCCGTCGCCCTGGAAGGCCACATAGGCCGGCAGCTGGTCGGCGGTGCGGCTGGAGCTGTCGTCGCCGGGGATCGGCGCCTCGGTCAGGGTCGCCTTGAAGGGGGTCGGTGAGATCAGCTCCAGGCCCACGGTGATCGGGGTCGGATAGAGCACCGAGAAGGTCTCGATCTTGGCGTCCCAACCCCAAGACCTGTACTTGGCCAGCAGGCTCTCAGCGTTGGCCTTGTCGTGGGCCGAGCCCACATGGTTGGGCTGGGAGGCCAGGTCCTTCATCCAGGCGCTCATCTCGGGCGGCGAGATCTGGGCGTCGAAGCGTTTCTCCAGGTCGGCGGACTGCGCCAGGGCCGGCCCGGCGGCGGCGAAGACCAGCAGGGCGGCGATGGCGGTGAGCGTGCGGCGCATGGAATGAACCCCCGGATGAATGGCTCAGCTAGCCATCACTCCGAGGGGCTCGCAAGCGGGCATGAACGCCTTTGCCCTTGAGGCGTTGAGCGTCGCGGGCGACGAACGAGGTCTCTGACCGCGAAGATCGCCGCCCCCGTGACCCCGCCCAGCACCGAGGCCGGCCAGCCAGCTTCCCCCACACATGTGGGGGAAGTAGGCCGACAGCCGTTTGGCTGGAGGGTCGATGGGGGTGCGAGTCTGCAGCCCCCTGCCTTCCAGATACTCACCCCCATCGTCACCCGTCTCGCTCCGCGAGCCTTGTGACACTTCCCCCACATGCGTGGGGGAAGCTGGCCCGTCGACGCAGGTTCCCGCCCAGGCTCTTCCATGGCGTTGCGGCGTCGGGTTAGAGACCGGGCATGACCCAGTCCGACTCCATATCGCTCACCCCCGTCGCGCCCGGCCGCTGGACCACCTTCGCCGGGCCGGAGTGGCAGAACCCCGGCGGCGGGCTGTGGGGCGGCTACGCCATCGGCCTGTTCATCAAGGTGCTGGAGGCCGAGCCCGAGGCGGTGGGCGAGGCCCTGTCGCTGACCCTGACCTACGCCGCCGCCCTGCCCTCGGGCCAGGTGGACATCCGCACGCGCAGGCTTCGCCAGGGCGGATCGATCGGAGTCTGGGAAGTCGAGCTGCTGGCCGCGGGCTCGGACCAGGTGGGCGTCCACGGCATGGTCACCATGGCCAAGCGCCCCGACACCCCGGCCTTCGCCTTCGCCACCATGCCCGACGCGCCCTCCCCCGAGAGCCTGCCGGCGCCGGAGAACACCCACGCCCCGATGCACTACGGCGCCCAGGCCTTCGAGCGCCGGGGTCAAGATATCTTCCCGCCGCAGGTGAGCGACAATTCCCGGTCCCTGGTCTGGGTCCGCTCGCGCCGCGCGCCGTGGGACAAGGCCCTGCTGGGCATGGTCACCGACAACTCCGCGCCACGCGCGATGTACGCGCTGGGCCGCACCATCAACAACACCACCCTGTCGCTCACGGTCTATCTCCACGCCACCAAGGAGGAGCTGGCCCAGGTGGGCGACGACTTCATCCTGGTGGAATGCGAAGGCCGCGTCGGCGCCGGCGGCGCCTCGGACGAACGCTCCAGCTACTGGAGCCGCGACGGCAAGCTCCTGGCCACCAGCGAACAGCTTTGCTGGTACCGGCCGGTGCAGCGGCGTTCGCCGGAGTAGGACCACCCCCGCTCATCCCCGCTTTCGCGGGGATGAGCGGATAGGGATTGATCCGCCCCCTACTCCGCCGCCGCAGGCGCCAGCTTCCGCCCGAAGAAGTCCAGCGTCATGCGCGTCCGGTGCAGCAGGTGGGCCTGGGTCCAGCCGGCGCGGTGGCGCAGGCCCGGATACATCATGGTCTCGAACGGAGTCCCCTGAGCCTGCAGCGCCGCCATCAGCCGGGTGGAGTTGTCGAAGGTGACGTTGTCGTCGGCCATGCCGTGCATCAGCATCAGGCTCCCGGGCTTCAGCCGCCCGACCCGGTTCAGCACGTCGGAGTCGGCGTAGCTGGCCGGATCGGTGGCCGGCGTGCCCATGTAGCGCTCGGTGTAGTGGGTGTCGTAGAGCGTCCACTCGGTCGGCGGGGCGCCGGCGACGGTGGCCGCGTAGGGCGATCCCTCCGCCGTCATCAGCAGCAGGCTCATATAGCCGCCATAGGACCAGCCGGTGACCCCGATGCGGGCCGGGTCCACATAGGGCAGCGATTTCAGATAGGCGACGCCGGCCATCTGGTCGGCCACCTCCAGCTGACCCAGCCGCCGGTCGATGGCGGTCTTGAAGGCCACGGAGCGGTTGGGCGTGCCGCGGTTGTCGAGGGAGAACAGGACATAGCCGGCCTCCAGATAGAGCTGGTCGGCGGGGTTCTGCCAAATCCTGCGCACCGTGGCGCTGCCCGGCCCGCCATAGACCTGGACGATCACCGGATAGCGCCGGGCCGGATCGAAGCCCGGCGGGGTGCGCAGGGACCACCAGAGGTCCTGGCCGTCGTCGGCCTTGATCGTCCCATAGGTCGGGGTCCGTAGGCGGGCGGCATAGGGGGCGTAGGGATGGCCTTCGGCGAGCCGGTTCTCCTCGATCCAGCGGACCAGGGTTCCGTCGGCCCGATAGAGGCCGGTGCGCGGCGGGGTGGCGGGGTCCTCATAGGCGCCCACGAAGGCGCCCCCGGCCTTGGCCATCTTCACCGTCCACCAGCCGCCGGCGGCGGTGAGCGGGTGGGGTTCGCCGGGGGTCGCGAGCGACACCTCGTAAAGCCGCCGCTCGATGGGGCTGTCCTTGAAGGCGGTGAAGGTCACCACCCCGCGCGCCTCGTCGACGCCCGCCACCGCGTCGACCGGCCAGTCGCCCTGGGTGATGGCGCGCACCGGCTTGCCGTCGGGCCCGTGCAGATAGAGGTGGCGCCAGCCGGTCCGCTCCGACGACCACAGGAAGCCGCCATCCGTCAGCGACCTGAAGTCATGGGTCAGCTCCACCCAGTGGGGGCTGGTCTCGGTGAGCAGGACCCGCGTCTCCCCGGTGGCCGGATCGGCGGCCAGCAGGTCCAGGCGGCGCTGGTCGCGGCTCTGGCGCTGGACATAGAGGGTCTTGCCGTCCCTGGCCCAGTCGACGCGGGCGAGATAGATGTCGGTCTCCGCCCCCAGGTCGATCCTCACCCGCGCGCCCGTGGCGACGTCGGCGACGTAGAGGTTCACCACCGCGTTGGGACGGCCCACCCGGGGATAGCGCTGCTTGATGATCTCCGCGCCGGTGGCGCCGATGTCCAGGCGCTCCACCACATCGACCCCGGTCTGGTCGACATGGGTGAGCGCGATGCGGGTCTCGTCGGGGCTCCACCAGTAGCCGGTCTGGCGGTCCATCTCCTCCTGGGCGATGTAGTCGGCTGTGCCCCAGGACTTCAGCTCCGTCCCATCGGTGGTCAGCGCCCGCTCCACTCCACCCTGTGAGGGAAGAACGAACAGATTGTCGTCGCGGATGAAGGAGACGAAGCCCCCCTTCGGCGAGACCTTGGCGTCGATCTCGTCGGTCGCCGAATGGGTCAGGCGGCTGACCTTCCCGCCCGCCACCGCGTAGAGCCAGAGATCGCCCTCCACCGGCACGAGGATGAAGCGGCCCTCCTCGTCCCAGTCATAGGCGACCACGCCGCGGGTCTGGACGCCCTGGCGCTCGCGGCGACTCTTCTCGGCCTCGGAGAGGTCCCGATCCTCGGGCATCAGGTCGCGGGCGTCCAGCAGCCGGCGCGGCTCGCCGCCGGCCACGTCGGCGGCCCAGAGGTCGGTCATGCGGGCGTCGTCGGCCTTGGCCTTCAGATAGGTGACCATCGCCCCGTCCGGCGACAGGGTCACGCCTCGGGCCCGGGGCCCCGAAAGGTCCGGCGCCGCATAGACCCGCTCAGGGCTCAGCTTCTCCGCCTGCGCCGCATCCACCATCACACCCGCCATCAGGACACCCAGTAAGAGCTTCTTCGCCCGCCGTGCGGGGCCGCGGATGAAAGGCACGGCCGCCGCACTTGGCAAGGTCAGGTTTTGGCCGCCATGGGCTTTGCCGGATTGCCCACGACGGTCACCCCGTCGGGCACTTCCTTCAGCACCACGGCGCCGGCCCCGACCGTCGCCCGCGCCCCGATCCGCAGCCAGCCCTTGATGGTGGCGCCGATGCCGATGAAGGCGCCCTCCCCCACCTGCACCCCGCCGGCCAGGTGAGCGCCCGGCGCGATGTTGACGCCATCCTCCAGGACATTGTCGTGGTCCACCGTACAGGCGGTGTTGAGGCTGCAGTAGCGGCCCACCTGGGCGTCCATCTGCACGATCACTCCGGCCGAGATCACCGTGCCTGCGCCGATGACAGCCGAGGCCGAGACGGTGGCCGCCGGGTGGATCACCGTCGCCACCGTTCCGCCACGGGCCAGCACCGCCTCGCTCAGGGACCTGCGCCGGCCGTCGCCGATGGCCACGAAGATGTCGTGCGCCGCCAGGAAGTCCGGGTCGCTGAGCAGGTCGGCCCCGCCCAGCACCGGAAGGTGGGTCTTCAGCCGCTCGGCCTCATCGCCCACCTGCACCAGACCCGCGACCGGGCGGCCGGCGGCGGCGCAGGCGTCGATGATGATGCGGGGCAGGGTCTCGGCCCGCGCGGTCACCAGGGCGATCGGCTTCACGGCTGAAGACCTTTGCCTAAGGCCTCAGACCAGTTCGGAAGGCTTGAGGTTCAGCTCCTTCAGCAGCGGCTCGGCATAGTCGACGCGGCCGGTCATGGTTTTGGGATCGCCGCTGGCCAGCTGGTAGACCGCCTCGGCGATGTACTCGATGGGCTGGACCCGATCCTTGGTGGCCTCGTTGATCAGGCCATGCACCGCCACGCCGGGCGTGTCCACCAGGCCCGGCGACACCACGTTGACGGCGATGTTGTCCTCATAGACCTCGGAGGCGAGGCCCGTCGTGAAGCGTTCCAGGGCGGCCTTGCACAGGCCGTAGACCGTGCCGCCGCGGCCGCCGCGATAGGGCTTCTGCGGATGGATGCCGGCCGGCGAGGAGATGTTGACGATGTGCCCGGTCTTGCGCGCGATCATCGAGGGCAGGACCAGTTGCGACAGGTGGAAGGGCGCGTAGACCTGCACCTCCATCATCAGCTTGAAGCGCTTCTCGGTGAACTCCACCACCGGCATGAAATAGGTGATGGCGGCGTTGTTGATCAGGATGTCGATGGGGCCGTACGCAGCCACCGTCTCCTCCACCAGGCGCTCGCGCTCGATGGACTGGGCCAGGTCGGCCTTGATGAAGGTGGCTTCGCCGCCGGCCTTCTTGATGCGTTCCACGGTCTCCATCAGGGTGCCGGGCAGGCGGCTCTCGCCGTCCTGGGCGGTGCGGGCCGAGACCACGACCTTGGCGCCCTCCATGGCCAGGCGGGCGGCGATGGCCTCGCCGATGCCGCGGCTGGCGCCGGTGACCAGGGCGACCTTGCCCTTCAGATTTCCATTGGGGTTGATGCTCGCCGACATGAAATAGCGCCCTCCCTGGGCTTTTTATGGTTCAAACAATTCCCAAGCCTCGCGCCGTTGAGGGTCACGCGCAAGCGCCGGAATGGCGCCAGGGCTCGCCTCCTGGGAGGAACCTCTCGCCAGCCCGCGCGTGCATGTTAATCATCGAGCGACTTCAGCGAGGCTCAAGCCCATGTGGCGGACCATCTTCAACCTGATCCTGGTCCTGCTGCTGGGGGCGGCCGCGGCCTTCGTGGCCGCGCCCTGGTTCGCCTTCCGCGCGCTGAAGGCCGATTCCCGCGACGGCGACGTCCAGGGTCTGGCCGAGCTGGTGGATTACAACGCCGTGCGCGCCACCCTGAAGACCCAGCTGGGCCCCACCCCCAACGCCCCCACGGCGCCGGCCCCCACCATCTGGACCGATCCCATCGGCGCCATGAAGCGGGCGCTCGAGCCCCTGACCCCGCCGCCGCCGGCCGTCGAGCGCTATGTCAGCGTCGAGGGCCTGCACGCCCTGACCCGCGGCTACGAGCCCGGCAAGGCGCCTCCGGAGCCGCCGGCGCCGGCCGCCCTGCCCGACCAGCTGATGGCCGCGGCCAGGGAGCCTTGGCCGTCCCTGCGTTACTGGGGCCCCAACCGCTCCCGCTTCGTGGTCCGCACGCCGGACAAGCCCGAGCGCGAGACGGTCTTCACCTTCCAGCGCCGCGGCTGGTTCGAGTGGAAACTGGTGCAGATCCGCCTGCCCGCGGACGACGAGAAGCAACCTTAGTTCTTGTTTTGTTCTCTCGCTCTGCTAGGCTCGCCGCCAGCTTGAGAGGGAGAATTCCATGACCATCGGATACGTCACCATCGGCGCTCTGGATGTAGCGGCCGCCCTGCCGTTCTACGATGCGGTGCTCGGCGCCATCGGTTATCACCGCGCCTTCCTGGACGGCGGCTGGGCCGGCTACGGCCCCAAGGACGGCGACGCCAACGTCTTCCTCTGCCCGCCCTTCGACGGCGAGCCGGCCCGGCCGGGCAACGGGATCATGCTGGCCTTCCTGGCCCCCTCCAAGGACGCCGTGCAGGCCGCCTATGACGCCGCCCTGGCCCAGGGCGGGGCGGATGAGGGCGCTCCCGGACCGCGCCCCGCCGACTCCACCAGCTTCTACGGCGCCTATGTCCGCGACCTGACCGGCAACAAGCTCTGCATCTTCACCAAGCCGGGCTAGGGCGCGGCGGCTTGACCGGGGCGGCGCGTGGCCCGATCGTGGCGGCTTCGAATGCAACCTGGAGTCCCGCCATGCGCGCCGTCGCCGCCCTCGCCTGCGCCCTGATGGCGACCCTGCCGCTGCCCGCCCAGGCCGGGGTCTGCAAGGCCTGGAGCGCGCCGGTCCTGGTCGCCTCCATCGCCGCCAAGCCCATCGACGAGGCCAGCGGCCTGGAGGCGTCGCGGGCCTATCCCGGCCGCCTCTACCACAACAACGATTCCGGCGACGACCTGCGGTTCTTCATCACCGACATGGCCGGGGGAAACCTGCAGGTGGTGAACCTCAAGGGGCCCAAGCCCTCAGATATCGAGGAGATGTCGCTCGGGCCCTGCGGATCTAAGACCTGCCTCTATCTCGGCGACACCGGCGACAATGCCGGCGCCCGCTCGGAGGTGGCCTTCACGATCCTGCCGGAGAAGAAGGTGTTCGCCGAGACCGAGACGCCCCTGCGGGTGGTCCGCGCCCGCTACCCCGACGGCCCGCACAATGTGGAAGCCTTCGCTGTCCACCCCGACGGCGACCTCTTCGTGGTGACCAAGCCGGTGGACAAGCAGATGACCCGGCCGGGGCCGGCCTCGGTCTACAGGCTCACCGCCAACCAGCTGCGCCAGACACAGGGGGTCCAGGTCTTCACCAAGGTGGGCGAACTGAACCTGCCGCAGTTGCTCTCCGACCTGCCGTTCTACGGCTGGATCCCCACCGGCCTGGACATCAGCCGCGACGGCAAGCGCGCGGTGCTGCTGACCTATATGGCGGTGGTGGAGCTGGGCTTCGACCTGGCCGATGGGGTCCCCGAGACGCTGATCCCGGGCCAGAACGTCTCGATCTTCCGCGCCCCGCCGCTGGCCCAGCAGGAGGCCATCGCCCTGCTGCCGGACGACAGCGGATTCCTCTACGACACCGAGGCCAGCCGCAAGGCTGTGACCTTCCCGATGAACAAGGTCACCTGCCAGGCGCGGTAGGAGTCAGCCCCAAGGTGTCATCCCGGAAAGCCCGCAGGGCTTGTCCGGGACCTAGATGCGCGGGGCTCTCAGGATATGCGTATGGGTCCCGGTCTTCCGCTGCGCGGAAACCGGGATGACACCGGGGACAAGCTAGCCCAGCGCCGCCTTCACCGCCGAGATCCCCTCGGCCGCCTTGGACCCATCCGGAGCCCCGCCCTGGGCGAAGTCCGGACGGCCGCCGGCGCCCTGGCCGCCCATGGCGATCACGGCGGCCTTGGCCAGTTCCGCGGCGTTGAACTTCGCCGCCGCCGAACCCATCACCGCCACGGCGATGGCGGCCTTGCCCTCGGCCACGCCCACCATGGCGATGACGCCGTCGGGCACCTGCTTGCGGTACTCCTCGACGATGGGCCGCAGATCCTTGCCGCCGACCCCGTCCATGACGCGGGCCATGAACTTGGTGCCGGCGATCTCCTCGATGGCCGCGGCCTCGCCGCCCGAGCCGCCGCCGCCCATGGCGAGCTGGCGCTTGGCGTCGGCCAGGTCCTTCTCCAGCTTGCGGCGCTGGGCGTCGAGGGCGTCGACCCGGGCCAGAACCTCGGCCACCGGGGTCTTGAACTGGTCAGCCAGGGCCTTGGCGACGGACGCCTGGTCGTTGAGGTAGCGGCGCGCGGACTCGCCGGTCAGGGCCTCGATCCGCCGGATGCCGGCGGCCACGCCCCCTTCGGAAACGATCTTGAACAGGGCGATGTCGCCGGTGCGCGAGACGTGGGTGCCGCCGCACAGCTCCACCGAATAGTCGCCCTCGCCCTCCAGGGCCTTGCCCAGGGCCAGGACCCGGACGCTGTCGCCGTACTTCTCGCCGAACAGGGCCATGGCGCCGGCCTCGATGGCCTCTTCCGGGGCCATCACCTTGGTGACCGCCGGCAGGTTCTGGCGGATCACAGCATTGACCTCGGTTTCGATGGCGTCGAGCTCGGCCGCCGTCAGCGGGCCGCCGTGGCTGAAGTCGAAGCGCAGCCGCTCGCCGTCCACCATCTGACCCTTCTGGGAGACGTGGGGGCCCAGCACGTTGCGCAGGGCCGCGTGCAGCAGGTGGGCGGCGGAGTGGTTGGACCGCGTGGTCAGGCGCCGCTCGGCGTCCACAGCCAAGCGCACTCGCGTCCCATTGGCCAGGACGCCCTGGGTGATCTCCAGGATATGGACGTGCAGATCGCCGGCCTGCTTCTGGGTGTCGATGACACGGCCCTTGCCGCCCTCCCACTCGGCCTCGCCGACGTCGCCGGCCTGGCCGCCGCTCTCGGCGTAGAAGGGGGTGCGGTCGAACAGGGCCTGGACGGTCTGGCCGGCCTTGGCCTCGTCGATCTCGGCGCCGTCGGCCACCAGAGCGAGCAGTTCGGCGGTGGCCTCGACCGTGTCGTAGCCCATGAAGACCGTGGCCCCCAGGCGCTCGCGGATGGCGAACCACTCCCCGGCGGCCGAGGCCTGGCCCGAGCCGGTCCAGGCTTCGCGGGCCTGGGCGCGCTGCTGGTTCATGGCGGCCTCGAAGCCCTCCATGTCCACGGTCATGCCCTTGCTGCGCACCGCGTCCTGGGTGAGGTCCACGGGGAAGCCGTAGGTGTCGTAGAGCTTGAAGGCGGTCTCGCCCGAGAGCACGCCGCCCTCGCTCATCTTCGCCGTCGCCTCGTCCAGCAGGGCCATGCCGCGGCCCAGGGTGCGGCGGAAGCGTTCCTCCTCCTGGCGCAGGGTCTCGACGATCACCGGCTCGGCGCGGCGCAGCTCGGGATAGGCGCCCCCCATCTCGGCGATCAGCACGGGCGCCAGGCGGTGCATCAGGGGTTCCTCGGCCCCCAGCAGGTGGGCGTGGCGCATGGCCCGGCGCATGATCCGGCGCAGGACATAGCCGCGGCCCTCGTTGGAGGGCGAAACCCCGTCGGCGATCAGGAAGCTGGTGGAGCGCAGGTGGTCGGCGATCACCCGGTGCGAGGGGCCATTGGAGCCGCCGGCCACCAGGGACTTGGACGCCGCGATCAGGGTGCGGAACAGGTCGATGTCGTAGTTGTCGTGCACGCCCTGCAGCACCGCGGCGATGCGTTCCAAGCCCATGCCGGTGTCGATCTGAGGCTTGGGCAGGGGCTTGCGCGTGCCGTCGGCGAACTGCTCGAACTGCATGAAGACCAGGTTCCAGATCTCCACGAACCGGTCGCCATCCTCGTCCGGGCTGCCGGGGGGACCGCCGGGGATGTGGGCGCCGTGGTCGTAGAAGATCTCCGAGCATGGACCGCAGGGGCCGGTGTCGCCCATCGACCAGAAATTGTCGCTGGTGGAGATGCGGATGATCTTCTCGTCGGGCAGGCCGGCGATCTTCTTCCACAGGTCGGCCGCCTCGGTGTCGGTGTGGTAGACCGTCACCAGCAGCTTCTCGGCCGGGATCTTGAATTCCTGGGTCAGCAGGGTCCAGGCGTGCTCGATGGCGCCGGCCTTGAAGTAGTCGCCGAAGGAGAAGTTCCCCAGCATCTCGAAGAAGGTGTGGTGGCGGGCGGTGTAGCCGACATTGTCCAGGTCGTTGTGCTTGCCGCCGGCGCGCACCGACTTCTGGGACGAGGCCGCGCGCGGCGCGGGCGGGGTCTCGGCGCCGGTGAAGTAGTTCTTGAAGGGCACCATCCCGGCGTTGACGAACAGCAGGGTCGGGTCGTTCTGCGGCACGAGCGGAGCCGACGGAATGATCAGGTGATCATTCTTCTCGAAGTAGCCCAGGAAGGCGCTGCGGATTTCGTTCAGGCTCGGCATGGCTCTAGACGCTTAAACTTGAAAGTTGGGGCGCGTGTTGCGCTGCGACATCGGCGTTCGTTTACGAGACTTGGACGCCCCCGCAAAGAAAAAGGACGCCCGGACCTGGGTCCAAGCGTCCTTCTCTTCGTGAACGACCGTGCGGGGTTCAGCCCCTTCGCGCCAGCCGCGCGGGTTGGCGGGGGCGCGACGGCGATGTCAGGGGGCCAAAGCGGCCGTTCACTTGAACCTGCGGACAGCTGCGGCGGCGGACGCTCAGGCCCGCCGGCCGGCCACCGGCCTATTCCTCGTCTTCGCCCGCCGTGGGACCCACCAGGAGCTCTTCCTGGATGACTTCCTTGGCGCCGCGGACCTGCTTTTCGATCTGGTCGGCGATGTCGGGATTGGCCTTCAGGAATTCGCGGACATTGTCGCGGCCCTGGCCGATGCGCTGGCTGTTCCAGGAGAACCAGGAGCCGGACTTCTCGATGACCCCGGCCTTGACCCCCAGGTCGATGATCTCGCCCAGCTTGGAAATGCCCTCGCCGTACATGATGTCGAACTCGACCTCGCGGAACGGCGGGGCCACCTTGTTCTTCACCACCTTCACACGGACGTTGTTGCCCATGATCTCGTCGCGGATCTTCACCGAGCCGGTGCGGCGGATGTCCAGGCGGACCGAGGCGTAGAACTTCAGCGCGTTGCCGCCGGTGGTGGTTTCCGGGCTGCCGTACATCACCCCGATCTTCATGCGGATCTGGTTGATGAAGATCACCAGGGTGTGGGTCTTGGAGATCGAGGCGGTCAGCTTGCGCAGGGCCTGGCTCATCAGGCGGGCCTGGAGGCCGGGCAGGCTGTCGCCCATCTCGCCCTCGATTTCCGCCCGCGGGGTCAGGGCCGCCACGGAGTCGATGACCACGATGTCCACCGCGCCGGAGCGCACCAGGGTGTCGGTGATCTCGAGGGCCTGTTCGCCGGTGTCCGGCTGGGAGACCAGCAGTTCATCCAGGTTCACGCCCAGCTTGTTGGCGTAGGAGGGGTCCAGCGCGTGCTCGGCGTCCACGAAGGCCGCGGTGCCGCCGGCCTTCTGGACCTCGGCCACCACGTGCAGGGCCAGGGTCGTCTTGCCCGAGCTTTCCGGCCCGTAGATCTCCACGATCCGCCCCTTGGGCAGGCCGCCGATGCCGAGCGCGATATCCAGGCCCAAGGACCCCGTGGAGACCGACTCGATCTCCATGTGGCTCTTGTCGCCAAGCTTCATCACCGAGCCCTTGCCGAAGGCCCGATCGATCTGCGCCATCGCTGCTTCCAGCGCGCGCTGCTTGTCACCGTCTTCTCGTGCCACGAGCTTCAATGCCGTTTGAGACGCCATACCAAGCACTCCCTATCCCATGATTCCGCCAACCCGGTGGGGTAGATCGCTCTCCCCGCCGCCGGACTCAGGTGTACTTAGTTTGTTCTCCGTTCACAAGATGTTCTTTTTCGCCTATGCGTCCGGAATTGACGTAGGCAGCGCCGTCAGCGCGGCCACCAGGGATAGCCCCGCGGCATGTCGGTGGAGACCTTGCCCGTGAAGGCCGGCGGCCGTTTCTCCAGGAAGGCCGCCACGCCCTCGCGCACGTCGGGCCCGGTCCCGAGCGCCATGGCCAGGGGACCGTCCACCTTCAGGGTGTCGTAGGGCGAGGCCGCCTCCGACAGCCGCCACAGCATCTGGCGGGTCAGGGCCACCGACACCGGGGCGGTGTTGTCGGCGATGGAGCGGGCGATCGCGCGCGCGCGGGGCAGCAGGTCCTCCGGCGTGGTGACCTCGCTCACCAGCCCGCCCTTCAGCGCCTCGGCGGCGGAGAACAGCGCCCCGTCCAGGCACCAGCGCAGGGCCTGGGTGATTCCCACCAGCCGGGGCAGGAACCAGGCGCTGCCGGCCTCGGGCACCAGGCCCCGGCGGGCGAAGACGAAGCCGAACTTCGCCGTGTCGGCGGCGATGCGGATGTCCATGGGCAGGGTGAGGGTCAGGCCCACCCCCACCGCCGAACCGTTGAAGGCGGCGATGGAGGGTTTGCGGCACTCATAGACCGCCCCCACCATCCCCGACCCGCCCGAGCGCCCGGCCTTGGAGACGTCCCCGAAGGCGGCCGAGCCCTCCGCCGAGGTGGTGTCGAAGGCGCCCGCGCCGGCCGACATGTCGGCCCCGGCGCAGAAGCCCCGCCCCGCCCCGGTCACCAGCACCACCCGGACGGCGTCGTCCCCGTCGGCCCGATCGAAGGCGTCGGCCAGCTCGGCGCCCATGATGGCGGTATAGGCGTTGAGCTTGTCGGGCCGGTTGAGGGTGATCTGCATGATCCCCTCTGAGACGTCACAGAGGATGTGCTCGTAGGTCCTGGACATGGGTCGCCTCCCTAAGGCTTTGGCGGAAGGCTAGGCGGGTGACGCCCACGTCAGGCAAGCGGCGTTCACGCGCCTGGCCAAGGGGCGGGAGCGGCTTGTCCGGCTCGGCCAAAGGCTTCTAGACTTCGGCGGCGGGGCCATTGTGGGCCGCGCGGTCCGGAGCCCGTATGTCCTTCCAGCTGCTCGCCGGCCGCACGCCGCTGACCGCCCGGCGACTGGCCTATGTGGGACCCGGCCGCGCGGCCTTCGAGGACGACTACCTGGCCCGCAATCCGCAGGCGGCCTTCGTCGCGGACGGCGAGGCGGCCGATGTCCTGGTGATGGCCGATCTGGACGAAGGGGCGCCGCAGGACATCGCCGCCGCCGCCGCGGTCGTCGAGCCGGGCGGCTATCTGGTGGCGGCCTCGCGATCGGGACCCCGGGTGGCCGCGGTCCTCGCGGCCCTGGGGGACGGCTTCCGGATCGCCAAGCTGCAGTTCCTGGTTCCCGGCGACGACCACTTCAACGACCTGGCGCCGCGCCGCGACCCGGCCGCCCTGGGCGAGATTTCCGACCGCGACCTGCTGCTGGTGGTCCAGAAGCGTGACGGCCCCCCGCCGCCCGAGCCCCTGGTGGTGCAGAGCGCCGCCTTCGCCCCGCGCCTGATGGACATCCGCACCCGCCTGCCCGCCCACGGCCTGCGCGGCGATCCGGAGCTGGTCGTGGCCTATGGCGGAGCGCCGGTTCAGCTCCTGCCCCTGCCGCCTGAGACCCCCAAGATCCTGATCCTGCAACGCCCGGCCCTGCCCTCGCTGGAGGCCTGGCGCGCCGCCACCGCCAACAGCATCCGCCGCGGCTGGGTCCCGGTGCTGGAGATCGACGACCATCCGGCCCTGCTGGCCGCCGTCGCCGGCCGCAAATTGACGCCCGCCGATTGGCTGACCTACGGCTTTCCCCACGCCATCCAGACCTCCACCGAGCCGCTCGCCCGGGTGCTGTCCAAACACCATCCGGTGGTGAAGGTGTTCGCGAACGCGGTCTTCGAGCTGCCGCCCTTCCCGGCGGGTCCGGCGCCCCGACGGGTGTTCTACGGCGCCCTCTCGCGGGGCCGGTTCGCCGTGCGCGTGGCCGCCTCTCTCGCGCCGGTGGCGGAGGAATTCCCGGAGGTGGAGTTCGTCGTGGCCGGCGACCGCGAGGTGTTCGAAGCCCTGCCCACCGGCAACAAGACGTTCCACGACCACCTGCCCTATGGCGACTATCTGGACCTGATGGGCGGCTGCGCGGTCTCCCTCTCTCCGGTGGAGGGCAAGCTCTATGAGGACACCAAGAGCGACGCCAAGTTCCTGGACGCCGCCGGTCGCGGCGTGGTGACGCTGGCCTCCCCCACCATCTACGCCGCGACCATCGCCCACGGGCGGACCGGCCTCATCGCCCGCCAGTTGAAGGATTGGGCGCCCCTGCTGGCCGGCGCCCTGCGCGACGAGCCCGCCCGCCAGGCCATGGCGCGCAACGCCTGGGACTATGTCCGGACCGAGCGCATGTTCGCCCACCAGGTCGCCGACCGCCGGGCCTGGTATCGCGAACTCTGGGACCGCCGCGAGGCGCTGAACGCCGGCGTCATCGCCCGCCTGCCGGGCCTGGCGCAGGCGCTGGCCTGAAACGGTTGACTTGGCGCGGCAGCGCCAGCCATTTCGCAGGCGGCGCAGGAGATGGCCTTGGCGAACTTCATCAATCTTCCGGTGGTCTCCGATCCGCGGGGCAATCTGGCCTTCATCGAGTCTCAGACCCACGTCCCCTTCGACATCGCCCGCGTCTACTATCTCTATGATGTCCCCAGCGGCTCGGTGCGTGCGGGCCATGCGCACAAGGTCCTGCACCAGCTCCTGATCGCGGTCTCGGGAAGCTTCGACATCCGCCTGCACGACGGGACCTCCGAGGAGCGGGTGACCCTCAACCGCCCTCATGTCGGCCTGCATATCGGCCCCATGCAGTGGCGCGAGATCGACAACTTCTCCTCCGGCTCAGTCTGCCTGGTCCTGGCCTCGACCCCCTATGACGAAGCCGACTACATCCGCGACTTCGACGCCTTCCTCGTCCGCGCGCGACCATGAAGTTCTTCGACCTCAATCTGCGCGATCCGGACCTGAGGGCTCGACTCGACGGCGCCTACACCCGGGTGATGGACTCCGGCTGGATGATCCTGGGGCCGGAATTGGCGGCCTTCGAGGCCGAGTTCGCCGCCTATTGCGGCGCAGGCGAGTGCGTGGGCGTGGGCAGTGGCCTGGACGCTCTGACCCTGACACTGCGCGCCGCCGGCGTGGGCGCCGGCGGCGAGGTGATCGTGCCGTCCCACACCTTCGCGGCCACCTGGATGGCCGTGGAGGCACTAGGCGCCGTCCCGGTCCCGGTAGAGGTCGATCCCCTCACCTACACCCTTGACCCCGCCGGCTGCGCCGCGGCGGTGACGACCAGGACCGTCGCCATCCTGCCGGTCTCCCTCTACGGCCACCCCGCCGACCTCGATCCCCTGATGGCGCTGGCCGCACGACACGGACTGTTCGTGCTGGAGGACGCCGCCCAGAGCCACGGCGCGGCCTATCGCGACCGACGGGTGGGCGCGACCGCCCACGCCACTGCCTTCAGCTTCTATCCCACCAAGAACCTCGGAGCCCTGGGGGACGGCGGGGCAGTCACCACCGACGATCCGGCCTTGGCCGCGCGCCTGCGACGCCTGCGCAACTACGGCTCGGACCGCAAGTACGCGCACGAGATCCTGGGGGTGAACTCCCGGCTCGACGAACTCCAGGCGGCCTTCCTGCGGGTCTTCCTGCCCAGGCTCGACGCCGCCAACGACCGCCGGCGAGCCCTGGCGGCGGCCTACGACAGGGCCCTGGCCGACGCGAACCTGAAGACCCCCTCCGAGGCCGACTGGGCCTGCCACGTCTATCATCTCTACGTCGTCCGCACCGGCGACCGCGACCGGCTCCAGGCTGGTCTGAAGGCCGCCGGAATCGAGACCCTGATCCACTACCCCATCGCCTGCCACCTGCAGGCGGCCTTCGCCCACCGCGGCTTCCGGCGCGGCGACTTCCCGCTGGCCGAGGCCCTTTCCGACGAGGTGCTTTCGCTGCCTCTATGGCCGGCGATGCCTCCAGAGGGCGTTGAAAGGGTGGCCGGCGCGATTCGGGCGCATCCGTAGCGCACGACGAATGCCGACTTCCTGCCCGGCGAATGGCCTCTATAGTGACGCGTCAATCGCCTGCGAGAGTGCAATGACGTGACTGCCGATCCCAGCGCCCTGGATGGGAAGAAGGAGACCGAACGCTTCGCGGCCTTCGGATTCGATCGCTTCAAGGACCTGGCGGAAGACGCGACCCTATCCGAGCACGAGAAGATCGGCTTTCCTGACGCTCTCCGCGAAGGGTTCGGCGACGCGATCTGGAACGACATCCTCGGCAAGTTGCCCGCTTTCTCGCGGCCGGGCGCCATCCTCGACATTGGCCCCGGTTGCGGGGAGCTTCCCCGGCGGCTGATCGCTCAGGCCGAGCGCCTGGGTCAGCGGGTGGTCCTGGTCGACCACAAGGCCATGCTGGATCACCTGCCCGCGTCCAGTGCCGTGTGGCGAGTCGAGGGCAGGTTTCCCGATGACGCGGCGAAGATCACGGCCCTCGCGCCCGCGGGTTTCGACGCGATCCTAATCTACAGTGTCCTGCAGATCGTCATTGTCGACGCCAACCCATTCGCCTTCGTCGACGCCGCCCTGGCGCTGCTGAAGCCCGGCGGCCAGCTGCTGCTGGGGGACATTCCCAACGTCTCCATGCTACGCCGCTTCCTGGCGAGCGAGGCCGGGGCCGTTTACCATCGCGCCTATATGCGCACCAAAGAGCCGCCCCAGGTTCCACCCTTCACCTCGCCCTCTGATCGCATCGATGATGGGCTGGCGCTCGGGCTGCTGATGCGAGCGCGAATGGCGGGCTTCCATGCCTACCTGCTGCCGCAAGCCTCGGCCCTGCCCTTTGCCAATCGCCGCGAAGATTTGTTGATCGTTCGCCCTTGACCCACGCTCACGGCTAGACTCGGTCGGGCGACGCCCGCACCCGCGCACGAGGACTGATCTTGACCATCCAGAAGAACGAGACCTACCAGAGCGTGCTCGACAGCGTCGTCGCGCCTGAGCTTCAGGACGCCGAGACCAAGATGGCGGCCTTCGTTCGCGGGGCGCCGATCCCAGACAACGAACTGGCCGAGAACCTGCCCGCCTTTCAGACTGTGCGTTCGCTCAAGCGCCAGCTCTACATGAACGAGCTCTACCGCCAGATCCTGCCCGTGCATGGCGTGGTCATGCAGTTTGGTGTGCGATGGGGTCGGGACATCGTGTCCTTCGATGCGTTCCGCACGATCTATGAGCCGTTCAACGTCTCACGCCTGGTGGTCGGGTTCGACACCTTCGAGGGCTTCCCCTCGGTGCATGAAAAGGACGGCGAGCACAGCCTCATGGTCGAGAGGGCGCTTTCCACCAGCCAAGGCTACGTGGACCAGCTTCGCAGCCTACTGAACGAGCGGCGCCGGCTCGATCCCCTGCCGCACCTCGAACGCTGCACCCTTGTGCAGGGGGACGTGACGGAGACCGTGCCGGCCTATCTGAAGGCGCACCCAGAGACTATCATCGCGCTCGTCCACTTCGACCTGGACATCTACGCACCGACCAAGGCCTGCCTGGAGGCCATCCGCCCCTACCTCACCAAGGGCAGCATCGTGGCCTTCGACGAATTGAACAGCAACCTGGCGCCCGGCGAGACGGCGGCGCTTCGCGAGGCCTGGGGCCTGGGCAGCTACCGCATCCAGCGCTCGCCGCTCCATTCCGGCCAATCATCCTATATCGTCATCGAATGACCTCGAGCCCCGCCAGCATCCGGCAGAGGGCGGACGGCGGCGTCGACGTCGATCACATGTTCCTTAGCGCGGCCTTCAACCGCTTCCAGGGCCAGGCGCAGGGCAAGGCGCTGGTGTCATTCCACGCAGGGAACGCCGCACTCACCCTGGCCGGATCGAGCGGGATCTGGCGATCGCCTGTGACCGGCGCCTTCGGCGGCGTCGCGGCGGCGGGCCAGGTTCCCGCCCGCGAGGTCTTCGCTCTGGCGGACGCCGCTTCGGCATGGCTGCGCCAGGAGGGAGCTCAAGGCGTCATCCGGTTGCCCCCTGACGGCCTAGGTGATCCCAACGCCGCGGCCCTTGAGAACGCGCTCCATCGAAATGGCTGGCGCTTGGTCCAGGTCGACCTGAACTATCACTTGCCTGTGGTGGCGCGCGACGCCTTCTTCGCGAGCCTGGGAGAGACCAAGCAGAAGGAAATTCGCCGGCTGCGGCGGTCCGGAGCCGAGTACTGCGTGCTGGACGCTGCGGACGGCGCGCGCGCCCATGCCGTGATCGCCGCCAACCGGGCGGCCCGCGGCTACGCCATGACCATGGCCTGGCCCCAGATGGCGGCCCTGGCCAAGGCGTTCCCTGATCACGTCAGTTTTCACGGCATCGAGCGGGCCGGGGAAATGCTGGCCGCCGCCGTCCGCCTGCGGATCACGCCAACCCACCACTACGTCTTCTATTGGGGTGAAGATCCGGCCTGGCGGAAGGAGTCACCGACGACCCTATTGGCCGAGGAATTGATGGCCGATAGTCATGCGTCCGGGGCCACGGTGCTGGATATCGGCGCCTCCACCGACAATTCCGAACCCAACCTGGGCCTGATCGCCTTCAAGGAAAGCCTGGGCTGCCAGACCCGCGCCAGGCGGACCTACGCCCTCGACCGCGCCTAGGCTGGCGTCCCTCCCCGCACGAAGGACTCGAACCGATCCAGCTGAAGGGCCAACGCAGCCTGCCCCCCTGGTTCGCGGAGCGCGGCGCTCAGTTCGAGGCTACGGCTGACGGCGGCAGCAGTTTCGGAAGGTTCGGATATCCGCACCCAGGTCGACATAGGCAGGTCAAACCGATTGAGCGGCGGCAGGTCCTCTGAGATCGCGACGATGGGTGCCAGCCCCGCCACCATGGCCTCAAGGTTCGCCTTTCCGCCGGTGTCCGGATAGCTGGAGAGGTAGGCATCGGCCTGTCGGGCCACCAGCACGGCGGCCAGGTCGGGCAGCACGCCGGTGAAGATGTAGCGTTCCGGCTCGATCCCCGCCTCCGACAAGGCTGCACGCATCTGCGTGGCGAACTCTTCGTCCCAAGGGCCGATGTGGATCAACTCGGCATCGAAGGCGCTCAGGGCCGCCACCACGAATTCGCTCCAGCGGTAGCGGGCCTCCAGTCGGTATTTGTGCAAGGCCCCGCAGGTGGCGATCCGCAGGCGACCGGACTTCGCCCGCCCGGGCTCGGGGGCCGACCGGGGGCGGTTCACGGTCATCCCGATGTAGGTGGGATGCACCCCCGCGTATTTGCAGGCGAGGTGGCAGGTGTAGGTCAGGTCGGCGTGCCCGGAGAAGGGCATGGTGTTGCCAATGGCCGGAAGGTGATCAGCGTGGTGCAGGTAGTCCACCACGTCGCGGAACGGCCAGACCCCGGTCACCGCAACCATGTCGGTGTGGTTGCCCAGGAGGAAGATGCGTGTGGGCCTGATCGAGGCGAGAAGCATGTAGAGTTCGATGATCCGCTCCACCAGGGTGGCTGAGGACAGCACCATGGTCGACCGCCGATGGTACGCCGTCTTGTCCGGTTGATCATTGATCATCAGGCTGTAGCGCAGGTTCCGGAAGATGTCGGTGAAGATGATGCTGATGTGGGGCTTGCCGATCAGGCGGGTGATGTCAGCGGCCACGCCGCTGTGCCCGCCCGTGAGGTAGAATTGGGTCGCCACGATGACGACATTGTCGTTGCTCTTCTTCGACGCGATGTCGGGAAGATTCAGCCGGCGCGCCAACTCCGGAACCGCAGCGTCCATGTTGGGCCAGAAGAGCTGTCGCCCGCGAATTTCGGGCTGCATGAAGGTCGGCACCAGGCGGCTGATGTCTAGCAGCACGGCATCGAGATCCTCGATGCCTCTCGCCCTCGCGAGCCGCGCCTCCAGGTCCGGATTCTGATAGACAAACTCCACCCGACGCCTTCCCCCGCCTTCCCGCGGACGCCGTGGACGGCGCCCGACTCCCATTTTAGGTGTAACCGACCCGCGCCATGATCGGCGCACAAATCGCCCGCACCTGGGTGGCCCAGGGTTCGGCGAGGGACGACAGCCGCGGCTCCAGCACGATGGGGCCGTCATACTTGGGCGACCCCCAGTCCCCACCCTGTTCGACCGGCTTGGAGCTACTCCACATCCGGTCGACATTGAAATGGTCAACACCGATGAAACCCGCTAGGCCACCGCGGACCCGATCGGTATTCAGGTCCTCATAACGGAACATGAAATGGCGGCCGCCGAAGTTCGTCTGCAGGACTGAAGTGTAATAGGCGAGGTATTCGCGCGCGATGGCGGCCGTATCGGCGTCAGAAAAGGGCCGCGCCTCGCCCTTCTCGTGAACCTCCTGCCGGGACCGCACCACGTCTAACGGATTGCGGCACGTCGTCACGAAGTAGCCGATGTCGGGATAGAGCTCGCGAAGGTCGCGGAAGAAGGGCGTCAGGTGTGGATCCTTGAGGCTCAGGATCGGGGGCCGTTCGAGCACGTTCCACAGATGCAGCAGGGAGAAATCCACAGTCCGGCGCATGTGAAGCCGAAAGGCTTCGATGTCGTCGAAGAAGGTCTTGGTATGGTCGCCCCAGGCCGCCTTCCCATTGCGCCAGGCCGGCAGTAGACCTCGCAGGAAACTGGCCTCGGGGTGATAGAGGTTTACCCCGGCGGCCGTGCAGATCAGGGCATGGGTCACCGTCGTGCCGGACCGGGGCGCTCCGCCGACGAAGACAATCTTTTCAGGCCCGGAAGTGGTCAAGTGCGGCTCGCTGGCGGCGTCTGTCTATTCGGCTGACATAGAGGCGCCCCTCCCGAGAGGCAATGGTGGACCGCCCCCACGGCCAAGCTGGTTAAGGTCCTGGTCACCGAGTCACCTGCTACTCCGCGTTTTGGTGCACGCGTGACAAGAGTTTCGATGAGGCCATCCCCCTCCCCCGCCTTCGACCACGGCGCCGCCCTGCGCGTGCCGCCGGCCCATGACGGCCGAAGCTGGAGCAAGCTGCTCTACTGGCTAGGCGACGAGGGCCACGCCCTCGACAAGACCGGCCTGGTCCAGGTCGCCACCCCCAACGGCTGGACGGTCGCGCGCCCCGGCGACTGGATCGTACTGACGGTCGGCGGCCAGTTCCACGTCGCCCACGCCGGTCCCCGCGCCCTGGACGCCTGACATGCGGACCGGTTCCTGCCTCTGTGGCGGCGTCCGCCTGGAGGTCGCCGGCGATCTTCCCGATATCCAGGCCTGCTACTGCGGCTCCTGCCGGAAGGCCCAGGGGTCGGCCTTCGTCGCGGTCCTGCCGGTGGCCAGGGCCGACGTGCGCTTCACCGCTGGCGAGGACCTGCTGGCCGCCTTCGAATCATCCCCGGGAAAGCACCGGGTCTTCTGCCGCGTCTGCGGTTCGCCGATCCTCAGCCGCGCCGCGGCCCTGCCCGACCGGCTGCGCCTGCGGGCGGGCCTGCTCGACGGTCCCCTGGGGGTGAAGATCGCCTCCCACGCCTTCGTCGCCGAGGCGGCGGACTGGTGCGTCATCGACGGCGACGCCCCGCGCTATCCGGGCCCGCGCCCGGCCTGAATCCCATCCCGGTCTAGACGTAGCCGACGCGCGCCATGACCGGTCCGCAGATCTCCCGCACCATCACCGCCCAGGACTCCTTCAGGGGCTCGAACCGGGGCTCGAGCGCTATGGCGCCGCCATGCTTGGGGGACTTCCAGGCCCGGTCGCGCTCCACCGGCGCGGCGGTGCGCCACATGAGGTCGGGGTTGAATCGCTCGACGCCCACGAAACCCGCCAGGCCGTCCTGAACCCGCTCGGTGTCCAGGTCCTCATAGCGGAACAGGAAGTGCCGACCGCCGAAGTCGGTCTGGATGACGGTGCTGTAGTAGGCCAGATACTCCCGCGCGACCTGGGTGACCCCGGCGTCCAGGAAGGGCGCGCCCGAGCCTTGTTCGTGAACCTCCTGCCGCGAGCGGACCACCTCCAGGGGGTGGCGGCAGATGGTGACGAACCGCGCCTCGTCGCCATAGAGCTCGGCCAGATCGGGGAAGAAGGGGGTCAGGTGCGGGTCCTTGAGACACAGGATCTCGGGACGCCCCAGAGCCTCGAACAGGCGCCGGATCGAGAGGTCCAGGGTGTCGCGGATATGGGCGCGGAACGCGTGCGGATCGGCGAAGAAGGCCTTGGTGTGCCCCTGCCAGGCCGCCTTGCCGAACCGGTAGGCCGGCAGCAGGCCGCGCAGGAAGCTGGCTTCCGGATGATAGTTGCTCACCCGGTCGGCGCTGCAGATCAAGGCGTGGGTGACCGAGGTGCCCGAACGCGGCGCCCCTCCGACAAAGACGATCTTTTGGGGGAAGGGCGCGGTCAACAGGCGTCTCGGAATGCTCGGGGGGGACCCTGCCGTAGAGCCGACCGCACGGGCGCGCAAGCCGCCGCCCCCGGGATGCGCCTAGTTCCCGGTTCGCGGATTGAGCCGGGCTGCGCCGCCGCCGGGCAGGTGGGTCTCATAGGGCCCGAACCGCGGATCGGGCTTCAGGTAGTCGGTGGAGACGTACTGGGCGCCCGAGGCGAAGGCCTGGGCCTGCCGTGTCCGGTCATTGGCCCGGGCCTCCAGGGTGTCGGCGTCGGCCCGGGTGCGCACGATCAGGCCCTTGGCCAGGGCTGTCTCGATGCGCTTGGCCAGTTCGGCGGGCTCATTGAGGGTGACATAGGCCGCCGCCGGCCCCTCGTCGGTGTTGATGAACATGGCGCGCCCCTCCAGCGATCCTCGGGTCCCGCGATAGAGCTCGGGCTTGGGGCCGCTCTCGTCCATGGCGAACATCACCTTGCCGCGCGCCGCCTTCAGCCGGGGCCAGCCGCCGGCCCTCACCGCCGCGGCCAGGGTCGCCGCCCGGCCCTGGACCTTGTCCGGCGTGATCAGGGCGCGCTCGGGAAAGACCGAGCGGATGTCGGCGTCGATCTGGTCCATGGCCTTGGCGTCGAAGGGCAGGACGGTGGCCGCGCCCGGCACGCCGGTCAGGTTGTCGTCCTTCAGGTTCATGATCACCAGGATCGGCATGTGGCGCGGATGGGCCCTGGACCAGGCGCGGATCTCTTTCAGGCAACCCACGAAGGTCGGGCAGCTGGAGCGGTAGTCCATGTCCTGGACGTGCATCACCTTGAAGCCCGGCGTCTTCAGAGGCGCGAGGTCGTAGGGCGCCTCGGCGGCGTCGCGGGCCATGCGCATGGCCAGGGGATCGGCGTAGCGTCCGCCCTGCGGATCGTTCAGCAGGTCCAGCTCGAGCTGCCGGGCGCCGGCGTCCAGCTCCTGGCTCAGGGGCGCGTGGGCATAGTCCAGGGTGGCGGCCAGGTCGGGCTTGGCCATCCGGATCAGGGCCATCTCCTTGGGGGCGATGGCCTGCTTGTAGCTGTTGTGGGTGCCCACCACCTGGATGGCGTTCATCGGCAGGGCGTCGACGGCGCGGCGCGTGCAGCCGGGCGCCCCGGAGGGGTTTTCCAGGTCGCAGTTGGCGGCGACCGCGAGGCCGGCGGCGAGAAGCAGCGAGATCATGGACACCCTCTTGGAACAGGTCTGCGTCGGCCTGGTGACAGCACAACCTCGCCTGGCAGGGCGCCTGGGCGCAAGCTCTGGAAGGCAAAGGAATTTTCAAGACTTGGCGTGTCATGGCTAATTCCTGAGTTTCGGCACGCCGACGCCTCAGGGGGGGACATGGACGCGGTCACGAAGCAGCAGGACTCGACGGCCGCTCCCATGGGCCCGGCCCCCTCGCCCCGAGCCGGCGCCGCCTATCGCGCTACGCTCGCCGCCCACAGCCTGGCGATCCTGCCGCGCCTGGCCTTCGGGGTCACCGCCGCGACCCTGCTGGCCATGGTGGGTCATCCCGGTCTGGCCCTGGCCCTGGCCGCCGTCGGCCTCGCCATCGCCGCCCTGGTGGGCCGCACCGTCGTCCGCGCCCGCGCCGACCTGCTGGTGCGCCAGGACGAGAAGAACCGCCTCATCCAGACCCTCACCGAGGCCCGCGACGAGGCGGTGCGTCAGGCCGAGAACGCCGAGGCCGCCCGCGAGGAGGCCCGCCGCGCCAGCCTGGCCAAGTCCACCTTCCTGGCCACCATGAGCCACGAGATCCGCACGCCGATGAACGGCGTCCTAGGCATGGCCCAGCTGCTTCAGCGGTCTGACCTCTCGGGCCTGCAGCGCAGCCAGGTCGACACCCTTATCAAGAGCGGCGAACTCCTGATGGTGATCCTGAGCGACATCCTGGACCTGTCGAAGATCGACGCCGGCCAGATGGAGATCGCCAAGAGTCCCTGCGACCTGCGGGCCCTGCTCTGCGAGATGGAGACCTTCTGGGCGCCCACGGCCGCCGAGCGCGGCCTGACGCTGGCCGTCGACATCGACGCCGCCGTGCCGCCCTTCGTGGCCCTCGATCCCCGGCGCATCCGCCAGGTGCTGTTCAACCTGGTGGGCAACGCCCTGAAGTTCACCCAGGACGGCGCCGTCACCGTCACGGTGGGCCGTGACCGGGCCACGGGGGCCCTTGCCTTCGCCGTGTCTGACACCGGTGTCGGGATACCGTCAGAGGACCTGCCCCACCTGTTCCAGAAATTCAGCCAGGGCGACGCCTCCGACATCCGCCGCTTCTCCGGGGCGGGCCTGGGCCTGGCCATCTGCCGGGAGCTCTCGGCCCTGATGGGGGGCGACATCGCCGTGGAGAGCGCGCGCGGCGTCGGCTCCACCTTCCGCGTGATCCTGCCCCTGGAGGAGACCTGCGCCCCGGCCGCCGAGGACATCGTCGCCCAGGCCATCGGCGAGGACGAGGCGCCGGCCCTGTCGGTCCTCTGCGCCGACGACAACCCCACCAACCTGTTGGTCCTGGAGCAACTGCTGGGCGCCATGGGCTTCCGCATCCGCAAGGCCAATGGCGGCCGCGAGGCCCTGGAAGCCCTCACCTCGGAGACCTTCGACCTGGTGCTGATGGACATCCAGATGCCGGAGATGACAGGCATCGACGTGCTCCAGGCCCTGCGCGCCGCGGCCGGACCCAACCGCCAGACCCCGCTGATCGCGGTCACCGCCGACGCCATGACCCTGGGCGCCGAGCGCTATCTCGACCTCGGCTTCGCGGGCCTGGTCACCAAGCCGGTCCAGGTCCAGAGCCTGGTCTCGGCCATGATGGCCGCCGTGGCCAACTCCGAAGAGGGCGGTGACCTCGCCGCCATCGCCTAGAAGCCGACGGTGATCTCCAGCGGCGCCTCGGGAAGCCGCCCCTCGACGATGTCGGGCAGCAGTTCGCGCAGGCGTTCGGGATAGATCATCTCCTGGCTGGCGGCGATCTCCTCGGGGCTCCACCAGCGCAGGTCGTCCATCAGCTCCACCTCGTGGGCCTCCCAGGCCGCGCGGCTGGGATCGCCGCCCCGGCAGCGGGCCACGAAGTAGCTCTCCTTGAGCAGGACCCGCTCGCCGCCGTGCAAGGTCAGAGGGCTGGCGCGCAGCCAGACCACCGGACCCAGCTCCACCTGGGTGAAACCGCTCTCCTCGGCCACCTCGCGCAGGGCCGCGGCCTCCAGGGTCTCGCCCTCGTCCACCCCGCCCCCCACCGTGAACCAGAAGCTGGGCGCCTCGGCGGTCAGCCGGCCGCGGATCAACAGAATGCGCCCGTCCGGGTCGAACAAGAGAACCCGCGCCGTCAGCCGCTCCCGCATCTTAGAAACCGCTCCGAACACTGAAGGACGCTTTGAGAAGACTATCCTCGAAATGAGGTGTCCCAGGCAACACCGCCAGTCGTGGGCGGCTGTAAGTTCTTTCTACGCACAGCACGTACGACACCAGACATTTGCCGGAAACCCTCGACTGCGCCAGTTCGCCGCACCCCGGCGCGGGCCAAAGAACGATGTTTTCACAGGCCGTTAAGCTGAGCGGCGCAGGAATTGAGGGGCAATCACAGGAAGCCGTCCCTTGGCCGTCGCATCACATCGGTTACTCGGGTTCGCCTTCGCCAACGCCGATCTCCTGCTCGAGATCGCCAGCGACGGCCAGATCGCCTTCGCCATCGGCGCCAGCGAAGCGCTGTCCGGCTCCCAGGAGACCGCCCTGGTGGGCCGCGCCTGGCGCGACTTCATCGATCCCCGCGACCGCGGCATGGTCCAGGCCCTGCTGGATGGCCTGTGCGACGGCCAGCGAGGCGGCCCGTTGGTGGTCACCCTGGCCAGCAACGGCAAGGGCGAGCGGGCCGCGGCCATGTCCACATTCCGTCTGCCCGGCAATGACGGCGCGGTCTCCTGCACCTTCAGCCGCGCCGCCCCCAATCAGAACCACGGCCTGCACGACCGCGCCGGCCTTGAGGCCGTCGCCGCGGCCCTATTCGAGACCGGCAAGGCCACGGGCCTGGAGCTGGAACTGGCCCTCATCGAGATGGGCGGCTTGGCCGCGGTGCGGAAGGCGCTTGGGCCCGACGCCGTGACCCAGCTCGAGCAACGCCTGGCCGGCGTGCTTCGCGCCCAGTCCCATGGGGGCGGCGCGGCCGCCGACCTGGGGGGCGACCGCTACGCCCTGGTCCGCCACCCCGGCGAGAGCGGCGAGGCCCTGGCCCGGCGCCTGGTCCGCCTGCTGGCCATCGATCCCGTCCATGGCGTGGAGGCGGCCGCCAAGACCCTGGCCCTCAAGGGCGATGTCTCTCCCGCCCAGCTGATCCGGGCGATCCGCTACTCCCTCGACGGCTTCATCAAGGACGGCATGGGAGCCGATAGCCCCGCCTCCCTCAATGAGGCGGTCAGTCGTTCGGTGCGCCGCACCCTGGTGGAGGTGGGCGCCCTGGGCCAGGCCGTGGCCGACCGCAGCTTCCGCCTCGTCTACCAGCCGGTCGTCGACCTGAAGAAGAACGGTGCCCTGCACCACCACGAGGTCCTGGTCCGCTTCGGCGACAACGCCAGCCCCTTCCCCATGATCCGCATGGCCGAGGAACTGGACCTGATCGAGCCCCTGGACCTGGCGGTGGTGGAGCGCACCTTGGACAGGCTGGTTGAGGATCCCGCCCTGCGCCTGGCGGCCAACATCTCCGGCCGCAGCATCATCAGCTCCAGCTTCGTCGAGGCGGTCCGCGGCATGCTGGCGAGCCATCCCAAGGCCGAGGGCCGGCTGCTGTTCGAACTGACCGAGAGCGCCGCCATCGAGGACCTGGCGCTCGCCGACCGCCACCTGCAGGCCCTGCGCGCCGAGGGCGTCCTGATCTGCCTGGACGACTTCGGGGCCGGCGCGGCGTCCCTGGCCTATCTCCAGCAGCTCTCCCTGGACATCGTGAAGATCGACGGCCGCTACATCCGCGAGCTGCAGCACGGCGGCCGGGAGTCCACCTTCATCCGCCACCTGGTCTCCATGTGCGGCGAGCTCGGGGTCAAGACCCTGGCCGAGATGGTCGAGACCCCCCAGGCCGAGGAAGCCGTCCGCCGCGCGGGGGTCGATTACGCCCAGGGCTGGCTCTACGGCGCGCCCAGCGAGCAGCCCGCCGGCCCGCTCTCGGCTGCGGCCGCCACCTCCGTCCGACCCGGCCGCCGGGTCGGCGCGGTGGACAGCTGGGGCTAGGCCCCAGCCTCCAGCCCTACCCCTGGGCCGCCAGCCAGTCGGCCATGTGGCGCTCCAGCACCGTCATCGGCATCGAGCCCGAGAGCAGGGCGGCGTCGTGATAGGCCTTGATGTCGAACCTGGTCCCCAGCTTGGCCTTGGCCCCGTCGCGGATGCGCATCCAGATGGTGTGGCCGACCTTGTAGCTGCAGGCCTGGCCCGGGGCGACGCAGTAGCGTTCCACCTCCCGCTGGGCCCGGCTCTTGGGATAGCCGGTGACGCTGACCATGTAGTCAGTGGCCTTCTCCCGGCTCCAGCCCTTGGAATGCAGGCCGGTGTCGATCACCAGGCGCGAGGCGCGGAAGAGCAGGGATTGCAGGAAGCCCGCCTGCCCCAGCGGATCGCCCTCATAGGATCCGGTCTCGCTGGCCAGTTGCTCGGCATAGAGCGCCCAACCCTCCGAGAAGGCCGAGAACCCGCCGCCGGTGCGCCGGATGATCGGGATGCGGTCGCTCTCCTGGGCGAGCGCGATCTGCAGGTGATGGCCCGGAACCGTCTCGTGATAGACCAGGGTCGGCAGGTTATATTTCGGCCACTCGTGGGTGTCCTTCAGGTTGATGAAGAAGGCCGCCGGGCGGGAGCCGTCCAGGGCCGCGCTCTGGTAGTAGCCGTTGGAGGCCCCGTCCTGGATGAAGGCGGGGACCCGCTTCACCTCCACCTTGGCCTTGGGCAGGGTGTTGAAGGCCAGGGGCAGCTTCTTGTAGATCTCGCCGATCTGGATGTTCAGCGCCGCGATCAGCTCGGCGCGGCCCGCGTCGGTATTGGCGTAGACCTGGGCCGGATTGTCGTTCAGCCCCTTCAGCCGTTCGGCCACCGTTCCGGTGGTCATGCCCTGGCTCTTCAGGATGGCGTCCAGCCGCGCGGTGATGTCGGCCACCTGGTCGAGGCCCAGCTGGTGGATTTGCTGCGGCGTCAGGGTGGTGGTGGTCGACGCCTCGCAGGCGTCGGCATAGTAGGCCTGAGCGTTCTTCAGCCGGCCGATGCCGGCCTCCGAGGTGGCGATCTTGCGGTTGGCCTCCACCGCGGCGATCTGCCGATCCAGAGCCGGGAAGATCTCCTGCGCCACGATCCTGGCGGCCGGCGTGGCGTAGTCGGCGGTCAGGCCGGCGGCCTTGGCCTTGGCGGCGAGCGAGGTCACCAGCACGGTCTTCTCCGGCGGCTGGTCGCGCAGGGCCCGGAGCTGGGCCAGGGTCAGGTCGCAGACGAAGTCCGGCGGCACGACACCGGCGGCCACGTCGATCTTCATGCGCTCGAGGTCCTGGTCCAGCACCTTGCCGAAGGCGTGCAGGCGGGAGATCCAGGCGTCGGCGTCGGCGGCGCTGGCCACCCGATGCTGGTTGTCCAGGAAGTCCGGGATCTCCTGATAGGCCCCGTTCTGCTGGCTGATCACATAGGGCGAGAACCGGCCGCCGACGTTGCCGAACTTGTACTTCTCACCATTTGAGAGCGCGTGACTGTTCTGGTAGAGCACCACGTCCAGGTCCACCTTCGACGCCGTCGACAGGGCCTGGCGGTCGATGCCGTTCAGCGCCGCGACCCGAGTCCGCACCTTGGCCAGGCGGGCTTCGCGGGCCGCCGTCGAGACGTCGTCCAGTTGCCCCTTCAGGGCGGCGCGCGCGCCCTTGTCCAGTCCCAGGGACGTGGCCCGCTCGGGGCTGTCGTCCACCTGGTCCTCGAAGATCCTGTCCAGCAGGGCCTTGAGCTTGGCGTCCTCCGACCCTTGGGCGAGGGCCGGAGCCGCCGTCATCAGGGCCGCCCCGGCGGTGGTCAGCAGGAAACTGCGTCGGTCGAGATTGGTCATGAACTCAGGGCCCCGGATTTGAAGTGGCTTAGGCTTTGTTGGCGGCGATGTACTGGTCGATCACCGACTCCAGCACGACGAGCGGCATGGCGCCCGACAACAGGCCGGCGTCGTGGAACTTGCGGATGTCGAAGCGCGGCCCGAGCGCCGCGCGGGCCTTCTCCCGCAGCCGCAGCCAGGTGAGCTTGCCCACCATGTAGCTGCAGGCCTGGCCCGGCCAGACGCTGTAGCGCTCGATCTCGGTGATGGCCGAGCTCTCCGGTTCGCCGTCGATCTCCATCATGGTGGCGATGGCCTTCTCGCGGCTCCAGCCCATGGCGTGCATGCCGGTGTCCACCACCAGGCGTCCCGACCGGAACAGGGAGGACTGGATATAGCCGATCTCCCCCAAGGGATCGTTCTCGTAGACCCCCATCTCCTGGGCCAGCTTCTCGGCGTAGAGGGCCCACCCCTCGCCATAGGCCGACAGGAAGCTGGCGCGCCGGATCATCGGCAGGTCGGCCTCCTGCTGCAGGGTGAGCTGCAGGTGGTGGCCCGGAATCCCCTCGTGATAGGTGAGCGTCGGCAGGCTCCACCGGGGATATTCCGCGGTGTCGCGCAGGTTGATCCAGTAGATGCCCGGCCGCGAGCCATCCAGGGTCGCCTGGTTGTAGTAGCCGCCCGGCGCCCCGGCCTCGATGAACTTGGGCACCCGCTTGATGTCGAGCGGCGCCTTGGGCAGGGTCCCGAAATACTCCGGCAGCCGCTTGGACATGGCCTGGACCTGCAGGTTCAGGTCGGCGATCAGCTTCTCCTTGCCCGCGTCGGTGTTGGGGTAGTGGTATTTCTTCTCCTTGAAGAGCCCCTGGATCCGGGACCCCACGGAGCCCCTGGTGTAGCCCTGGCGCCTCAGGATGGTGTCGGCCCGCGCCGACAGTTCCCTCGCCTGCTCCAGGCCGATCTGATGGATCTCGGCGGCCGACAGGGTCGTGGTGGTCGAGTTGCGCAGGGCGAGCGCGTAATAGGCCTCGCCGTCCGGCCGGGTGCGGATTCCGGCGTCGTGGGTCGCCTTGGTCCGGGCCTCCTTCATGAAGGCGATCTGCCGCTCCAGGGCCGGCCGCACCTTCTCCAGATAGATCTTGGAGGCGTAGGCGCCGTAGTCGCCGGCGATCTGCTTGTCCTTCACCTTCTTGACCAGCTGGGTCACCAGGGGTGAGGCGCCGGGCGAGGTGCGCAGGTTGTTCATCTGCGTCAGCGCCTTGTCGATGGCGAAGTCGGGCGGGACCATGCCCAGGCCGACGTCGCGGCGGGCCCGCTCGGTCTCCTGGTCCATCTGGACGGCGTAGGCCTCCAGCCGCGACAGATAGGCGTCGGCGTCGGCCTTGGTCTCGATGACGTGCTGGTTGCCCAGGAAGTCCGGCGTCGAGCGGTAGGAGCCGTTGAGCTGCGACAGCACATAGGGCTGGCCCGCGCCCTCCGAGCCGTACTTGAAGCGCTTGTTGGCCTCGTCGGCGTTGGCGATCCCGAAGATCACCGAGTCGTAGTTGACCGCCGCCATGCCGGTGAGCTGCGAGCGGTCGATGGCCTTCATGCGCGCCAGTTGGTCGGCGGTGCGCGCCCGGTCCTTCTCCAGGTCCTCGATGGAGGCGTCCGACAGGCGGCGCTTGGCCTCGGCCCGCGGCCCCTTGTCGAGGCCCAGCTGGGTGACCAGCTCCGGGGAGTCATCCAGGGCCTCTTCGAACAGGGCGTCCAGCAGCTTGGAAAGCTGCTCGCTCGCGCTGGGTCCGGGCGGCGGAAGTGGCGCGGGCGGCGGCGGCGCGACGGGAAGCGGCGCCGGCTTGGCGGTGGCGCATCCGGCCAGGGCCAGCATCGCACCGGCCGAGAGCAGAAGTTGGCGGCGGCTCTGTTGCATGGCGCCCTCCCTGAGGTTGTTACACTTGTTACCGAACCCTAGGGGCACGGTCCCCCCGGCGGAAGCCGCCGCGCGAGTTAATTCCCTGTAATCCGGCCCCTGTCCGGTCCGGCGGCTTGCCCGCCCCGGGACCTGCGCGCATAGCTCGCGCCATGTGCATCGAGTTCCACCTGCGGACCCATCCGGGCGAGGATTTGCGGCGTTTCGAGGCCGCTCCGGTCTTCTGGATCGACACCCCGCCGGCCCGCGGCCGCGACGAACCGGTCCGGCCCACCGACCTGGCCTTCATGATCCGCCCCACCGATCCCGCCGATCCGGGCCGCGGGCTCGAGGGCGTCACCCGCCGCTGGTGGATGGTGCCGGCCTTCCACAAGGGGCCGGTCGCGGCGTGGAAAACCCTGTGCGCCAACGCTGAGATCGAGGCCCTGGACGCCTCGCCCCTGTTTCGCGAGGCCTACGCCGGGCGCCGCGCCCTGGTCCCGCTGACCTCCTTCATCGCCTATGAGGAGCCGCCCGGCTGGCGCAAGGGTCAGCCCAAGCGCCGCTGGGAGGCGACCTGGACGCCGAGCGACTCCACCGATCAGGTCCGCTACTTCGCCGCCATCTGGGACCGGGCCGAGACCGCCGACGGCCCTTTGGAGAGCTTCGCCATCGTCACCGGTCCGGCGGGCGCCGACATCGCCGGACTGCAGGACAGCCAGCCGGCCGTCCTGACCCTGGCCCAGGGCCTGGCGTGGCTGAAGCTCGACGGTCCCGGCAAGGCCGGCCTCGTCACCGAGACTCCCGCCGGGACCTACGAACTCACCGAGGCGCCGCGGGACTCGGTGATGTCCCGCGAGATGCGCCGCGCGCTTTAGCCCAGCGAGATCCAGCCGGCCGGCAGGCTGCTGAGGGTCACGTTCACCAGCACCACCCGGTCGGTTCCGCCCAGGTCCACCACCGTGTCGGCGCCCTCCTGGCGCAGGCTGTAGGGCGGCGCGAAATCGAGGACGAGACGGTCGCCCTCGGCGTAGTTGAAATCGGTGATCCGATCGAGGCCGCCGCCCACGAAGGCGTGGAAGGTGTCGGCGCCGGCGCCGCCCGCGACGGTGTCGTCGCCGCGGTCCCCCCACATCAGGTCATTGCCCGCGCCCCCGTCGAGGCTGTCATTGCCCTGGCCGCCGCGCACCCAGTCCTCGCCGTCGCCCCCGAACTGGGTGTCATTGCCGAGGTTGCCGTAGACGATGTCGCCGCCGCCCTCGCCGTAGAGCATGTCGTTGGCCTGGCCGCCCACCACCCAGTCGAAGCCCTCGCCGCCGCGCAGGGTGTCGTCGCCCTGGTTGCCGTTGATGTCGTCGAAATTCGCCCCGCCGACGATGCTGTCATTGCCGGTGTCGCCGCGCAGGTAGTTGGCGTCCGCGCCGCCCAGGATCACATCGTCGCCGTCGTTGCCGTTGATGACGTCGGCGCCCGCGCCGCCATCCAGGGTGTCGTTTCCCGAGCCCCCGGCCATGCTGTCGGCGCCGGTATAGGCGCGCAGGACGTCGCCCAGGGTTGAGCCGGAGATGCTGTCGGCGCCACCCAGGATGTAGGCCTTGGCCGAGGCGGTGTCGTCGATCTCGGCCCACTGGATGAAGGTGGCCATCGACACGCTGGCGTTGCTGATGTCGAAGAGAACCTGGCCCAGATAGGTTTCCTGAAGACGCGTCAGGGTTCCGCCGGTCAGCAGGCCCTGGCCGTTGTAGGTGAAACTGCCGAAGAAGTTGTCGGTGAAACCGCTGTCCGAGGTGGAGATCTGAGTCGCGCTGGCGAAGGTCACGATCCCCGAGAGAAGCGATTGAACACTCAACTGATCGAAGTTGAGCGCGATAGTTCCAGCCGTAACGGTCGTCATCTTAGCCCCCAGATGTTCTCTTTCTGTTCGCCATATACGGTAAGTCGAGACACGCGTCTAGCGTGTACCCGACATAGGCGCCCCCGCGTCACCGTTGACAGGCGCACGCGCCAGGTCGCCAATTCTCCCAATAAAAAGACGGCCCTGGGAGGATGCGATGACCGCGTGGATGTTCGCCGACGTGTGGGAGGCGATCGCCGCCAAGCAGCCCGACCGCCCCGCGCTGATCCAGGGGGAGCGGGTCATCACCTGGGGCCAGTTCGACGCCCGCGCCGACGCCCTGGCCGCCCACATCACCGCCGCCGGCATCAGTCCCAAGGCCAAGATCGCGGCCTATCTCTACAACGGCCCGGAATACATGGAGACCTACTACGCGGCCTTCAAAGCCGGGGTTTCGCCGATCAACACCAACTACCGCTACGGCGGCGAGGAGCTGGTCTACCTCTTCGACAACGCCGACGCCGAGGTGGTGGTCTTCCACGCCCAGTTCGCCGAGATGCTGGACTCCATCCGCGCCCGCCTGCCCAGCGTGAAGCGCTACATCGCCGTGGCCGAGCCGGACTGCCCGGTCCCGGCCTGGGCCGACGACTATGACGCGGTGGTGGCCAAGGCGGCCGCCCCGCGGCCCTTCAAGTCCCCCTGGGGACGCTCGCCCGACGACCTGATGCTGCTCTATACCGGCGGCACCACCGGCATGCCCAAGGGCGTCATGTGGCGGCAGGACGACCTCTTCAACGTCATCGGCGCCGGGGGCCAGGCCCTGCAGGGCGTGCCGCCGCTCACCAGCGCCCAGGAGGCCGCCGACCGGCTGGATCCCAAGGGGCCGCGCCCGCCGCTGAACATCATCTGCTGCCCGCTGATGCACGGCACCGGTCAGTTCTCGGCCTTCATCACCTTCAACCTCGGCGGCGCCGTCGCCGTCCTGCCCTCGCGCCAGTTCAACGCCATCGAGCTGTGGAACGAGGTCGAGCGGCTGTCCGCCGACGGGGTGGTGATCGTCGGCCTGGCCTTCTCCACCCCCATGCTGGAGGCCCTGGAGGCCAATCCCGGGCGCTGGAACCTCTCCAGCGTGAAGTCCATGAGCTCCTCGGGCTCGATGTGGAGCCAGGAGAACAAGCGCGGCCTGCTGCGCCACGTCACCAACGCCATGATCATGGATTCCCTGGGCTCGTCGGAGGCCGTGGGCCTGGGCGCCTCGGCCTCGGCGCCGGGGGCAGAGGTCAAGACCGCCGACTTCATGCTGGGCCCCAACTGCGCGGTGTTCACCGAGGACGGCCGCCGTGTGCAGCCCGGCTCCAACGAGCGGGGCATGGTGGCGGTCTCGGGCTTCCTGCCGCTCGGCTACTACAAGGACCCCGAGAAGACCGCCAAGACCTTCCAGATCATCGAGGGCCAGCGCTGGAGCGTCCCCGGCGACTGGGCCATGGTCAACGCCGACGGCTCCCTCAAGCTGCTGGGCCGCGGCTCCCAGTGCATCAACACCGGCGGCGAGAAGGTCTTCCCCGAGGAGGTGGAGGAGGCGCTGAAGAACCACCCCCATGTCCGCGACGCCGTCGTGGTGGGGGTTCCCGACGTGCGGTTCGGCGAGCGCATCTGCGCGGTGGTGGAGCCTGACGGCGCCGTGGAGCTGACCCTGCCCGACCTCTCGGCCCACGTCCGCGCCCAGCTGGCCGCCTACAAGGCGCCGCGCGAGCTGGTGATCGTGGACTCCATCGGCCGCGCCCCCAACGGCAAGGTCGACTACAAGGCGGTCAAGGACCGGGCGCTGAAGAGCCTGGGCGTCTCGGCCTAGAGCCTGTCCGTTTCAGATGGACTCATCTGAAACGGATAAACAGGCTCGGTCTCTTAAGTTTAGAGCGTGACGGGCGCCTGAACCGGCAGCCACTTCAGGCTGTCGCGCTCTAGGCGTTGGCGTCGCGCTCGTAGCGGTCCACCACCTGGGCCAGGCCCGCCAGGATCGCCTCGCGGGTGGCCGCATCGGCCTCGGTGCGGTGCAGCAGGCGCAGGGACGACAGGTGCACCTGGACGCCGCGGTCGTCCCGACGGCCGGCCTCCCCCGAACGGTCCAGCAGCTCGCACAGCGAACGGGCGGCCGTGGCCAGGCTGTCGTCGGCGAACACCCCGCAGAAGGCGATCAGCCGGGCCGACTGCTCATAGACCGCCTCCGGGTCGAAGCCGGGGGTGGCCACCAGGGCCTCCATGGCCTCCAGGGCCTGGTCCACCTCGGTCAGACAGGTCTCGCGAGAAGCCTCGATCGCCGCGTCGCCGCGCTTCAGGGCCTCGGGGACATACATGCCGCCGGGCGCCTTGATCAGCTTGGAGAGGTTGGTCGTGACGTGGAACTTGCGGACGACGCTCATAGGGCGACTTTCTGCGGGGCGATGATGTTGTTCAGTTCGTCCTGGGACAGGTTATCGCCAGCGAGGGCGGCGACCTCCGCCGGCTTGTCGTCGCGGCGGCGGCCGTCGGGGAAGTCCGCGGGCATTCCCGACTGTTTGAAGCGTCGATCGGGGCCGATATAGGTGTCGGTCTCGATGAACATCCGCCGCCCCTGGGCCACCCAGATAATCCGCTCCAGGATGACCTTGGGGGTGATGGGCTTGGTGATGATGAAGTTGGCGCCGCAGTCGCGAGCCTGCATGACCTGGGTTCGGCGCGAGTGCGCGGTGACCACGATGGCCGGAATGGTTCGCGTCGCCTCACCGCTCTCGTGCCGCAGCCAGCGGACGAAGGCGTAACCATCCATCACCGGCATCTGGCCGTCGGTCAGGATGATGTCGATGCGGCGGCTCTTGACGATCTCCATCGCCTCCATGGCGCTGGAGGCGCGCTGCAGATCCTTCATGCCGAAGCTGCTGAGCACGCTGGCCAGGAGGTCGAGCGCCTGGGCGTTGTCGTCGACGATCAGGCCGGCGGCGTTCTCCAGATTCAGGCGCGTCGTGCTCTGCATGTCCCCACCTGAACCGTCATCGGTAAACGAGGCCTTTTCAACAGGTCATTTACCCAATTCGGGGGCATGAATGGACACTTCGTCACAGGATTCGCCATGCGACCCATCGCCCTCGCTCCCCTGCTCGCCGTCCTCGCCCTGGCCACCGACGCCGGAGCCGGACAGGGCGGCAACGTCGCGGCCCTGGTGGCGAGCCCCGCCTTCAAGACCGCGGTCGCCAAGCTCGACGCCGACCACGACCGCACCGTGGCCGACATCGTGGCCCTGACCGAGATACCCGCCCCGCCCTTCAAGGAGACCGCCCGGGGCCAAGCCTATCTCGCCCGTCTCAAGGCCCATGGCCTCAGCGAGGTGGAGATGGATCCCGAGGGCAATGTCATGGGCGTTCGCCCCGGCGCGAAGACCGGGGGCAAGGGCCCCTATGTGGTGATCGCCGCCCACCTGGACACCGTCTTCCCGGAGGGGACCGACGTGAAGGTCCGCCGCGAGGGGACGAAGCTCATGGCGCCCGGGATCGGCGACGACACCCGCTCGCTGGCCGTCCTGCTGGCCTATCTGCGGGCCATGGACGCCGCGGGGATCCGGACCACCTCGGACATCCTCGTCGTCGGCAATGTCGGCGAGGAGGGGGCCGGCGACCTGCGCGGGACCCGCTACCTGTTCAAGAGCGGCAAGTACAAGGGCCGGATCAGCGCCTTCTTCTCCATGGACGGCAATGACCCGTCCCGCTTGGTCGACCAGGGGGTGGGGTCCAAGCGCTATCACGTGATCTTCCGCGGCCCCGGCGGCCACAGCTATGGGGCCTTCGGCATGGTCAATCCGATGGCGGCCATGTCCCGGGCCGTGGTCGACCTCTACGCCGTCAAGCCGCCGGCCACGCCCAAGACCACCTATTCGGCCAGCGTCACGGGCGGCGGGACGAGCGTGAACGCCATCCCGAATGAGGTCTTCATGGACTTCGACATGCGCTCGGAGAGCGCCGTCGAGCTGGCCCGGCTGGACAGCCAGCTGCAGACGATCCTGACCCGGGCCGTCGAGGACGAGAACGCCGCCCGCTCCACCCGTTACGGCAAGGTCAGCTTCGAGGCCAAGGTCATCGGCGAGCGCCCGGCCGGCCACACAGATCCCAACGCCGCGATCGTCACCCAGACCCACGCGGCCATCGCCGCCCTAGGCTTCACGCCCGGCCACGACGCTTCTTCCACCGACGCCAATGTGCCCATGAGCCTGGGGATCCCCGCGGTCACCATCGGATCTGGCGGCAAGGGCGGCCGGGCGCACGCCCTCGACGAATGGATCGACGTGGAGAAGGCCCCCAGCGTGAAGGGCATGAGCGTCGGTCTGGCGGCCCTGCTGGCGGTGGCGGGGGTGGAATGATCCCACCGCGGGAAGGGCGTTAGCCCTTCGGGCCAGCGTTGGACTTGTTCTTCTTGAAGGGCTTCTTGAAGCCCCCCTCCTTGGGCGGGCCCTTGAAGGGGGCGCCGCTCTTGGGCGGACCCTTGAAGTTCTCCGGCTTGCCCTTGTAGCCGCCGCCCTCCTTGGGCGGGCCCTTGTAGGGGCTGTCGCTCTTGCCCTTGTACTCAGAGCGCGGCGCGGCGTCGCCCTTGCCCTTGTAGGCCGGACGCGGGCCGGTCTTGAAGGACCGCGCCGGGCCGTCGGAGGGCGCGCTCCGCGGGGGGCCGCCGGCGCCGCGCGGCGGGGCGGTCTTCTGCCCCGAGGCCGGGGCCACGGTGGGCTCGATCTTGATCTCGTCGTTGATCGTGGCCTTCACGGCGGCGGCGAACTTCGCCTCGGCGTGCCGGGCGATCTCGAACTTGGTGTCCTGGTCGAAGATCTTGATGGAGCCGATCTCGGGCTTGGTCACGTGGCCCAGGCGGCAGATCATCGGGATCAGCCACTTGGGGTCGGCGTTCTTGGCGCGGCCGACATTGATGCGGAACCATGTGACCTCGTTGGGGTCCAGCCGCTCGGGACGGCCCACCGGGCCCTCGCGGTCGGGGCTCCAGCGGTCGGCGCGGGGCATGGGACCCGAGGACGAGCCCGACTGGCCGTCGCGGGGATCGGTGTGCAGGTCCTCGGCGGCCGGCAGGCGCGAGCGGTGCAGGCGGATCAGGGCCGCGGCCACCTCCTCCGGCGTCCGCGTGGCCAGGACCAGCTTGGCGAGCGCCATGTCTTCTTCCGCGAGGGGCTCGGTGAGGATCGGGTCCTCCAGCAGCCGGGTCTGGTCGCGCTCGCGGATCATTTCGGGGGTCGGCGGCCCCTGCCACACGGCCTCGATATTGGCCGAGGCCAGCAGTTGCTCGGCCTTGCGGCGGCGCGTGTAGGACACCAGCAGGACCGAGACGCCCTTCTTCCCGGCGCGGCCCGTGCGGCCCGAACGGTGCAGCAGGCCGGCCTTGTTCACCGGCAGGTCGGCGTGGATCACCAGGCCCAGGTCAGGCAGGTCGAGGCCGCGGGCGGCCACGTCGGTGGCGACACAGACCCGGGCCTGGCCGTCGCGCAGGGCCTGCAGGGCGTCGGTGCGCTCCCGCTGGCCGAGCTCGCCGGAAAGGCCCACCACGGCGAAGCCCCGCTCGCGCAGGGCCGCATGCATGTGGCGAACGCCCTCACGGGTGTTGCAGAACACCAGGGCCGAGGGGCTCTCGAAGAAGCGCAGCACGTTGACGACGCCGTTCTCGACCTCGTTGGGGGCCACGCGGATGGCGCGGTATTCGATGTCGCCATGCGGTTCGTGGCGGTTGGAGGTGTCGATCCGCACCGCGTCCTTCTGGTAGCGCTTGGCCAGGGTCGCGATCTCGCGGGCGATGGTGGCCGAGAACAGCAGGGTCCGGCGGTCGGCCGGCGCGGAGTCCAGGATCTCCTCCAGGTCCTCGCGGAAGCCCATGTCCAGCATCTCGTCGGCCTCGTCGAGCACGACGACGCGCAGGGCCGAGAGGTCGAGATTGCCGCGCTCCAGGTGGTCCTTCAGGCGGCCGGGGGTGCCCACCACGATGTGCACGCCGTTGGCCAGGGCCCGCTGCTCGCGCCGCGGGTCCATGCCGCCAACGCAGGTTTCCACCCGGGCGCCGGTCTGGGCGTAGAGCCAGGTCAGTTCGACGCTGACCTGCATGGCCAGTTCGCGGGTCGGCGCGATCACCAGGGCCAGGGGCGAACCGGCCGGCCCGAACGTCTCGGCGCCCTCCAGCAGGGTGGGTCCGGCGGCCAGGCCGAAGGCCACGGTCTTGCCGGAACCGGTCTGGGCAGAGACCAGCAGGTCGCGGCCAACGGCTTCCTCCGCCAGCACGGCGTCCTGGACAGGGGTGGGCTCGGCATAGCCATGGGCCGCCAGAGCGCGCTCCAGGGCCGGGTGGGTCGGGGGGAAGGGCATTTGTGTCGATAGTCCGATCGGTCAACCGCGGCGCTGAGAAAACGCCGGGGGGCGCGGCTAATGGCGCCACGGCGCGGCTTATACAAGCCCGCGCGTCAGAAATCCCGCGGAATACTTGCGAGCCCCTCGCGGATCGAAACGCCAACTCAGCCGTTTAGAGCCCATGGCATATACGATGAAGAACGGTCGCACCCCGCCCACCACAACGGGGGAAGGCGTGCTGTCCTATGCGGGCTTCAAGGGAAATGTCGCCTACGAGATCATCGGGGCGCTGGCCGGCCTTCGCCAGGGCGGCGCGGCCCTGCGCGGCTCCTTCATGACCACCGAGGAGATCGCCGACGCCGCCTTCAAGGCCTGCGACGGCCACCTGCGCCTGGCCGACGGCAAGGAATACCGCATCACCATGGTGGGCTACACCCCGGGCAGCGCCACCGGATACTTCGAGCTGAAGATCTAGAGCAGCCCTCCCTCCCCTTCATGGGGAGGGGCAGGCCGCGAGAGCGGCCAGGGTGGGGAATACGGGCCACATGCCCCACCCGTCGGGCGTTCCGCCGTCCACCCTGCCCATGAAGGGGAGGGAGATATACCTCACCCGCCCCCATACCCGCAGATGATCGGCAGCACCTCGCCGGTGATGAAGCTCGAGCACTGGGCCGAGGCCAGGAAGACATACGCCGGGGCGATCTCCTCCGGCTGGGCGGGCCGCCCCATGGGGGTCTGCGACCCGAACTTTGAGGTCTTCTCCGCGTCCTTGTCGGCGGGGTTGAGCGGGGTCCAGACCGGGCCGGGCGCGACGGCGTTCACCCGGATGCCCTTGTCGATCAGGTGGGTGGCCAGCGACCGGGTGAAGGCGTGGATGCCGCCCTTGGTCATCGAGTAGTCCAACAGGTCCTTGTTGCCTTCGATGCCGGTGATCGAGCCGGTGTTGAGGATCACGCCGCCGGGCTTCATCGCCGCCACCGCCGCCTTGGCCATGTAGAAATAGCCATAGAGGTTGGTCTTGATCGTCAGGTCGAAGTGCTCGTCGGTGAGATCGAGGAAGTCGCCTACATGCTCCTGGTAGGCGGCGTTGTTCACCAGGATGTCGAGCTTGCCCAACTCGCCCACCGTGCGAGCCACGGCGTCGCGGGCGAAGCCGGGAACCGAGACGTCCCCGGCGATCAGGATGGCGCGGCGCCCCTCGGCCTCCACCGCTTTCTTGGTGACCAGGGCGTCCTTCTCCTCGGTCAGGTAGGCGATGGCCACGTCGGCGCCCTCGCGGGCGAACAGGATCGCCACCGCGCGGCCGATGCCGGAATCGGCCCCGGTGATGAGGGCCACCTTGTCCTTCAGCTTGCCCGAACCGGTCCAGAAGGGCGCGTCGTACATCGGCTGCGGATCCAGGGCCGCTTCGCTACCGGGCTTGTCCTGGCGCTGCCTGGGGAAGGGCGGGACTGGATACTCCCGCGCCCCGGCCTGCATGGCCTTGGGCTTCTCGGGCGCGAAGGACCGCTCCTCGGCCGCCTCCACCTGATCCTGCACCTTGCGGCCCTGCTCGGCCTTGGCTTCAGCTTGGCTGTTGGGGATCTCGGACATGGAAAGCTCCTGCGCAGACTGGTGCGCAGATAGCGGCGAAAGCCGGGATCTTGTTCCCAGCCTACGCCGCCTTCTGAAGCTCCTGCTTCACCCGCTCGGCGAGGGTCTTGATGTCGATGGGCTTGGGCAGGAAGGAGACGTTGGTCTCGCCTTCCAGCAGGTTGGAGAACTCGGCCTCGGCATAGCCGGAGATGAACATCACCGGGGCGCCGGCCAGGTAGATGCGGGCCTGCTTCAGCAGATCCGGGCCCTGCATGCCGGGCATGACCACGTCGGAGATCATCAGGTCGATGGTGCCGGCGTGCTGTTCGGCCAGGTCCAGGGCTTCCTCGCCGGAGGCGGCCTCGATCACCTCGTAGCCGCGGGCGCGCAGCAGCTTGGCGGCGACGCCGCGCACGGCGTCCTCGTCCTCGACGAACAGGATGCGCCCGGCGCCGGAGAGATCGCGCGCCGCCGGCCGGGTGGCCTTGGGGACCAGGGGCTTGTCCAGCACCGCCGGGGCCGCGTGGACCGGCAGGAAGATGCGGAAGGCCGCGCCTTCGCCGGGACGGGAGTCGACGCTGATCCAGCCGTCGGACTGCTTGACGATGCCATAGACCGTGGCCAGGCCCAGGCCCGTGCCCTCCCCCACCGGCTTGGTGGTGAAGAAGGGGTCGAAGATCTTGTCCACCACGTCGCTGGCGATGCCGGGCCCGTCGTCGGAGACCTCGATCAGGGCCTGTTCCCCCTGGGCGGAGGGATAGCCGAGCGCATGGGCCTCGGCCTCGGTGACGCGGGCGGTGCGGATGGTGACGCAGGAGCCGCCGTTCATGCGGGTGGCGTCGCGGGCGTTGACCGCCAGGTTCATCACCGCGGTCTCCAGCTGGCCGCGGTCGGCCCGCACGTGGGGCAGGTTGCGGCCGTACTCGGTCTCCAGCCGCACGTCCTCCTGCAGCACCCGGCGCAGCAGCACCTCGAACTCGCTGATCAGTTCGCCCAGGTCGAGGATCTCGCGCTGGACGGTCTGCTTGCGGGAGAAGGCCAGCAGCTTGCGCACCAGGTCGGCGGCGCGGGTGGAGGTGGAGCGGATCTCGCTCAGGCCCTCATAGGAGGGGTCCCCCACCGGGTGGCGCGTCGACAGCACGTCGAGCTGCATGAAGATGGCGGTGAGCAGGTTGTTGAAGTCGTGGGCCACGCCGCCGGCCAGCTGGCCGATGGCCTGCATCTTCTGGCTCTGGGCCAGCTGCAGCTCGATCTGCTTCTGCTCGGAGACGTCCACCAGATAGGCCACCCAGCGGCCGGAGCCCTTGGAGAGATAGAGGTGGGCGATCTTGGTGGGGTCCTTGGCCAGCCGGACTTCCAGGGCCCCGGCGCTGGCCGTGCCGTCCTTCAGCTTCTGGGCGGCGTCGGCGCGGCTGGCGGTCTCGATCAGGTCGCCGAACACCGAGCCCACCCCGCCATAGCCCGGCGCGGCGGCGAGGGTCGGATTGGCCTCGATGATGGTGGCCTCTAGGGGATCGTCTCCCTCCAGTAGGGCCGCCCCGAAGGGCGAGGCCGCGGCGAAGGCGTCGAGCACCTTGGGGGGCGGCGGCACGGCGGCGGAAAAGGCGGTGAGCACCTCCATCGCCGCCGACGGCAGGGCGAGCGGCTCGGCGGGGCCGGCGGCCAGGCGCACCAGGAAGCGGCGCTCGCCGAGCGGCGAGATGGTGGCGTTGTGTTCCGCGCCGTTGGCCCGGATCGAGGCCTGGGCGGTGAGGCCGCGGCGGGCTGAGGTCAGGGCCGAGAACAGGCTGGCGGCGGACGGTCCGCCCTTGGGAAGGCGCGGGGCCATGCCCAGCACGGTCTTCCAGGCGCCGTTGGCGGCGTGGATGCGGCCGTCGGCGGCGGCGATGGCGGCCGGTTCGGACAGGGCCTCGATCAGCTTGTCGGCGCCGGGCTCGCTCTCGGCGGCGGCTTCGACCGAGCCGCGCAGGGCGAAGAGACCCAGGCAGGCGACGCCCGCCAGGCCGATCAGCAGCATCAGGCCGGCCAGGGTCGCGGGCCCGGCGTTGATGGCCGGGGCGGCGGCGAAGGCGACGGCCATGAGGAAGAACACCACCGCCGCGGCGGTCAGCGGATCAAACCGGCGTTTTGCGGTCGGCTCAGCCATGGGGTGTCCCAGGCGGGCGCCCTGAACGGGTTGGCCCGGCGAATCGGTGTTCAGCATACATGAAGCCCAGAGATTACGCGGCTTTACGGTGAATGGGGATGGTGCGGCGTCAGGCGTCCGGCGGGGGTCGGATCATCCGCCGACCCGGGCGCGCATCGGCGCCATCTTCGGCTTGGCCTTCTGCGCGGTCTGCATGATGAAGCCGATGATCTTGGCCACGGCCTCGTAGTGCTTCTGGGGGATGAAGTCCTCGATCTCCACCGAGGCGTAGAGCGAGCGGGCGAGCGGCGGATCCACGATCACCGGCACGCCGGCGTCCTCGGCCACCTTGCGGATGCGCAGGGCGACGTTGTCCATGCCCTTGGCGACGCACTGCGGGGCGGACTCCGCCCCATCCTCGTACTTCAGGGCGACGGCGTAGTGGGTCGGGTTCATCACCACCACGGTGGCGTTTGGAACGTTCTGCATCATCCGCGAGCGGGCGCGCATCATCCGCAACTGCTTCTGCTTGCCCTTGATATGGGGGTCGCCCTCGGTCTGCTTGTATTCTTCCTTCAGCTCTTCCTTGCTCATCCGCATGCGGGCGGTGAAGCGCTGCTTCTGCCAGAACCAGTCGAGGCCCGCGATCAACAGCAGGAAGCCGGCGATGGAGAAGGTGAGCCGGCGGATGATGTCGACAGCGAAGGGCAGGATCGACATGGCGTCCATGGCCGCCAGGTTGGACAGCTCGGCCATGTGCGGCTTGACCACCAGGTAGCCGATCCAGGCCACCAGGGCGATCTTCACCAGGGATTTGACGAACTGCATCAGGGCGTCGATGCCGAACATCCGCTTGAGGCCGCCCACCGGCGAGACCTTCTTGAAGTCTATCTTCAGCTTGTCGGGGCTGAACATCAGGCCGGTCTGGATGACGTTGCCGGCGACCCCGGCCAGGGCCGCGGCGCCCATCACCCCCAGGATCAGCGGCGCGGCCGCCCCCATGACGTGCCGCAGCACCCCCTGCCCGCCGCCGCCCTCCAGGCTGATGGACTGCGGATGGGCGATGAAGGGCACCAGGGCGTTGGCCAGGTCCCGCGACATCCAGCCGCCGGCCACGGCGATGACGCTGGCGGAGGCGGCGAAGGCGGCGAGCGTCGGCAGGTCGGCGGTCTTGGCGACGTCGCCCTTCTCGCGGGCCTTGCCCAGCTTCTGGGCTGACGGTTCTTCTGTTTTTGACTCGGGATCTGTGTCGTCGGCCATCTCAGCCTCCGAAGATCATGAGCAGGTCGCGGTAATGGCTCATCCAGACCGTCCCGATGACCCCCAGGCTGAGCGCCAGGATCGACAGGCCGAAGATCACCATCAGGGGCGAGGCGACGAAGAACACCTGGAACTGCGGCATCACCCGGCCCACCAGGCCGGTGGCGATGTTGAACACCAGGGAGAAGACCAGAATCGGCGCCGAGAGCTGCACGCCGAGCTTGAAGCAGCCGGCCACGGTCTGGACGGCGAGCGTCGCGGAGTCGGTCACCGGCAGGTCCCGGGTGAAGGGGAACAGGGTGTAGGACTTCACGATGGCGGCCAGGAACAGGTGGTGCAGGTCCGTCACCATGATCAGCACCAGGCCGATCAGCCCCAGGAAGGTGCTCACCGTCGAGGAGCCGGGCGCCACGCCGGGCGCGGCGGTCTGGGCGAAGGACAGGGTGGTCTGGATGGAGATGATCTCGCCGGCCGTGGCCAGGGACATCAGGAAGATGCGCAGGATCGAGCCGATCATCAGGCCGATCAGCACCTCCTTGAGGATGCCTGTGATCATGCCCCCCACGGCGTTCGGCACCGGCGGCAGGTGCGGCGCCACCACCGGCATCAGCATCAGGCTCATGACGAAGGCGAAGGCCAGGCGGATGCGGGGCGGCACGGTGGTGTCGCCGATCCCCGGCATGAGCATGACCAGGGACGACAGCCGCGAGAAGATCAGGCCGGCGACATAGACCTGCTGGGCGGTGGCGTAGGATTCCACCGGACCGTCCTCACATCGCCGCGATGCGCGCGGCGATGTGGCGCATGAAGCTGCTCATCAGGGCGCCCATCAGCGGCAGGAAGATCAGCAGCGACACGAAGATGGCCACGATCTTCGGCGCATAGACCAGGGTGGCCTCCTGGATCTGGGTCAGGGCCTGCATCAGGCCGATGCCCACCCCCACCACCAGGCCCACGATCAGCACCGGCGCGCAGAGCTGCAGGGTCAGCCAGATGGCGTCCCGACCGACGTCCAGAACCTCGGCGCCGTTCATGAAAGGCCTCTCGAAAGGGGGAATTGAAGACCCCTCCATGTGGCGCGGACATGGTTAACGAAGGGCTACCGGCCGTTAATGCTCAACTGGTTCGTCGATCCTCCGGAGGGGCTGCGGCCCCTCGGCCATCACCTCGCCAGCCCCCTCGCCGCCTCCGCCGGGCTGGCCTTGGCGGTGTCGCGGTCGACGCTGTAGTTGGCGGCCTGCATGGCCGCCACCGGGATCGAGCCCACCAGCGGTTTCAGCGCGGCGATCAGCCGCTGATCGCCGGCCCGCTTGGGCGAGATCAGGATCACCGCGTCATAGGGCGGCAAGGCGCCCTTGGGATCGGTGAGCACCAGCAGCTTGTCCGCGGCGATCCGGCCATCGGAGGAGAAGGCCGAGATCACGTCGGCCTCGCCGCCCGACAGCGCCCGGTACATGAAGGTGGGCTGGAAGGACCGCTGGGCCTTGAACTTGAAGCCGTAGGCGGCGTCGACGGCCTTCCACTCCGGCCGCGACAGGAACTCGATGTCGGTCCCCAGGGTCAGCTTGGGCGCCTCCCGCGCCAGGTCGGCCAGGCTGACGATCCCCAGGGCCTTGGCCCGGTCGGCCTTCATGGCGAAGGCGTAGGCGTTCTCGAAGCCCAGCGAGCCCAGGACGGTCACCCCGTCCCGGTTCTTGAGTTCGGTGGTGAGGCCCTCCAGCACCGCCTGGCGGCCCGGATTGTCCTGCCGGTTCAGGACGTTGGTCCAGAGCGTGCCGGTGTAGTCGACATAGACGTCCAGCTCTCCGGCGGCCAAGGCGCGGTAGGCCACCGCCGAGCCCAGGTCTTCCTTGCGGTTCACGCTGGCCCCGGCCTTCTCCAGTCGGTCGGCCATCAGCTCGGCCAGGATGTACTGCTCGGAGAAGTTCTTGGCGCCGACCACATAGCTGGCCGGCTTGCCGAAGCTCACCAGGGGCAGCAGGGCCACCGCCACCCCGACCAGGAGCCCCACGGCGCCGCCGATCATCAGCCGCCGGTCGCGTTTGGCCGCCCCGGTCTCGATCAGGCCCAGCAGTTGGTCGGCGGTCATGGCCAACACCGCCGAGGCGGCGCAGCCGAACAGGACGCTGACCCAGTTCTCGGTCTGCAGGCCGGCGAAGATGTAGTTGCCCAGGCTGGTCTGACCGACCGGCGTCGAGAGCGTCGCGGCCCCGATGGTCCAGACCGCGGCGGTGCGGACGCCGGCCATGATCACCGGCATGGCCAGGGGCAGCTCCACCTGGAACAGCTTCTGGCGGGCGGTCATGCCCACCCCGTCGGCGGCCTCGCGCACCGCCCGGTCGACGCCGAGGATGCCGGTGGTGGCCGTCCGCAGGATCGGCAGCATCGAGTAGAGGGTCAGGGCCAGCAGGGAGGGCAGGAAACCCAGGGCCGAGAAGCCGTGGCCGAAGGTGGAGAGGCTGAGGGCCGAGACCGCCAGCAGCAGGGGATAGAACAGGGCCAGCAGGGCCAGGCTGGGGATGGTCTGGATCAGGCCGGCGAAGGCCAGGACCGGCCAGCGCAGGCGCGGGCTGCGGCTGGCGGCCACCGCCAGGGGCAGGCTGATGACCAGGCCGAGCGCCAGGGCGCTGGCGCTCAGCAGGACGTGCCAGGCGAGGTATTCCGGAAGCAGGGCCCAGGCGGCCGCGAGACGGGGACTCACGCCGCGCCTCCCAGGCGCTCGGCCAGGCGCTGGGCCTGCCGCCTGGGCGCGTCCAGCAGGGCGCGCACATCCGGGTCCTGGCTCCGCCGGCTGAGCTCGGCCGGCCCGCCGTCGGCGACGATGACGCCGGCCTTCAGCACCACGATGCGGTCAGCCAGCAGCACGGCCTCGCTCATGTCGTGGGTGACCATGACGGTGGTGAGGGCAAGCTGGTCGTGCAGGGCGCGGTAGTCGGTGCCGAGCTGGTCGCGGGTCACCGGGTCCAGGGCCCCGAAGGGCTCGTCCATCAGCATGATCTTGGGCTCGGCCGCCAGGGCGCGGGCCACCCCCACCCTCTGCCTCTGGCCTCCGGACAGGGCGGCCGGCAGCCGGGCGCCCATCTCGGCCGGCAGGTCCACCAGACCCAGCAGGTTGGCGACGCGGCCGGCGATCCGCTCCTGGGGCCAGCCCAGCAGCCGCGGCGTGATGGCGATGTTCTCGGCCACGGTGAGGTGCGGGAAGAGGCCGATCTCCTGGAACACGTAGCCGATCCGGCGGCGCAGGACGTGGACGGGAACCGCGCCCGCGTCCTCCCCCATCACCCGCACCGTCCCGGCGTCGGGGGCCACCAGGCCGTTGATGGTCTTGAGCAGGGTGGTCTTGCCCGAGCCCGAGGGGCCCACCAGGGCCACGAACTCGCCCGGGGCGATGGCCAGGCTGACACCCGCCAGGGCGGCGTGCGCGCCGTAGCGCTTCTCGATGGACGAAAGTTCGATCGCGGTCTGGGCCATGCCCGGACCTTAGCGAACGAAGCTCAGATCGGCATACGCATGATTTCTTGATAGGCGCTGATCACCTGGTCGCGGACGGCCATCACCGTCTCCAGGCTGGCCTCGGCCGCCGAGATCGAGGTGACCACGTCGATCAGCTCGGCCTTGCCGGCCACATTGGCCTTGATCTGGTTTTCCGCGTGCTTGGAGGCCTGCATGGCGTCGGTCATGGCCGACTTCACCATGGCCCCGAAGTCCAGCCCGCCCTCGGCGGAGCCCCCGATCGGCTTGGAGCCCCCGATCCCTTGAGTGGAAGCGTAGGCCTTGGCGGCGGCGAGCGCGGTCATCATGGCCTAGGATCCTATCGCTTCAGCAGATCGAGGGTGCGCGTCTCCATGGCGCGCGCCGTCTCGATCACGTTGAGGTTGGCTTCGTAGGCCCGCTGGGCCTCCTTCATGTCGAGGGCCTCGATCAGCGGGTCGACATTGGGGGTCTTCACATAGCCCTTGGCGTCGGCCGAGGGATGGCCGGGCTCGTACTCGGTCTTGAAGTCGCTCATGTCCTGGGCGACGCGAGTCATGCGGACCCCCATGGCGCCGTCGATCTTCACCGCGGTGAGCACCGGCGCCTGCCGGCGGTAGGGATCGCCACCGGCGGTCTTGGAGGTGGAATTGGCGTTGGCCAGGTTCTCGGCGATGATCCGCATCCGCGCCTGCTGGGCGCGCAGGGCCGAGGTGGCGATGGCCTGGGCGGCGCCGCTGACGGGCTTGATCTCAGGCATCTATGGCGTCCTAGCGACCCGGCGCCCGCGCGGCCATCCGCAGCAGGTTCAGGGATTTCTGGTAGAAGCCGATGGCCGCGTCGTAGCTCATGCGGGCGTCGGACATCTTCAGCATCTCCTCCTCCAGCACGACCGAATTGCCGTCGAGCGTGGTCTCGGAGTCCTTCATGGTCTGGGCCTTGAAGGCCCGCGTCGCCCCGCCCCTCTGGCTGGGGGGCAGCATGTGGCCCGGCTGGGTCACCGCCTGCATCCCGGCCCCGCTGGTGGCCAGCTTCATCTGGGCGGCGAAGTCGTAGGGCTTGAGATCCTTGGGCGCGAAGCCCGGGGTCTCGGAGTTGGCGACGTTCTGGGCGATCAGCTTCTGCCGCTCGGACAGGTAGCCGAGCCGGCTGCGCAGCATCGAGAACAGGGGGATGTCGCCGATATCCATGCCGAACATGGTGAATAAATAGGGTTAATCGCTCCTTAAGACCCTTGCGGCACTCCTGGCCCTGACCGGCGCTTTCGGCCGGCCGTCTCCATATTCGTCTCATCGCGATGGACTTCGCCATCTTCGCCCGGGCCGTGTTCGCCCTGGCCGTGACCCTGGGGCTCGTGGGCCTGGCCGCCGTCGCCCTGCGCCGGTTCGGGCCGGAGGCGCTGGCGCGCCTGGCCCCCACCCGCAAGGACCGCCGCCTGGCGGTGGTGGAGAGCCTGGTGCTCGATCCGGCGCGCCGCCTGGTCCTGGTGTCCTGCGACGGCGAGGAACGTCTGCTGCTGCTGGGGGAGGGCCAGGTCCTGCCCCCCGTGAAGAAGGGCCGCGCCTGATGGCCGGAATGTTCAAATCCGTCACCGAGCTGCGCGCCGAGGACTGGCGCAAGGCCTTCCTGCTGGCGGCGCTCGCCACCCTGGCCAGCCTCGTGGTCCCGGCCACCGCCCTGGCCCAGGCGGTGAACATCAACCTCGGCACCGGCGCCGGCCTGACCGAGCGGGTGGTCCAGTTGATGGGCCTGCTGACGGTCCTGTCCCTGGCCCCCTCCATCGTCATCATGACCACCTCCTTCGTGCGGATCGTGGTGGTCCTGTCCCTGCTGCGCACGGCGCTGGGCCTGCAGCAGAGCCCGCCCAACGCGGTGATCATCAGCCTGGCCCTGTTCCTGTCGGCCATCGTCATGGGCCCGACGATGCAGAAGTCCTACGACGAGGGGATCAAGCCCCTGCTGGACCAGCAGATCGAGCTGCCCCAGGCCTTCGACGCCGCCAGCGATCCCCTGAAGACCTTCATGCTGGCCCAGGTGGACCGCGAGGACCTGGCCCTCTTCGTGCGCCTGTCCAAGATCGAGCGGCCCAAGACCGTGCAGGAGATTCCCATCCGGGTGGTCACCCCGGCCTTCATGATCTCGGAGCTGAAGCGCGCCTTCGAGATCGGCTTCCTGCTCTTCGTCCCCTTCCTGGTGATCGACCTGGTGGTGGCCAGCGTGCTGATGAGCATGGGCATGATGATGCTGCCGCCGGTGGTGGTGTCCCTGCCCTTCAAGCTGATCTTCTTCGTCCTGGTGGACGGCTGGCGGCTGGTGGCGGGCAGTCTGGTGGAAAGCTTCCAGCGCGGGGCCGGCGGAGGCTGATCAGCCCTTCTTCGCCGCCGGGGCCGCCGCCTGGGCGGTCTTGGCCGGCACCGGCGTGGCCGCCGTGCGCAGGCCCACGGGCGCGGGCTTGTCGCGGAACTTGACCTTCATCTTGCCGACCCAGCCCGCGAAGGCCTCGTTGTCGGCGGTGATGCGGCCGAAGTCGGCGACGCTGAGCCGGCCGTCCTGGACGCCGGACAGGGCCACCCGCAGGGCGTCGGGGTTGCGCGCCTGGTCGGTGAAACCCTGATAGCGTTCGCGCAGGCGGGCCAGAGCGATGTCCTCGCCCGCCAGGCTGTAGGCGACGCCGGCGCGCAGCAGCTTGCCCTCCTCGTCGCTGGCCAGCGGGCCCGGCCCCTTCCAGCGGTCGCCGAGGGATTTCTCGAACAGGATCCCGGCGCCGGCCCAGTCCTTCTTCTTCCACACGACCTCGGCGCGCAGGTCCGAGCCCTCCTTGGAGGTGTCGCGCTCGATGACCTCCAGGGCCGCGTCGAGGCGGCCGAGGTTCATCAGGGCGCGGGCCTCCACCAGGCGGCGCTCGTTGTTGAGGGCGATGGGCAGGATGGTGGTCCGCGAGGCGTTGATGGCCCCCAGCGCCTGCTCGGGCTTGCGGTCCATCAGGTAGATGACCGCCAGGTCCGTGGCCACCTGGGCGCGCGGCACGCCGTCGAGGCGGTTGTCGGCCTGGTACTTCAGGAGGTCGGCGGCCTGGTCCAGCAGGTCGACGTCCACCAGCCGGCGGACCAGGCGCCGGACCATCAGGTCGCCGTCGGCGCCCAGGGGGGTCAGCTCCTTGAAGTCGAAGAACAGGGCGAGCGCCTGGATCGGCTCAAGGCCATCGGCGGCGCCGTCCAGGAACAGGCTGCGGAAGGCGTTGGCCAGGTCGCTCTGCAGCTGCAGGGCCTCGGGCAGGTCGGGCAGGCGCTGGCCCGCCGACCGCAAGGCCTCCAGGGCCTCGCGATAGCGGCCCTGGTTCAGATAGAGCTGGCCCAGCGCGCGGATGGTCTCCAGTTCGGTGGAGTCGCCGCGCCAGCGGTAGCGCAGGCCGTCGAAGACGTCGGCGGCCTGGACCGGGGTGATCTTGCCCGCGGTCAGGCGGATCTGGGTGGCCCGCAGCAGGGCCGGCGCCGAGATCGATTCCACCGGCGCGCCGGTGAGGGCGGCGTAGATGCGCAGGGCGCGGTCGGGATGGCCCTGGGCCTCCACCACCTTGGCCTGGATCAGCCGGGTCGCCAGCTCCTCCAGGGGTTCGGTGCGGTCCATCAGGGCCAGCTTGATGCGGGCGTCGGCGCCGTCGATGTCCCCCAGGGCCAGGGCCGCCTCGGCGTCGGCGCGGGCGAAGCGCGCCTTCCAGACCGGCGTGAACTGGTTGAAGGCCTCGGCCCCGGCGGCGAACTGGCTGCGGGCCTCCGGCCATTGGGCCAGCTGGGCGGCGATATAGGAGCGCCACAGGGCCGCCGAAGGATCGTCGGCCAGGATCGGGGCGGAGAAGTCGGCCTGGGCCTCCTTGTACCGGCGCGCCATGACCCGGGCGATGCCGCGCAGGCCGCGGAACTCCGGGTCCTCCAGCAGCTCCTGGTGGGTGCGGGCGGTGTCGTTCAACACCCCGATGGCCTCGAAGGACAGCTCCGAGCCCACCAGGAAGCGGGCCAGCGCCATGCGCGCGGCCACGGGGGCGTCGCGGCCCTGGGCGGCCTCCTCCATGGAGGCGTTGAGCAGGCCGTTGTAGCGGGCGAGGAAGCCGCCGTGACCGGTCTTGGGCCAGTTGGCGTAGTCGATCAGGGCCGGCATGCCCGCCGGCTGCGGCGCCCCGAGCTCCGCCTCGGCCCGCTCCACCCCGGCCGAGGCGGGCGACAGGGTCAGGCCGGCCGGCCGCCCGATCTGCACCAGATCGCCGTCGTGGGAGAGGGAGAGGTCCTCGACATAGGACTCCAGGGCCAGGCCCTGGGCAGACGGCAGGACCGCCATCTGGACGTATTCGCGGCGGCTCGGCACGCCCTTGGAGGGGCCGAGCGCGGTGACCACCGACAGGGCGTCGCCGACGACCGGGTCATCGACCCTGACCGTCCGGGTGGTTCCGGAGACCACGGCCTTCAGGGCGGCGGGGCCGCCGACGTCGTCGCGGACGATCCGGACCTGGCTGCTCTGGCTCTGGGCGCCGGGGCCGATGGCGACGGTCCAGACCGCGCCCACGGACGAGGCGAAGAAGGGGGTGCCCTTGGGAGCGGCGATGCGCACCGCCGAATAGTCGGCGCCCTTGAAGCTCTGCACCTTCGAGAACTGGCGAAGGCCCCGAGGGGCCCTGGACACGTCGAGATCGGCGGGGGCGTCGAACACAACCCATATGGCGTCGCCGCGCCGGAAGACCGCCGCGCCGTTGGGATTGGCCCAGGGAAAGCTCAGCAGCACCTGGCCGTTGGCCAGCTTGGCCTCCATCTGGACGACCCCGCCGGCGGGGACCGGGTTGGGCCGCGCCGGCTCCGGCTCGGTCACCGGCGGCGCGGTCTCGGCGATCTCCGGCTCCGGCGGCGGCGGCCGTTCGAAGAGATTGACATAGGTGGCGCCGTCGGCGGTCCCGACCTTGGCGTCGGCGTCGTCGGCCAGGGTCAGGACCAGTTCCAGCCCACCGCCGGAATGGCGCGCCTCGGCGGTCTTCAGCCAGCGGGGGGGATCGACCCGCAGCCGGGCGATATCGGGATTGGCGTCCCGGTTGAACTTCAGGGTCAGGACCTGGCCGTCACGCTTGGTGATGGTCCGCGCGCCGCCCGCCCAGTGTAGCTCGATGCGCGAGAAGTCCTTGGCCTGGGCGACATGCACGTCCAGCGGCCCGCGGGGGGCGACCTGCACCGGCGTCGTGGCGGCCACGCCCGCAGGCGCGATCACCCCGGCGATGCAGATCGCCGCGACGCTGGAGTGGAGGGCCCGGCGCAGGCTCAAGGAACTAGCCGGCCTTCGGCGGAGCCGCCGCGGCGGGGGCGGCGGGCTGGGCGGCGGCCGGCGTCGCCGGAGTCGCGGCGGCCTGCTTGACCGGGGCGGCCTTGGCGGCGGGCTTGCGGGCGGCGACCTTCTTGGGCGCGGCCTTGGCCTTGGGCTTGGCGGCGGGCGGCGCGGCGGCCTTCTCGGCGGTGGGGTCGGCCGCGGCCTGCTGCTGCGCCGAGGGGGTGGAGGCCGCGGCGTTGGTGGCGGCCGCGTCGGCGGAGGCGGCCACCTTGCGGGCGTCGGCGAAGCGGCGCGACAGGCTCTCGGTCAGACGCTTGGCCTCGGCCGGCGGCATGGCCGCGATGATGGCCGACAGGGCGCGTTCCTTCATCTTGCCGGCGATGGGCAGGCGCACGGAGTCGTCCAGCAGCACCATGCGCGGGGCGGCGTCCTTGGCCTTCATGCCCTCGAACACCTTCACCAGCCGGTCGACCTCGGCCTGCTCCTTGCCGTCGGCCTGGTTGAGCAGCGACTGCACGTCGCCCTTCAGCCCGGTCAGGGTCTTGACCTTGGCGTCCAGCTTGGCCTCGGCGGCGGCCAGCAGGGCGAGCTGGACGTCCATGTCCTGCTCGCGCTGATCCAGCTGGCCGCGGCGGGAGCCGAGGCTTTGCAGGATCTGCAGTTCGGCCGGCGAGAGACCGGCCTCCTTGGCCAGCTCCGCCGCGGTGGGGGCGCAGACGGCCGGGGCCCGCGGCGCGGCGGGCGCCAGGGTCGAGGCGTCCAGGGCCGAGCCGATGGCCGCGCCCTCGGCGCCGGCCTTGCCCTCGGTGGCCTTCTCCTCGACCGCCTTCTCGCCCTTGCCGCCCTTGAGCGGCTTTGCCGCTTCCTCGGCGAAGGCCTTGGCGCCGGAGATCATGTCGGGCAGCGAGCGGGCGCCGGCCATGGCGTTGACCGCCAGGACCCCGGCGGCGGCGATGCCCACCAGGGGCAGGATGCGGGGGATGTTCTTCATCGGCGGGCTCCACCCATGGCCACGCGCTCGGCGGGGCCATCGAACAGGTCGTCTTCGAAACGGGGACGCTGGCGCGTCGGGGCGATGTCGGGCCGCGCGAACCGCTCGGGCTCGGGCCGCGCGCGGGGCTCGCGGGCCGCCGACAGCAGGGCGCCCAGGCGGTGGGTGACGCGCTCGACGTCGGCCACGTCGACCTCGGCCTCTTCCTGGCGGAAGGCGACGCGGGCGGCGCGGGGCGAGCTCGCCGCCGCGGCCGGGGGCGCGCCCTGCAGCTGGCGATCGAGCTTGGCGGTCAGGGCGCGGGCCTTCTCGATGCGGTCGGCCAGGGCGTCGGTGGCCTCGTCGGTGGCGGCGCGCAGATCGGCCAGGCCCTGTTCGGCGCGGGCGGCGGCGACGTCCAGCTCCGCCACGGCGCGGGCGAAGCCGTCATGGCTGTCGCGCAGGTGCTTCAGGCGGATGTTCAGCCGGAAACCCATCATCAGGGCGGCGACCAGCAGGCCCGCCAGCATGAGGTTCATCCCAATGGCGATCAGGCTCATTTCAACCTCTGGATGGCGCGCCGGGCGTGGGGCGTCAGGGGCGCCTCCACACGGACGGCGATGTGGTGGTTGCGGCGGCCCATGCGGCCCCGCGTCAGGGGAATGGTTCCGGCCCGCAGCTCGATAAGGCTGTCGGGGGTGGCGTTCAGCATGATGGTCTGGCCGACCTCGAGGTTCAGGACCTCCTTGAGGCTGATCTGCTGCTCGTCCAGGACGGCGCGGACCTCCATCTGGGTGGTCCAGAGTTCGGTGGCCAGGTGGCCTTCCCAGATGTTGTCGCGGCCGAACTTCTCGCCCATGAACTGCTGCAGCAGCATCTTCCGGATGGGCTCGAGGGTGGCGTAGGGCAGCAGCAGCTCGATGCGGCCGCCGCGGTCCTCCATGTCCACCCGCAGCTTGACCAGGATCGCGGCGTTCGGCGGGCGGGCGATGGCGGCGAAGCGCGGATTGGTCTCCAGCCGGTCGAGGGTGAAGGTCACCGGGGTCAGGGGCTCGAAGGCCAGCTTGGCGTCGGCCAGCACCACCTCGACCATCCGCTGCACCAGCACGCGTTCGATGGTGGTGTAGGGGCGGCCCTCGATGCGCATCGCCGCGGTGCCGCGGCGGCCGCCCAGCAGCACGTCGACGATGGAGTAGATCAGGTTGGAGTCGACGGTCAGCAGACCGTAGTTCTCCAGCTCCTCGGCCTTGAACACCGACAGGATGGCCGGCAGGGGGATCGAGTTCAGATAGTCGCCGAACCGGATCGAGGAGATGTTGTCGAGGCTGACCTCGACGTTGTCGGAGGTGAAGTTGCGCAGGGAGGTCGTCATGTACCGCACCAGGCGGTCGAAGACGATTTCCAGCATCGGCAGGCGTTCGTACGAGACGAGCGCGGAGTTGATGATGGCTCGGATGCCCGAACGCTCGGCCGCCTCCTCGTCGGACAGATCGAAGCCCAGAAGGCTGTCGATCTCATCCTGGTTGAGGATGCGCTCAGACCCGATCAGGCTCTCGCCGGACGCCTCTGCGTCCGACCAGTTCTCGCCCTCGGCGGCGTTGGGGTTTTCGAGTTCATCGTCCATGGGAGCACGCCAACCAGGGATAGGCCCTAGTTGATCAACATCTCCTCAATGAGGACCGCATTTACTTTTGAGGGGGCGATGACGAGGTTCACCCGGCGCAGGATCTCCATGCGCAGCTGGTAGGACCCCTGGCTGCCCTGCAGGTCCTCCGGGCGCAGCTCGCGCAGGAAGGTCTGGAACATGTCCTGCAGCCTGGGCATGTTCGGCTCCAGCAGGTCCACGGTCTCCTGGTCGGGGACCTCCAGGGTGAGCTTCAGCTTCAGGAAGGTGGCGCGGCCGTCGGCGGTCTGCATGTTCACCACCACATTGGGCATGGTGTAGAACAGGACGCCGTCCGGGCCCTCGGCGATGGTGCCGATGGTCTTCTCTTCCTTGCCCTTCTCGCCCTTCTTTTCCTTCTTCTTGTCCTTGCCGTGCTCGTCGGCCTTGGCGTGAGCCTCGTCGGGCTTGGGCTTGAGGAAGATGAAGGCCGCGGTTCCGCCGCCACCCAGGACCAGCACCGCGGCGACGCCGGCGATGATGATCATCTTCATGGGCAGCTTCTTCTTGCCCACGACCGCGCCGTCCTCGCCCTCGGCGGCGGCCTCGCCCTCGGGGGCTTCCTTGACCTTGTCCTTGGCCACGCGCGCGGCTCCTTAGAATCTTACCCCCTGTGCATGGGGCCGACATGGTTAAGGACTGGTTTTTTCGGGGCGCGACGGGGCGGTCCAACCCTGCCCGGCAGAATTGGCCGGAAGGCCCGCGTTAACCTTCTTATTTGTTGTTTTTGCAGATGTTTTGGACTGGCCCGAACCTTGCAGTCCTGCCTTCGACGAAAGTGTCGCAGGTTAAAGGTTCGAGCGCCTTCGATGGACAACGCCCTCTACGTCGGATTGTCGAGGCAGATGACGCTGCGCCGCGAACTCGACATCGTGGCCAACAACATCGCCAACGCCGACACCACCGGCTTCAAGGTCGAGAGCCTGATGCTCGAGACCGCCGCCCGCTCTCCGGCCGTGACCCAGGGCGGTCCCAAGCCGGTGAAGTTCGTGCTGGATTCCGGCGTCGCCCGCGACTTCACCGGCGGCGCCCTGCACAAGACCGACGCGCCCTTCGACCTCGGCATCGAGGGCCAGGGTTTCTTCAAGATCACCACCGCCGAGGGCGAGCGCTACACCCGCGACGGCCACTTCCGGATGGACGACGCCGGCAAGCTCACCACCCAGGACGGCAAGGCGGTGCTCGACGAGGGCGGCGGCGAGATCACGGTGGACCCCATCAAGGGCCCGCTCACCATCGCCACCGACGGCACGGTCAGCCAGGGCACGGAACGCATCGGCAAGGTCGGCGTGGTCCGCTTCGACACCCTGTCGGTGCTCGAGAAGGCCGGCGACAATCTCTACCGCAACACCTCCAACCAGCAGCCCCAGGCCGCCCCGGACGCCCGCGTCCACCAGGGCATGCTCGAGAGCTCGAACGTCAACACGGTCCTCGAGATCACCCGGATGATGGAAGTCACCCGGGCCTACGAGTCGATGGCCAAGATGATGGATTCCAACGCCGACCTGTCCCGCCGCTCGATCGAGCGGATGGGTCGCGTCCAGTAAGGAAAGTCTAAGAGATGCAAGCACTTCGCACCGCCGCGACCGGCATGGCTGCCCAGCAGCTCAATGTCGAGGTCATCTCCAACAACATCGCCAACATGAACACCGTCGGCTTCAAGCGCCAACGGGCCGAGTTCCAGGACCTGCTCTACAACACCCTGGAACGGGCCGGCGCCCAGTCCTCGGACCAGGGCACCATCGTTCCCACCGGGGTCCAGGTCGGCGGCGGCGTGAAGGCCGGTTCGGTCTATCGCATCACCGAGCAGGGCTCGCTCACCGCCACGGGCAATCGCTACGACCTGGCCATCGAGGGCCGCGGCTACCTGCAGGTGCTCAAGCCCTCCGGGGAGACCGCCTACACCCGCGCCGGCAACCTGTCGGTCAACGACCAGGGCCAGATGGTCACCGAGGACGGCTACCAGATCCAGCCCGCCATCACGATCCCGTCGGACGCCACCGACGTCATCATCTCCAAGACCGGCCAGGTCCAGGTGACCAAGCCCGGGTCTCCCACCCCCAGCGTCGTGGGCAGCATCGAGCTGGCGACCTTCATCAACGAGTCGGGCCTGGAGGCCATCGGCGACAACCTGTTCATGGAGAGCGGCGCCTCCGGCGCGGCCACCACCGGCGCCCCTGGCGACGCCGGCTTCGGCAACCTGCTGCAGGGCTACACCGAGGCCTCCAACGTCGACGCGGTGACCGAGATCACCTCCCTGATCGTCGCCCAGCGGGCCTACGAGATGAACTCCAAGGTCATCTCCTCGGCCGACCAGATGCTGCAGGCCGCCAACCAGCTGAAGGGCTAGGGCGATGCGCATCCTGATCCTGGCCTGCGCCCTCACCCTCGCCGCCGCGCCGGCCCTGGCCGGCCAGGCGGTGACCCTGCGGTCCGACACCTTCGACTCCGACGGGGTCATCACCCTTGGCGACCTGTTCGACGGGGCCGGCGGCGCCGGCAAGATCGCGGTGGCCTCGCGGCCCGGAACCTCGGCCGTGCTCGACGCTGGCGCCGTGCAGTCGGCCGCCCGCCGCGCGGGCCTCGACTGGGCCAACGCCGAGGGCCTCCGCCGCATCGTCGTCCGCGCCGGGTCCGACGGCGGCGCCAGCGCCCCCGCCACCCGGGGCAATGTCGAGATCCTCACCTACGCCCGCAGCCTGTCGGCCGGCGAGATGGTGCAGCCCCAGGACGTGGTCTGGGCCAAGGCCGCGGCCGCCCCGGCCGACGCCCCCCGGGACGCCGAGGCCGTGATCGGCATGGCCGCGCGGCGTCCCCTGCGCGCCGGCGCCGCCGTCTCCAGCCGCGACGTCTCCGCCCCCCAGGTCATCAAGGCCGGCGACACGGTCACCGTCACCTACGAGGCCGGGGGCGTGTCCCTGGCCCTGGAGGGCAAGGCCATGGCCGCCGCCGGCATCGGCGACACGGTCGCGGTCCAGAACACCGCCTCGAAGAAGATCATCCAGGCCACGGCCAGCGGACCCGGCCAGGCCGTGGTCGGCCCCGCCGCCGACCAACTCAAGTCGCTGGGCCGCGCCCAGTACGCCCAGCGTTAGAGAAAGCGTCCCCCATGCGTCTCGCCATCCTCGCCATTGCCGCCCTGGTTCCCCTCGCCGCCTGCTCCACCGTGAAGGAGGCCGTGGTCGGCCCGACCCTGGCGCCGGTGGGCTATCCCTCCGCCCTCGTGCCGCAGGAGCAGGTCTATCTGGCCAGCAACCAGGGCCAGGCGGCCTCGGCCAACTCCCTGTGGCGCTCGGGCGCGCGGGCCTTCTTCATCGACCAGCGCGCCTCGAAGGTGGGCGACATCCTCACCGTCCAGATCGACATCAACGACAGCGCCCAGACCTCCAACGCCTCCAACAGCAGCCGGACCGCCGGCATGAAGGCCGCCGCGCCGTCGCTGTACGGGCTGACCGGCAGCCTCGGCCGTCTGCTGCCCCCGGGGACCGACCTGGCGGGCGGGATCGAGACCAATTCCAACTCCTCGAACGCCGGCTCCGGCGCCGTGACCCGGTCGGAAAAGATCTCCCTGACCATCGCCGCCGTGGTCTCCGCCGTCCTGCCCAACGGCAACCTGGTGATCCAGGGCACCCAGGAGGTGCGCACCAACGCCGAGGTCCGCCAGCTCACGGTGGCCGGCATCGTGCGGCCCGAGGACATCTCCTCGGCCAACACCGTCAAGCACACCCAGATCGCCGAGGCCCGCATCAGCTACGGCGGCCGCGGGGATATCAGCCGCGTGCAGAAGACCCCGGCGGTGCAGTCGCTGGTGGAGCGTTTCACGCCCTTCTGAACCGAAGCGCACCGGCGGCGTTCCCCTTTCCGAAGGGAACGTCGCTCATGAAACGTCGCGCGATCATCGGACTGGGCATTTCTTGCCTGCTGGCGTCCTGCGCCCACCAGGGCCAGAGCGGCCTGCCGGGCATGGCCTGGTCCCTGAACCACGCCGAGGGCGAAGGCGCCAAGCTGGCCTATGGCCAGCCGCAGAGCGACAATGTCCTGATTATGATGACCTGCCAGCCCCGATCGGGCCGGGTCCTGGTCTCCATGACCGCGCCGCTGGACGCGCCCTCCGACGCCATCGAGATCGCCTCCCGCGACCACAACAGCCGCCTGGCCGCCGACGCCACGCCCGGCATGGGCGAGGGCGCGTCCTATGTGGAGGCCCAGGCCGCGGTCACCGATCCCGCCCTGACCAGCTTCGCCGCCACCGGCGACCTCGCCGTCATGGCCAACGGCCGCAAGTCGCCCCTGCCGGTCCGCGGCCCCGAACGCCGGGCGGTGAACGACTTCTTCGCCGCCTGCCGCGCCTAGAGGCCGCCCGAATGCGGTGCTAGCTTCCCCGCATGAAGCTCGCCCTCACCCTGTTGATGCTCACCGCCTCCGCCGCCCAGGCGCAGGAGGGCCGCGTCTGGACCCTCGGCAACGACAAGGCCCTGCCGGAGGTGACACTGACCTATGGCGCGCCAAACTCCGATGATGTGGTGATCGCCCTGCGCTGCCCGCGCCAGACCGGCCAGGTCACCGCCAGCTTCGCCGTCGCCGCCAAGCTCGCCGACCACCGGCAGGGCGAGATCTGGGTCGACAAGATCGGCCGCCCGGCCCCCTGGCCCGTCAGCGTCACCATCGCGTCGGGCGCCGCCTCGTCGACCCTGCGCGGTCAGGCCAACGCCGACGCGTTGAACGGCGGCTCGCTGCTGTCGGCGGAGATCGCCACCCGCGCGCCGGTCATCGCGGCCCTCCGAAAGACCGGCGTGATCACGCTTTCCGGCTTGAACGAAACCAAGGACGCTCCGCCGGTCCCGCTGAAGCTGGTCCGGCCCTTCCTCAGCGCCTGCCGCTAGGCCCGGCGGCCGGCTCCGGCCGCGGCGACATTGTCGACGCCCATGGCGTGGAGGGCGCCGCGCGCGATGCCCTCGGCGTCCAGGCCGGCCTGGGCGTACATCAGCTCGGGTTTGTCATGGTCCTGGAAGATGTCGGGCAGGACCAGGGTGCGCACCTTCAGGCCGCGATCGAGCGCGCCGTGCTCGGCCAGCGCCTGCAGCACGAAGGCGCCGAAGCCGCCCATGGCGCCCTCCTCCACCGTGATCAGGGCCTCGTGATCGCGGGCCAGACGCAGCAGCAGGTCGATGTCCAGTGGCTTGGCGAAGCGGGCGTCGGCCACGGTGGTGGAGAAGCCCCGGGCCCCCAGCAGGTCGGCGGCCTTCAGGCTCTCGGCCAGACGGGTGCCCAGCGACAGGATGGCCACCGTGGTCCCCTCGCGGACGATGCGGCCCTTGCCGATCTCGAGGGGCGCGGCCAGGTCGGGGATCGCCACCCCCACGCCCTCGCCCCGCGGATAGCGGAAGGCCGAGGGCCGGTCGTCGATGGCCACGGCCGTGGAGATGGCGTGGGCCAGCTCGGCCTCGTCGGAGGGGGCCATCAGGATCATGCCCGGCAGGGCGCCCATGAAGCCGATGTCGAAGGAACCGGCATGGGTCGGCCCGTCGGCGCCCACCAGGCCGGCCCGGTCCATGGCGAATCGCACCGGCAGGCGCTGGATCGCCACGTCGTGGACCACCTGGTCGTAGCCGCGCTGCAGGAAGGTGGAATAGATGGCGCAGAAGGGCTTCATGCCGTCGGCGGCCAGGCCCGCGGCGAAGGTCACCGCGTGCTGCTCGGCGATGCCGACGTCGAAGGTGCGGTCCGGGAACCGCTTTCCGAACAGGTCCAGGCCCGTGCCCGAGGGCATGGCGGCGTTGATCGCCACGATAGTCGGGTCGCGCTCGGCGTGCTTGGTCAGCTCCTGGGCGAAGACCTTGGTGTACTGGGGCGGCGCCGGGGCTGTGGACTTGGCCTGCTGGCCGGTGACGACATCGAACTTCGCCACCGCGTGCAGCTTGTCGGCGGCGCTCTCGGCCGGGGCGTAGCCCTTGCCCTTCTGGGTCACCACGTGGACCAGGACCGGACGGTCCTTGATCTCGCGGGCGTTCTTGAGGATCGGCACCAGGGCGTCGAGGTCGTGCCCGTCGATGGGGCCGACGTAGTAGAAGCCCAGCTCCTCGAAGAAGGTGCCGCCGGTGACCATGCCCCGCGCATATTCCTCGGCCTTGCGGGCGGCTTCCTGCAGCGGCTTGGGCAGAACCTTGGCCATCGACTTGCCCAGGTGGCGCAGGGACTGGTAGCCGCCGCCGGAGACCAGGCGCGCCATATAGGCGCTCATCCCGCCCACGGGGGGGGCGATGGACATGTCGTTGTCGTTGAGGATGACGGTGAGCTGGCCCGTGGTCTCGCAGGCGTTGTTCATCGCCTCATAGGCCATGCCGGCGCTCATCGAGCCGTCGCCGATCACCGCCACGACGCTGTTGTCCTTGCCGTGGGCGTCGCGGGCCGCGCAGAAGCCCAGCGCCGCCGAGATCGAGGTGGCGGCGTGGGCCGCGCCGAAGGGGTCGTATTCGCTCTCGGACCGCTTGGTGAAGCCCGAGAGGCCGCCGCCCTGGCGCAGGGTGCGGATGCGGTCGCGGCGGCCGGTGAGGATCTTGTGCGGATAGGCCTGGTGGCCGACGTCCCAGATCAGGATGTCCTTGGGCGTCTCATAGACATGGTGCAGGGCCACGGTGAGCTCGACCACCCCGAGGCCCGCCCCGAAATGCCCGCCGGTCTGGGACACGACGTCGATCATCTCGGCCCGCAGTTCGTCGGCCAGCTGCTTGAGCTGGGCGGCGTTGAAACCCCGCATGTCGGCGGGCGAGGCGACTTGGTCGAGCAGAGGCGTATGGGGCGGCATGTTACGCGAACAGATCTCTCTGAAATCAGTTTCGGCGCTCTAGCACGAAATCGACGCTGGCCCGCAGGAATTCAGCCCGCGGACCAAAGGGGTCGAGGTGCGCCTTGGTCTGTTCGATCAGCAGCTTGAGCCGCTCGCGGGCGGCGTCGGCGCCCAGCAATGTGACATAGTTGGCCTTGCCCTTGGCGGCGTCCTTGCCGGCCTTCTTGCCCAGGACGGCGTCCTCGCCGTCGTGGTCCAGCAGGTCGTCGACGATCTGGTAGGCCAGGCCCAGGTCCTGGGCGAAGGCCATCAGGGCGTGGCGCTCGCCCTCGCCGGCGTGGGCCATGATCAGCGGCAGCTCGAAGGCCACCGCGATCAGGGCCCCGGTCTTCAGGCGCTGCATGCGCGCCACCGCGCCGAGGTCGTCGCGCACGCCGAGCAGGTCGATCATCTGGCCGCCGCACATGCCCTTGGCGCCCGAGGCGTGGGCCAGGCGCATCACCATCTCGGCCCGCACATTGCCGTCCTTGTGGGTGTCGGGATGGGCCAGGATCTCGAAGGCGGCGGTCTGCAGGGCGTCGCCGGCCAGGATGGCGGTGGCCTCGTCATAGGCCTTGTGCACGGTGGCCCGGCCGCGGCGCAGGTCGTCGTCGTCCATGGCCGGCAGGTCGTCGTGCACCAGGCTGTAGGCGTGGACGCACTCCACCGCGCAGGCCGCCCGCAGCACCGGACGTTCGTCCAGGTCGAACATCTTGCCGGTCTCGATGGCGAAGAAGGGCCGCAGGCGCTTGCCCGGCCCCAGGGCGGCGTAGCGCATGGCCTCGGTCAGCCGCGATTCCGGGCCATCGGCTCGGGGCAGCAACTCGTCCAGCGCGACGGTGACCAGGTCGGCGGCCTCGGTCACGCGATGGGCGAGTTCGGGCATCAGTTGAATTCCGCCGCCTCGACCCCTGGCGCCCCGTCGGCGCCCATAACGATCTTCTGGACCCGCAGGCGGGCGGCTTCGAGCCGCGACTCGCAGTGGGCCTTCAGCTTGGCGCCGCGCTCATAGAGCTCGATGGACTGCTCCAGCGGCGCCTGGCCCGACTCCAGCTGGGCCACGATCTTCTCGAGCTCGGCGAGGGCCAGCTCGAACGAAAGCCCTTCGATGTCAGCGGCGTCGGCCATGGCGGTTCCCGGATTTGAGCCTGGCAACCTAGAGAGGCCGGCTGGCCCCCGCAACGGGGCAAGCGCGCGGAATGGGGTTCAAGGCGTAGAGAGCGCGCGAACGTGAGCCAGGGCCGAGCGGCCGAGGGCCTCCAGGCCGTAGCCGCCCTCCAGGGAGGAAACGATTCGCCCGCCGCTGTGCTTGGCCGCCACCGAGGCGATGGCCCGGGTCGCCCAGGCGAAGTCCGCCGCCTCCAGGTTCTGGTGGGCGTCGCCGACGGGATCGAAGGCGTGGGCGTCGAAGCCGGCCGAGATCAGGATCAGGTCGGGGGCGAAGGCGTCGACGTGGGGCATCAGGCTCTCGAAGGCCTTGCGCCACGCCTCCGCCGGCGCGCCGGGGGGAACGACGGCGTTCTTGATGTTGGCCGGGACCGGCTCGTCCGGGTGGCCGGTGCCGGGCCACATGGGCCACTGCTGGACAGAGGCGAAGAACAGGTCCTCGTGGCCGGCGAAGGCCGCCTGGGTGCCGTTGCCGTGGTGGACATCGAAATCCACCACCGCCACCCGCTTCAGGCCCGCGGCCTGGGCGACCCGGGCGGCGACGGCGATATTGGAGAAGATGCAGAAGCCCATGGGCTTGTGGGGTTCGGCATGGTGGCCGGGCGGCCGCACGGCGCAGAAGGCCCGCCCCTGCAGGCCGGCGGCCACATCCTGCACCGCCTGGACCACCGAGCCCGCGGCCCGCCGCGCGGCGTTCAGGCTGCCCGGCGACATGTAGGTGTCGGCGTCCAGCATCAGCCGGCCCTGGGTCGGCGCGGCCTCGAAGATGGCCTGGACGTAGGCCGGCAGGTGCACCCGGGCCAGGTCCTGCGGGCTCACCAGGGGGGCGTCGCAGGGTTCGAGGTCCAGATCCGAGGCGTCGCTCAGGGCGTCGATCACCGCCGACAGTCGTTCGGGCCGCTCGGTGTGGCCGGAACCAGGGCGGTGGTCGAGCATGTCCGCATGGGTGTAGAGCGCGACAGTCATTGGAATCGATCCTAACCCTGAAACCGCCCCGACCCGAAATGTCCGATATCAAGATCCGCCGCGCCCGCCCCGACGACGCCCCGGTCCTCGCCGCCCTGGGCGCGCGGACCTTCAGCGACACCTTCGCCCACCTCTACGATCCCGCCGACCTCGCCCACTTCCTGGCGAGCGCCTACGGGGTGGAGAAGATGGCCTCCGACCTCGCCGATCCCGCCCGCGCCGCCTGGATCGTGGAGGCGCAGGGCGCGGCGGTGGGCTACGCCCAGTGCGGCCCCTGCGAACTGCCCCACGAGGCGGTGACGCCCCGGAGCCGGGAGCTGAAGCGCTTCTACCTGCTCAAGGCCTGGCAGAACGGCGGGACCGGGACACGGCTGTTCCAGGAGACCATGGCCTGGATGCTGGAGGACGGACCGCGCGACCTGTGGATCGGAGTCTGGTCGGAGAACCACGGCGCGCAGCGATTCTATCAGCGCGCCGGCTTCGAGAAGGTCGGCGAGTACGGCTTCAAGGTCGGCTCCACGACAGACCGGGAGTTCATCCTATGTCGGGTTGCGGATAGTTTTTCTCACAAACCCATCAGTTTGCCTGCCTAGTTTGCAGCCAAGCGGTAGGTGAACGCCGATAACCGGAGAATTATTGCGGAGATTTAAGCTTCTACGCTTTGACGGCGTCGCCAGCTTTTGCGAGTTTGCGGGCAATCATCGCAGTAGCTGAAAGCGACGGGTGGGATGCTGAGAATTGGATATGTCCGGTTGCGCGACGAGCGCTCCGCGGACGATACGGCGACGTTGAAAGCGATCGGATGTCACGTGGTCCGGGCCGAGGAGCCCGCTGGCCCGATGATGGACGAGTCTGCGGTGCTGAGCTCGATTCTCGACTTCATCGGCGAGGGCGATCAGCTCGTCGTCACCCGCCTGGAACACCTGGGCGGCGCCAGCCGCGACGTGCTCGACGTCATCGACCGCCTCGAGGAGCGCAACGCCAGCGTCTATATCGTCGAACCCGAGATCTCCAGCCAGGGCGAGGGCGGCCGGGCCCTGCGCGCGGCTCTCCAGGCCGTGCTGGCCGTGGAACCCATGGGCGGCGTCCGCCGCCGCCGCGGCCAGTCGGCTGTCGACGAGATCCGCGCCCTGCAGGCCGCTGGCGTCGGACCCGTCGAGATCGCCCGGCGCCTCGGGGTCTCGCGCATGACCGTCTGGCGCAAGCTGCGCGACGTCGAGACCCGCGCCACCGCCTAGGATCTGACCCGGGCGAAGTCGATGAAGGCCCGCAGCGCCGCGGGCAGGTGACGACGGCTGGGATAGTAGAGGAACGGGCCCGGGAACGGCGGCAGCCAGTCCTCCAGCACGCTCACCAGCCGGCCCGCTGCGATGTGCTCGGCCACCTGGCCTTCGAAGGTGGAAAGGAAGCCGGCCCCGGCCAGGGCCGCGGCCAGTTGCAGCCGCGTGCTGTTGGAGGAGAGCGGCCCCTCCGGCTCGAGCTTCAGCTCCTTGCCGTCCCGCTCGAACTCCCAGGGTGGCCGGACGCCGCTGGGGAATCTGACGCGCAGGCAGGGGTGAGCCAGCAGGTCCTGCGGCCGCTGCGGAACGCCGGTGCGGGCGATCAGCTCGGGCGAGGCCACCACGCAGAAGCGCTGCGGGCCGGCGATCGGCACGGCGATCATGTCCTGCGCCAGGCTCTCCCCCCAGCGCACGCCGGCGTCATAGCCCTGGGCGACGATGTCGACGAAGGCGGTCTCGGCGATGATCTCCAGCCGCACCTGCGGATAGGCCGCCAGGAAGGGCGCCACCATGGGCGCCAGCACCAGCTCCACCGCCGGCTCCGGGGCGTTGATCCGCAGGGCGCCCGCCGGCACGCCGCGCTCCGCATGCACCTGATCCATGGCGGCGGCGATATCGGCCAGGGCCGGTGACAGACGCTCCAGCAGCCGGGCGCCGGCCTCGGTCAGACCCACGCTCCGCGTCGTCCTGTTCAGCAGCCGCACGTCCAGCCGCGCCTCCAGGTCCCGCAGGGCCTGGCTGAGGGTCGAGGCCGAGACCCCGCGCGCCGCCGCCGCCCGCCGGAAGCTGCGATGCCGCGCCACCGCCGCGAAGGCGTCCAGGTCGTCCAGCCCGCTCATTGTACGAATTCCAGCACAGTCTGTTCGCAGATATTCGACTTATCGCACGATCGACCTGAGCGCATACACCTTCCAGGCAACCTAGGAGCGCCCCATGATCACTCGCCAACTCGGAACCACCGGCCCCACGGTCTCCGCCCTCGGCCTCGGCGCCATGGGCATGTCGGACCTCTATGGTCCCTCCGACCGCGCCGAGAGCCTGGCCACCATCGACGCGGCCCTGGAGGCCGGGATCAACCTCATCGACACCGGCGACTTCTACGGCATGGGCCACAACGAGATGCTGATCAGCGAGGCCCTGAAGGGCCGCCGCGACCGGGTCCTGCTGAGCGTGAAGTTCGGCGCCCAGCGCGACCCCGGCGGCGCCTTCCTGGGCTTCGACGGCCGGCCGCAGGCGGTGAAGAGCTCCGTCGCCTACAGCCTCAAGCGTCTGGGGGTCGACCACATCGACATCTATCGCCCGGCGAGGCTCGATCCCGCCGTGCCGATCGAGGAGACCATCGGCGCCATCGCCGAGCTGGTGAAGGCGGGCTATGTCCGCCACATCGGCCTCTCCGAAGTCGGCGCCGAGACGATCCGCCGCGCCGCCGCCGTCCACCCCATCGCCGACCTGCAGATCGAGTACTCGCTGATCTCCCGGAGCATAGAGGACGCCATCCTGCCGGCCTGCCGCGAACTGGGGATCGGGATCACCGCTTATGGCGTGCTGTCGCGCGGCCTGATCAGCGGCCACTGGGCCAGGCAGGCCCTGGCCGCCGGTGACTTCCGCGCCCACAGCCCGCGCTTCCAGGGCGAGAACCTGGACCGCAACCTGGCCCTGGTGGAGGCTTTGCGGGCCGTGGCCGAGGCCCGTGGCGTCAGCGTCGCCCAGATCGCCATCGCCTGGGTCATGGCGAAAGGGACCGACATCGTCCCGGTGATCGGGGCCCGCCGCCGCGACCGGTTGACCGAGGCCCTCGGCGCCTTGGAGGTGGTCCTTACCCCGGCGGACATGGCGGCCATCGAGACCGCCGCCCCGAAGGGCGCCGCCGCGGGCGACCGCTACGCCTCGGCCCAGATGGCCATGCTCGACAGCGAGCGCTGATCCCTACCGCGCGCCATACTGGACATAAGGCGCGCGGGCCTCCATCTTCGGGGATCAAACAATCGTTCGTCCCCCTATTAGGGAAGCCCGCCATGTTCATGCGCTTTTTCACCGAGCTTCGGGAAGCCAAGGTCCCGGTGACGCTGAAAGAGTACCTCATGCTCATGGAGGCGCTCGACAAGGTGGTCATCAACCGGTCGGTGGACGAGTTCTACTACCTGTCGCGCTCGGCCCTGGTGAAGGACGAGAAGAATCTCGACCGCTTCGACCAGGTCTTCAGCCACGTCTTCAAGGGGCTGGAGAAGGTCGACGGGATCGGCGTCTCCGACATCCCGGCCGAGTGGCTGAAGAAGCTGTCGGACCAGTTCCTCACCGATGAGGAGAAGGCGCAGATCGAGGCCATGGGCGGCTTCGAGGCGCTGATGGAGGCGCTGGCCCAGCGCATGAAGGACGCCAAGGAAGGCAAGGGCGAAGGCGACGAGGGCAAGGGCGGCCAGGGTCCCAAGGGCGACTCGCCCTTCGGCGCCAACGGCTACCATCCCGAGGGCGTCCGCATCGGCCAGGAGAAGGGCCGTCACGGCAAGGCGATCAAGGTCTGGGACAAGCGCGAGTACAAGAACCTCGACGACTCCGTCGAGCTCGGCACCCGAAATATCAAGGTCGCCCTGCGCCGCCTGCGCAAATGGGTCCGCGAGGGCGCCCCCGAAGAGCTGGACATGAACGCCACCATCCGCGGCACCGCGGAGAAGGGCTATCTGGACATCAATCTGCGCGCCGAGCGCCGCAACAAGATCAGCGTCCTGATCTTCTTCGACATCGGCGGCTCCATGGACAGCCACATCAAGGTCTGTGAGGAGCTGTTCTCCGCCGCGCGGTCGGAGTTCAAGAACATGGAGTTCTACTACTTCCACAACTGCCTCTATGAGAGCGTGTGGAAGGACAATCGTCGTCGCCACGCCGAGAAGCTGAACACCTGGGACGTGCTCCACAAGTTCAGCCACGACTACAAGGTGATCTTCGTCGGCGACGCCACCATGAGCCCCTACGAGATCACCTATCCGGGCGGCTCGGTGGAGCACTGGAACGAGGAGGCCGGCGCGGTCTGGATGGATCGGGTGGCCAATATCTACGAGAACATGGTCTGGCTGAACCCCACCGCCGAACGGCACTGGGACTACACCCCCTCCATCGAGGTCATGAAGCAGCTGGTCGGCGACCGGATGTATCCCCTGACCATCGAGGGGCTCGACAAGGCCATGCGGGAGCTGTCGCGCTAAAGGTCGCACGCGGACAATCGTTTGCGACCGACGCGAGCCTGTTAAGCTGCCGGCAACCGTGAAGGATTCGCCTGTGACCGACCCCGTGCCGGCCAACGACCCGGACCCGCCCAACGAGGCCGCCACCAAGGCCGCGGTCTTCGCCGCCGCTGAGCGGCTGTTCGCGCTGCACGGCTTCCAGAACGTCTCGGTGCGCGACATCACCGCCGAAGCCGGGGTCAATCTCGCCTCGGTGAACTATCATTTCGGGTCCAAGGACGCCCTGCTGTTCGAGATCTTCCGCCGGCGCACCGCCGAGCTGAACCGCGAACGGGCTCGGATGCTGCACGAGGCCCGCGACCGCCACAACGGCAAGCCGCCGGTGCGCGACATCCTCGAGGCCCTGTTCGCCCCGCCCCTGCGCTGGGCCTCGCCGGAGAACGACCGGCGCATCTCGGTCCAGTTCATCATCCGCTCGCGCAGCGAGGGCACCGCGGAGATGCGCGAGGCGCTCACCAACGACGTCTCCCACCTGGCCCGTTTCGCCGACGCCCTGATCGCCGCCCGCCCCGACCTGCCCCGGGAGAGCGTCTACTGGCGGCTGCACTTCTGCCTGGGCATGGTCCACAACAACCGCTTCGCCGAGTTCGACCGCCTGCACGTGCTGTCGGACGGCGCCACCCGCGAGAGCGACATCGACGGCCTGCTGAAGCGGATGCTCGACTTCGCCGAGGCCGGCTTCCTGGCCTAGGTGGCCAGACCCTTCGTCGGGCGGGTCTACGCCTTCAAGGCGCTGGACGCCTTCGTCCTGATCTACCCCCTCTATACGGTGATGTTCGTCGCCCGCGGCCTGACGCCGGTGCAGGTCTCGGCCACCCTGATGGCCTGGTCGATCACCGCCTTCCTGCTGCAGATCCCCTCCGGCGTCCTGGCCGACCGCTGGTCGCGACGCTGGATCCTGGCCGGGGCCCAGATCCTGCGGGTGATCGGCTTCGCCGCCTGGATCGTCTGGCCCAGTTTCGCCGGCTGCCTGCTGGGCATGGTGCTGTGGGGGGCCAAGAGCGCCTTCACCAACGGTGTGTTCGAGGCCCTGGTCTATGACGAGCTGCACGGCGAGGGCCGGGCGGAGGACTATTCCCGCGTCATTGGCCGCGCCCAGGGGGTGGGCTTCGTCGCCGTGCTGCTGGCCTCGCTCAGCGCCTCGGTGACGGTGCGGTTCGGCTACACGGCCATCCTGCTGGCGAGCATCGTCTGCGTGCTGGGCGCGGCGGCGGCCGCCCTGGCCCTGCCCCGCGCCCGCCAGACCCTGAGGGTCGGGCGCCACTACCTGGCCCTGCTCAAGCAGGGCTTCCACACCGTGGCCGGGGCGCCGCTGATCGTGGGCTTCATCGCCTTCGCCGCCTTGAGCAACGCCTTCGGCGGCGGGCTCGAGGGGTTCTGGCCGATCTTCGGGTCGCAAACCGGCCTGCCCGCCTCCAGCGTGGCCCTGTTCGTCGCCGCCATCAGCGCCGCCCAGGCCGGCGGCGCCCTCTGGGCCCATCGGCTGCGGGGGGCGGCCACCCCGGTCTTCTTCGGCCTGTTCGCCCTGATCGGCCTGCTGCTGCTGGCGGCGGCGGGATCCATGCGGCCCTGGTCGGTAGCCCTGATCGTACCCCTGTGCGGCCTGTTCAAGATCGTCGACGTCAATTTCGACGCCCGGCTGCACGACGCCATCCCCACCGAGACCCGGGCCACCATCGCCGCGGTGAAGAGCTTCTCGGGCCAGGTGACCATGACCGGCATGCTGATGGCCTTCGGCGCCTTGGCCCAGGGCGCCTCCTATCGCATGGCCTTCCTCGCCTGCGGCGGGGCGATCGCCCTGATCGGGGTGGGCGCCTTGGCCTGGATCCGGCTCAGGCCGCCAGCCCCCACGCAAATCTGAGGTCCTGCACGAACAGGGCGTAGGCCGCCGCCTTCGCCTCGGCGTCGGGAATCCGCAGCAGGTAGGAGGGATGGTAGGTCACCACGCCCTGGGACTGGTCCGGCAGCTGGAGGGCGAGGCCCCGGTTCTTGCCGATCGGCATGGCCTTGCCGAACACCGACAGGGCCGCGGTCGCCCCCAGGGCCACCACCACCCGGGGCCGGACCAGCCGGCGCTCGGCGTCCAGCCACCAGCGGCAGGCGGTGACCTCCGACGGGTTGGGGGTCTGGTGGATGCGGCGCTTGCCCCGCAGCTCGTGCTTGAAGTGCTTCACGGCGTTGGTGACATAGGTCTCGGCCCGCGGCGCGCCGGCCTCGGCCAGGGCCCTGTCCAGCACCTGGCCGGCGGGCCCGACGAAGGGGCGGCCGGCCAGGTCCTCCTGGTCGCCGGGCTGCTCCCCCACCAGCATCAGGCGGGCGTGGCCGGGACCTTCGCCGGAAACGCCCTGGGTCGCCTCGCGATAGAGCGGGCAGCGGCGGCAAGCGTCCACGCCGGCTGCCACCTCCTCCAGGCTCTGCAGCGCCATGCCGTCATAGGCGGCGTCGCGGCTGGCGCGGGCCACGGCGCGGACGACCCGGCGGGAGGGTTCGGTGGGGGGCTTGGCGACCATGAGGTTCGTACGGCCTTCGGCGGCGGCGATCAGATCTGGAATGAGGCGCGCTTCGGGCAGGTTCCGCCAGTAGCGCTTTGGCATCTCCTTGGTCATGGCGTCGACCTTCAGGCGGGCCGGATTGAAGATCGAGGCGTAGTAGGTGCGCCAGTAGTCCTCCAGGGCGTCCTCGGCCGGGGCGTCGGCGGGATCGGCGCCGGGGGTCGCCGCCAGCTGCGCGCCGTTCCAGTGGACGCAGACGTCCGGCGTCAGGATCGACCAGGCCATGTTGGCGAAGCGGCGGGCGAAGAAGGGGGCGACGGCCTCGGTGACCCGGTGGGCCGGCTCGAACCAGGCGGCGTAGGTCTCCGGATCGGGGCTGACGATCCGGAAGCGAACGAAGGCCTTCATCTTGTGGGCCGCCTTGCTGACCTGGCGGGCCAGGTCGTTGGCGCGGGCGACGTCGGGATCGGTGGCGATGCGCAGCAGATTGGGCTCGGCGGCCAGGCGCCAGAGCAGCCGGTAAAGCAGGGCGAACCGCTCGGCCGACCGGTGCAGGATGACTTCCTCGGCCAGTTCCAGGAACTCGCGGCTGACGGTGAAGCCGCCGGGGCCGGGCGCCGCCAGGGGTTCGGGATCGGCGAACAGGTCGCCCTCCCCGTCCACGGTCCAGATGACGGTCTCGGGCGCTACGCCCTGGCCGCGCAGGGCGCGCGCGGCCTCGCGCCAGCCGGCGAAGTCGATCTCGGAGGCCAGCCGCACGACGCGCATCAGAACAGGCTCAGTTGCTGCGGTGGCGCCAGGCGGGCGCGCAGGTCGGCCTTGTCGGTCAATGCGCCGGGCCGCCAGTCGGCGGTGACGATGAAGGGCTTCAGCTTGTCGAGCCGGCGGGTCAGACGCTTCACGTCCTCCAGGGTCAGCTGCTTGTAGCGGCGGATGTCGATCATCCGCTCGACGCTGCGCACCCCCAGGCCCGGGACCCGCAGCATGGCCTCGCGCTCGGCGGTGTTGAGGTCGACCGGAAAGTCGCCGCGGTTACGCAAGGCCCAGGCCAGCTTGGGGTCGATGTCGAGGTCCAGATCGACGCCCTCCACGGTGATCTCGTCGTGGGTGAAGCCGTAGAAGCGCATCAGCCAGTCGGCCTGGTAGAGGCGGTGCTCGCGCATCAGGGGCGGGCGGACCGGGGGCAGCCTGGAGGTGGCGTCGGGGATCGGGCTGTAGGCCGAGTAGTAGACCCGGCGCATGCCGTAGGCGCCGTAGAGGCCCGCGCTCCTGGCCAGGATCTCGCCGTCGGTGGCGGCGTCGGCGCCGACGATCATCTGGGTCGACTGGCCGGCGGGCGCGAACCTGGGCGGCTTGGTCTTGATCGCCTTCTCCTTGGTCTGGTCGATGCCGAGGCGCACGCGGCCCATGGCCTTCTTGATGCCGACGGCGTCCTTCTCGGGGGCGAGGTCGGCGAGACTGGCGTCGCGGGGCAGCTCCACATTGATGGAGATGCGGTCGGCGTAGAGGGCCGCCTCATTGACCAGGGCCGGCGAGGCCTCGGGGATCACCTTGAGGTGGATGTAGCCCCGGAAGTCGTGGTCCAGGCGCAGGGCCTTCGCCACCCGGACCATCTCCTCCATGGTGTAGTCGCCGCTGCGGATGATCCCCGAGGAGAGGAACAGGCCCTCGATATAGTTGCGCTTGTAGAAGCCCAGGGTCAGGTCGACGACCTCGGCCACACTGAACCGGGCGCGCGGGGTGTTGGAGGACACCCGGTTCACGCAATAGGCGCAGTCATAGACGCAGAAGTTGGTCAGCAGGATCTTCAGCAGGCTGATGCAGCGGCCGTCCGGCGCATAGGCGTGGCAGATGCCCATGCCCCCGTCGGTGGACCCCACCCCCTTCCCGCCCACGGAGTCCCGCGTCACCGTCCCCGACGAGGCGCAGGAGGCGTCGTACTTGGCGGCGTCGGAGAGGATTTCGAGTTTGCGCTTCAGGGTCAGGGCCACCATGCGATGACCCTAATGTTCTAGTTTTGTTCTTACAAGCTGAGCCGCCGGTGAATCTGCGGGCTAGAGCTTTGGCGTGTCCGTGGATGGCGGCGCCGGAGCCGGTTCCGCGGCCGGGGCTGAGGGCGCGGGCGGCGCCTCGGCGGGAGCCGCAGGGGTCGGCGCTTCCGTCCCTTCCGGCACGGTCCCGTCAGCCGGCAATTCCGGCACCGCCAGATCCTCGGTCTCCACCGGCGGCGCCTCCACCAGGGCGGCCTTGGGGGCGCTGCGGGCCACGGCGTAGGAGGCGAATTCTTTCCAGATCTTGGCCGGAAGGCCGCCGCCCACCACGCCGCGCATGGGGCTGTTGTCGTCGTTGCCGACCCAGACGCCAACCACCAGGTCGCCCACATAGCCGACGAACAGGGCGTCACGGTAATCCTGGGTGGTGCCGGTCTTGCCGAAGGCGCCGGGGATGGCCGCCTCGACGCCAGTGCCGCGCTGGGTGGCCGAGCGCAGCAGGTCGCGCATGCCGGCCAGTTCGGCCTTGCCGAGCTTGTGCACGGTCTTGGGCTTCTTCCAGTCGGCCAGGCCGTGGGCGACCACCGGAGCCTCGCCGGCGTCGATGGCGGCATAGGCGGCGGTGAGCTGGACCAGGCTCATGGGACCGGTGCCCAGCGCGAGGGTGAGGTCCTTGGGGATCGGCTCGGTGACGCCGAGATCGCGGGCGGTGCGGACGATGTCGTCGCGACCCACCTGCTGGGCCAGGCGCACGGCGGCCACGTTGGAGGAGCCGGCGAAGGCGGTGATCAGGGGCACCACGCGGCCGGCGTACTTGCCCTCGTGGTTCTTCGGGCTCCAGCCGGCCACATCGACCGGGGCGTCGAGGATCGGGCTGGTGGGGGTCCAGCCCTCGCGCAGGGCGGCGAGATAGACGAACAGCTTGAAGGCCGAGCCCGGCTGGCGGGCGGCGTCGGCGCGGTTGAACTGGCTGACCTTGTAGTCGCGCCCCCCCACCATGGCGACCACCCGGCCATCTGTGCGCATGGCCACCAGGGCGCCCTGGCTCGCGCCCAGCCCCCTGCCATCGCGGTCCAGGTAGCGGGCCAAGATCTTCTCGGCCTGGGCCTGGAGGTTGGTGTCCAGGGTGGTGCGCACCACCGTCTCGCCGTAGCTGGCCTCGAACACCTCCTTGGCCTGGGGGATCACCCAGTCGGCGAAGTAGGAGCCCGTGGGCAGCTTCTTGCGGCCGGCGTGGACGCTGACCCCGCGCGCGGCGCGGCGGGCCTGGGCCTTGGTGATGACCCCGGTGTCGGCCATGGCGCCGAGCACGATCCGCATCCGCTCGCGGGCGCCCTTCAGGTTCTCGGTGGGGGCCAGGCGCGAGGGCGCCTTGACCATGCCGGCCAGCATGGCGGCCTCGCCGATGGAGAGGGTCTCGGGAGTCTTGTCGAAATAGTGCCGGGCCGCGGCGCGCAGGCCAAAGGCGCCGTCGCCGAAATAGACCGAGGACAGATAGCGCGAGAGGATCTCGTCCTTGGAGAGCCGGGCCTCCAGATAGAGGGCGATCATCGCCTCCTGCACCTTGCGGCGCAGGGTCCGCTTGTTGGACAGGAAGGCGTTCTTGGCCAGCTGCTGGGTGATGGTGGAGCCGCCCTCGGCCACGCCGCCGGCCTTGGCGTTGGCGTTCATGGCCCGGGCGATGGCCCGGGGATCGATGCCGAAGTGCCGGTAGAAGCGCCGGTCCTCGATGGCGATGAAGGCGCCGGGCACGTATTTCGGCAGCTTGGCGACCTCGACCGGGGCTTCCTTGTAGGAGCCGCGTCGGGCGATGGGGGCGCCGTCGGCGGCCACCAGGACCAGGGTCGGGTTGTCCAGGGGCTCCAGGGCCCGGCCCAGCGGCAGGGAGCCGATCAGCCAGATCATCAGGACGACGAACAGGGCCGCGACCCCGGCGCCGATCTGCCACGGCCGTCGCATCCACAGCGGCGTCGGCTCAAGCGCCGCGGGCGGGAGGTCGGCGGGCGGCGGGGGCGGCGGGGCCGGTTCAGACTCGACCGTCGGCTCCGCCTGGGCCGCAAGGTCCGGCTCGGGCTCGGGCTCGGGCTCGGGCTCGGGCTCGGGCTCGGGCTCGGGCTCGGGCTCGGCGGGGTTCCCCGTTTCGTCCGCCGCGTCCAGGTCAGCCACGGGCTCCGCCGAGGGATCGACGGGGGGCTCGGGGGACGACGGATCGGCCTCGGGGTCGGACATTCGGAAAGCGCCCATCGGGCGGAGGCCCGGAAGAGCGGCGTCAATAGCACAAGCCCGCCGCGAGCCAAGCTTGGCCGCGGGGAACCGGCGCCGTGCTGGACGGTTTCCCCTCCGCCATGGCGCGCCTGACCATCCGTCACGAGACCCGCTACCTCTACGAGCGGCCGGTGGGCTTTGGCCTGCACCGCCTGCTGCTGCGTCCACGCGACAGCCACGCGACCCGCGTGGTGGAGGCCCACCTCACCTTCTCGCAGCAGGCCTCCACCCGCTGGGTCTATGACGCCCTGGGCAACTGCGTCTGCCTGATGACGCCCCAGGGCCGGTCCACCGAACTGTGGGTGGTCAGCGAGCTCACCATCGAGCGCTTCCCCGCCCCCCTGGCGCCGCTGCGGATCGACAATCCCCACACCGCCATGCCCATCGTCTACGACCGCGGCGACCGCACGGTGCTGGACCCCTTCATCGACCCGGCCACCGACGATCCCAACGGCATGCTGCTGGACTGGGTGCGGGCCCAGGCCGGCGGGACCTATGAGCCGGCGCTCGATTTCCTGCAGCGGCTGAACCGCTACATCCACCAGCACTTCGACTATCGCAGGCGCGACGAGGAGGGGGTGCAGTCGCCTGACTTCACCGTCACCATGGGCTCGGGCACCTGCCGCGACTTCGCCTGGCTGATGGTGGAGGCCCTGCGGCGGCTGGGCTACGCCGCGCGCTTCGTCACCGGCTATCTCTACTCGCCGCGCCATTCCAGCGTCCGGGGCGCCGGGGCGACCCACGCCTGGTGCGAGGTTTTCCTGCCGGACCTCGGCTGGATGGAGTTCGACCCCACCAACGGCCTGGCGGAATCCGCCGACCTGATCCCGGTTGCGGTCAGCCGCACCCCGGCCGAGGCCACCCCGGTCAGCGGGGTGATCCTGGGGGATCCGGGCCGCAGCGAGCTTTCGATTCACGTAGATGTGCGCCCGGCTGAAACACAGATGGCCGTGGCGTGAGCGACAGTGGCGTACGGGAGGAACAGCCCATGACTCGAGGCTTCGACCAGCAAGACCCATCCCTCAACTTCAGCTTCCCCAAGTCCGCGCCCAGGCCCCAGCATGGGCGGACCCCGGAGGCCAAGCCCGTCAAGACCAAGGAGCCGCGCTCCTTCCAGCCGCGGCCAGGCCATTAGGTCGGCTTCAGCCGGCACGGATCCGAGGCGCCGCGTCTGCTCCGCCCACGGAGCACGCGACTCCGTCTAGGCTAGGCCCCGACGCCATCTGGCGAGGGGAGCCCGGAGCCATTGACCGACCGCGCCACCTTCACCCCGCGCCGCGCGGTCCTCACCCTGGGGGTGACCCAGACCATCGGCTATGCGTGCAGCACCTACCTGCCCGCGACCCTGGCCAAGCCCATGGCGGCCGATGTGGGGATGTCCACCTCCGGCGTCTTCCTGGCCTTTTCCGCCGCCCTGCTGCTGCAGGCGGTGACGGGCCCCCGGATCGGCAAGCTGGTGGACCGTCGCGGCGGGCGCCTGCCGCTCACCGCCGCCAGCCTGCTGTTCGCCGCGGGCCTGGTGGGCCTGGCGGTCGCCCAGACTCCGGCGGTGCTGATCGCCGCCTGGTTCGTCATCGGCTTCGGCATGTCGGCGGGACTCTACGACATCGCCTTCGCCGGCCTGGTGGGCTGGTTCGGCGCCGACGCCCGGCGCTCGATCACCGGAGTCACCCTGATCGCCGGCTTCGCCAGCACCATCGGCTGGCCGCTGACGGCCTGGCTGGAGCATCAGGTGGGGTGGCGCGGCGCCTGCCTGGCCTGGGCGGCCCTGAACCTGCTGATCGCCCTGCCCCTGCACCTGAGCCTGCCCCATGCTCCGGCGCCGAAGCCCGAGCCCGCGGCCGACGCCGCCCCGGTGAGCGACGCCCCGGTTCCCGGCGACCTTTCCAAGATGATCCTGATGGCCACGGCCTTCGCAGTGCTGGCGGCCATCGGCTCGGCCATGTCGGCCCACCTGCCGCCGCTGCTGGGCGCGCTGGGGGTCAGCCCGGCCGCGGCGGTCGGCGCCGCGGCCCTGGTGGGGCCGGCCCAGGTGGCCGCGCGGCTGGCGGAGTTCGCCCTGGTCCGACGCATCCACCCCCTGGTCTCGGGACGGGTGGCCGTGTCGCTGTTCCCCATCGGCGCGGTGCTGCTGATCGCGCTGGGCGGCGTCGCCGCGGCGCCCTTCACCATCCTCTACGGCGCGGGCAACGGGCTCTTCACCATCGTGCGCGGCGCCCTGCCGCTGGCGCTCTTCGGGGAGCGCAACTACGGCCGCAGGCTCGGCGTGCTGAACGTACCCGCCCGGCTGTTGCAGGCCCTGTCGCCCTTCGTCTTCGCCCTGATGATCGACCGCTCGGCCAACCTCGCCCTAGCGGCGATGGCGGCCGGCTCGGTCCTGGCCTTCGGCGCCCTGATGCTGCTGCGCCGGGCCGCCGACGGAACGTGATGTCACGTGGCCAGGGTTTGGGGTTTCCCTCCCGGGGGACTCTGCTAGACCGAAGGGATTGAATTTATCCGTTTATGAAGGGAGAGCCCTGCGCGGCTTTTCACTCCCCTGCGCGCGCGGGCGGGACGCATTGGAAGAGAAAATCATTAGGGACGATCTGGTGACGACCGGCGAGGCCGGCGCCCCCGAAGGCGAGACCATGGCGGACAAGGAAGCCGCCTATGAGAAGTTCGTCTGGGACAATCTGAAGCGCAACTATATCGGCAACTACCTGCACGGCATGCTGGGCATGACCGGCTTCCGGCTGGTGAACGCGCCCACCTTCCTGCCCGCCTATCTGCACCTGATTTCTGGCTCCAACGCCATCGTCGGCCTGGCGCTCGGCCTGCAACAGCTGGGCAGCGTGATCTCCCCGGTGTTCGGGGCGACCCAGATCGAGCACCGCAAGAAGGTGATGCCGGCGGCCATCTGGATGGGCGGCCTGGCCCGCGTGCAGATCGTCGGCATGGCGCTGGCCGGCTGGTTCCTGCACGGCCAGCCCCTGGTCATCGCCATGATGGTGCTGATGTTCCTGTTTGGCCTGTTCATGGGCACGCAGCGGGTGGTGTTCGGCTTCCTGATGGCCAAGGTGATCCCGCTCAGCCGCCGCGGGCGGCTGCAGGCCTGGCGCAACGCCACCGGATCCCTGATCGCCGCGGCGCTGGCCTATGCGGCGGGCAAGTACATCATCAAGGCCGACCTGTTCGGCAACGGCTACTCCACCACCTTCGCCCTGTCGGCCTTCCTCACCACCTGCGGCCTATGGGCCCTGCAATTGCTGCTCAAGGAGCCCGAGCCGCCGAACCTGCCCGCGCGTTCGGGGTTCCGCGACCGCCTGAAGGACTTCCCGCGCCTCATCCTCGGCGACAAGAGCTACGCCTGGTTCCTGGTCATGCAGATGGCCGGCACCGCGGGCCGGGCGGCGACGCCCTTCTACGCCATCTATGTCACCCACCTGATGACGGTGAGCGGCGACGTCCACGGGGCGGTCGGGGCGGGCACATTCCTGGGCGTCCTGGGCCTGTGCTTCATCGGCGCCGACGCCATCTCCAACCTGGTCTGGGGCTATATGGGCGACAAGACCGGCTTCAAGCTGGTGCTGATCCTGTCGATGGCCATCTCGGTGGCCTCCACCATCCTGCTGATGACCGTGCACCAGCCCTGGGCCTTCTTCCTGGCCTTCTTCGGCCTGGGCGGCTCGCAGTCGGGCTACATGATGGCCGCCCAGACCATGATCCTGGAATTCGGCAGTCGAGAGGAGATGCCGATGCGCATCGCCATCTCCTCCATGGCCGAGGGGATCATGGCCTCGATCGGTCCGCTGGTGGCCGGGGTGATGGCCGACCAGCTTGGCTATCCCGCGGTGTTCGGAACCTCCATCGGCTTCCTGGGCCTGGCCCTGGCCACCCTGCTGGCCTTCGTCAAGGAACCCCGGACGGCGCGGCTGGCGCGGCTCTAGCGAAGGCGGCGGAACCTGAATGATCGAGGTTCCCACCGCCCCCTGGGCGCACACCCTGTTCGACCTGACCGCCTGGCTCTCGGGCCTGGCGTTCAGCGTCGCGCTCTATCGATGGCGGATGCGGGAGACCGCCGACCGGCTGGCGCGCAAGGTGGATGGCGGCTACTTCGCGGCCCTCGCCGCCGGGGCCATTCCCGCCGCCTGGCTGCTGGGCTCGGTCAACAGCCTGCAGGGCGCGCACCCGGCCCTGTCCCACAGCGTCGTCGGCGCGCTGGCCGGGGCCATCCTAGGGGTGGAGATCTACAAGCTCGCCAGAGGCGTCACCGGCTCAACCGGCGGGGTCTTCGTCGGCCCCTTCGCCCTGGGCGTCGTGATCGGGAGGTTCGGCTGCCTGTTCGCGGGCCTCGCCGACGGGACCTATGGGACGCCCGCCACAGTCCCCTGGGCCGTGGACCTGGGCGACGGGATCGCCCGTCATCCGGTGCAGCTCTACGAGAGCGCGGCCATGGCCCTGTTCCTGGCGGTCTATCTGGAGGGTCTGGCGCGGCGCCGGCCCTGGGCCATGAAGCGCGGCTTCTACATCATGTGCGGCTGGTACGGCCTGCAACGCTTCGCCTGGGAGTTCCTAAAGCCCTATCCCAGGTTGGTGGGGCCGTTTAACCTCTTCCATATTCTGTGCCTGGGGTTGGTCGCTTATGGATGGGTCTACTACCAGCGCGACCGACGCGCAGAGCGTCTCGCGCAAGAGCGCGCCCTATCTGTTCCAGGGCCAGACCACCAGCCTGTGTGAGACCTGCCTGGCCCTGGTCCCGGCCAAGATCATCTCCGAGGGCCAGAACGTCTTCTACCTGAAGCGCTGCCGTGAGCACGGGGTGCAGAAGACCCTGATCAGCGACGATCTCGGCTACTGGAAGGCGCAGAAGGACTGGCTGAAGCCCGGCGACCGGCCGTTGAACGTCCAGACCCGCACCGACCACGGCTGCCCCTTCGACTGCGGCCTCTGCCCCGACCACGAGCAGCACTCCTGCCTGGCCATCGTCGAGGTCAATGAGGCCTGCAACCTGTCCTGCCCGGTCTGTTTCGCCGAGTCCTCCGTCAAGCGGGAGGCGCACCGGCCGCTCGCCGAAATCGAGAAGATGTTCGACATCCTGGTGGCCTCCGAAGGGGAGCCGGACCTGGTGCAGATCTCCGGCGGCGAGCCGACCCTGCACCCGCAGTTCTTCGAGATCCTGGCCGCCGCCCGGGCCCGGCCGATCCGCCACCTGATGATCAACACCAATGGCATCCGCATCGCCCGCGAGGCCGGCTTCGCCGAGCAGCTGGCGGCCTTCATGCCCCGGTTCGAGGTCTATCTGCAGTTCGACAGCCTGCAGCGGGACGCCCTGATGGAGCTGCGCGGCGCCGACCTGCGCAGTGTCCGCCAGCAGGCCCTGGAGGCGCTGGAGCGCAACAACATCTCCACCACCCTGGTGGTGACCCTGAAGAAGGGCGTCAACGACCACGAGGTGGCCGACATCGTGCGCCATGCCCTGCAGTGGCGCTGCGTGCGCGGCGTCACCTTCCAGCCGATCCAGGACGCCGGGCGCAACGACGGCTTCGATCCCAAGACCCACCGCATCGTGCTCACTGAGATCCGCCGCGAAATCGCCAAGGCCGGGGTCTTCGCCCTGGAGGACCTGATCCCCCTGCCCTGCAATCCCGACCAGATCTGCATCGGATACGGCCTGCGCAACGGTGACCGGGTCGAGCCGGTGACGGCCATGCTGCCGCGCGAGCTGTTCGTGGCCGCCGCCCCCAACACCGTCACCTTCGAGGCCTATCCGGAACTGCAGCAGAAGGTGTTCGACCTGCTGTCGCTGTCGACGGCCCAGGGCGACACCTCCGACAAGCTGGGCGCCCTGCTCTGCTGCCTGCCCGAGGCGGCCGTGCCCCAGGATCTGGGCTATGAGCACACCTTCCGGGTGGTGATCTCGCAGTTCTTGGACCGCTACAATTTCGACCTCGGGACCGTGAAGCGCTCCTGCGTCCACTTCGTGCAGCCGGACGGGCGGATCATCCCCTTCGACACCTACAACACCTTCTATCGCCCGGGCGCCGAGGGCGCGTCCGTCCTGGCGCGCGGACAGGGGAGAATCTGATGGCGGAACAAGCGCCCAACACGACGCGTCGCTTCATCGGGAGCGCCCTGATGGCGGTGGGCGTCCTGTTGGCGGGGCTGAGCGGCCTGTGCACCCTCGGCTATGCCGGCATCGGCCTGGTGGCCTGGGCCGGTCAGGGCGACGCCTATGGCGTGGCCATGATGATCATGGCCCTGGTCACCGGCGTCGTGCCCATCCTGGTGGGGGTGGGGCTCTATTTCGGCGGCAAGGCGCTGCGGCGGCCCAAGCCCGTTCGGAACGAAGGTTAGCCCCCAGCCCGTTCGAGAGCGGAGACCCCTAGGCGGCCAGCTTGGCCTGCGCCGCGGCGGCGATGCGGGCCTTGGCCATCTCGTTGGCGACCTCGTGGGTGGGGCGGCGCTCGGACGCCGCGCGGGACAGCACCTCGTCGAGGGTCTCCATCAGGCGGTCGAGCTTGGCGGCGACCCAGGCGGGGTCGAAGCTGGTCCCGGCCTCCAGGGCGGCGATCTCGGCGGCCACATTGATGATGCCGCCGCCGTTGATGACGTAGTCGGGGGCATAGAGCATGCCGCGCTCGAACAGGGCGCGGCCGATCTCGGGGCTGGCCAGCTGATTGTTGGCGCCGCCGGCGATGATCCCGGCCCGCAGGCGCGGCAGGGTCTCGGCGTTGATGGCGCCGCCCAGGGCGCAGGGGGCGAAGACGTCGGCGTCGGCCTCGAAGATGTCGGCAGGGCTGACCACCTTCGCGCCCGTGCGCTCAGCCACCGCGCGCAGGGCCTCGGCGTTGGTGTCGGTGAGGATCAGCCTGGCGCCGGCGGCGTGCAGCTTGTCGGCCAGATAGGCGCCGACATGGCCGACCCCCTGGATCGCCACGGTGACGCCGTCCAGGTCACGGTTCAGCGCCCGGCGGACGCTCAGCCTGACGCCCCGGAAGATCCCCTCGGCGGTCACCGGCGAGGGATCGCCCGAGGCCGCGGGATGGCCCTCGAGGCCGGCGACATAGCGGGTCTGACGCCGGGCGTGGGTCAGGTCGGCCACCGAGACCCCGACGTCCTCGGCGGTCCAGTAGCGGCCCCCCAGGGAGTCCACCGCGCGGCCGAAGGCCTCGAACAGGGCCGGGGTCTTCTGGGTGCGGCTGTCGCCGATGATCACGGCCTTGCCGCCGCCCAAGGGGATGTCGGCCATGGCGTTCTTGTAGGACATCGCGCGTGAGAGCCGCAGGGCGTCCTCCAGGGCCAGGTCGGCGCTGGCGTAGGGCCACATGCGGCAGCCCCCCGCCGCCGGACCCAGGGCGGTGGAATGGACCGCGATGATGCACTTGAGGCCGGATTTCTCGTCAAAGAACGCGTTGACGCTCTCATGGCCCTCGAAGGCGGGGTGATCGAACAGGGTCATGCTGAGAACTGGCTCGAAGTGGGGAAGGATTTACCCGGCTCTACGCCCCTGTGATCCATCTCACAACCCCGCCGATGTGGTGGCGGGGCCGCCGCGGGGATGGCGCGGACGGGGGATGGGCGGGGCGCCCGACGGCAGGGGCTGGTCGGGATCGCGGACATAGCTGAGGATATCGGCCCAGACCTTGGGGCCCTGGCGGTCGCGGGTCATCAGGTGCCAGCCCTGGGCGTAATAGGCGGTGCGGTCCCCGGGCTTCAGGCGGCTGGCGGCCTCGAAGGCCGGGCGCTTGGGGATGATCTCGTCGTGGGCGCCGTAGAGATAGAGGGCCGGGACCTTGATCTGGCCGGTCTCCCGCCAGGCCCGCTCCATCATCGCCACCAGGCCGTAGAGGGTGTCGGAGCGCGCGCCCCAGACCATCAGCGGATCCCGGCCCATGGCGATGAGCTCCTCGCGATTGTCGGTGGGGGCCACACGCTTGGTGAGCCATTCCGGCGGCGTATAGACCTTCGACCCCGTCAGCCGGGCGGCGAACCACAGGGTGGTCTTGTAGGGCAGGGGCTGGGTCGACCAGCCCCAGACCGCCGGCGAGAGCAGCACCACCCGATCGGCGGTGGGCGGTCGGTCGGAGGCGAAGGCCTGGACGGTGACGGCGCCGCCCATGCTTTCGCCCGCCACCACGACGATGGCCTTGGGGTGCTTGGCGCGGACCACGGCGGCCATGGTGCGCAGGTCCTCCACCATCAGCTCGTCGCCGCCCCAGACCCCGCGGTGGGGGGAGCGGCCGAAGCCGCGCTGGTCGTAGGCGTAGGTGGTCACCCCCTGGCTGGCCCACCAGGGCGCGGCCAGGTGGAAGGCGTTGGAATAGTCGTTCATGCCGTGGACGCCGATGATCACCGCCCAGGGCTCCGGCGTGTTGGCCGCCCAGGTGGTGAGGCCCAGGCGGGTTCCGTCGAAGGAGACGAAGCTGTCGCCCTCCAGCCGGGGGCCCGAGAAGGCGGCCGGCGGCATGCCGGCCTGCTGCACCATCAGGGGGGTGCAGGCCGACAGCATCAGGGCGGCGAGGGCGACGAGGAGGCGCTTCACGACTCTAGAATGGCTTGGACCCTTTGGCGAAGATAGGGCGTAACCTCGGCCTCGAACCAGGGGTTCCGCTTCAGCCAGCCGGTGTTGCGCCAGGACGGGTGGGGCATGGGGAGATAGTGGGGCAGGTAGTCCCGCCAGGCCCGCACGGTCTGCGTCATGTTCTCCTTCGCGCGGCCGCCCAGGGCCCAGTCTTGCGCGTAGCCGCCCACCAGCAGGGTCAGCTCCATCTCCGGCAGGGCCGACATCAGTTGCGGCCGCCACAGCTGAGCGCAGCGCGGCGGCGGCGGATAGTCGACGCCCTTGGGGCTGGTCCCGGGAAAGCAGAAGGCCATGGCCGCGACCCCGATCTCCGGCCGGCCGTAGAAGGTCTCGGCGTCGATCCCCATCCAGCTCCGCAGCCGGTCGCCGGAGGGATCGGTGAAGGGCAGACCGCTCTCATGCACCCGGCGGCCGGGCGCCTGCCCGACGATCAGCAGGCGGGTCTGGGGCTTGACCATCACCACCGGCCGCGGCGCGTGCGGCAGCTCGCCGGCGCAGGCCCGGCAGGCGGCGATGTCGGCGAGGATGGCGTCGAGGGACATGGGGGCTATGTGGGTTGGACGCGCGCGGACGGCCACCCCCAAAACCGCTCATCCCTTCCTTCGCCGGGAGGGGCGGATCTGGAGCTATTCCGCCTCGTCCGGCGCTTCCACCACCGGCGCCTCGGCCGCCTTGGCCAGGGCCGCCGCGCGCTCGGCCTCGGTGGGCAGGCGCAGGCGGTAGACGCCCTTGAAGGTGTCGGGATCGGCGGGCTTGTTGTGGCGCAGGACGGTGATGCGGCCCTGGCGGGCCAGGCCGCGGGCGGTGGCGCGGACGTGGCCGGTCAGGCGCTGCCAGCGCTCGGGTTCGGCGGCGCGGGCCACCTCCTCGGAGGACACCGACTTGCCGGCGGGCAGCTTGCCGACGATCTCGAGGATCACGGCCTCCATGTCGATGCTCATGGTCAGCCGCCTCTTTTCAGGGTTTCGCGGGCGATGACCACCTGCTGGATCTGGCTGGTGCCTTCATAGATCCGGAAGATGCGCACGTCGCGATAGAAGCGCTCGATCCCGTGGTCGGCGACATAGCCGGCCCCGCCGAAGATCTGCACGGCCCGGTCGGCCACCCGGCCCACCATCTCCGAAGCGAAGTACTTGGCGGCGGCGGCCTCCATGGTGACGCTCTCGCCGGCGTCGCGCTTGCGGGCGGTCTCCATGACCATGGCCTTGGCCACCAGGGACTCGGTCTTGGAGTCGGCGATCATGCCCTGGATGAGCTGGAAGCCGGCGATGGGCTGGCCGAACTGCTTGCGCTCGTTGGCGTAGGCCACGCAGTCGGCCAGCAGCCGCTCGGCGACCCCGACGCAGACCGCCGAGATGTGCAGGCGGCCGCGGTCGAGCACCTGCATGGCGACCTTGAACCCCTCCCCTTCCCGGCCCAGGCGGTTCTCCACCGGCACCCGGACATTGTCGAAGATCACGTCGCAGATGTGCGCCCCCTGCTGGCCCATCTTCTTCTCGGGCTTGCCGATGGACAGGCCCGGCAGGTTGCGCTCCACCAGGAAGGCCGAGACCCCGCCGGCGCCCGGCTTGGTGGCGTCGGTCCGGGTCATGACCGTGAAGAGGTCGGCCTTGTTGGCGTTGGTGATGTAGCGCTTGGTGCCGTTCAGGACGTAGCAGTCGCCATCCAGCACGGCGCGGGTCTGGACCGCCGCGGAGTCCGAGCCGGCCTCGGGCTCGGTGAGCGCGAAGGAGGTGATGATGTCGCCCGAGGCGATGCCCGGCAGGTACTTGGCCTTCTGGGCCTCGGTGCCGAACATCACCAGGCCCTGGCTGCCGATGCCCACATTGGTGCCGAAGGTGGAGCGGAAGGCCGGGCTGGTGCGCCCCAGTTCCACGGCCACCAGGCACTCGTCCTCCATGGAGAGATCGAGACCCCCGTACTCGGCGGGGATGGAGAGGCCGAACAGGCCCAGCTCCTTCATCTCGGTCACCAGCTCCGGAGGCATGGCGTCCTCCTCCGAGACCTTGGCCTCCAGGGGCCGCAGGCGTTCGGAGACGAACCGGCGCACCGTGTCGATGAGCTGGTCGCGGGTTTCCAGGTCGAGGGCCATGATGTCTCTCTCGGGGCTTACTTGCAGGTGATCTTGTCGTCGGCGATTTCGGCGATCTGGGACAGGGTGACGGCGAGCACCGGATCCGACCAGATCTCGTAGTTGGAGCTGCCGCCGGGCACGGCGCAGACCTGGGCCTTGCGCTTGGCCAGCTGGCCGCCGCGGATGGCGGTGAGCTCGGCCTCGTAACCCACGGCGTGGCCCAAGCCGTTCCAGATCTTCAGGAAGGACTGCCGCTTCTCGGGCGAGGAATCGACGGCGAAGGCGACCTTGCCGGGCTCCAGGGGCTTGTAGGTGTCCGGCGTCCCCTCGGGCAGGGCCATGTCGAGGCGGCCGATCTCCACGGCGTCCAGGACCGGCTTGCCGTCGGCCAAGTGGACGGTGGCCCGCTGGCCGAACATCACCTGGACGCTCTCGCCGATCAGCTTGGAGTGGGGGTCGAAGCCGGCCGCCATCAGGGCGGCCACCAGGGGCGGTCGACCGGTGGGCCGCGCGGGCGCGGTCCCGGCGGGCGCTGCGGGGCCGCCGGCCAGGGGCGGAGACGCCGCCGGCGCGGTCTTGACCACCTCGTCCTGGGCGGCCGCCGGAGCGGCCAGGGCCAGGAAGGCGGCGGCGAGGATCAGCGGACGGATCATGCCTTGGCGAGCGCCAGGGCCGAGCCTTGGCCGACACCGACGCACATGGTGGCGAGCGCCCGCTCGCCGCCCGACCGGTGCAGGCTACGCGCGGCGGTGAGCGCCAGGCGGGCGCCCGAAGCGCCCAGCGGATGGCCGATGGCGATGGCGCCGCCGTGGGCGTTCACATGTTCGGCGTCGTCGGCCAGGCCCCAGGACCGGGTGCAGGCCAGGGCCTGTGCGGCGAAGGCCTCGTTGAGCTCGACGACATCGAAGTCCCGCGGGCTGATCCCCAGCCGGGCGCAGAGCTTCTCCACCGCCGGGATCGGACCGACCCCCATGATGCGCGGCGCGACGCCGGCCGAGGCGCCGCCCTCGATGCGGGCCAGGGGCTCGAGGCCCAGCTTCTGGACCATCTCGGCGGAGGCCAGCAGCAGGGCCGCGGCGCCGTCATTGACGCCCGACGCGTTGCCGGCGGTGACCGTGCCGCCCTCGCGGACGATGGGCTTGAGGCCCTGCAGGGCGGCGAGCGTGGTGTCGGGGCGCGGGTGCTCGTCCTCGGAGACGACGACGTCGCCCTTGCGGTCCTTGATGGTGAGCGGCGCGATCTCGCCGTCGAAGAAGCCCTTGGCGCGGGCGGCGCCGACGCGGGCCTGGCTGCGCTGGGCGAAGGCGTCCTGGTCCTCGCGGTTGATCTGGTAGTCTGTGGCGACGTTCTCGGCCGTCTCCGGCATGGCGTCGACGCCGTATTCCTTCTTCATCTGCGGGTTCACGAAGCGCCAGCCGATGGTGGTGTCGTACATCTCCGGGGTGCGGGAGAAGGCGGTGTCGGGCTTGGCCATGACGAAGGGGGCGCGGCTCATGCTCTCCACCCCGCCGGCGATGATCAGGTCGGCCTCCCCCACCGCGATGGTGCGGGCGCCGGCGATCACCGCGTCCAACCCGGAGGCGCAGAGGCGGTTGACGGTCAGGCCGGGCACAGTGGCGGGCAGGCCCGCCAGCAGCAGGGCCATGCGGGCGACATTGCGGTTGTCCTCGCCGGCCTGGTTGACGTTGCCGTAGATCACCTCGTCCACCTGGCCCCAGTCGAGCTTGGGATAGGCGGCCATCAGGGCCTTCAGAGGATGGGCGGCCAGGTCGTCGGCGCGGACCTTGCCGAGCGCCCCGGCGTAGCGGCCGATCGGGCTGCGCAGGCCCCCGCACAGATAGACAGTCCGGCCTTGCATCATCTCTCTCCGCCACTTAGGTCGCCTTGCGGCGGCGCGTCTTCGCGGCCGCAAACTAGTGTTTGGATCGGCGGCGGGCAAACGCTTCCGGCGTACGAGGGGGCGACGATGGACGGGACCGAGACCGAGACCAATCCCTGGGTGCACGCCGTGGTGCAGGAGGGCGAATGGGCCGGCTGGTCCATGTACGGCAATGATCCCTTCGAGGATCACGCCGGGCCCTTCTACTACCGGATGGGCGAGGACGGCCGGCCGGTCTGCGCCATGCGGCCCGAGCCCAAGCACATGAACGGCGGCGGCTTCATGCACGGCGGGGCCCTGATGACCTTCGCCGACTACTGCCTGTTCGTGATCGCCCGCGACGCCTTGAAGGACAGCCGCAGCGTGACGGCCACCTTCAACAGCGAGTTCGTCGGCGCCGTGCCCCCCGGCTGCCTGCTGGAATGCACCGGCGAGGTGGTGAAGGCCGGCCGCAGCATGGTCTTCGTGCGCGGGATCATGGCCGTCGAGGGCGAGCCGGTGCTGAGCTTCTCGGCCGTGCTGAAGAAGACCGCCCCGAGAGCCCCGTGACCTACACCCTCTCGGTCCTCGATCTCTCGCCGGTCAGCGGGACCAACACCCAGGCCCAGGCCGTGCGCGAGAGCCTGGAGGTGGCCAAGGCCGCCGAGCGGCTGGGCTATCATCGCTTCTGGGTGGCCGAGCACCACAATATCGGCGGGCTGGGCTCGCCGGCCCCGGAGATCCTGATCGCGGCGGCCAGCCAGATCACCTCGACCATCCGGCTGGGGTCGGGCGGGGTGATGCTGGTGAACTACAGCCCCCTCAAGGTGGCCGAGGTGTTCATGGAGCTGGAGGCCCTGGCGCCGGGCCGCATCGACCTGGGAGTCGGGCGCGCCCTGGGGACCGACCCGCGCACCGGGGCGGCCCTGCGCACCTCTGGCTCCGAGGCCTTTCCGCAATACTTCGCCCTGCTCAGCGCCTGGCTGCTGGACGCCGCCGACATCGAGCCGATCACCGACGCCCACCCGGCCCGGGAGATCCACGCCAACCCCAAGGGACCCTCGCACCCGGACGTCTTCCTGCTCTGCACCTCGGTGGAGAGCGCCACCTTCGCGGGGCAGGTCGGGGTGGGCATGGTGTTCGCCGAGTTCATCGCCCGCACCGACGGGGGGCCGGCGGTGGCGGCCTATCGCCAGGCCTTCGAACCCTCGGCCTTCCGGCAGACGCCCTGGGCAGGTGTGGCGACCATCGCGCTGGCCGCCGAGACCGCGGCCGAGGCCGAGCGCCTGGCCGCGCCGATGCGGGCCGGCAATCTGGCCACCCTGGATGGGGAGCGCCGCCGCTTCACCTCCATCCCCGAGGCCCAGGCCTTCCTGGCCGAACGGGCCGGCGATCCCAGGCTGGCCGGCGTTCTGGCCCGCGGCATCGTCGGGGACGCCGACACGGTGCGGAGGCGGCTGGACGACAAGGCGCGGACCACCGGCGCCGACGAGGTGTTCGTGATGGCGGTGGGCCCCGACCTGCAGAGCCGCATCCGGTCCCTGGAGCTGATCAAGCCCTAGTGGGCGTGGTCCATCTCGGCGGGCTTGGCCGGAGCCTCGGCCATGCGGACCTCGATGCGGGCCAGGCCGAAGACGCTCCGCCAGCCCTTCCGGTCGCCGCTGGAGGCCAGACGCCAGGGCGCTTCCTTCTCGGGCAGGGGCTTGCCGTCGACATGGTCGGCGAGGATCACCACGTCGTCGTGGAAGTCCTTGTCCAGCTCGGCCAGGGAATAGACCGCCTGGAAGCCGTCCTTGCCGGTCATCACCACATAGGCCCGCAGCGGATCGCCGTGCAGCTTGGGCCCCACCGGCAGGCCGCCGGCCCGCAGGACATAGGCCAGGATCGGGCCCTCATAGGTCTGGGCGCCGGTCTCGAGGGTGACCTTCACCTCGGCGCGGGGCAGGTCGGCAAGGTCGGCGGGGCCAAGGACCTTGGCCTTGCCGTCGGCTGCCACGAGGGTCAGGGCCTGGGCCCGGGCCGCCAGGGGCGCCAGGACCAGGGCCAGGGCGAGGACCAGCGCCCTCATTGGCCGAACAGTTCGCGGGGCATGGCGCCGACGATGGCGGCGGTCATGCAGGTGGCCAGGAAGCCGGCCACCAGGGCCTTCCAGACCATGCCGATGATCTCGTTGCGGCGCTCGGGCATCAGGATCCCCATGCCCGAGACGGTGATCCCCACCGAGCCGACATTGGCGAAGCCGCACAGGGCGTAGGTCATGATCATCCGGGTCCGCTCGGTCATCTCGGCGGCGGGGGTGGCGCCCAGCTGGATGAAGGCGATGAACTCCGTCAGCATCAGCTTCACGCCCAGCAGGTAGCCGGCCTTGAGCGCCTCGTCCCAGTGGATGCCCAGGGTCCAGGCCAGGGGGGCGAAGACCACGCCGAGGATGCGCTCGATGGTGAGCGGCGCGCCCATGACGTCCGGGAAGACCGAGAGCAGGCCGTTGCCGATGGCCACGAAGGCCACGAAGACGATGAGGATGGCCGAGATGTTCAGCACCACCGACAGGCCGTCCATGGTGCCCTTGGAGATGGCGTCGATCGCGCTGTCATACTTCAAGAGCGAATTGTAGTCCGCGTAGAAGCCGCCCTGGCCGGGCTTCTCGGGCACCATGATGCGGGCCAGCAGGACACCGGCCGGGGCCGAGATGATCGAGGCCACCAGGACGTGGGCCGCGGCGTTGGGCAGGACGCTCTTCAGGATGGTGGCGTAGGCCACCATGGTGGAGCCGGCGACGGTGGCCAGGCCCACCACGATCATCAGGAACAGCTCCGAGCGGGTCAGCTTGTCCAGGAAGGCGCGGATGACGATGGGGCTCTCGATCATCCCTAGGAAGATGTTGGCGGCCACGGCCAGGGCCGAGGCGCCGCCCAGGCCCATGGTCTTCTGGAAGACGAAGCCGAAGCCCCGCGTGATCCACTTGAGGATCTGCCAGTGCCAGAGCAGGGCCGACAGGGCCGAGATCACCAGGATCAGCGGCAGGACCTGGAAGGCGAAGACGAACAGGCCGCCGGGGTTGGTGACGGCGTAGGGCTGGGCCCCGCCGCCCATGTAGCCGAAGACGAACTGGGTGCCCTGGGCGGTGGCCGCGGCCAGGCCGTCGACGCCGTCGTTGAGGGCCTGGATCACCCTCTGGGCGCCGGGCAGTCCGAACAGCAGCAGCACCAGGGCGACCTGGACCAGGATGGCCCCCAGAGCCAGCTTCCAGGGGAAGCGCCTGCGATCCTCCGACATGGCCCAGCAGACCGCCAGGGTCAGGGCGACACCGACCAGGCTCTGGGCGTTTTCGGGACGGAACATGCGGCTTGGGCCCCCGGCGTGGGCGGACTCAACCCCACGGGGGCAATTGAGGGGAAGGCGGGCGCCGAGGCAAGACGTGTCGGTGGCCACGGATGGAAGACCGGGCTTGACCTAGTTAGATTGTACACAATATGATTGTACAACATTGAAACCGGAGACGACCCCATGACCGCCCTCTATTCCACCCAGGCCCGCGCCGTCGGCGGCCGCGCCGGCCATGTCGAGACCACCGATGGCCTGCTGAAGGTCGACTTGGCGCTGCCCAAGGAGATGGGCGGCAAGGGCGGGGCGACCAATCCCGAGCAGCTGTTCGCCGCCGGCTACGCCGCCTGCTTCGAGAACGCCGTGCGCTTCATCGCCGGCCAGTCGAAGCTCGGCCTGACCGGCGCCGCCGTCACCTCGACCGTGGAGCTGCACCCCCGCGCCGAGGGCGGGTTCCGCCTGGGGGTGGGCCTGGAGGTGGAGACCCAGGGCCTGGACCAGGCCGCCGCCGAGGCCCTGGTGGCCCAGGCCCATCAGGTCTGCCCCTATTCGAATGCGGTTCGCGGCAATGTCGATGTTGGGATAACCGTAAGGGCGCAATGAGTCCCAAGACGACAAACAAGACCACCGACCGACGAACGCCGACAGGTGACCGTCAGGGTGTCGCGCAACAGCTGCGCCTCGATAACCAGCTCTGCTTCGCCCTCTATGCGGCGAGCGGGCTGGTGACCCGGGCCTACCGGCCGCTGCTGGAGCCGCTCGGCCTGACCTATCCCCAGTACCTGGCCATGATGGCCTTGTGGGAAAAGGCCCCGCGCACGGTGAGCGACCTGGGCGAGGCGCTCGGCCTGGACTCCGGCACGCTGACCCCGCTGCTGAAACGCATGGAGGCCGCCGGCCTGGTGACCCGCAGGCGGGACGCCGCCGACGAGCGCCGGGTGCTGATCGCGCTCACCGACAAGGGCCGACATCTGCAGGACGAGGCCGCCGGCGTGCCCTTCGCGCTCGCCTGCGCGCTCGACCTGCCGCCTGAGGAGATCGTCGCCCTGCGGGCCAGCCTGCAGGACCTGGCGCGCAAGCTGCGCGGACCCGGCGACTAGGGCGCGCCGCGCGTCCTCCGGCCCGGATGAGGACGCACACCCCACCCTGGATCGTCATCCTCGGGCTTGTCCCGAGGATCCATAGACGCCGCGCCGCAGATGAATCCTGGCGGCGAGGTTCGCGCCCACTTCGTCGATTCGGAGATCATGGATCCTCGGGACAAGCCCGAGGATGACGATCTTGAGGAGGGAGGGCTGAGCGCCCCCTACGGCTGCTGAAACGGCGCGCCGCGCCTCAGAACGGCCCGACCTTCCGCGCGCCGGGCGGCGCCCAGTCGAGGGTGCTGATGATGCTGTGGCTGGCGCGCAGCTCGGCCTGGACCTCCTGGGCCGCGGCGAGGGTGAGGTCGGCGCGGCAGACATGGATCATCAACTGGGGGTCGGCCCTGAGACTGGCGGCCACCGTGCGCTTGAACGCCTCGACCTGGGTTTCGGCCGGTTCGGCGGCGTCGACCTGGAACACCGGTGTCAGCACCAGGGTCAGGCTGTTGTACTTCGACGTGGCGTAGCAGAGGCCGAAGCCGGGGCCGCCGGCGACCGCGGCCGCCCTGGCCGGGCCGGAGGCGGCGGACTTTGCGGGGTCGGGCTTGCCCGCCGCCGGCGCGGCGGCGATCTCGAGGGTGAGGTCGCGGGTGGCCCCGTCGCGCCAGACCCGAACCGGGGCGCGGAAGCCGGGGCGCAGGCGGGCGACGATCTGGGTCAGGTCGGCGGCGGTGGCCACCGTCTGGCCACTGATCTCGGTGACCACATCCATGCGCCGCAGGCCGCCGCGGGCGGCCACGCCCCCGGCCTCGACGGCCATGACCGCGGCGCCCTGGGCGGGATCGAGGCCCAGCAGTTGCGCGGTCTGGGGGGTGACGTCCTGGAAGCTGGCGCCGAGGCCGCCGGCCGCAGGGGCGCCCGACCGCGGGCCGGCGACGGGCGACGGCCCGGCCGACACCGCCGCCGCCGGGACCGGCGACCAGGTGAGGAAGACATTGTTGGTGGTCAGCTTGACCCCGCCGCCCCCCGAGATCCGGTCGGCGGTGAGGCGCGCCTTGGTCGCCTCGGCCTCCTGGGGCGAACCGTGGGGCAGGCAGGACGAGGCGGTGGTGTCGTCGGCGACGCTGGAGACCGTGGAATAGCCGGACTTGCCCACGAAGCTCACGAAGTCCGCTTCATAGGCCGCGGCCCTGTCGCGCCCCACCGGGTCGGCGGTCTCGAAGGTGGTCAGGTAGAGGTTGTTGACCACCACATGGCGCAGGGTGGGGCCGACGATGGTCATGCGCATGCCGATGTCGCGCGACAGGGGCACCTCGACGCCGCAGACCCACCAGAGCCGGGGCGCCTGGGCCTGGGCCGCGCCCGCCGAGGCGGCGAGCCAGAGGCCGGCGGCGAGCGCCGTCGCGCCCCTGGTCATGAGTTGGCCCATCTCGATCGCTCCCCGAACCCTGGGGGCCGCGCACGGGCCGGGCGAGGTCGCCCAGGGCCGTGGGGTTCCCCGTACGCGTCGGGCGCCTGAGCCAGACCTGACCGCGGTGATAACCGGGTTCGCCGGCAAGGCCAGGGGGATTCTCCCGGCGGGGGACGCGGCGGCGAAAAGGCGCTTGCGCGGCCCCCGTCCCGGCTGACAAGCTTCGCGAATGGGCCGGCCCGCGCGCCGCCCGCCGTCTCCAGATTCCGGATCACAGCCATGACGCCTTCCCAGGGGCCGCGCGAGGACGCGCGCCACGACCGCGGCTTCGTCGATATCGGCGGCGTCCCCCAGTGGCTGACCCTGAGCGGCCGGGGCCCGCCCCTGCTGGTGCTGTCGGGGCCCGGCGTCGCCTTCAGCCGCATGCCCCGGCTGTTCGCCCCCTGGGAGGCGGCCTTCACCGTGGTCCAGTGGGACCAGCCGGGGGCCGGCGCCACGGGGCCGATGGCGCTGAGCCTGGCGCGGCTGGTCCGTGACGGCCTGGCGGTGGTGGAGGCGGTGCGGGCGCGGCTGGGGGTGGCCAGGCTGGCGGTGCTGGGGGTGTCGGGGGGCTCGGTGGTGGGGCTGTCGATGGCGGCCGCGCGCCCCGACCTGATCAGCGTCTATGCCGGGACCGGGCAGTTCACGGACTGGGCGGCGCAGGACGCCCTGAGTTACGCGATGGTGCTGGGCGCCGCGCGGGACCGGGGGGACGCCGCGGCCGTGGCGGAGCTCGAGGGGATCGGACCGCCGCCCTACGGCGACGCCGCCACCGACGCGATCAAGTCGAAATACGCCGGGGCGCAGACTCCGGCCGAGCAGGCGGTGTTCGCCGACCCGAGCGTGATGGCGCCGCCGGAACGCGCGCCGGCCGTCGACACGCGCGCCCTGGCGATGGCGGCCTATGCGGCGGTGCGCGACGACCTGATGGCCTTCAAGGCCCGCGAGCTTGGGCCGATCGCGACGCCGGTGGTGTTCCTGCAGGGGACGGCCGACGCCTACTCCGTGAGCTCGGAGGTCGAGGCCTATGCCCGGGAGATCGGGGCGACCTACGCGCCGGTCGAGGGCGGCGGGCACTCGGCGATGTTCATGGTCGGCGAGATGCTGGCGCTGCTGGTGGCGCATGTGCGGCCGTTGGCGTGATGTGATCCGACGACCGGACAGGGGCGCCCTTCACGGCCTCGAAGTGCGCCTGGCAAGGCCAATGGCGGACGGACCGAGCGACCGCCCAGGGTGGTTAGGAGACGCCCGGGTCCTGCGGAGACGCTGGTGGCCGCCTACGATCCGGCCGGGTGAACGCTTTCCATGCCGGCTCGTCAGTGCCCGGCCCAGACAAGGGGCGGCTCATTTGGTACAGGGTGACCGCTCGGCCGATTCCAATCGCGAGATAGTGGAATGCTGTGGGGATCGCCCAAATCCAGAATAGAAATTCGAGATTGAACCGAACCTCGGCCTGATGAGCAGGATAGGCCAAGACGACCGCCTGGACGACTGTCGCGCTCACGTAGACTGTGGCCACGAAGACGGCCCATCGCACAAATATCGGAAGGCGTTTGAGGTTCATTGCGCCTTCGCTGTTGCGGAGCTTGGCCATGGTCAATCTCCGCGATGATGCGCGAGGCATGGGAGCCGCACAATACATAGCCTCGATGTCCGCAACGGGTGGAAAGCGAACGTTAAGTCGTTCGACGCTGTGGCGATGCGCGGTTCACATGAGCGAGGCAAGGCAGCCGGTGACCACGGGACTACGAGCATGAACGCCACTTGGCCGACGACCGTTAGGTCAAGGAAACCGGCCGGGATAGGCGGCGTCCAGACCGCCCGGTGGCCCCAACAGAATGCAGGCGGCGCCTGCAATTCCTAGCCCCAGGGCGACCAGCAACGCTCGCCACCATCTTCGCCTATGGACAAGGCCGCGCGCCGAAAGGTGCTCGTCCATCAGGAACCAGAGGCCGTTGAACAGCCACTGGGCAAGGGGCACGCGTCGTTCGGAGTGCATGCAGATGTAAGACACGAACGCGACGGCCGTCGCTGCAAATGCGCCAAGGAAGCAGACGGCCCGGACGGCCGACGCGAGCAACTGCAACGCTTCCACGTGGGTCTCCTTCGACGCCAAACCCGATACGCCCTCGCCGCAGATCGACACCAGATTCACCGCGGGCGTGAACTCCACTTCGCCCCGGAACGGTGCGGGACGCGGATCTTGTCGTGACCAGCATGCTTGGAAGCATCATGCACGACCTGGAGCGGACTATCAGTCCGCAACATGTCGGATGCAGAAGTCGGACGCGAGCCCGACAGCGGACCTTCGACCTAACCGCCGAGAGGGGACCCTCCGAACTTCAGAGAAGGGTGGAATGCGGACGCTAAGCATCGCCGCGTTCGGCCGCGCCGAGGGCCAGTTGAAGGTCCACGCTGAAGGAAGTCCAATCGAACCCCTTGGCGAGCCTGAAGGGACGTTCATTCAAACGACGCGCAAATTGCTGGGCGAGGAGCCTGCGCAGTTCAGCCGCCGTCTGGCCTGCCAGAAGATCGGGTGAAAGCTCGAGGGCCATACTGAGCTGCTTGAACCGACGCCCCTTCGCGTCTGTAACGGTCCCCAGCCGATTGTGTGGCTTTGCGAACCGAGAATTGTCCTCGTCATCGACTGAGACCAGGACGCCCAGAAAGGCATCGACACCGGCTCCATAGTCTCTCTTCTCAAGGAGCGGCGCCACTTGATTTCCGATTGCCGTCAGGGCGACCAGGACCGCGTCGGCAACGTCTTCCCACACCACGCTAGTGAAGCGAACAAGCATCAATGCTCCTTCTGGCGAGCCTTGCGCCGGTTCCCCAGATTGGCGGATAGCGGACCCCGTCGATGTCTGGGAAGGGTGGATTGCGGACGTCTGGGATGGCAACCTCTACGGTGCCAAGAGACGAGGGTTGAGAGACACCATGCGCCACGTGCCTTCCGACGCGGAAGTGCGAGCAGCCGCCGAAATTCTCTTCGGGTATGGGCAGCGTCACGGTTGGTTCGGGAGGGGCCTGCCGGAGAACTACACTGATATGGATCCCATTGGCGTTGAGGAGTTCGAGGGCATCGTCGACCATATTCTCGTGGCGGCCCATGAAGCCCGGATGCAGCAGGCCAAGACCACTCAAGGGTAAGGCAGCGCGAACATCCGCTATGGGTCGGATGCGGAACGAAGCGCGGTCGCCGCAACCACACTTTCCCCGAGATCGTCCCAAACCGCCCCCTGCCGATGTCTGAGAAGGGTGGGAAGCAGACATGTGCGAATTATCGCGTCGGAGCCCGGCGCGTAGCTGTGTGCGCACGCGGCCTGTTCGGCTTCCAAGACGTCAACGTCGACGGTCGTGCTTTGACAGCGAGAGCAAGCGACATCGCAACAAAGCCCAGCACGCCCAAGATAGCGACGAGCCATCCGAAGTCAGGGTCGGACCACCAACCGCGATCAGGCTTGTGATCAGCGGGATCACGCTCAACGCTGGTTAAGTTGGTAAGCTTCGCGGCATCTCTCTCGTCATCGCCCCCGACCTCGAAAGTACCTGTTACGAACGCTAGACGGCCTTTGGTCGCATCAATCGTGGAGCGTGGGAGGCTGGAGGTATCTCTCAAGTAGATGGCTTGCGTCGGCTCATAGTTTCGGAACGCCGTCTCATCGCGCCAGAGCCGATTGTTCTCAAACTCTAAAGTGACAAACCCGTGCACCCGAACCTGCTTGCCGTCATGTGCCGCAGGGTCGCTCAAGACTTGTGCGACGGTGACCGCGGGCTGCGCGGCACGCGTTGTAGTCGCCATGGAAAGCGCGCAAATCGCCAATCCAACAGCGGTTACTCTGCGACCAAGGTGTAGGCGGCGCTTCATTCCTCAAGACTATGGTGGAGGCGTCATCATCGGACAAGCAGACGAACCGAACGTCTCCAATGGGTCGGCTGCGGTCCTTGCCGTCGGTCCGGTGAGCGGAATCTCTCGGCGCAGGGCCGGCTTGCGGGCCCGGAGCCAGCTTCCGGATTTGGCCCTCAGCCAACTGCCCCCGCTGCAAGCTTCGGGGCGGCGAGGCGCCTGGGCGAGCGTCACCTTCCCAGTGGGACCTGCGCCACTCTGAGCTGACAGGGCCCTTGCAGATCGACCCGCGGCGCGTCATCGAAGGGCCGCCACCAGCAGGGAAGCAAGCCATGCCGAAGTTCGCCGCGGGCGTCGTCAAATTCCAGCAGGACGTTTTCCCGGGCAACGCCGGGCTGTTCGAGAAGCTGGTCGAGGGCCAGGCGCCGGAGGCGCTGTTCATCACCTGCTCGGACTCGCGGATCGAGACGGGCATGCTGACCCAGAGCCAGCCGGGCGACCTGTTCATCGTGCGCAACGCCGGCAATATCGTGCCGCCCCACACCCGCGAGACCGGCAGCACGACCGCCGCCATCGAATATGCCTGCATCGCGCTGAACGTCCCGCACATCGTCATCTGCGGCCACACCCAATGCGGCGCCATGCACGGGGCGATGCACCTGGAGGGGCTGGGCGCCCTGCCCCACGTGAAGGAATGGCTGTCCTATGCGCGGGCCGCCGTGGAGATCACCAACGAGCTGGGCAAGGATTTGGACGAGCGCGGCCGCGCCCGGATGCTGCTGGAGCAGAACGTCATCCTGCAGCTGACGCACCTGCGGACCCATCCCGCCGTCGCCGTGCGGCTGGCGCGCGGCGACCTGCGGCTGCATGGCTGGGTCTATGACATCGCCGACGGCGAGGTGAACGCCTGGGACGAGGCGGCGAACCGCTTCGAGCCCGTCAGCCAGCGCTACGCGGCCGAGGTGGCCAAGCATCTGGCGCTGCACACCCACACCTAGGGCGCTCCGGACGCGGGAAGACCTCCGCCGCGCGGAGGCCCCCTCACCCTGCCCTCTCCCCCCAAGGGGGAGAGGCGAAGACCGCGACTAGGCGCCCGCGGCGGCGGCGGCCTTGGCCTTTTCCTTGGCGGCCATCTTGGCGATCAGTTCGCGGCGTTCGACGAGGCCGCGGTGGAGCTCCACCAGGGTCCTGGCGGCGTGCTCGTTCCGCTGGATGGCGGCCCAGTAGGCGGCGACCTTGGGGGCGGCGGGGATGGGGTTTTCCACCTCCACCGTGCCGATGACGTTCTCCACCAGGAACAGGGCCGGGACCAGGGTGCAGTCGGCGAGGGTCAGGCGGCCGGAGACCGCGAAGCCGTCGGTCCCGATATAGTGTTCCAGCGCCTTGACGCCGCGGATCACCTGGCCGCTCAGCAGCTTGACGATGTCGGCGCTGCGGGTGGAGGCGCGGCCCTGGCCCGAGAGCATGAACATGTTGTTCATCAGGTAGATGTCGGCGATGCGCGACACCGCGCGGATGGCGGCGGTCTCACGGGGCGTGGCGCCCAGCATGGGGTTCTGCGGATAGATCTCCTCCAGGTACTCGGAGATGACCTCGGATTCCGGGATCAGGTCGCCGTTCCCCAGGTCGAGCACCGGGATGCGGGCCAGGGGCGAGGTCTTGTGGAACTCCCCGGTCATGAAGCCGGGCGGCAGGGTGATCTCGATGTCGGAGATGCCCTTGGCGTAGATCTGCATCCGCACCTTGGCGGAATAGGGCGAGAGGTCGCCGGAATAGAGCTTCATGAAAATTGGGTCCTGACCAATGATCGCCCACGAACGGGCGTTTGAATGGACCCAGGGGTAACGGCGTTTCGCCGGGGGTTCAATGCGCGCGATGAGCGGCGATCGTCGAAGAGCGGACCATCGGAAGGTCGCGGAGGGGTGGCGGGCGGACCTTGCTGAGGCCCAGCTTCGCCCGAGGCTTGAGCGCGACGGACATATGGGGTTCGCTAGGCTCGATCCTCAGTCACACCAGAAAGGGCCGGCGCATGATCACCGTTTGGGGGGGACAGACCTCACGATCGATCCGGGTCGTATGGGTGCTGGAGGAGATGGGCCTTCCCTACCGCGTGCGGCAGGTGGACATGCTGGCCGCCGAGCAGGACCCGGAGTTCCTGGCGGTCAACCCCGCCGACTACATCCCGGCGATCCAGGACGGCGACGTCGCCATGGTCGAGTCGATCGCGATCATGGAGTACCTGATGGCCCGCTACGGGCCGACGCCGCTGGCGCCCGCGCCGCAGGATCCGACCTTCCCCGCCTACCAGCAATTTCTGCACCTGGGCGAAGCCGGCCTCGCGACCCTGATGATGCCCGTCGTCGTCAGCCGCTTCATGGCGCCGCAGGGCGAGCGGGAGAACTGGGGCGCGACCTGGTGTCTGCAGGCGTTCCAGAAGCGGCTGAAGCTGGTCAGCCAACGGCTTGCCGTCTCGCCCTATCTTGCCGGCGAGACGTTCACAGCCGCCGACATCTCGGTGACCTACGCCCTGAACCTGGGCCAACGGAACTGCGGGATCGCCCTCGGCGACGCCGAGCAGGCCTACCTCGCCCGCACCACCGGCCGCGACGCCTACAAGCGCGCCATGGCGCGTTCGCACGAAGGGGTGAGCACCTGATCCCCGCCTCCCCCGCGAATCGAGGGACGAGCGGTCCACGCCCTGGGAAGGGAAGCCGGCTTGAAGGCGCGAACCTCAGACCTTGGCGGGCTGGCGGTTGAGGATCTTGTCCATCGCCTTGCCCTTGGCGAGTTCGTCGATGAGCTTGTCGAGGTAGCGGATCTCCCGCATCACCGGCTCGGCGATCTCCTCGACGCGGACGCCGCAGACCACGCCGCGGATGTCGGCGCGGGCCGGATTGAGGGCCGGGGCCTGGGCGAAGAAGGTCTCGTAGTCGGTGTCGTTGGCCAGCTGGGCCGCGAGCCCCTCATGGTCGTAGCCGGTCAGCCAGCCGATGATCTGGTCGACCTCGGCCCGGGTGCGGCCCTTGCGCTCGGCCTTGGCGACCAGGGCTGCATAGACCTTGGCGACGCTCATTCGGTAGACGCGGTGCGGGGTCATCCCGTCTCCTCACGCAGTCGGGGGCCGGCCTGTGGCGCCCGGGCGTCAGCAAAGCAAACCCCCGCCCCCGGTTCAAGGCCGCCCCGGCGGTCGCCGGGCTGGCCGCGAGGCTAGCGCCGCGCGGCGTAGGCGGCGGCCTGGGCGGCGATGAGGTCGAGGAGGTTGCCCTGGACCAGGTTCAGGTCCAGCAGGTGCAGGCCCATGGTGGGGTCGCGCCGGCCGCCCGCCATCCAGTCGCCGGTAAAGCCCCCCGGCCCCCTCACCGCCAGCCAGACGCCGTGGGCGTCGTGGCGGCACTCGGCCCGCAGGCCCGTCAGGGCGACGAAGGGGGTGTCGGGCTGCGGGCCTTTCGTCCACGGGCCCTGGGGCGCGGTGAGCTGGGGGATGATGGTCTCGCCCTCGCTTGAGAAATAGGGCTTCAGGTCCCCGGCCCCGCCGGAGAGGGACGCAGGGTTGGTGCAGATGGGTTCCAGGCCGTCGCGGAAGGGGATGACCATCGCCTCCGGGATCGGCGCCTCGGCGCGATAGCTGTTCCAGGCGAGGACGCAGCCGGTCTGGCCCGCGCGGCGGCAGGCGGGAATGGCCTTGAAGGTCCCGCCCACATCCCGCCCGGCCGGGGCCAGGACGAAGAAGCCCGGCGTGATGGCGGAGACCAGGCGGCCCTGCAGGGGCGTTCCGTCGATCTGGCGCTTCATCAGCTCGATGATCATGGCCGCGCCCTGGCTGTGGCCGATCAGGACCACCCCGCGCCCGTGGTTGTCGCGGGCGAGATAGCTGTCCCAGGCGGCGAGGACATCGGCCTGGGCGCGGGGTCCGGCGTCCGGCTCCGGCGGCAGGGACCGGTCGAGCATCGAGGTCACGGTTATCTGACGATAGAGCGGGACATAGAGGCGGCAGACCGAGGCCAGGCGGGCCACCTGCTGGCGCACGGCGCGGCGCTCGTCCTCGGTGACCGCCGCCGGCGCGCTGATCCCCGGGCCGTTGGAGACGGTCGGATAGACGTAGAAGCAGTCCACCGGCGGATCGGCGGCGGGGGCGAAGGTCTCGATCCGCCGCCCGCCGTCGGCCTCCAGCACGGTGGCGGTGAGGTCGTCGCGGCAGGGGGCGTCGGGGCGGCAGACCCAGCTTCCCGGCTGGCCGTAGTCGAGGGGCGCCTGGGCCGCGGCGGGGGCGGCGAGCGCCAGGAGGCCCAGCAGGGCCGCGCACAGGATCGTCCGCATCGCCGTTCTCCTTCGCGACCACCGCGCGGAGTCGAGATTACATGTGTAATTTTTTCGAGCAAGCCGGCCTGTCCGGACAGGAATATGCTGTCGCCCGGGCGCGAAATGGGCTTGGCTGGGGTGGCGGCGACCGGCCGCGTCACGTCCGTCATGCCCATGTCCGAACGCCTGAAGAAGAGCGACTCCCTGGAGATCCGCCTGCCCCATCCCACCAAGCAGGCCTTCATGGCCCGCTGCCAGGCCCAGGGCCGCTCGGCCAGCGAGGCCCTGCGCGGCTTCATCGAGCAGGACCTGGCCGCCGCGGCGCCGGTCCGGGCGCGACGGATCCGGCGGCTGGCGGCCGGCGCCCTGGTGGCCGCCGCCGTGGGGGCCGCGGCCCTGCCCTCCCTGGCCAGGCCCAGCCTGGCCGCCGAGTTCGAACGCCTGGACGCCGACGGCGACCGGGCCGTCAGCCCCGCGGAGTTCCGGCGGCTGGACGCCAACGGCGACGGGGTGGTGAGCTTCGCCGAATACGGGGCCGGCGCGCGGCGCTGAGTTCGAGGCTCACCCCACCGCCTTGAAACTCCGCGACAGGTCGAGGTTCAGCCAGGTCCAGGGCTTGAGGATCGAGGCGCCGGGGCGCCAGGAGATCAGGATCGTGCGGGCGCGGCCCACCAGGTTGTCGGCCGGGACCAGGCCGACGCCGAGCTCGGCGGGCCAGCGGCTGTCGAGGGAGTTGTCGCGGTTGTCCCCCATCATGAAGTAGCGGCCCGGCGGCACCACATAGGTCTCGGTGTCGTCGCCCTGGTGGCCGGGTCCCTGGTCGTAGGTGACGTAGGTGCGGCCGGGGCCCTGGGTCTCGGCGAAGCGCCGGACCGGGACGCCGGCGGTGTCCTGCCCCGGCGCCAGGGGCTTGCGCGGCACGGCCACGCCGTTGACCAGCAGCGCGCCGCGCGAGACGCGGATGCGGTCGCCGGGCAGGCCGACCACCCGCTTGATGTAGTCGATGTGCGGGTCGCGGGGCAGCTTGAACACCACCACGTCGCCGCGGGCCGGTGGCTTGCCGAACAGCCGGCCGGCCGGCAGGGGCGGGCTGAAGGGGATGGAGTAGCGGCTCCAGCCGTAGTCGAACTTGGTGACGATGACGTAGTCCCCCTGGCGCAGAACCGGCTCCATGGAGGCCGAGGGGATGGTGAAGGGCTGGAACAGGCCGACCCGCAGCACCAGGGCGATGAGCAGGGCGTAGGCGACGGTGCGGGCGATCTCGATCCATTCGTCGCGAGGGGTGGGCTTGGCTGACATGGCGGTCCTGGCTGGGGGTCGGGTGAGCCTGCCTGGCCGGGCGGCGGGCGGGGCGCAACCGGAGTCCTGTCCGGACGCGGCGGATTTGTGTCCTGACACTCGACAAAAGCTCGCGCAGGTTGTCGGATCGGCGGTCTCCCCAGCGTCCTGGGGGCCTGGGAGACGGGAGGGGACGGGCATGACAGTCGAAACGACCAGGGGAACGACGAAGCTCCACGCCTGGCTGCAGAGCGTGGTGGCGCTGCTGGCGGGGTTCGCCGCGGTGGCGGTGCTGTCCATCGCGGCGGACACGGTGTTGCAGGCGCTGGGGGTCTACCCGCCGGGGCGCGAGCCGATGAACGAGACGGGGGACAACCTGCTGGCCCTGTCCTACCGCTGCGTGTTCGGCGCCCTGGGCAGCTATATCGCCGCCCGCCTGGCGCCCTCGCGGCCGATGGCCCACGCGATGATCCTGGGGGCGTTCGGAACGGCGGTCGCCACCCTGGGCGTCGCGGCCACCTGGAACCTGGACCTGGGGCCGCGCTGGTATCCCATCGCGCTCGCGGCCACCGCCCTGCCCTGCGCCTGGATCGGCGGGGTGGTGGGGACAAGGGCGCGGTAGCCTCCCCCGGCGCGCCGCGCACCCCGGGGAAGGCCTAAACCTCAGGCGTAGTTGGCGAGCGCGTTGCCGGAGGCGTCGCCGCAGCCGGAGCCGCCGTCGACGGGGACGATGGCGCCGTTGACGTACTTGGCCTGATCCGAGGACAGGAACAGGCACATGTCGGCGATCTCGTCCTTGGTGCCGTAGCGGCGCATCGGATTGCGGCTCTTCACCCGCTCCTCGGCCTCGGGGGTCGAGGCCAGGCGGGCCATGCCCTCGGTGTCGGCGATGGGGCCGGGCGAGACGGCGTTGACGCGGACGCCGGCGGGACCCCACTCCAGGGCCAGGCACTTGGTGAGCATGTTGATCCCGGCCTTGGCGGCGCAGACATGGGCCTGGAACATCGAGGCCCGCTCGCCCTGGCCGGCGGTGATGGAGATCAGGCTCGCGCCGGGCCGGCGCAGGAACTCGAAGGAGGCGCGCAGGACGTTGAAGGTGCCGATCAGGTCGATGTCGACGACGGTCTTGAAGCCGTTGGCGCTCATGCCGAGCGCCGGGGCCACGAAGTTGCCCGCCGCCCCGGAGAGCACGATGTCGATGTCGCCGAACTCGGTGTGGGTGCGCTTCAGCGCGGCCTCGACGGCGGCGTAGTCGCGGACGTCGGCGGCGATGCCGATGCAGGGCTTGCCGAAGGTGGAGACCTCCTTGGCGGCGGCCTGAATCTTCTCCTCGCTGCGGCTGATGATGACGACATTGCCGCCGGCCGCGGCGAAGCGCTTGGCGATGCCGAGATTGATGCCGCTGGAGGCGCCGGCGACGAAGCAGGTCTTGCCGACGAGTTGGGTGTCTTGGGCCATGGGGTTTCCTCTCATTTCGTTGCGCCGAGCTTAGGGCGCGGCGCGGAGGTGAGAAAGGGTGACCCGGCGTCGGGGGCGTCAGATGCTCCCCCGCTGGGGGAGCTGTCAGCGAAGCTGACTGAGGGGGATTTTGACTCTCGTTTGACGGCAGTCGACTACGTCGATCCCCCTCCGACGCGGACCTGCGGCCCGCGCCACCTCCCCCACATCGGCGCGACGCGCCTGGGGGAGGATCTGGGCCGTTGACGCCCCGGCGATCTCCGCTAGCCTTCCCCCATGGCCTGACCCCGGACATCGGCGCGACCGAGCGCCTCGCCGCCCGCGAGCTTTCGCGGGCTCCGACGTCCCATGTCCGAAGGCCTTCCCATGACCACCATCCGACGTATCCAGGCCAGCGATCTGCCGCAGATCGCCCGCTATCCCTTCACCCTCTCCATCACCGAACCGATGACCGACCCCGACCGTCTGGCGGAGACCTTCGCCGCCAACGGCTTCTGGACGCCGGAGTCCGGCGCCGTGGCCATCACCGTCGAGGAGCGGCTGGTAGGGACCTGCCAGTTCTACCGGTCCGCCCCCTGCATCCACGGCTTCGAGCTGGGCTATATCCTGCACGATCCCGCCGACCGGGGCCGGGGCCTGGCGGCGCCGGCGGTGCGGGAATTCTCCGACCTGCTGTTTGACCAGCGGCCGGGACTCTACCGCCAGCAGCTGATGATCGAGGCCTGGAACACCGCCTCCTGGAAGCTGGCCGAACGCTGCGGCTTCACCCGCGAGGGCCTGCTGCGCAGCTCCGGCTTCGGCGCGGGCGATCCGGCCGATTGCCTGATCTACAGCCGCACCCGCAAGGACTGGCATGAGGCGGCCACCACGACGATGGGGGTGGCGTTCGACTAGCCCGCCATCTGGGCGGGGTCGTAGAAGAAGGTCTCGCCGGCGATCTTGTCGCCGCGCCAGGTCTGCCAGGCGACCTCCTCAAGCGCGCGGTCGGGGCCCTCCATGGGCGTGAAGGTGAAGCGCCAGCGGATGGCCACGGTGTCGCCGTCGATGAGGGCGGGGCCGAGGATTTCGGTGCGCACCCCCTTCACGCGCGCCAGCGTCTTGCGTTCGCCCTCGGCCAGGGCGTCGCGGCCGCGGCGGGGCTCGCCCTGGTTCTCCTGCATCCAGGCGTCCTCCACGTAGTGGTCGAGGATGGCCTGGTCGTGGGCGCCGGAAAGCACCTGGGCCACGAAGGCCTCGACGGCGGCGCGGCTGGGCATGATCGCACTCCGGGGTTGCGGTGGCGGGGATGCGCCATAGGTTGAGCCCCGACGCGCCCGGCGCAAGAGCGGAGACTTCCCATGGCCCGATACCAGTCCATCCTCGAAACCATCGGCCGCACGCCGGTGGTGCGGATCAACAAGCTGGGCCCGCCCGGCGTGAACCTGTGGGTCAAGGTCGAGGCCTTCAATCCCCTGGGCTCGGTGAAGGACCGCCTGGCGCTCGGCGTCATCGAGGCCGCCGAGAAGTCCGGGGCGCTGAAGCCCGGCCAGACGGTGATCGAGGCCACCAGCGGCAATACCGGCATCGGCCTGGCCATGGTCTGCGCCCAGAAGGGCTACCCCCTCGTCGTCACCATGGCCGAGAGCTTCTCGGTGGAGCGGCGCAAGCTGATGCGGTTCCTGGGCGCCAAGGTGATCACCACCCCGGCCGCCCTGCGGGGCACCGGCATGGTGGCCAAGGCCGTGGAGCTGGCCGAGAAGCACGGCTGGTTCCTGACCCGTCAGTTCGAGAACGAAGCCAATCCGGACATGCACTCCAAGACCACGGCCCTGGAGATCCTGGAGGACTTCGAGGGCGAGACCCTGGACTACTGGGTCACCGGCTACGGCACCGGCGGCACCCTGAAGGGGGTGGCCCGGGTGCTGAAGGACAAGAGCCCCAAGACCAAGATCATCGTCTGCGAGCCGGAGGACGCCCAGCTGCTGGGGAGCGGGGCCGAGCAGGCGCGCAATCCCGACGGCTCGGCCGCGGCCGGCCACCCGGCCTGGAAGCCCCACCCCATGCAGGGCTGGACGCCGGACTTCATCCCCAAGCTCACCGGGGACGCCGTGGCCCTATCGCTGATCGACCAGATCCTGCCGATCGCCGGCCCCGAATCCATGGCCATGAGCCGCAAGCTGGCCGACCAGGAGGGCGTGTTCGTGGGCATCACCTCGGGCGCCACCTTCGCCGGGGCCCTGAAGATCGCGCAGTCGGCGCCCAAGGGGGCCAACATCCTCTGCATGCTGCCCGACACCGGGGAGCGCTATCTGTCGACCCCGCTGTTCGCCGACGTGCCGGTGGAGATGACCCCCGACGAGCAGGCGATCTTCGACTCCACGCCGTTCGGCAAGCCGGACTAACGGGGCGTTCAGGGTGGCGGGCCTAGCCTGCCGCCATGAGCTTTGGACGCAGACAGGTTCCGAGTTACGCCCCGCCGCCGGTGGCGCGGGCGGCTGCGGCTTCGCCTTCTCCGAAGGTGGAGCGGATCGCTGTGCCGGCGGGGGTGTTGACGGGGTCAGAGACCGAGGAGGACGCCGAGCATGCGGCGTGGCAAGCGGGGTATCGCGCGCGCCTGTGGCGTCGCTGGAGCCTGAAGCTGCTGCTGTTCGCCGGGCTGCCCGTCAGCCTGCTGGCCCCGGCGGGGACGAGCGATGGGCTGCTGTGGGGTCTGCGGGTGGCGATCATGGCGCTGCTGGGTTTCCGCTGGGCGAAGGACCGGAGCGAGGCGAAGGCTGCGGGGCTGCGGTAGGCGCGGAAAAGCCGCGCGAGTTTCCCCGCGCAGCCCTCCTAAAGGTTAGATCGGGTCCGGACGCCGGTAAGCGTGGCGGACCCGGAAGACGTGACGGACACGGCGCGGGCGCCGCAGTTTGACACGAGTGTTCACGGGCATTTTTCCTCTGAAAGAGGTTGGCACTTTGGGCCGCGCCGTGAGAGGGTTTGGGCATTGAGAGCCTTCCTCGCCGCGACGCGGCCCGGTTGGAACGGACGGGCGACCTGTTAGCGCAGGCCGTCCGTCTCCGTTTCTGGCTCTAGGATCATGGGCCTCTGGTGAAGCGCATCGGCGTCTCCCCTGGCGTTGGCTGGATTGCCGAAGCGCCATCGAGAGACAGGTTCCTTGATCGGAAAATTACCCGCCACTGGGACGTTGTAACTTCCCGATTATATTTCCCACTGGGGAAGTTATATTTCCCAGAAATAGGTGGGAAATTTAGCGTTTTCCGGACTTTAGCTTTCCGCCATGGACAACTCTCATGATGTCGTAGAGTTGGTTTTTCCCGACCTTGAACCGACCATGGAAGTGCTTTTCGGCGAGAGGCTTTACCACCCGATAGACGTCGCCAGGTCGCCTCGCATGATATTGCTCGTACCAAATGGTGAGCTTGTCATCCGGCGCGAATGGCAAGTCGCCGATGGCCTTCCGTTGCCCGTTGCGCCTCGCGATCCCCTTGGGGGCGGGTCCATCTTCATGAGGCGGTAGGGGGCTCGCAGAAACCTTGTCCATCTCAGGCTTCATCTTTGCGACCGCAGACTCTAGAGCCGGCATCACAGTCTCTGCCAGCTTCGCCCAGGAGGCTTGGTTATCGGCTCGTCGGGCCTCCTCGGTCGGCGGCGGTTCTCTGCCTAGGATGCCGAATATGCCCTTGGGCTGAAACTTCACTCCGAAGTAGTGGATGGGAACCGTGGGGTCTCTAATGCCGCGTGTCCGGACGTGGAAGGTGATCCCGCCGGTCTTCCAGAAGTGCTCGTGGGGGTGCAGCAGGCCTTCGCCCCGTTCCCACCATCCATTAGGTATGACGGCGCACTCTTCGCTGCGATCCTCGCCGTCGCTGCGCCAGTTTGCGCTGCCCGCCGCCCGCACGCGCCCAACCTTCGCACGCCGCAGAACCTCATCAACAGCGGCCTGCTGCCCCAGCTCCTTAAGCGACGCGAGCGTCTCTGCTGGGGTCAGCCAGCGGGCGAAATCCTCTGGGGAAGCGTCATCCGGATCGATATCTGAAGAAGGCGGCTTGGGTGCCGGGGCCGCTGGCAAGCTTGCAATCGAGCGAGTTGGGATGGGCGGCGGGCTCTGAGCGGCGCCGGCAGTCATGGGGTGGAGTTTCGCCTGAAGACCGGGCAGTGCGTCGTAAATCCCCGACCACTCGAAGCGCATGTTTTCCAGGTTGATGGTTGAAACGGCCCCCGTGTCGCGATCCGGCACGGAAATCACAATATCGCCGGCTTCAATCGCGTCGGTCAGCGCCGTCGCACTGATTGACGCCCACCACGACGGATCAACGCTTGTGCGACCCCGCGTCTTTCTCACGCCGTCAGACAGCCACGAAGCTATCTCGGCGCCAGCGAAGAGGGTGCCAGCCGTGAGGCGACGCAAGAGCTTCTCGACGACGGCATATGACGGGCCCGGGACGCCGAAGAACTCGTGGACACGGGGCCAGGAGACCCACTTACGGAACTCGTCCGCTGTTGGATCGCTCAGCCGCCCTACAGGATCATCCCACCCCATCGACCCGAAGGGTCAGGCGCCTACTGTGTCATGTCAATTGATGCGGTTGGGCGAAGCGCTGGGACACCATCCGCGCTTTCACCACGTGAGATGGTCCGCTGACGACAGGTCGCCGGGCTACGCCTCGCCGGTGGTGTTGGACGACGAGCCGGAGCGCTGACCCCTTTCCTCCCCCGTTCACGGGGGAGGGGGAACCGTCGATAGCGGTGGAGGGGGCGAGACCGAGCGCCGTGGGTGGGGCCGCCCCCCCCACCACGCCTGCGGCGCGGTCCCCCTCCCCCGCTACGTAGGGGAGGAACAGGTCCGCTACCTCCCCGTCAGTTCCTTCACCAGGGCCGTGCGGCCGTAGACCTTTTCCAGGGCTTCCGTCGCCGCTGAGGTGGCCACCACCACCGTGCGGTTGAGGGCGCCGTCGTAGCCGTAGTCGCCGCCGAGAGAGTGGATGTTGCCGTCGAAGGCGGCGCCGAGGATCTCGGCCTTGGCGTTGACCACCGGGGAGCCGGAGTTGCCGCCGATGATGTCGTTGGTGGTGACGAAGTCGAAGACGGTGTTCGGGTTCAGCCTGTCCTTGGCGGCGACCCAGCGGGGGGCGAGCTGGTAGGGCTCGGCGCCGGTGGCGCGGTCGTAGAGGCCGGCGAAGGTGGTGAAGGGGGCGACGGTCACACCCCGATGGGTCCAGCCGGCCACCTTTCCGTAGGACAGGCGCAGGGTGAAGGTGGCGTCGGGATAGACCGCGTCGCCATAGGCGGCGAAACGGGCGCGGGCGATGCGTTCGGCGGCGCGGTCGGTGGGGCCGGAGACCTCGGTCTCCCAGGCGGTGCGGACCTCGCGCGCGGCGGGATCGAGGCGCAGGGCCAGCTGGATCATCGGGTCGTCGGAGGCGGTGATGGCGGCCAGGCCGCCGTCCCAGAGGCGCTTGCGCTCGGCGGGGTCGGCCAGCTTGGTTCCGGCCACCAGGCGGGCGGCCAGGCCCTCGGGGCTCTCCTTGCCCAGCAGCAGCTTCACCGCGGCGTCGTCGGTGGTGAGGTATTCGCGGGTCTTGGAGAGCCAGAAGGCCAGGTAGAGCTGCTCCAGGGTGGGATCGACCGGCTGTTCGTCGAGGATCTCCTTGGCCATCAGGGCGAGCCCGGCGTCGCCGTATTCCGGCAGGCGCTCGGCCGCGGGCTTGGCGCGCTCCTGGGCGGCGCGGACCAGCTCGCGGGCATAGGTGAAGGTCTCGGAGAGCGAGCCGGCGGCCTGCTCGAGCTGGCGGTAGCGCAGGTAGCGGTCGCCGTAGGCGGTCTGGGCCTTGGCGATCTCGCCCCAGGGGTCGCCGATGTCGGCGGCCAGCTTCGGGTCGGCGGCGACCCTGGCCCGCAGGTCGGCCTCGGCGGCGCGCTTGGCGTCCATGAAGGCCCGGTCGTTGAGGGCGAACTGGCGACCGTAGAAGACCTTGAAGCTGTTCTCGACACCGAACAGGGGATCGGTGGCGATGCGCTTGGACTCCGCGTCGCGGCCGGAGAACTCGATCAGCCGGCCGCGCAGCTCCGAGCGCTGCAGCTGGCTGATGGGCAGGGTCAGGTCTCGCTGGGTCTCCAGCTGGGCGACCGTGAGCATGCGGTCGGTGCCGCCGGGATTGCCGGAGACGAAGGTGACCTCGCCGGCCTTGGGCGCGCGGCTCTGCCAGATCAGGTGCTGGGGCGAGGCGATCGGCTTGCCGTTCTCATAGAGCCGCACGAAGGCGGTATCGAGATTGAAGCGCGGGAAGTTGAAGTTGTCCGGGTCGCCGCCGAAGAAGGCGGTGGCGAATTCCGGGGCGAAGACCAGGCGGACGTCGGCGTACTTGCGGTACTTGTAGAGCTTGTACTGGCCGCCCCGGTAGAGGGTGACGAGCTGGCAGCGGAAGGCCGGGTCGGTCCCGCAGGCCACGGTCTCGGCCGCGCCCCGGGCGGCGTCGCGGGCCTTGACGAAGTCCAGGCCGGTCTTGCCGGCGGTGGCCCTGGCGATGTCGGCGGTCAGGTCGGTGACGCCCACCAGCACCTCGGCCTGCATGCCGGGGCACTTCTTCTCCTCGGCGCGGGCGGCGGTGAGGAAGCCGTCCTTCACATAGTCGGTCTTGCCGTCCGACAGGCTCTGGGCGCAGTCGACGACGCAGTGGTGGTTGGTGAAGACCAGGCCGTCCTTGGAGACGAGCGAGGCCGAGCAGCCGCTGGTGAGGCGCACGGAGGCCGCCTGCACGCGGTCGAGCCACTTCTGGTCGACCTTCACGCCATAGGCCGCCTGCACCTTGGCGGCGGGGAAGTTGTCGAAGGTCCACATGCCCTCGTCGGCGAGGGCCGGGGCGGCGGAGAAGGCGACGGCGGCGGCGAGCGCGAGGGCTCCGCCCAGGGTCTTTCGAAGCATGAATATCCCGATGAGGTTTCGCGGCGCCGGGGGAGGCCGCGAGGGGCGTTCCGTAACAACGTAACAGCCCCCTGGCTAGAGCCTTTTGCGATCAAGGGCTTAGCCGGGTCGGCCTGGAAAGTTACTTATAATTCATGCGATTAGGGCCCCAAAAGCGCCGCCTTACAGGGTTTTAACTAGGTTCCGGGCGGCCCTGCGCACACATCCTGCGGCGGTTGGAGGGACCCGATGTCACTGGCCTTGGCCACGCTCGTCTACGAATGGCGCCGGTACCTGGCGGCCGTGATCGCGCTGGCCTTTTCGGGCCTGCTGATCCTGGCCCAGGTGGGGATGTTCACCGGCATCGTGAAGGGCGCCACGGCGACCATCGACCGCTCGCGGGCCGACATCATGATCCTGCCGGCCAAGTCCGAGAGCCTGATCAATTCCGGCCCCTCGGGCCTGCCCCGCCGCATCCAGCCGCAGATCTACATGAACCCCGAGGTGGTGGAGGTGGCCAGCTTCGACGGCGACGGCGCGCGCTGGAACAACCGGCCCACCGACGGCAAGAAGGCCATCACCACCTATGTCCAGGTCAATATGGTCGACACCCGCCAGGGCGCGGTGACCCTGCCCGTGGACTATCCCGAGAGCGTGCGCCTGGCCCTGCAGGAACCCTACGCCGTGGCCATCGACCGCACGGCCCTCGCCCGCCTGGGGGTCAAGCCCGGGGACGGGGCGGCCATCAACGGCAAGTCGGTCAAGGTGCGCGCCGTCCTGGACGGCTATCCCGACATCAACCAGCCCTCGGTGGTGATCTCCCGCGACACCATGCGGCTGCTGGGCATGGGGGAGAAGAGCGACAAGACCGGGCCGCTGATGGTGCAGATCGCCGACTCCAGCCGCGCCGACGCGGTGCGCGACGCCCTCAACGCCAACGCCCGGGGCGCCTATCGCGCCTGGACCCGGGCCGAGCTTTCCAAGGCCAACGAGGGCGCCCTGATGAAGGAGCAGATCATCGGGGTGATGCTGGGCTTCTCGGTGTTCCTGGGCTTCCTGATCGGGGTGGGGATCACCTCCCAGACCCTGCGCGGGGCGATCCTCGCCAATATCAAGGAGTTCGCCAGCCTGCGCGCGCTCGGGGTCTCCATGGGCTCCCTGCGCCTGATCGTCATCGAGCTGTCCTTCTGGGTCGGGATCGTGGGCCTGGGGGCCACGGCCCTGCTGACCTTCCTGATCTCCCTGCTGGCCAGGAGCGGCGGCCTGCCCATGGGCTTCCCCCTGCCCTGGGTGATCGGGGTCGCCATCCTGCTGCTGGTCATCTCCCTGGCCTCGGGCCTGATGGCGCTGGGCATCCTGAAGAAGAGCCAACCTGCGGACCTGCTGCGATGAGCCTCTCCTCCGGCGCCCTCGGCGCGCACGCCCTGGTGGCCAAGGGCCTGACCAAGCGGTTCAAGACCGGCCGCACCCATATCGAGGTGCTGAAGTCCGTCGACTTCGACGCCCTGCACGGGGACGTGACCATGGTCATGGGCCCCTCGGGCTCGGGCAAGTCGACCCTGGTGGCGACGCTCTCGGGCCTGCTGAAGCCCGACGGTGGCGGGGTGAGCGCCATGGGCGAGGACCTGTGGAAGCTGCGCCCGGGCCAGATCGACAAGTTCCGCCTGGACCACTGCGGCTTCATCTTCCAGGGCTTCAACCTGTTCGGGGCCCTGACCGCCCTGCAGCAGGTGGCCATCATCCTGAAGTACAAGGGCTTCAGTCCCGCCGAGGCTCGGGCCCGCGCCGAGATCGCGCTCTCCGAAGTGGGCCTGGCCAACCGCATGCACCAGCGCCCCGCGGAGCTGTCGGGCGGCGAGAAGCAGCGGGTGGCCATCGCCCGCGCGCTCGCCAAGGAGCCGCACCTGCTGTTCGCCGACGAGCCCACCAGCGCGCTGGACGGCGAGAACGGCCAGGTGGTCATCCAGCTGCTGCAACGGGCCGCCAAGAGCCATGGGGCGGCGGTGATCTGCGTCACCCACGACCCGCGGCTCGAGGCCTATGCCGACCGCATCATCCACATCGAAGACGGGACCATCCTGGACGACCGGCGCACGACGCCGGCCCCGACCCGGACCCCTGAGCTCATCGGAGCCTGAAGACCATGTTCGCTTTCCTCCGCCGCCACGTTGTCTGGCTCGTCGTCCTGGTCATCGCCCTCGCCGCGGGCGGGGGGCTGATGATGAGCGGCAAGGCCAAGGCCCAGAAGGCCCAGGCCGCCAAGGTGGCCGCAGCCAAGGCGCCCAAGAGCCCCTATGTGGCCATCGCCAACGGCAAGGCCGATGTCGAGGGCGGCATGATCCAGGTGGCCGCGCGGCGCGCCGGCATCGTGCGCGAGGTGCTGGTCAAGGAGGGCGACCGGGTCGCCAAGGGCCAGGTCCTGGCCCGCCAGGAGGACGACGAGCCGCGCCTGGCCGCCGCCGAGGCCGCCGCCGCCGTGCGCCAGGCCCGCGCCCAGCTGGCGATGACGCAGGTCCAGCTCACCACCGCCCGGCGCGAGCGCGCCCGGCTGCAGGGTCTGGTGGCGACGAACTTCGTGGCCGGCCAGCGGCTCGACCAGGCCCAGGACAAGATCCGCGAAGCCGAGGCGACCCTGGAGGCCCAGCGCGCCGCCATCGCCACCGCCGAGGCCAACCTGGCCCAGGCCCGCTACAACCAGGAACTGGCCATCGTCCGCGCGCCGGCCGACGGCCGCATCGCCCGGCGCTACGCCAATCCCGGCGCCGGCGCCTCGACCCTGAACGTCTCGACCATGTTCGACCTGGAGCCGGAGGCCCCGCACATCGTCCGCGCCGAGATCGCCGAGGGCGCCCTGCCCTTCGTGCGTATCGGCCAGACCGTGCAGATCGCCCCGGAGAGCGACCCCTCCAAGGTCTATCGCGGCACGGTGCTGCGCCAGGCCGCGGTGTTCGGCGCCCGCAAGCTGGTCTCCGACGACCCCAGCGAGCGCACCGACGACCGGGTCGTCGAGGTGGTGGTCAGCGCCGACGGCGCGCCCTTCCTGATCGGGCAGCGGGTGCTGGTGAAGTTCCTGCGCGGGACGGAGATGGCGGCGCGGTAGGGGCGGAGATTGGCATATGCCTCAGCCTATGCTAGTCTATTTTTATGACCGCGCACCGTTACGTCAAGCTGTTCAAGAACGGCCGCAACCAGGCCGTCCGCATCCCGCGAGAGTTCGAACTGCCGGGGGAGGACGCGATCATGCACCGGGAAGGCGACCGGTTGATCCTCGAGGCCGCCCCGGCCAAGTCGCTGCTGGCCGTCCTGGCCGGGCTGTCGCCGATCGACGAGGACTTCCCTGAGATCGAGGATCGCGTTCCGGACCCTGTCGATCTGTGATGCGCCACCTGCTGGACACCAACATCGTCTCCGATCTGGTGCGCAATCCGCAGGGTCAAATCGCCGCGCGGATCGCCCAGGTGGGCGAGGGCGCGGTCTGCACCAGCATCATCGTCGCCGCCGAGCTGCGGTTCGGCGCCGCCAAGAAGGGCTCCCCGCGGCTGACCGCCCAACTCGAGTTGGTGCTGGCCGCGCTGGAGGTCCTGCCCTTCGAGGCGCCGGCCGACGCGGCCTATGGGGATCTTCGCGCCCGGCTCGAGGCGGCGGGCACGCCGATAGGCGGCAACGACATGCTGATCGCCGCCCATGCGATCTCGTCCGGCTGTTCGGTCGTCACCGACAACGAGCGTGAGTTCGGGCGCGTCGATGGGCTGACCGTCGTGAACTGGCTTCGATAGGCCCTCGACGGCCGGACCCGATCGCCCGCCCTCCCCCTAGAACCGCTGCGCGCCGTCCAGGCGGATGGTGGCGCCGTTGAGGAAGTCGTTCTCGCAGATGTGGGCGGCCAGCTGGGCGTATTCGTCGGGATCGCCCATGCGGTGGGGGTTGGGGACCATGGGCCCCCACTTGGCCTGGGCCTCCTCGTCGGTCATGCGGGCGGAATAGGCCAGGGTCAGGAAGGTGCCGGGCGCGATGGCCATGGCGCGGATCCCGATCGGGGCCAGGTCGCGGGCGATGGTCAGGGTCATGCCGATGATGCCGCCCTTGGCCGCCGAATAGGCCGCCTGGCCGGGCTGGCCTTCGTAGCCGGCGATGGAGGCGGTGTTGATCACCACGCCGCGCTGGTTGGAGGCGAGCGGCTCGTTCTTCGCCATGGCCTCGGCCGCCTGGCTGGTGACTGCGAAGGCGCTGTTGAGATAGACCCCGACCGTGTGGGCGAAGTGGGCCAGCGGGATGCGCTTGCCCTCGCGATTGACCGTGCGGGCCGCGCCCGTGGCGCCGGGCGCCGGAGGCCCGCCATGCACCACCACGGCGGCGCGCAGGGGACCGAGGTCCACGGCGGCCTGGACGGCCCGGGCGATGGACTCCTCGTCCATGATGTCGGTGCGGACATAGACCGAGCCGTTGCCGAGCTCCTTGGCGAGGGCCTCGCCGCGGGCGTCGGCCACGTCGGCGATCACCACCTTCATGCCCCGCTGGGCGAGGCGGCGCGCCGTGGCGCTGCCGAAGCCGCCGGCGCCGCCGGTGACCAGGGCCGAGGCGTTGGTGAGATCCATGGTGTCTTTCCCTGTCTTTGCTTTTGCGCCGGCAACTTCGCCGGGCGACGGAGGGGAAGTCTAGCCAAGACCCGAGGGCCCCGCGCCGATCTGCGCGGGGTTCGACGCCGCGTCGACCGTCGGGGGTCTATTCGGTGGTCTTCCCGTCGAAGTGCTCCTCGGTGGCTTCCGCCTCCGCCTTCGTGGCCCGCACGATCCCGTCCTTATGATCGGGGGGGCCATAGATGGTGTAGAGCTTGAGGGACTTGTCGCCGGTGTTGATGACGTTGTGCTTGGCGCCGGCGGGCACGATGATCGCGTCGTCGCCCTTGATCTTGGTGCGCACGCCGTCGATCCAGACCTCGCCCTTGCCCTTTTCGACCCGGAAGAACTGGTCGTGGTCCGGGTGGACCTCCTCGCCGATGTCTTCGCCCGGCCTCAGCGCCATCAGCACCAGCTGCAGGTGCTTGCCGGTATAGAGCACGCGGCGGAAGTCCTTGTTGTCCTCCGTCAGTTCCTCGATGTCTGCGACAAAGCCCTTCATCGGCGTTCCCTTTCCTGGCGCGGCGACGCCGTCCGCGTCCTGGAGGATCCAGGACGCACGGGATCATTGGCGGCTCCGGTGGCCGGGCGAAATGACGCCGGTCAAACCGGGCGCGCCGGGGCTCAACGTTTCGCCTGCTGCTTGGCGAGCTGCTTTTCGAAGTCGGCCTGCTGGGCGTCGATCAGGGCGAGATAGCCGGCGCGGTCGATGAAGGGGTTGGGGCCGGGCTTGCCCAGGCGGGCCTGCTTGGCCGGGGCGTCGAAGAACTCCGGGTGCGGGGCCAGGAAGACGTCGCCGGGCAGGGACCGGGCGATGGCGAAGGTGTGGCGGTAGTCGGCGACGATGCCGGGATACTGCTCGGGAACCAGACGGTTGGCCGCGACGCTGGCGCTGCAGAAATAGAGCGCGGTGTGGTGGCTCCCGTCGCTGTCGATGACCGGCCAGGACCAGCTGGTGCAGCCCTTGGTATGGCCTGGCGTCAGGTGGGCGGTGAGCTTCAGCCCGCCCAGCTCGATGCTCTCGCCGTCCTTGACCGCGCGGTCGAGCTTCACCGGCGGGAAGTCGAAGCTCCTGGTGCTCTCGGAGCCCGGATAGACCCCCTTCTCCAGGGCGTAACGCTCCCCCTCGGTGGAGATCAGTTGGGCCCCGGTGTCGGCCTTCAGCCTGGCCAGGCCGCCGGCGTGGTCGAAGTGAGCGTGGCTGGTGAGCAGCAGCTTGATGTCGCTGAGCTTCACCCCCAGGGCCAGGATGTTCTTCTCCACCAGGGCGGCGTTCTGCGGCAGGCCGACATCGATGAGCACGGCGCCCTTCGGTGTCTTGATCAGCAGGGCGCTGAGGCCCGCCGTGCCCACCTGGTAGGTGTCGCCGATGATCCGGTAGGGGGCGGCGGGCTGGGCCCAGGCGGCGCTCTGGGCCAGGGCGGGGGCGGCGGCCAGGCTCAGGGCGGCGGCCAGCAGGATCGTCTTCATCAGGGGCTTTCCGGCGAGGGGGAGGTGGGTGAAGTCTGGCCGCGCGGCGGGCGTCTGTCGACGTCCCGGCGGTCAATTTCCAGTGGATCAGGCCGCCCGGGCGGTCGAGTATCCGGGCGAAGTCACAGTCGGGGGGGGGCGAGATGGCGGCGATGGTCTACGGCACGGTGGGGTCCAACCAGCTGGAGGCGGCCAAGGCCTTCTATGACGTCCTCATGGACCTGGCGGGACTCCCGCCCCTGTTCGAACATCCCTCCGGCGGCCGGGTCTATGGCAAGGACGGAGTCCCCAACTTCGCGGTCCTGGGCCCCTTCGACGGCGGGCCGGCCACGGTGGGCAACGGGTCGATGTTCGCCTTCCAGTTCCCGACCCGCGAGGCGGTGACCGCCTTTCACGCCACGGCCCTGGCGCTGGGCGGAACCGACGAGGGGGCGCCCGGGGTGCGGGGCCCCGACTGGTGGTTCTGCTACTTCCGCGACCTGGACGGCAACAAGCTCTGCGCCTTCTGCATGACCTAGTGGCGGGCGGCGGGCGGCGAGAGGCGGGCGACGTCCTCGGCCGTCACCGGCTCGGGATAGGCGTTGCCGAAATTGGTGCGGACATAGGTGATCACGGCGGCGGTCTGGGCCGGGCTCAGCAGGTCGCTGAACCAGGGCATGGCGCCGCGGCCCTTGGTGACCATGACGATGGGATAGGCGGCGACCTTGAGCTTGGGATTGCTGGCCAGGGACGGGAAGGTCCCCGCGCCCACGGCGCCCTTGCCGTCGGCCATGTGACAGGTCTGGCAGACCATCTGGTAGACCTGCTGGCCGGTGACGGGGACAGGCGGCTTGGAGCCGCCGGGGCCGGGCTCGTCGGCCAGGGCCGGGGCGGCGAGGACAAGGGCGGCGGCGGCCGCGGCGAGGGCGAGCTTGGACGTCATGGTCAGGCCTCCAGGGCGCGCTTGTGCAGGCGGGTGATGGCGTCGATGGAGGAGAGCAGCGCCCCCTCCATCCAGCAGCCGACGTAAGACGCGTGCTCGCCGGCCAGGACCACGCGGCCGTCCATGGCCACCAGGTCCTGGTAGTGGGCCGCCCGGGTTTCCTCGGTCCAGCGGGCGCAGCAGCCGAGGATCCAGGGGACGCGGTTCCAGGCCACCGAGGCGCCGTTGGAAAACTCCTTGCGGTAGCTTTCCGGGTGGAAGACGGACCCTTGCGCCAGGGCCGCCTCGATCCGCTGCTCCGGGGGCATGCCGGCCAGGTGATAGCCGCCCATGCCGCTGGCGAAGGCGCCCAGCAGGACGGCGGGGCCGTCCTTGAGGAAGTTGTTGTTGGGGTAGGAGACCAGGCTGATCTCCTGGTTGGTGAATGAGTGGCCGCCATAGATGGAGGCGTCCTCCTCCCAGAAGCGGCGCTTCATCTCCAGGCCGATCTTCACCGAGTTGGAATAGGGCACGGCGGCGATGGCGGCGTTCATCTTCGCCGACATGTTGTTCTCGATCTGGCTGAGCACCGTCAGCGGAATGGTGCAGACGCACCAGTCGGCCTTGGCCTCGGTCACCACCCCCGTGCCGGTGTCGGCATAGGTGACGGTGACGCCCTTCTTGCCCTGGTCGATCTTGGAGACCTTGGCGTTGTAGGTGATCAGGGGCTGGACCTCCTTGGCGAAGGCCTTGCCGATCATGCCCATGCCGCCCACCGGCTGGAACATGGTGGTCTGGAACTCGTCGTTCATGAAGAACGCCATGTTGCGCCAGATCCTGGAGTCCAGGACGTCCTTCAGGGCGAAGACGTCGGAGGGGGTCGGCGCGCCGTTCACCCCGCCGCCGGGCGGGCGGTCGAAGCCGCGGTGCTCCGAGGAGCGCAGGTTCTTGGCGTACCTCATGTCGCCGTCCAGCATGCCCCACTCGCGCAGGGCTTCCTTCAGGCGGTCGCGGTCCTCGGCCGTGACGCTGGCGTCGAGGCTCTTCTGGTCGATGGCCTTGCCCAGCAGCTCGGCCACGTTGCCCTCGAAGTCGGCGGCCAGCGCCTTGAAGCGCTGCGGCTTGCCGCCGAAGGCGTCGGTGTTGTGGACATAGGCGTTGTGGTTGAACTGGATGAAGGGCTGCAGCTCGACATTGAAGGCCTTGCAGTAGTGCAGCAGGGTCCGGTGATGGTGCGGGATGCGCCAGGGACCGGGGTTCAGATAGTTGCCCTCGGCGAACCCCACCTTCTGGGTCGCCCCGCCCATCTCGGTGACGGTGTCGCCGCCGTAGAGGGACCAGTTCCGGCCCCCCGCGCGGTCCTGGTACTCCAGCACCTTGACCTTGTAGCCGGCCTTGGTGAGCTCATAGGCCGCCAGCATGCCGGCCAGGCCGGCCCCCAGGACGATGACCGAGGCGCCCTTCTTGGCGCCCGACAGGTTGGGCGGGCCCTTGAACTGGGTCTCGGCGGCGTACCCCAGGGTGGTCATCATGTTGTACATGAGGGCCGAGCCCCCCAGCATGCCGATGGTGGACAGCAGCTGCCGCCGCGTCGTCCTCTGACCCGTCTGTTCCATGTGGGCGCCCTCCCCTGATCTCGACCGAGCCTGTGGGTACGAACCCGGCCGCGCCGGCGCCAACCGACAGTGCGGGGGCGCGCGGCTTTTGAGCGGGCTGCCTGCGCTTTGACGGATGCGGCGCGAAAGTGGCCAGGGATCGGGCAGTTGGGCGGGACGGGCCTATTCGAACCGGCCGGCGAGCTGCTCCAGGGAGATCCGGGCGCCCTCGTCATTGTCCCGCGGCCTCAGGCCGGGGGGCAGGTTCGTGAACAGCAGGGTGACGCAGGTCCCGCCGGCGGCGGCCTCGAAGGTGATGGTGTGGGTCATCTCCCCCTGAAGGGCGGGGTCGTCGGTGACGAAGGTGACGGCCTCGACGATGCGGCGCGGGGGCTGGAGCTCCAGGAACCGCACCCGCACCCGGTCCTCCCGCTCGGTGGTCTTGCCGCGGAAGTCGTGCTCGGTCTCGGGATAGTCGAGAGACATCTCGTAGCCGCCGCCCACCCGAGCGTCGAAGGCGTGGATCCGGCCGCTCATCTCCGCCGGCGGCAGCCACTGGAGCAGGAGGTCGGGATCCATGAAGGCGGCGTAGAGGGCTTCGGGCGCGGCCTTGATGATCCGCGAGGTTCGGGTCGAGGCGGTCATGGGCGGAATCCTAGCCCGCCCGGCCGGGCCTGGCGACCGCTGGGCGCTTGACCTTGACCATCCCGCGCCGCACAAACCGCGCGAAATTCGAACCCTTGTTTGGAGAGACTTCCATGGCGGACATCCGCTTCGACGGCAAAGTCGCGATCGTCACCGGCGCCGGCGGCGGCCTGGGCAAGCAGCACGCGCTGGAGCTGGCGCGGCGCGGGGCCAAGGTGGTGGTGAACGACCTGGGCGGCTCGATGGACGGCTCGGGCGGATCCTCCGCCGCGGCCGACGCGGTGGTGGAAGAGATCAAGGCCATGGGCGGCGAAGCCCTGGCCAACGGCTCCTCGGTCACCGACGACGCCGGCGTCGCCCACATGGTCAAGCAGGCCATGGACGCCTGGGGCCGCATCGACGTCCTGATCGCCAACGCCGGCATCCTGCGCGACAAGTCCTTCGCCAAGATGACCATGGAAGACTTCGAGCTGGTGGTGAACGTCCACCTGATGGGCACGGTCAAGCCGACCAAGGCCGTCTGGGACATCATGCGCGAGCAGAACTACGGCCGCATCGTCGTGACCACCTCGTCCTCGGGCATGTACGGCAACTTCGGCCAGTCCAACTACGGCGCGGCCAAACTGGGCATCATCGGGTTCATGAACACGATCCGCCTGGAGGGCCAGAAGAACAACATCCACATCAACGCCATCAGCCCGGTCGCCGCCACGCGGATGACCGAGAACCTGATGCCCCCCGCCATCCTGGAAAAGCTGAAGCCGGAATACGTGACGCCGGGCGTGGTCTACCTGGCCTCGGAGGAAGCCCCCACCGGCGCGATCCTGACCGCCGGCGCCGGCGCCTTCGCGCTGACCCGCCTCTACGAGACCGAGGGCGTCTATCTCGGCGAGGGCGGCCTGTCGGTGGAGGAGGTCCGCGACAACTGGGCCAAGATCTCCGACCCGGCCGGCCAACAGGCCTATCTGAACGGCGGCGAGCAGAGCGGGAAGTTCTTCCGCAAGATGCAGGGCGGCTAGGGCACACGCCCACATCGCCAAATGGTGCAAAGGGCGGCTCCGCAAAGGGCCGCCCTTTCGATTCTGTAATGCCGATCGCGCTGAATCCGCTTGCTTCGCCGTGGGTGATCGCGCGTAACCTGACACCCTGACTCAGACCTCCCACAGAGAGGTGAGCCACCTTCGGAGGATGCGAGACTTTGACCCAAGCCCAGACGGCCGCCAGCTCCGGACGCCTATCTCTCGCAACCATTCTCGCCTTCGCCTGCACCAGCCTGCCGCTCTCGGCCCTGGCCATCGCCATCTCGGTCTACCTGCCGCGCTACTTCGCCAGCCACATCGGCGTGGAGCTGGCGGTGGTGGGCGCGGTCTTCGCCACGGTGCGGGCCATCGACATCCCCCTCGACCCGGCCCTGGGCATGCTCATGGACCGCACGCGGACCCGCTGGGGCCGCTATCGCGTGTGGACGGTGATCGGGGCGCCGATCCTGATGCTGGCCCTGCTGATGCTGTTCCAGGCCCCCGAGGGATCGGGAAAGCTCTACCTGATGGGCTGGCTGCTGATCATGTACCTGGGCACCTCGATCCTCTCGCTCTCGCACTCGGCCTGGGCCGCGACGCTGGCCACCAAGTACCATGAGCGCTCACGCATCTTCGGGGTGATGACCGCCGTCGGCGTGCTGGGCTCGGTCCTGGTCCTGGTCATCCCCATCGTGCTGGAGCAGCGGGGCATGACCGACGCCCAGGGCGTGCAGGCCATGGGCTGGTTCATCATCGGCCTGACCCCCATCGCCGTCGGCCTGGTGGTCTGGCGCACCCCCGAGCGCATCACGGTGGACGTGGGCGCCAAGCACTTCAATCTGAGCGACTACTGGGCCCTGATCTCGCGGCCCAACATGATCCGCATCCTGCTGGCCGACCTCTGCCTGTCCCTCGGCCCCGGCTGGATGGCGGCGCTCTACCTGTTCTATTTCAAGGACGCCCGGGGCTTCTCCACCGGCCAGGCCAACATCCTGCTGGCGGTCTACATCCTGGCCGGCTTCGCCGGCGCGCCGTCGGTGGGCTGGCTGGCCAACAAGATCAGCAAGCACCGGGCGGTGATGGTCACCACCACCGGCTATTCGATCATGCTGATGCTGGTGGGCATCCTGCCCCAGGGCGACCTGCTGTTCGCCACCCCGGCCATGTTCATGGCCGGCTTCCTGGCCGCCGGCTTCGGGGTCATGACCCGGGCGATCACCGCCGACATCGGCGACGAGGTGCGGCTGGACGGCGGCAAGGAGCGGATCGGCCTGATCTATGCCCTGACCGTCCTGACCGGCAAGGTGGCCGGCGCCTTCTCGATCTTCCTGACCTTCACCGTGCTGGCCCGGGTCGGCTACAACGCCAAGGAAGGCGCGCTCAACACGCCGACGGCGATCCACAATCTGGAGCTGGCCTATCTGATCGGCCCCATCGTCTTCGTGATGCTCGGGGGCGCCTGCTTCATCGGCTACAAGCTCGACGCCAAGAATCACGCCGAGGTGCGCCGCCAGCTCGACGAGCGCGACGCCCTCTATGACGAGGCCGCCATCATCGAAAGCGTCGCCGCCGAACCGGGCAACGTGGTGGCCGACAAGGGCTGACGACACCTTTTTCCTTCGCGCCGATTTTGGCGCAGACTGCATTTTTTTAAAGCCGGCGCCCTCAGCGCCACCCCATTTGGAGATCCTTCATGGCGGTTTCGCCCCCAAGCCAGCGGCTATCCCTGCCGATCGCCCTATCCTTCGCCTCGACGGCCCTGCCGATCGCGGCCATCGGCCTGGTGATGGGGGTCTATCTGCCCAAGTTCTTCGCCGGGCACCTGGGGCTCAGCATGGCCGCGGTGGGCGGCGCGATCATGATCGTGCGGCTGATCGACCTCGGCCTCGATCCCCTCTTGGGCATGGCGATGGACCGGACCAAGTCCCGCTGGGGCCGCTACCGCCCCTGGCTGGTGGTGGGCACGCCGCTGGTGATGGCGGCGGTCTACATGCTGTTCATGGCCGACAAGGGGGTCACCGAGGGCTACATCATTGGCTGGCTGCTGGTGCTGTATCTGGGGATTTCTATCGTCACCCTGGCCCAGGCGGCCTGGGGCGCGGCGCTCGCGACGGGCTACAATGATCGTAGCCGCGTCTACGGCGTGATCAGCGCCGTTGGCGTCGTCGGCGCCGTCCTGATCCTATTCGTGCAGGTCGGGGTGAAGACCGGCTTCGCCGACAGCGTCCACGCGATGGGCTGGTTCTGCATCGCCCTGCTGCCGATCACGGTGATCATCTGCAGCGTGTTCACGCCCGAGCGGGTCGCGCCCAAGGCGACGAGCCAGCATGCGAGCTTCGCCGACTATTGGAAGCTGATCATCCGGCCCGAGATGCTGCGGCTGATCTTCGCCGACTTCGTGATGGCGCTTGGTCCCGGCACCACGGCGGCCCTCTACCTGTTCTTCTTCCACGACGCCCGGGGCTACAGCGCGGCCCAGACCTCTTTCCTGCTGATGTTCTACATCGCCGCGGGCCTGGCCGGCGCCATCTTCTGGAGCTGGGTGGCGCAGAAGCTGGGCAAGCACCGCACGCTCATGCTGACCTCGGTCTGCTACGCCTTCGCCCAGTCGGCCCTGATGATCATCCCCAAGGCCACCATGGCGCTCGCCATCCCCGGCATGTTCGCCGTGGGGTTCGTCTCTTCCGCCTTCGTGCTGATCGTGCGCGCCATGGTCGCCGATGTCGCCGACGAGATCCGCCTGGAAACGGGTGAGGAGCGGGCCGGATTGCTCTACGCCCTGGTCACCACCACCCAGAAGATTGGCGGGGCCATCACGGTCGGCGTCAGCTTCTATGTTCTGGGACTGGTGGGCTACAATCCGAGCGAAGGCGCGGTGAACACGCCAGAAGCCATTCGCGGGCTGGAGCTCTGCTACGTGTTCGCGCCCGTCATCCTGGTGTTCTTCGGCGGGGCCGCCTTCATCGGCTGGAAGCTCGACGCCGCCCGCCACGGCGAAGTCCGCCGGCAGCTCGATCTTCGCGACGCCATGTCGGCAGAGGCCGGGCTGCTGCAGACCACCTCGGGGGTCGACCTGCCCGACGCCAGCCAGCCCTGAGTCGGGGGCCGGAGCCCCGCCGCCCCGACGGAAAGTGCTTGCGCGGCTGCTCCGGCCACGCTCTCCTGATTGGATAAGCGCCCCCAGAGGCGCACCAGTCATTTTGAGGAGACGCTCGTGGCTTCCATAACCGCCAATCCGGCGGCGGGCCGTTTATCGACACCCGTCATATTCGCCTTCGCCAGCGCCGGCATTCCCGGCGCCATGCTCGCCCTGATCCTGGGCACCTACCTGCCCCGCTTCTACGCCGGCCATATCGGCATCTCGCTGACCGCCGTGGCCGGGGCCGTCGCCCTGGTGCGGATCATCGACCTGGGCTTCGACCTGGTGATCGGCGGCGCCATGGACCGCACCCGCACGCGGTTCGGCCGCTACCGGGTCTGGTACGCGCTGGGCATGCCGATCCTGATCCTGTCGATCTACAAGATCCTCAATCCGCCGGCCGACGCCGGCGCCGGCTACCTGATCCTCTGGCTGCTGGTGACCTATACCGGCACCTCGATCACCGGCCTGTCGCACGCCGCCTGGGCCGCGGCGCTGGCCACCGGCTACAACGAGCGCTCGCGCGTCTACGGCTGGATGCAGGCGGTGGCGGTGATGGGGTCGGTGACCCTGCTGATGATGCCCCTGCTGACCCACGGGGCCATCAAGCCCGGCGAGGGCTCCAGCATGCAGGCCATCGGCTATCTGATCATCGGCCTGATGCCGTTCACGGCGGCGGCCAGCATCTTCTTCGCCCCGGAAAAGGTCTCGGCCGAGCGTCCCGAGCACGCCAAGCTCAAGGACTACATGTCGGTCTTCACCCAGCCCTCGATGGTGCGGCTGGTGATCGCCGACCTGTTCCTGGTGCTGGGTCCCGGCACCACCGGCCCGATCTACATCTTCTTCTTCCACGACGCGAAGGGCTTCCCCATCAGCCAGGTGAGCCTGCTGCTGATCCCCTATATCGGGGCGGGCCTGTTCGGCGCGCCGTTCTGGGCCCGCATCGCCCAGAAGCTCGGCAAGCACCGCACCCTGCAGGTGGCCTGCGTCTGCTACGCCGTGGCCCAGACCATCCTGATGGCCATCCCCAAGGGCCTGTTCATCCCCACCGCCGTGGGCATGTTCGCCGTCGGCTTCTGCGCCAGCGCCTTCGTCCTGCTGGTGCGCGCCATGGTGGCCGACGTCGGCGACGAGTTGAGGCTGAAGACCGGCAAGGAACAGACGGGCCTGCTCTACGCCCTGGTCACCATGACCCAGAAGTTCGGGTCCTCGATCACCGTGGCCATCGTGTTCCCGGTGTTGGCCTTCGTCGGCTACAACGCCAAGGACGGCGCCATCAACACCGAGGCGGCGATCCGCGGCCTGGAGACCTGCTACCTCTTCGCTCCCATCGCCCTGGTGCTGGTCGGCGGCGCCTGCTTCTTCGGCTACAAGCTGGACCGCGACCGGCACGCCGACATCCGCCGGCAGCTGGACGAGCAGGAGGCGGGCTTCACCGAGGCCGTCGAGGACGAACCCCTGGTGGGAGTGAGCTCCGGGCCCTCGCCGATTTCGCCCACCCGGTAAGGCTTAAAGCAGCGCCTTGGCGATCTGGTTGAAGACATTGGCCGCCGGGCTCTGGGGCGCGGCGGCCGTCACCGGCCGGCCGTCGTCGCAGGCCTGGCGCAGGGCCTGATCCAGCGGGATCTCGCCCAGCAGGGGCAGGCCGAGCTTGGCCGCCTCGGCCTTGCCGCCGCCCTCGCCGAAGATCGGGATGCGGGCGCCGGTGGCCGGGTCGGGGAAGTAGGACATGTTCTCCACGAACCCCAGGATCGGGGTGGCGGTCTTCTGGAACATGGCCACGGCCCGGCGGGCGTCGATCAGGGCGATCTCCTGCGGCGTGGACACGATCACCACCCCGTCCAGCTTGATCTTCTGAACCAGGGTCAGCTGGATGTCGCCGGTGCCCGGCGGCATGTCGACCACCAGGATGTCGAGGGGCTCGGCCTCGGTGCCCCAGGCCACGTCGTTGGCCATCTGGCGCACGGCCGAGGAGGCCATGGGCCCGCGCCAGATCATCGGGGCGGCCTCGTCCACCAGGAAGCCGATGGACATCACCTTCATCCCCCAGGCCTCCAGCGGGATCAGCTTCTTGTCGGGGCCGAAGCCCGGGTCGCCGTCGATCCCCAGCATGCGCGGGGCCGAGGGCCCATAGATGTCGGCGTCCAGCAGGCCGACCCTCAGGCCCATGGCGGCGAAGGCGGCGGCCAGGTTCACCGAGATGGTGGACTTGCCCACCCCGCCCTTGCCGCTGGCCACGGCGATGACGCGGCGGACGTGGTCGGGCCGGGCGGCGTCCACCGGCGGCTTGGGGGCGGCGGCGGGATCCTGGGTCACGCGGGCGCCCTTGACCACGCGGGTGACGCCGGGCGCCGGCGGCGGCGGGGCGTCGGCCTGCACCGTCAGCAGCACCTGGGCCTGGGCGACACCGTCGACCCGAGCCAGCGCCCGCTCGGCCTCGGCGCGAGTGGGTTCGTAGAGCGGGATGTCGGTGGCGGCCACCTCCAGCACGAAGCCGGCGCGGCCGGGCGCCAGGTTGAGGCCGTGCACCAGGCGGGCGGAGACCAACCCCTTGCCGGTCTTGGGGTCGAGCACCTGGTCGAGGGCGGCCAGGATCAGGGCGCGTTCGGGGGCGGTCGGACTATCCATGACGCCTGTGTGTCTTGCTTTGCGGGCTCGCGCGCCTCATATCCGGCTGACAGCGCCGGTTTACAAGCCCGACGACAGGCAGCCAACGCAGCCGCCGCGCCGAGACAAAAGAAGCAGACGACGCGACCATGCCCTGGAACGACAATGCGAACCCCGGCCCCTGGGGCTCTCCGCCGTCTGGTGAGGGCGGCGACAAGCAGCCCCCCAAGAGCCAGGGCCCGCAACGCGGCGGCGGCGGCCCGCGCCGTCCGGGCGGCCCCGGCGGGCCGAACGGTCCCGACATCTCCGCCGTCTTCGATCGCCTGGTCGCCCAGCTGCGCGGCATGTTCGGCGGCCGGGGTCCCGGCGATCCCGTGCGGCCCGGCGCCCTGGCCGCGGTGGCCGGCGCCGGCTTCGCCATCTGGGCCCTGTCGGGCCTCTACATCGTCCAGCCCAACGAGGAGGCCGTGGTCACCACCTTCGGCGCCTATTCGCGCTCGGAGACGCCCGGCCTGCGCTACCGCCTGCCCTCCCCCATCGAGCATGTGGAGAAGGTGGCGGTCACCAGCCTGAACCGCATCGACATCGGCGGCTCGGCCGGCGCCGACGTGCCCGAAGAGAGCCTGATGCTCACGGGCGACGAGAACATCGTGAACCTGGACTTTAGCGTCACCTGGCGCGTCGCCGACGCCGCCAAGTACGTCTTCACGGTCCGCGACCAGGAGGACGCGGTGAAGGCCGTGGCCGAGAGCGCCATGCGCGAGGTGGTGGGCAAGACCACCCTGCAGGACATCCTGACCACCGGCCGCGGCAAGGTGCAGACCCAGTCGGCGGAACTGATGCAGAGGACCCTGGACGGCTGGGGCGCCGGCGTCAGCGTCGTCGAGGTGCAGATCCGCAGCGCCAACCCGCCGCAGGAGGTGGTCGCCGCCTTCCGCGAGGTGGCCAACGCCGGCCAGGACGCCGAGAGCGCCGTCAACGAGGCCAATTCCTATCGCAACCGGGTGATCAACGAGGCCAAGGGGGACGCCGCCAAGCTGACCCAGTCGGCCCAGGGCTATCGCGAACAGGCCGTGCGGGAAGCCATCGGCGAGGCCTCGCGCTTCAGCCAGATCCTCACCGAGTACAAGCGCGCGCCGGGCGTGACCCGCGACCGCCTCTATATCGAGACCATGCAGCGGGTGCTGTCGCGTTCCAACAAGGTGGTCATCGACGGCAAGGGCGCCAGCGCCCCGATCATCCTGCCGCCGGACGTCTTCCGCCCCAAGACCGCCGCCGTCCGCGTCGAGCCGCAGGCCGAGGGCGGCCGTGTGGTCACGCCCAGCCCGGGAGCCCCGCAATGAACCGCCGCCTCACCGTCTGGGGCGTCATCGCGCTTGGCGTCCTCGTCGTGTTGTTCAACACCGTGTTCATCGTCGAGCAGCGCCAGCAGGCCATCGTGGTCCGCTTCGGCGAACCGGTGCGCGTGATCAATGCGCCCGGCGAGAACGCCCCGGGCCTGAAGATCAAGGCGCCCTTCCTCGAGAACGTCATCAAGCTCGACAAGCGCAACCTGAAGCTCGAGGCCGACCAGGAAGAGGTGATCGCCGCCGACCAGGAGCGCCTGGTGGTGGACGCCTTCGTCCGCTACCGCATCTCCAACCCGCTGCAGTACTACCGGACCCTGCGCGACGAACGCACCGCCAACGACCGCATCGAGCGGCTGCTGAACTCGTCCCTGCGCCAGATCCTGGGCTCGGCCACCTCCAGCGACATCATCTCGGGACGCCGCGGCGCCCTGATGGCCCAGACCAAGGTGGACGTGGCCAAGCGCGCCAATTCCTCGCGCCTGGGCATCCAGATCATCGACGTGCGGATCAAGCGCGCCGACCTGCCGGCCGCCAACCAGGCGGCCGTCTACCGCCGCATGCAGACCAGCCGCCAGCAGGAGGCCGCCCAGCGGCGCGCCGAGGGCGAGCAGAAGAAGCGCGAGATCATCGCCGGCGCCGACAAGGAAGTGGCCATCACGCTGGCCACCGCCACCGAGGAGGCCGAGACCACCCGAGGCCAGGGCGACGCCCAGCGCACCCGGATCTTCGCCCAGAGCTTCGGGCGCGATCCCGGCTTCGCGGCCTTCTACCGGTCGATGCAGGCCTATGAGGCCTCGCTGGGCCAGGGCGACACGACGATGGTGCTCTCCCCCGACAGCGCCTTCTTCAAGTACTTCGAACGCGGCCCCAACGCGCGGTAGGGGCCCATGGCGGAGGTTGTCGGAATCCGGGTCGCGCAGCCGGCGGACGCCGGCGCCTTCGCCGCGATCTACGCGCCGATCGTCACCGACACGGCGATCTCCTTCGAGACCGAGCCGCCGTCGCCGGAGGTGATGGCCGGCCGGGTCGCCAAGACCCTGGCCACCCATCCGTGGCTGACCGCCGTGCGCGGCGGCGAGGTGGTGGGATACGCCTATGCCGGCGCCCACCGCGAGCGGGCCGCCTATCGCTGGTCCTGCGACGTCACGGTCTATGTCGCGGCCTCGGCCCATCGCTCCGGGGTGGGCCAGGCGCTGTACGGCGCCCTGATCCCGATCCTGAAGCGACAGGGGTTCCGGTCGGCCTTCGCCGGCATCGCCCTGCCCAACGCCGGCAGCGTGGCCCTGCACGAGGCCATGGGGTTCACCCCTATCGGCGTCTATCGCGAGGTGGGGTTCAAGCTGGGCGCCTGGCGCGATGTCGGCTGGTGGCGGCTGGCCCTCGCCACCGATGAGGGCCAGCCCGCCGAGCCGATCGCCTTCCCCGACCTGACGGCCGGGTCCGACTGATCAGCAGCAGGACGCGGCCGATACCCCGCAGGCCTGGGCCGCCGGCTTGGCCGCCGAGGGCTGCTCGTCCTCGCCGTAGCTGGTGGCGCCGCCGAAGGTGAAGAAGGTCTCCCAGCGCACCCCGGCCGGGTCGTTGACCCAGGCCTTGTCGGACTTGGCGTAGCAGCAGGTGGCGGCCTCCTGATCCAGGGTGGTCTCGCCGGCCGCCTTCAGCCGGCCCGACAGTTCGTCCAGCTCGGCGCGGCTGTCGACCTGGATGCCCAGGTGGTCGATCCCCGGCGCGCGCTGGCGGGCCGAGATGGCGAAGTTCACCCGCGGGTCCTCCAGCATCCACTTGGCGTAGTCGCTCTCGACGACGCTGGGCGCGGTATTGAACAGGGTCGAATAGAAGCCGATCGACTGGTCGAGATCGGCGACACCGACGTGGATGTGAAGGCGCTTCATGGCTGGCTCCGAGTGGTTGATTCTATATTTCGAGAAATATGGAATTATATAGGCGACGTCAAGCGCCTCCGAGCCACGGCGGCCTCAGTCGCGCGCCATCAGCTCCGCGCGCTCCGCCCCCTGACGGGCTACCAGTCGGTAGGGCCGCCCCCTGATCCAAAGGCGATCCACCTCGATGGCGCGCCACCCTTCCGGCAGGACCACCGGGCGCTCAGCCCAGGTCTCCGGCGCGCCGGGACCGACCCTCAGACCCGGGAAGCCGAACAGCAGGCCCGTCAGGAAGCCCCCGATATTGGCGAAGAAGGGTCCGGCCTGCGGCTGCTCGGGGAAGACGTCGGGGCGGTATTCCAGGGTCTGCAGGAACCGGCCGACGCAGAACCGGCCATAGCCGTCCTCCAGCAGCTTCAGGGACAGGGCCCGGTCCCCGGCCTGCGCCGCCCAGATCCCGTAGAGGGCCGAGAGCATCGGACTGCCGACATAGTCCTGGGCGAGTTCCAGATAGAGTTTCAGGGTCGCCTGTTCGGTGGCCCTGCCGGCCGGATAGCCGAACGGGAAGAGGCCCATCAACGGGTCCGGGGTCGCCCCCTTCTCCTCGTTGCTGCGATAGGCGTCGTGAGAGACGATGGCCTTGCCGCGGGTGGGGATGGCCAGCCCGTCGGCGATCCTGATCCATGTCGGATCGGCGGCGCGGCCCAGGCGCTCGGCCAGGGCCGTGGCGGCGGTCAGCACCACCACCGCGCCCATGTTGGTGAAGGCCGCGTTGTTCACCGGCTGCTCGCGCTCGGCGATACCCATGGAGGCGGCGATGTCGTAGCCCGTTCGGGTCCCGGTCACCCGGCTGGTGAGCCACTCGGCCACGCCGGACAATACCGGCCATACCTTGTTGCGCAGGAACGCCGCGTCCCCGGTGGCGTCGGCGTGGAAGGAGAAGGCGCGGGCGACGTCGAGGGAGACGTGGTCCTCGTGCCAGGCCGCCGTCCCCGGCAGGGGCGCGGTCTCCTCGCCGCTGCCCGGCCCGCTCTCCCAGGGGAACTGCAGTCCGCGCCGGCCGAAGACCCGGGCGTTGCGGCGGGCCCCCTCAAGATGCCTGAAACGGTAGTCCAGCAGGGCCTCGGCCGCCTCCGGCTGCAGCACCGAGAGGGGCGGAACCGCGAAGGCCTCGATGTCCCACATCACATGGCCGAAATAGTAGTGATAGTCGTGCCAGGTCGCCAAACCGAAGATCGAGGTCGAGGCCGGCGACGACGAATGCACCGAGGTGTTCAGGTAGAAGAAGGCCGCGTCCGCGAGCGCCTGCCAACGCGCGCTCGCCCCCACCAGCCGGATGCGGCCCTTCCAGAGTTCGTCCCAGATCGCGCGGTTGCGGGTGCGCAGGGCCTCGAAGCCATCCTTGCGCGCCTTGGCCGCCAGGCGGACGGCCTGCTGGTCGGGGACCTGGTGCAGGGCCTTGGGGATCAGGCTGGCGATCTGACGCAGCCGGACCTTGCGGCCGGCCCGCGCGCGAAAGCCGTATTCGGTGACCAGCTGGTGGTCGCGAAGGGAAGGGAATGCCGGAGCCTGTTCGCCGGCCCCCAGCAGTTCGGTGACCAGGGCCACGCCACAGGTGGAATAGCCGCCGGCCGACTCCCAGAGCAGGGCGCCGTCAACGGCGGGCTCGGGCTCGCCTGGGGTGTCGCGCCGGTGGCGCAGGGCGCGGCCGTCCGATCCCCCGGCGTCGACGACGGCGCGAAGACCCACCGCGCAGGCGCCGTCGACGAGGAGGCTGATTTCCTGGCAGACCAGGGTCGGCTCGTCGCGGCTGCAGAAGGTCAACACCTCCACCCGGGCGACGCGACCCGAGGCGGCGAAGGTGAAGCGGCTGGTGAGCTCGCCAGACGCGAAGTCGTAGGCCTGTTCCAGATCGGCGACCTGATGCGGGGCGTCGGACAGCCAGACCCCGTCCAGGGCGAGGTCGGCGGCGATCGGATAGGGGGCGACGGCGGCGGCCTCGATCTGGCGCTCAAAGTGCTCGCCGGTATAGCCGCTGACCAAGGCCATGCCGGCGGCCAGCGGCATGTCGCGGACTCGCAGTCCGATGACGCCGTTGGCGACATAGGCCGGAAGCTCCCGCCGGCCTGAACCGGTGACGGGGGGTGGGCTGAAGGGTTTGCTCATGATGCGCCTCCGCGCCCTGCAATCCCGAGCGGAGGCCTTGGTTCCTATGTCGGACGACGGGCCCAGGCCGGCTGGGCGAGGGCCACACCGCCGCCGACTAGGTCAGCAGACCCCTGACCTCGTGCAGGTCCGCGGCGATGCGGACGCAGAGGGCGTGCATCTCCTGCGTGGGATCCAGCAGGTCGGGGACCATGACGGTCATCATGCCGGCCGCCGACGCCGCGCGGACGCCGTTGTGGCTGTCCTCCAGGGCCAGGCAGAGATGGGGTGCGATCTCCAGGCGCTCGGCGGCCTTGAGGAAGGGGTCCGGGTTGGGCTTGCCGTTGACGTAGTCGCCGCGGGCGACGACGGCGTGGAAGCGCGGGATGATCCCGGACTTGCCCAGGTGGGCCTCCACGGCGCGGTGGCTCGACGAGGTGGCGATGGCGCGCGGCAGGCCCAGGGCGTCCAGGGCGTCCAGCAGCTCCAGCACCCCGGCCTTCAGGGCGATGCCTTCCTCGCAGGCGCGGTCGACATGCTCCATCACCCGGCTGTTGAAGTGAATGATGGGGAAGTCCTCGCCGAAGTGGTTGAGCACCTGACGGTCGCTCATGGGGCCCGGCAGGCCGATCATGCTTTTGAACAGGGAGAGCGGCATGTGGTGACCGTGCTCGGCGGCCGTGGCGATCATGGCGTCGCGATAGACGACCTCGGTGTCGCAGAGCAGGCCGTCCATGTCGAAGACGACGGCCTTGGGGGTGCGGGGCAGGCTCATGCCCCGGCCATAGCCCAGTTGGCGGGGCGGCGCGAAATCAAGCCTCGCGTCAGTCTGTAACGAAGTCCTGGATGGCGTAGCCCTGGAAGTGCAGCAGGGCGGTGAGGTCGAAGTGGTCGACCTTGGCGTCGGCCTCGGCGGCGACGATGGGCTTGGCGCGGTAGGCGACGCCCAGGCCCGCCTCGTTGATCATGGCCAGGTCGTTGGCGCCGTCGCCGACGGCGAGCGCCTCGGCGGGGGTGACCCCCAGGGCGGCGGTCTCCTCGCGCAGGGCGGCCAGCTTGGCCTCGCGGCCGAGGATGGGGCGGCCCACCTCGCCGGTCAGGACGCCGTCGGCCTCGACCAGGGTGTTGGCGCGGTTGGCGTGGAAGCCCGCGGCCTGCGCCACCCGGCTGGTGAAGAACGAGAAGCCGCCAGAGACCAGGAAGGCCCGCGCGCCATGGGCGGCCATGGTGCGCACCAGGGTCCGCGCGCCGAGGTTCAGCTCGACCCGTTCGTCGTAGCAGCGCTGCAGGACGTCCACCGACAGGCCCTTCAGCATGGCGACGCGCTCGCGCAGGGCCGATTCGAAGTCGAGCTCGCCGCGCATGGCGCGCTCGGTGATCTCCGAGACCCTGTCCTTGACCCCGGCGAAGTCGGCCAGCTCGTCGATGCACTCGCAGCCGATGATGGTGGAGTCCATGTCGGCGATCAGCAGGCGCTTGCGGCGGCCGTTCCAGTGCTGGACGGCCGCGTCGACGGGCAGGCCCTCCAGGGCGTTGGCGACGGCGATCCGCACCGGGGCGATGGCCTCGGCCTCCAGCGCCAGGTCATAGGCGCCGGGACCGAGGAGCCGGGGCTCCTTGACGCGGGCGCGTACGCCTGCGAGCGCTGCGCTGACGAGGTCGACACCGGCCTGGGCCGTTTCGGGCGTGGGACTGACGAGGGTAAGGGCGAGCTGCATGGAGCCCCGCATCTGGCTGATCGCCGGGCCCACGGCAAGCGGCAAGTCGGCGCTCGCCCTGCGTTTGGCGCAGAAGACCGGGGCCGAGATCGTCGGCGCCGACGCCCTGCAGATCTATCGCGACCTGCGGGTGGTGACCGCCCGCCCCTCCCGCGAGGAGGAGGCGTGGGTCCCGCATCATCTGGTGGGCACGGTGGACGCCGCCGACGGCTGGTCGGTGGGCCGCTGGCTGCGGGCGGCGACGCAGGAGATCAACGAGATCGTCGGGCGCGGACGGCCGGTGGTGGTGGTGGGCGGCACCGGCCTCTATTTCCGCGCCCTGACCCATGGCCTGGCGGAGATCCCGGCCATCCCGCCGGAGGTCCGCGACCAGGCCGCCGCCGACTATGACGCCCTGGGCGAGGCCGGGTTCCGCGCGCGGCTGGCCCAGGCCGATCCGGCCGCCGCCGCCCGGATCAGTCCCGGCGACCGCCAGCGCCTGGTCCGCGCCTGGGAGGTGTTCGCCGCCAGCGGAACCGCGCTCTCCGACTGGCAGGACAGGACCGATCCGACGCTGGCCAAGGGATCCTACGCGGCCGTGGCCCTGGAGCCCGACCGGCGCTGGCTCTACGACCGTTGCGACCTGCGGCTGGAGGCCATGCTGGCGGCCGGCGCCCTGGAGGAGGTGGGCCAGCTGATGGCGCGCGATCTCGACCCCGCCCTGCCGATCCTGAAGGCCGTCGGGGTGCGCGAGCTGGCCGCCCAGCTGCGCGGCGAACTGACTCCGGCCCGGGCCCTGGCGGCCGCCCAGCAGGAGACCCGCCGCTACGCCAAGCGCCAATCCACCTGGCTGCGGGGCCAGATGGCGGACTGGCCGCGGATCACCGCCACCGACCCGGACGCACAATGGAGGCAGTTTCTTGCGCTCAACCCCGGCTTGACGGCCTGACGGGGGCATGGCATCAGCAAGGACCTTCGTTTCGGAGAATGCTCGTGCGCGAGATTCTTGTACTTGTACGGCGACCTGTCGCGGGCTGACGATCACGTCAGCCTGACCAAGGTCGCTTGCCCAGGCCCCCTCGAGGGCCTTTTTTATTGCCCCACACTAGGCGCTACCCAAATGACCGCCCACCAGACCATCGAAGCCGACATCGAAACCCTGACCGGCGCCGAGATCGTCGTCCGCGCCCTGATCGACCAGGGGGTCGAGGTGCTCTTCGGCTATCCGGGCGGCGCGGTGCTGCCGATCTATGACGCCCTGTTCGACGAGCCGCGCCTGCAGCACGTCCTGGTCCGCCACGAGCAGGGGGCGACCCACGCCGCCGAGGGCTATGCCCGCTCCACCGGCAAGTGCGGCGTGGTCCTGGTGACCTCCGGCCCCGGCGCCACCAATGCGGTCACCGGCATCGTCGACGCCCTGATGGACTCCATTCCGATGGTGGTCATCACCGGCCAGGTCGCCACCCACCTGATCGGCACCGACGCCTTCCAAGAGTGCGACACGGTCGGCATCACCCGGTCGATCACCAAGCAGAACTATCTGGTGAAGTCGGTGGAGGAGCTGCCGCGCATCCTGCACGAGGCCTTCCACATCGCCACCTCCGGCCGTCCGGGCCCGGTGGTCATCGACATTCCCAAGGACGTGCAGTTCTCCAAGGGCGCCTATCAGGGCCCCAAGGCGGTCAAGCACAACCACGAGTACAATCCCCGCACCAAGGGCGACGCCGGCAAGATCGCCGAGGCCGCGGCCCTGATCGCCGGGGCGCGCAAGCCGATCCTCTATACCGGCGGCGGCGTCATCAACGCCGGCCCCAAGGCCGCCCAGCTGCTGCGCGACTTCGCCAAGCTGACCGGGGCGCCGGTGACCTCCACCCTGATGGGCCTGGGCGCCTTCCCCGCCTCGGACCCGCAGTGGCTGGGGATGCTGGGCATGCACGGGGCTTATGAGGCCAACCACGCCATGCACGACTGCGACGTGATGATCTGCGTCGGCGCCCGCTTCGACGACCGGGTCACCGGCCGGCTGGACGCCTTCTCGCCGGGGTCGAAGAAGATCCACATCGACATCGACGCCTCCTCGATCTCCAAGAACGTCAAGGCCGACATCGGCATCGTCGGCGACGCCGGCTCGGTGCTGGAGGACCTGATCGCGGTCTGGACCGCGCGGAAGATGTCCACCGACAAGGCGGCCCTGAAGGCCTGGTGGACCCAGATCGACGCCTGGCGCGCCCGGCAGGGCTTCCGCTACGCCCCGGACGCCACCCTGATCAAGCCGCAGTACGCCGTGGAGCGGCTGTACGAGCTGACCAAGGACCGGGACACCTACATCACCACCGAGGTCGGCCAGCACCAGATGTGGGCGGCCCAGTACTACCGCTTCGAGCAGCCCAACCGCTGGATGACCTCGGGCGGCCTCGGCACCATGGGCTACGGCCTGCCGGCCGCGGTCGGCGTGCAGATGGCCCACCCGGACTCGCTGGTCATCGACATCGCCGGCGACGCCAGCGTGCAGATGACCATGCAGGAGATCGCCACGGCCATTCAGTACGAGCTGCCGATCAAGATCTTCATCCTCAACAACGAGTGGATGGGGATGGTGCGCCAGTGGCAGCAGCTGCTGCACGGGGAGCGCTACAGCCACTCCTATTCGGCCAGCCTGCCCGACTTCGTGAAGATGGCCGAGGCCTTCGGCGGGGTCGGCATCCGCGCCGAGACGCCGGCCGAGCTGGACGACAAGATCCTGGAGATGATCTCGGTGAACAAGCCGGTGCTGTTCGACTGCCGGGTCACCAAGGAAGAGAACTGCTTCCCCATGATCCCCTCGGGCAAGGCCCACAACGAGATGATCCTGGCCGACGACGGCAGCGACCTGGGCACGGTCATCGACGACGAGGGCAAGGGGCTGGTGTAACAGGCGGCGGAGACCGGCAGCCGGCCTCCGCCCCTTTCGTTAGTCGTCGACCCGGGCCTCGGCGTAGCCGCTGAGCACCTCGACGCCGGCCTGGTTGACCGTCTTGACGTCGAACTCGGCAAGCTTGACGCCGTCCTTCTCGGTGATCGCCTTCAGGGTCGCCGTGGCGTCCAGGGTGTCGCCCGGCCAGACCTGGCTGGTGAAGCGCACCCCGTACTTGGTGAGGCGGGCGTCGCCGACATAGTCGGTGAGCATCTTGCCGGTCATGCCCATGGTCAGCATGCCGTGGGCGAAGACCGACGGGTAGCCGGCCACCTGGGTGGTGAAGATCTCGTCGGTGTGCAGCGGGTTGTAGTCGCCGGACGCGCCGGCGTACTGGACGATCTGGGTCCGCTTGAGGTCTTCCACCAGGCGGGCGGTGTGGGCGTCGCCCACCTTCAGTGATTTCGCGCTGAGCGCCATGACAGCCTCCCTACTTCTGCTCGACGGGACGTTCGGTGCGGACACCGACGCCGCGCGCGGTGATCACCAGTTCGCCCTTCTGATCGCGGTATTCGGTGACGCTCTCGGAGAAGACCAGCTTGCCCGAACGCTTGCCTTCCTTCTCCCAGGTCTTGCCCGGGGTCGTCGTGGCGGTGAGCACGTCGCCGGCCCTCAAGGGACGGTGGTATTCGAAGTGCTGTTCGGCATGCAGGCCGCCGCCGCCCCCTCCCCCGCCGCCGCCCGGCGCGCGGGTGATGCCGGTGGGGTTCTTGCCGGAGCCGAACCAGGGCTGGCCGATCTTGGGCCGCAGGCCGTAGTCGGGATCGAACTGGGCGCTGGCCTGGGCGAAGGTCGGGGGCGCGATAATGCCGCCGGCCTCGGTGGTCTTGGCGTAGTCGGCGTCGGAATAGACGCGGTTATCGTCGCCGACCGATCGGGCGAACATGAGGATGTGCCCCGCTTCCACGGGAAATGTCTTGGCGGCCATTGGCTCCCTCTCCTGTGCGGTCTCTCGCCGCTCTGAAAATCCTATACCGGCTACTCTAGAGCACGTCAGGCGGAAGTGGATACCGGTTCCGCCGCCCGACGTGCTCTAATACTTTGAATCTAGACCCTTCTTGCCGTTTCAGATGCGTCCATCTGAAACGGTCAGGGTCTAGGGCCAGCTAGCGCGCCGTCCACTCCGGCTGGCCGATCCGGCTCACGCGGATGAGCCGGCCGTGCAGGCCGACCTCGCGGAATTGATAGAGCCAGGCGGCGGTGGGCGGGTTGATCCAGTTGTCGTCGGCGAACATCCGCAGGATCGGCTCGCCGCCGTCGGGATGGGCCTCGCTCATCGGCGCGTCGGGATGGTTCAGGCGCTCGACGGGCTCGAACCAGGCGCGGTCCACCTCGGTGGGATCGGGATTGAGGCTCAGGGTCTCGTCGCTCCAGAACACCACCGGCGTCACCACGTGACCGCCCAGGGTCTCGAAGTCGTCCAGCATCCCCAGCGCCTCGGAGGGCGTGATGGCGACCCCCAGCTCCTCGGAGGTCTCGCGGATGGCGGCGGTGACCGCGTCCTCGCCAGGCTCCAGGTTGCCGCCCGGCAGGGCGTAGTTGCCGGCCCCGCGGCGCATGGTCAGCGCCCGGCGGGTCAGCAGGTAGGTGAGCTCGCCGTCCTGGGACGACAGCACGATGGCCACGGCGGCCCGCCGGCGCGCGCCTGTCTCCAGGGCGATGCGCGGGAAGGCCGCGAGGTTGGCGGCGATGCGGGCCCGGTCTGCGTGCATGGGCCTAGCATGACGACCTGGACCGCCAGGGCAAGGCGGGTGTGGCGTCGCGATGCGACCGCCGTTTCCGGACTAGCTTGACCGTCAGATTGAAATCCCAAAAACCTTTGTTATTTAGAGGCTTAAGCACTAGGAGGAGGTGTGCGGCCAGACTCCCCCGTGGCGCGCCCATCAGTGAGATCTGCGTCTTGAGTACCCCGACGGGCGACACCTTCGCGCGCCCGACCGCCCTGGCCATCTCCCATCCGGGTCATGAGCTGCGGTTGATGAAATGGATTGAGCAGACCGGCCCCGCCGTCTTCATCCTCACCTCCGGCTCCCGTAGCGGGACGTCGCGCAGCCGGGTCCAGGCCAGCCGCGACCTGGCCCACGAGCTCGGCGCCACGCCGGCCGAGGTGTTCGGCCGCCACCTCGACCGTGAGGTCTATGGCTGGATCCTGGCCGGCGACCCCGCGCCGTTCCTGTCCCTGGCCGACGAACTGGCCGAGAGCTTCGCGGCGCGCGGCGTGGGCCGGGTGGTGACCGACTCCTGGCAGCTCTACAACGTGGTCCACGACCTGTGGCGGCTCACCGTCGAGGTGGCGGTCCGCAGAGCCGCGGCGCGCTCGGGCCGGCCCATCGAGGTGCTGGACTATCCGGTGGTGCCGCCTTCGATGGTCACTCCGCAGCCCGGTGCGGAACGGCTGCGGCTTGACCTCTCCCAGTCCGAGGTGGCGCGCAAGCTCGCCCTGGCGGCGGCCTTCCCCGAGATCGGCGGCGATGTCGCCGAGGTGCGGGCCCACGGCGGCGAGGCCTTGCTGGCGCACGAGACCCTGCATGACCTGCGGCCCTTGGGCGAGCTTGTCCCGAGCCCCGGACAGACCCCACTGTACGAACAGTACGGCGAGGCGCGGGTGGCGTCGGGTCTCTACGGCACGGTGCTGCGCTGGCGCCATGTGGAGCCCGTCGTCATGGCGCTCGCCGCGGTGACGTCATGAGCGCCGCGCCGTTGAAGATCCTGATCACCAATGTCTGGCTGGACGGCCGGGGCGGCACCGAGAGCGTGGTGCGTGACCTGGCCATCGGGTTCCAGCGCCGGGGCCATCGGCCGATCGTCTATTCGCCGCATCTCGGGCCCCTGGCGCAGGAGCTGCACGCCCGCGGCGTCGCGGTGATCTCCGACCTGGCGCAGATGGCCGAGGCCCCCGACGTGATCCACGGCCACCACTATGTCCAGACCGCCGAGGCCATCCTCCACTTCCCGGACGCGCCCCTGGTTTCGATGACCCACGCCTGGCCCTTCTGGCAGGAGCGCCCGCCGCGCTTCCCGCAGATCCATCGCTACCTGGCGGTGGACGAGGCCGTTCGCGACAGGCTTGTGCAGATGGAAGCCATCGATCCGGCCCGGGTCGAGATCCTGCTCAACGCCGTGGACCTGACCCGCATCCCGCCGCGGCCGAGGCCGCTGCCCAAGCGCCCGACCCTGGCCCTGGCCTTCACCAAGAACAAGGCCCAGATCCCGATCCTGCGCGCCGCCTGCGCCAAGGCCGGGATCAAGCTCGACATCCTCGGCCTGGGGGCCGACCGGGTGGTGGCCGCGCCGGAGGAGGAGCTGGTCGGCTACGACATCGTCTTCGCCACCGCGCGCATGGCTCTGGAGGCTCTGTGCGCCGGCTGCGCCGTGGTGGTCTGCGACGCGCGCGGGCTGGCCGGCCTGGTGACGCCGGAGAACCTGCCGCGCCTGCGCGACCTGAACTTCGGCCTGCGCAGCCTGACCGGGCGGGTCACGGTCGAGAGCATCACCGCCGAGATCGGCCGCTATGAGGCGAGCGAGGCCCGGGCCGTCAGCCTGCAGCTCCGCGAGACCGCCAGCCTGGAGGACTCCCTCGACCGGCTGGAAGCGCTCTATCGCGAGGCCATCGCGGCGGCGGGCGCGGCGCCCGACGCGGGGGCCCGCCGCGCCGCCATGCTGGCCTTCCTGAAGGACACCCTGCCCCGCACCCGGGCCGACGGGCGCTGGCCCTGGATGGCGGAGCGCGAGGCCCTGCTGGCCCGGATCAAGACCCTGGACCACCAGCTGGCCTTCGCCCGGTCCGGCCTGCAGAGCGGCGGCGACCCCGACTAGGCCTTCAGACGCAGGCCGCCCAGATAGTCGCGCTTGCCGAGCGGCACGCCCTGCATGCGCAGGATGTCGTAGGCGGTGGTGGCGTGGAAATGCAGGTTGGGCAGGGAGAAGGACATCAGGAAGCCCTCGGCGGTGAAGGGCATCCGCATGGAGCCCATGACGAAGGCCATGTCCTTGCCCTCGAAGCCGTTGATCTCGGCGGGATCCAGGGCCTTCAGGGCGGCCTGGGCGTCGGCCACCAGCTTCTGCAGGTCGGCGTAGCTCAACGGCGGCGCGGCCCCGCCCGGCGAGAAGGTCCCGGCCCGCACGCCCTCGATGGCGTCGATCGAGTGATGGACCACCGAGGAGATCTGGAACCAGAAGGGCAGCATGTCCGGGAACAGGCGGATGTCGACGATGCTGTTGGGATCGACATTGTTGTCGGTGAAGTGGGACAGCCCGCGATCCAGGAAGCCCGCGACGCCGTTCAGCGACTGCAGGAACGAGGTGACACTGACGTCGTAGAGTGAAATCGCCATGGCCCGAGGCCTCCCGTGCTTGTTGTTAAGCTGGGTTGTCCGACATCGCCCCAGGGGAAGGCCAGCGATTTTCGGCCTGTTCAGGCCCCGGGTGGTAAGGCGGGCGAAGCCGATAGCCTCGCCCGCCCGTCTCATCCCTTCACGCACACCACCTGCCGGAGCGTGTGGACGATCTCCACCAGGTCGGCTTGCGCCGCCATGACCGCGTCGATGTCCTTGTAGGCCATCGGCGTTTCGTCGATCACCTCGGAGTCCTTCCGGCACTCGACACCGTGGGTCGCCGCGATGTGGTCGTCCACCGTGAACCGGCGCTTGGCTTCGGTCCGGCTCATGGCCCGGCCGGCGCCGTGCGAGCAGGTGCAGAACGAGTCCCGGTTCCCCTTCCCCCGCACGATGAACGACCGGGCGCCCATGGAGCCGGGGATGATGCCGAGGTCGCCTTCACCCGCCTTCACCGCGCCCTTGCGGGTCACGAAGACCTGCTTGCCGAAGTGCCGCTCGCTGGTGACGTAGTTGTGGTGGCAGTTCACCGCCTCCTCCGTCGTCGCCAGATCCGGGAAGGTTTCCCGGAGCACCTCCAGCACGCGCGCGATCATCACCTCGCGGTTGGCCTTGGCGTACTTCTGCGCCCAGCTGACCGCCCGGATGTAGTCGACGAAGCCTTCCGACCCTTCCGGGAAGTAGGCCAGGTCGGCGTCCGGCAGGTTGATGAACCAACGCCGCATGTCGGCCTTGGCCCGCTCGATGAAGTAGGCTCCGAACCGGTTGCCGACACCCCGAGAGCCGGAGTGCAGCATGACCCAGACGTCGCCCGCCTCGTCGAGGCAGAGCTCGATGAAGTGGTTGCCGGTTCCCAGCGTGCCGAGGTGACCCAGGCCGCGCGGGTGCGCCGCCTTGGCGTGGTGGTCCACGACCGCCTGGTAGCCAGCCTCCAGTTCCGCCCACTTGGCGATTGCGATGGCCGGCGGCTCGTCGGCGTGCGCGCCCTTGTCGTTGCGCCCGCCGTTGTCGGTCCGCCCGTGCGGCACGGCGGCCTCGATGGCTGAGCGGATTCCCGCCAGATTGTCGGGCAGGTGCTCGGCGCGGATGGAGGTTCGCACAGCCATCATGCCGCAGCCGATGTCGACCCCGACCGCCGCCGGGATGATGGCGCCGGAGGTGGCGATCACCGAGCCGACCGTGGCCCCCATGCCCCAGTGCACGTCGGGCATGACCGCGACATGGCTGTGGATGAAGGGCAGGCCGGCGACATTGCGCAGCTGCTTGAGGGCGGACTTCTCGATCGGAACCCCCCGGGTCCAGGCCTTGATCAGGCCGTTCTTGCTCTCGATCACTTCGAACCCGCTCATGGGGTTCCCCTTTCCTATTTCCCATCCCCTCCCGGGTCCGGTTTCGGAAAGCGCGCCTCTGAAACAAGGAACCCCTCCCGGCCGGGCCGGGAGGGGTTCCTTCGTACGTTCCAGATCAGATCGACCTAGACCGAAGCTCCCTCCCAGACGCGCGCAAGATCGCGCTCGGCCTTTTGGCCGGGCTGCGAACTGGCGGACGAATAGGTTAGGACCATACAGGTCATGGCGGCGTTCCTTTCGGGGCGCGGCGGATAACACCGGCATTTCAGCCGAGCAACCGAGAATTGCCCACCGGCCTCTCCCTGTGGCGCGAAGGACGCAGGCGAGGTTGCCCCGTCCGCGCGCATGTGAGAGGTCGTTGCCGAAGCTTTCCGCGAGACCCCGCATGTCCGACACCCAGCCCGCCTCCGTCTATGACCTGACGCCCTCGGAAGAGGCCGAGAGCCTGGCGACCTTCGCCATCCTGGTGGACAACGAGCCCGGCGTTCTGCACCGGCTGGTGGGGCTGTTCGCGGCCCGGGGCTACAATATCGAGAGCCTGACGGTGGCCGAGACCGACCGCCGGGCGCACACCAGCCGCGTCACCATCGTCACCCGCGGCACGCCCCACGTCCTGGCCCAGATCGAGGCCCAGCTCGAGAAGATGGTGGCCACCCGCCACGTGCAGGACATCACCCGCGACCCCAACGGCCTGGAGCGCGAGCTGGCCCTGGTGAAGGTGAAGGGCTCCGGCGGCGACCGGGTCGAGGCCCTGCGCATCGCCGACATCTTCCGCGCCAAGGTGCTGGACACCACCATCGACAGCTTCATCTTCGAGCTGACCGGCGCCTCTTCGAAGATCGACAAGTTCGTCGACCTGATGCGGCCCCTGGGCCTGGTGGAGCTGTCGCGCACGGGGGTGTTGTCCATCACCCGCGGGGCGGAACGCTTCTAGGCCTGACACAGGTTCGTGAAAAACAGACCGTTTGGTCGGTTTGTTTGTTGACGCCGCCTGCTCGGGGTGGTCATTTCCCTGCACGAAACGCGGCCGACCGGCCAAGCCCCTCGGGGCCTGGAGAAGGTCTGGCCCAGACGGGGATTTGGAAACGGCAGGCGATCCATTCATCGCCAGTATATCTTTGTTTTTATTGATAGATTTTGAAATATTTGCATCTCGGGCCAATTATGGGTCGAGCTGCGCTGGTTAGTTTTGACGTGGATGAATTTGACATTCAGACGGCTCGACGCCGGCGGCTCCGCAAGGATGTCGCGGGCGTCATGGCTCACCTTCGGCGCCGGCGTCTGCGCGGGTTCGCGCAGGCGTCGCGCTCCGATATCGGGCGCGAAGTTTCACCCATCACAGAGGTCCTCCCAAACGGTCAGAGAGATCGTCTGGGCACTGACGCCGGCGCGCATCCCGCGCCGGCGTCCTTTTCCGCGCGCTTGCCTGTCGCTGCGGAACGCCGCCAGACTGGCGACAGGTTAGGAACTCACCGATCATGACGGACAAGGCGGTCACCGCGACGGAGGTCCGGCGCAGCCAGGCCGAGCGCACCGCCAGCATGCGCGCCCGGCTGATCGACGCCGCCGTCGATTGCCTCAACCGCCTGGGCTATTCGGCCACCACCCTCTCGACGATCGCCGAGGCCGCCGGGGTGAGCCGCGGCGGCATGCTGCACCAGTTCCCGTCCAAGGTGGATCTGATGCTGGCCGTGGTGGCCTACGCCTCGGGCGCCGATGAGCGCTCCAGCCAGCCGCCGGCCCTGAACGACGACGACGACAAGCTGGCCTACTTCATGTCGCGGACCGACCTGACCTGGCGGATGCTGACCCAGGCGCCGGCCATGGCCAAGCTGGAGATCATGATGGCCGCCCGCTCCGACCAGGTGCTGGCCGCCAAGCTGCCCGACATGTTCAACAGCATCGAGCAGAACCGCCGCGAGCGCATGTGGACCCTGGCCCAGGAGATCGGCGTCGAGGACCGCGAGGCCATCGAGGCCATGGTCGGCCTGCACATGGCCGCCATGCGCGGCCTGGCCATGGAGTTGCTGGTCACCGGCGACCGGGATCAGGTGGAACGCTCCTTCGCCCTGCTCAAGCGCTACAAGGAGACCCTGATCGGGGACCTCCTGGCCAAGGCCGCCGCCGGCCGCGCCACCGCCTGAAGGATCAGGCGACCGCCGCCTCCGGCGCGGCGCGGGTCAGCAGGATGCGGCGGCGGACGACGGCGCGGGTGGTCAGGTACTGGACCGCGAACAGCGCGATCTTCGAGGCCATCGGGAAGATCGCCATGAAGGCCACCCAGTGGTCGGTGAAGGCGATGGCCACCACCGCGTTGGCCACGGCGCTGAGGAACATCAGCCCCGCCCAGACATAGCCGAACGCCACCATCACATCCTCGGCGTGGCCCGTGGCGATGGGGGGCATATAGCGGAGCATCCAGCCGCGCTGGAGCATGGCGCCGCCGATCAGCAGGTAGATCACCGTCGGCTTGACCATCAGGAAGCGGATGTCGTGGGTCAGCAGGCTGGCCGTGCCGAACACCAGGACCAGGCCCAGGCCCAGCCACTGCAGGGGCGCCACCGGCCGGCCGGTGAGCTTGAGCGCCGCCACCTGCCCCACCCCGATGGCGATGGCCACCCCGGCGGCGAGCGCCGGATCGACCTTCAGGGCCACCAGGATCAGGAAGACGATGGTGGCCAGAAAGTCCATCACCAGGGGACGGGCGGCGTAGAGCAGCGGATGCATGGGAGGGACCTCGAGAGCGGAACAGCGATGGGCGCAAGCCTAGCCAACCGCCGCGCCGGGCCCCTAACCCGCTGGCGCAGAAACCGCGGCGATCCACGAAACCGCCGCGCCGTTGGCGCATCGTGAGCGGCGAAGGGCGGCTTTTTTCGATCGGTTCTTCAAATGTGAACCCATCGCGCCTATATGTGTCCTGTCGGGTTTCGGCCCGACTATGAGGATAAACGCGCACATAATAAGCGGACTGGACCCGGGTGCGATTCCCGGCGGCTCCACCAAATCTTCCCCCGGTTATCGCGGGCAAGTGCGGGGCCGATCAGCATCGACAGACGTCTAAAGGTGTTGCTTTCTTCCGGCTTGGCCCACCGTTTCGGGCCTTAATCTAAATGCGAACGATAACTTCGCTGAAGAAGTCCGTTTGGCCGCGTAAGCGACCCGATAGATTTCGACCTAAACTCCTAGCGTCTTAGCAGCGCTAGGCGGGGCCCGGAGGGCGCCTTGCAACAGAAGCCCTCCACCTTTCCTCCCCAAGATCAGTTGAAGTGCGCGGGCCTCGCCCCGGCGCAGACGGCTTCGCGCGCGGCCGGCAGGAAGAGCACGTAGTCGGGCCGCACCTGCCCCACCACCCGCCAGTCGAAGGCGCAGCGGTCCTCGTGGATCCAGGCCACCTTGCCCACGAAGGGCGCGAAATAGGGCGGCATGGGATCGGCGGTGAAGCTGTCGCCGACGATCAGCACGGTGGGGCCGGGCTTGCCGGTGTCCACCACGAAGGGCTGGGCCGCCCGGGCCTCCAGCCCCGGCAGCAGGGCGCGGCCGGCGCCGGGCGGCAGGCCGGTGCGGTCGTGGATCTCCACCTGCTCGAGCCCCGGCGCCTGGCCGGCCAGGCGCGGCAGGTCGCCATTGTCGAGCGGGACGGTCGTCCAGGAGAGCGCCTTGGGATCGATCCGCCAACCGGGCTGGCCCATGGCCTCGACGATCCGGTTGTAGCCCACCAGGGAGCCGCGGAGGCTCCAGTGGCTATCGAGCCGCCGGTAGACCTGACCGTCGGCGCGCGCCGCCCGCAGCACCGGGCGAAGGTCGACGGTGGCGACGCCGCAGCGGGCCAGGCCCTGGAGGACCAGGTCGTACTCGGTGGGGGATTTCGCGGGTCCCGCCCAGTCGGGGGCCAGGTCCGGCTCGATCTCGGCCGGCGAGGGGGCGAGACTGGCCACCACGGTCGCCCCGGCCAGCCTGGCCTTGGCCTCGCAGACGAAGGCGGCGTAGTCGGCGGCCCGGGCCGGATCGATCTCCTGGCCGGTGGAGCGCAGCAGGCCGTCGACCAGGAACATCTGCCCCTGCCGGCCCGTGACGGCGGCCGCCGCGGCCCCCTCCCCGCCCAGGCGGCGCTGCAGCTTGGCGGCGGTCCGCATCATCGGATCGCGGAAGCCGAAATGGTCGGCCAGCCAGGCGTCGAGGGCGCGCGGCAGGGTGCGCCATTGCCCGGCCGTGCGCGGCAGGGCCGGGGCGGGCGCCAGGCGGCGGTTCTCCTGCAGGGACACCGTCCGGTAGGGGACCAGGGGCAGGGCGATCACCGGGGCGATCAGCGCGGCCAGGACCGCCAGGATCAGCGGTCGGCGGGAGCGGGTCATGAGCGGCATGGCGTCCCTCCCCTCAGAACCGGAAATAGAGGAAGGGGCTGTAGGCGCCCCAGGCGACCTTCAGCAGGCAGAGCGCCAGCAGCAGCACGATGACGGCGGTGTCGGCCCAGGCCAGGCCGCGCAGCCGCCGCAGGCCCCCGGGCAGGCCGAACACCGCCAGGGCGCCGGCCAGGGGCAGCAGCCACAGGTGCAGGGGCTGCAGGGCCGCGTGGGTCGCCGCCTGCAGGCCGCCAGGTCCGCGCAGGCCGGCCATGCCGGTCCAGAGGTCGAGGACACGGCCCATGTCCGGGCTGCGGAACAGCACCCAGCCCAGGGTGACGGCGGCGAGCGCATAGGCCCAGCCGATCGGGCGCGGCAGGCGCGACAAGAGCCGTCCCAGCCCCGCCCGCTCCAGCACCAGGAAGACGCCGTGCCAGGCGCCCCAGAGCACGAAGGTCCAGGCCGCCCCGTGCCAGAGGCCGCAGAGCAGGAAGACCACGATCAGGTTGCGCCAGGTCTTCCAGGCCGGCCCCCGATTTCCCCCCAGCGGGATGTAGAGATAGTCGCGGAACCAGGTGGACAGGCTGATGTGCCAGCGCCGCCAGAACTCGGTGATGGAGGCCGAGGCGTAGGGGATCGCGAAGTTGCGGGGCAGGGTGAAGCCGAAGATCACCCCCAGGCCGATGGCCATGGTCGAGTAGCCGGCGAAGTCGAAATAGATCTGCAGGGCGTAGGCGCCCGCCCCCAGCCAGGCCTCGATCAGGCCCGGCGCCTTGGCGTGATCGAACACCGCGTCGGCCAGGGGGGCGATGGGATCGGCGATCAGCAGCTTCTGGGCCAGGCCGATGATGAAGATCCGCATCCCCGCCGAGGCGCGGCCCAGGCTGTGGCGACGCACCGCCAGGCGCTTGGCGATGGTCTTGTAGCGGACGATGGGTCCGGCGATCAGCTGCGGGAACAGGGCGATGTAGAGCGCCACCTGGGTGACGTCGCGATTGGCGGGGAACCGCCGCCGGTAGGTGTCGATCAGGTAGGACAGGCAATGGAAGGTGAAGAAGGAGATTCCCAGCGGCAGGGGAATCCTCGGGACCGGAAGGCCCAGGGTCAGGGCGATGAAGCCGGCGTACTTGAACACCGCCAGAGCGCCGAGATTGAGGGCCACGGCCAGGGCCAGGGCCCGCTGGCGCGCCGCCCCGTCGCGGGCGTCGATGGCCAGGGCCGCGGCGTAGTTCACCAGGGTCATGCCCGCCATGAGCAGGACGTAGACCGGCTCGCCCCAGCCGTAGAAGACCAGGGAGGCGGTCAGCAGGATCGCGTTCTTGGCCTTGACCGAGGGCCCGGCGAAATAGGCCGCCAGGCACAGGGGCAGGAAGACGAACAGGAAGGTTGGCGAGGCAAACAGCATGTGCGGTGAAGGCGTCCCCCGGTCGGAACCCGAATAAGCAGTTCCGCCCCGAGCGCCAAGGCCGTGGCGCCGACGCCCCATCGTGGGTTTTGACTCGCCTGCGCCTTGCGCGGACGGCGGGAGGCGTTACCCTTCGGCCAGTTGAATAGCGCCCCTCGGAGACTCCATGGCCCAGGACCCGCCGGCCCAAGACCAGATGCACTACGAGGCGATGGCTCAGGAAGCGCTTCGGGGTGTGGTCAAGGCCGCCCTGAAGCGCGCCGCGGCTCCCGACGGCCTGCCGGGCGCGCACCATTTCTACATCACCTTCAAGAGCGAGGCGCCCGGCGTCTCCGGCCCCGCCGACCTGCTGGGCAAGTACCCCGACGAGATGACCATCGTCCTGCAGCACCAGTACTGGGACCTGGCCCCGGGGGAGACCTTCTTCTCCGTCACCCTGAAGTTCGGCGGCCAGCCCAAGCGGCTGTCGGTGCCCTACGCGGCGGTGACGCGGTTCTACGATCCCAGCGTCCAGTTCCTGCTGTCCTTCGAGAGCACGCCCGCGCCCGGCGAGGCCGCCGCGCCCGCCAGCGACAAGGCGGCCGCGCCCGCCGCCGAGGGCGATGTCGATCCCGAGGCCGCCAACGTCGTCTCCCTGGACCAATTCCGCAAGAAGTGAGCGCCTGACCCATGACCGACGTCGCAGCCCCGGAGCCCGAGGCCCTGACCGACGAGGCGATCCTGGCGCGCTTCCTGCGCTCCAAGAACCAGCCCACCGGATCCCAGACCCTGGGCTTCCGCATGGTGGCGGTCAGCCAGGCCGAGAAGTCGGTGGAGGTCGCCTTCGAGGCCAAGGCCGAACTGCTGCTCAACCCGATGAAGCAGATTCAGGGCGGCTATCTCTGCGCCATGCTGGACGAGGCCATGTCGACGGCCTGCATGGTGGCCTCGGGCATGACCCACGTCGCCCCCACCGCCGAGATGAAGACCACCTTCTACCGGCCCGCCCTGCCCGGAACCCTGAAGGCCATCGGCCGGGTGGCCAAGTGGGGGCGGACCATCGCCTTCACCGAGGGCGAGCTCTACGACGCCGACGGGCGGCTGGTGGCCAAGGCCACGGGCACCGCGGTCCCCACCCCCTTCCAGAACTACAAGAAGTAGGATGAGCGCGCGCCGAAGCTTCCTCGGCGTCCTCACCGTCCTGCTGCTGGGCTGGACGACCCCGGCGCTCGCCGCGGCAGGCCCCTTCGCCGACTGGGCCGCCGTCGTGGTGGCCGGCGACTGGCACGCCCATTCCGGCGGCCCCTCCGAGGCCTTCGACAACGCCCGCCGGGACGTCTCCCAGGAGCTGGAGCGGATCGGCTTTGACAAGGCCAACCTGCGCCAGTTCTCGGTGCGGCCGGAGCGCTACAAGGACATCAAGCCGGGCAAGTCCGAGCCGCGGGCCATCTATGAGGCCCTGGCCCAGCTGACCCCCAAGGCCCAGGGCGGCTGCCTGGTCTATTTCTCCTCGCACGGGGCGCCCCAGGGGGTGCTGGTGGACCAGAGCATCCTGCCGCCGCCCCTGCTGGGCGCGATCCTGGACCGCACCTGCGGCCAGCGGCCGACCGTCGTGGTGATCTCGGCCTGCTTCTCCGGCGTCTTCATCCCCGAGCTGGCCCAGCCCAACCGCATGATCCTGACCGCCGCGCGGCCCGACCGGACCTCCTTCGGCTGCGGCGAGGCCAACAAGTATCCCTTCTTCGACGAGTGCTTCCTGCAGTCGACTCCCGGCGCCCAGGACTTTCCCAGCCTGGGACGCGGAATCCAGGCCTGCGTGGCGGCGCGGGAGAAGAAGGAGGGCATGACCCCGCCCTCCGAACCCCAGGTCTGGATCGGCCCGCAACTGCGCCCGATGCTGCCCCTCTACCCCTTCCCGCAGGGACCGCCGCCCAAAGGGTGACAACCTGTCCCCATTTGCCGCCCGGCGCCGGGTTGAAGACCGCGCCCGGGGCTCTACAAGGGGACGCCAGCCCCTCACCCGAAGCCGATCCCCCTATGAATTTCGTCGCCAAAGCCGCCGCCGCGTTCCTCCTGCTCCTGGCCGCCCCGGCCGCCGCTCAGGACACGGCCGCCCCCGCCGCGACGGCCAACCCTCAAGGCCCGGTTCCCTACGAGGCGCTGCGCACCCCGGCCAAGCCCGCCGTCCGCCCCGCCACCCGCATCGTGGCCAAGCCCACGACCCCGGCGACCCCCAGCCTGACTCCCATCGCCCCCGCCCTGCCGCTCGCCCCGTCCGGCGCGCGGCTGACGAGCGGCGAGAGCCTGCCGCCGGCGGAGCTGGAGGCCTATGTCGACGGGGTGGTGAAGGACGCCATGGACCGCGAGCACATCGCCGGCGTCACGGTCGCGGTGATCCAGAACGGCCAGGTGGTGCTGAAGAAGGGCTACGGCTTCGCCAGCCTGACGCCGGCCCGCAAGGTCGATCCCGACACGACCCTGTTCCGCATCGGCTCGATCTCCAAGACCTTCACCTGGATCGCCCTGATGAAGGAGGTGGAGGCCGACCGCATCCGCCTGAACCAGCCGATCAACCTCTACCTGCCCGAACAGCTGCAGATCCGCGACCAGGGCTTCCGCACCCCGATCCGGGTGCGCAACCTGCTGGATCATTCCGCGGGCTTCGAGGACCGCGCCCTGGGCCAGTTGTTCGAGAAGAACCCGGCCCGTGAACGGCCGCTCGGCAGCTACCTGCGCCAGGAGCGCCCGCGCCGGGTGCATGCGCCCGGGCAGTTCGCCAGCTACTCCAACTATGGCGCGGCCCTGGCCGGCGAGGCGGTGTCCTATGTCGCCGGCAAGCCCTTCGAGCGGCTGATCGAGGAGGAGATCCTCCTGCCGCTGTCGATGAACCACACCACCTTCCGCGAGATCCGTCCCGCCAGCCCGCTGCTGCCGGGGGTCATGCCCCAGGCGCTGCAGCGCGACGTCTCCCAGGGCTACCGCTGGACCGCCACCGGCTACGGCGCGCGGCCCTACGAGCTGATCGGCCATGTCGCCCCGGCCGGATCGGCCTCCTCCACCGCCGGCGACATGGCGCGCTACATGCAGATGCTGCTGAACGGCGGGACCCTCGACGGGGCGGCGATCTACGGCCCCCGCACGGCCCAGGCCTTCAACACCCCGCTGCGCCGGACCGCGCCGGGGATCAACGGCTGGCGCCACGGCTTCATCGCCTATGACCTGCCCGGCGGTCACCGGGGCTTCGGACACGCCGGCGCGACCCTGTCCTTCATGTCCAACATGGTGGTGGTCCCCGACCTGAAGCTCGGGGTGTTCATCAGCACCAACACCGACACCGGCTCCGACCTGGCCGAGCGCCTGCCTGATCGGGTGGTGGCCCAGTTCTACGCCCCGGCCCAGCCCTTCCCCCGCAAGGGCGTCCCGGCCCTGGCCCAGAGCCGCGACATCTATCAGGGCTACTATCTGGGGACCCGCCGGGCCTATTACGGCCTGGAGTCCTTCGTGGGACGCCTGATCAGCGGGGCTTCGGTGCGGGTCACCGACGACGGCCGGCTGGTCACCTCGGCCGGGCTGAGCGGCCCCACCCGCAGCTGGGTTCCGGTCGGCGATCCGGCGAGCGGCCAGTTCGTCGCCAGCACCGGCGGCGAGCGGCTGAGCTTCGACCTCGACGGCGGCAGGGCGGTGCGGATGATCCCCGCCAACGGCGCGACGACCTTCGAACGCGCCGGCTTCTGGTACCGGCCCAGCGCCCTGCTGATCCTCTCGGGCCTGAGCCTGCTGGCCGCGGCGGCCACCCTGGGCGGGATCCTGCTGCGCAACCGCCGCGAGTTCCGCGAGACCTCGATCCAGAGCCTCGCCGGCCTGATCCAGAACACCCAGGCGGCCCTGTGGTTGACCGCCAGCCTGCTGTTCATGGCCTGGGCGTCCAAGACCGGCGACATCGCCAACGTCATGTACAGCTGGCCCGGCGGCGCCCTGGTGATCGCCTCGGCCTGCGCCCTGGTGGCCGCCTTCCTGACCGCCGCCACCCTGTTCATGGCGCCCATGGTCTGGCGCGGCGGGCGCCGGGTCGACAGCTGGAGCCAGCTGCGCAAGGCGGGCTTCACCTTCACGGTGTTGCTCTACGCCGCCTATTCCGTGGTGTTGGGCCTGTGGGGCGCGTTGATCCCCTGGGGCCCGATCATCCCCTGGGGCGGTTGATTCCCGACCCGGCAAGGGGTTCGAGGTGCGACATCGAGTCCCCGATCTGAGTTGAGCGGCCGCCAGATGTAAACGCGGCGTTTACCAAGCACTGGGTAAATCCTGCCTAGCGGCGGGCGCAGTCTGTGAGAGCCCGCCTGTTTGGAAACAGGGGCGGCCTCGCGTTGAACAGTTTCGTCGCCGCCTTGCAACGGTTCGGTATCGGACGTCTCGCCGCCATGCTGGGCATCGGCATCGGGGTGGTGGCCGCCGCCGTCGCGCTGAGCATGAACCTCGGCCAGCCCAAGGCCCTGCTGTATTCGAACCTTGATCTCAAGGAAGCCGGCTCCATCACCGCGGCCCTCGACCAGGGCAATGTGAAGTACGAGGTCAAGGGCGACGGCTCCACCATCCTGGTGGACCGCGACCAGGTGGGCGCCACGCGCCTGATGCTCTCCTCCAAGGGCCTGCCGACCTCCGGCTCGGTGGGCTACGAGATCTTCGACGGCGGCGCCGCCATGGGCCAGACCGACTTCGTCCAGCAGCTCAACCGCCAGCGCGCCCTGGAAGGCGAACTGGCCCGCACCATCCAGGCCCTGGACGGCATCACCTCGGCCCGCGTCCACCTGGTGCTGCCCAAGCGCGAACTGTTCGAGGAAGAGGCCGAGCAGCCCTCCGCCTCGGTGAGCATCGGGGTCGGCGGGCGCGAGCCCGGCGCCGACCAGGTGCGCGCCATGCAGAACCTGGTGGCCGGCGCCGTCCCCAACCTGAAGCCCGACCGCGTCACCGTGGTGGACCAGCACGCCAAGACCCTGTCGGGCGGCGAGGCCGGCGACGCCATGGCCGCCGACGGCCGCAAGAGCGACGTCGAGGCCCGCATCGCCAAGACCATCAAGTCCCTGGTGGAGGGCGTGGTCGGTCCGGGCAAGACCCGCGTCAACGTCACCGCCGACCTCGACCTGTCGCGCGTCACCATCGCCGAGGAGAGGTTCGATCCGGACGGCCAGGTGATCCGCTCGGAATCGACCACGGAACAGACCGCCAAGGAAAACGCCCCGAGCTCCAACGGCCAGGCCTCGGCGGCCAACAACATCCCCGGCGGCACGGGCTCGGAGGGCGACAACAGCGTCTCCAACAGCGGCAGCACCGAATCCACCACCAACTACGAGATCTCCAAGACCACCCGCACCGAGGTGAAGGAGCCCGGCCAGCTGAAGCGGGTCTCGGTGGCCGTGGCCGTGGACGGGATCACCGCCCCCGGCAAGGACGGCAAGCCCGGCGCCTACACCCCGCGCAGCGCCCAGGAGATGCAGCGCATCGAGCAGCTGGTGCGCACGGCGGTCGGCTACGACCAGACCCGCGGCGACCAGGTCACCGTGGTCAATGTCCGCTTCCCCGCCCCGGTGGACGCCGACGGCACCACGGCCGCCAACCCGCTGATGGGCTTCGACAAGAACGACATCATGCGCGCCGTCGAGCTGGGCATCATGGCCATCGTGGCGCTGGCCATGATGTTCTTCGTGGTCCGCCCGATGCTGCGCGGCGGCGGTGGCGGCGGGGGTGGGGGCGGCGGCGGCCTGCCGGCCCTGACCATGGCCAGCGCCCCGCAGATGACCCGCATCATCACCACCGCCGACGGCCAGCCCATGCAGGTGGCGGTGGACCCCAACACCGGCCAGCCGCTCGCCCTGCCCGGCCCCGGCAACGAACTGGAGTCGCGGATCGACATCGCCCGCATCGAGGGCCAGGTGAAGGCCTCCTCCGTCAAGCGCGTCGCCGAGTTCGTCGACAGCCACCCAGAAGAGTCGGTGTCGCTGCTGCGAACCTGGCTGCATGAGACCACCTGATGGCCGTCGGCTCCAAAGGCAAGGCGATCACCGACGTCGCCCGCCTCAGCGGGCCGGAGAAGGCTGCCGTCATCCTGCTGGCGCTCGGCGAGGACCACGGCACCATCTGGCAGCAGCTGGACGACGAGGAGATCAAGGAGATCTCCCAGGCCATGGCCGGCCTCGGCAACGTGGCGGCCTCGGTGGTCGAGCAGCTGCTGGTGGACTTCATCTCCGGCATGTCCGGCGCCGGCGCGATCATGGGCTCCTTCGAGCAGACCCAGCGCCTGCTGGCGGCCTTCCTGCCGCCGGAGAAGGTCGACACCCTCATGGAGGAGATCCGCGGTCCGGCGGGTCGCACCATGTGGGACAAGCTGGGCAACGTGAACGAGGCGGTGCTCGCCAACTATCTGAAGAACGAATACCCCCAGACCGTCGCCGTGGTGCTGTCCAAGGTGAAGTCCGACCACGCCGCACGCGTGCTGGCCGCCCTGCCCGAGGACTTCGCCCTGGAGTGCGTCACCCGCATGCTGCGCATGGAGCCGGTGCAGCGCGAGATCCTCGACAAGATCGAGCAGACCCTGCGGACCGAGTTCATGTCCAACCTGGCGCGCACCTCCAAGCGCGACAGCCACGAGATGATGGCCGACATCTTCAACGCCTTCGACCGCCAGACCGAGGCGCGCTTCATCGCGGCCCTGGAGGAACGCAACCGCGAGAGCGCCGAGCGCATCCGGGCCCTGATGTTCGTCTTCGAGGACCTCTCCAAGCTCGATCCCGGCGGGGTCCAGACCCTGCTGCGGGCCGTGGAGAAGAACCAGCTGGGCCTGGCGCTCAAGGGCTCGTCGGACTCCCTGCGGGAAATGTTCTTCTCCAACATGTCCGAGCGCGCCGCCAAGATCATGCGCGAGGACATGGAGAACATGGGTCCGGTGCGCCTGCGCGACGTCGATCAGGCCCAGATGGCCATGGTCCAGGTCGCCAAGGACCTCGCCGCCAAGGGCGAGATCATGCTGGCCGGCTCCGGCACCGATGATGAGCTGATCTACTGATGTCCGATCCCATCCCCCACGAAAAGTTCGGCTTCGACACGGTGTTCGACAGCTCCGGGGACGTGGCCTTCGCCGCGCCCCGGCCCAAGCGCGCCTACAGCGTCGAGGAGGTCGAGGCCGTGCGCCAGGCGGCCCTGGCCGAGGGCGAGAGCCGGGGCCTGGCCTCGATGGCCGCCCTGCAGGCCCAGGCCCTGGCCCAGATCGCCGACGCCGCCCGCGCCGCCCTGCCGACCCTGGCCGAAGTCGCCCATGACCACCGGCTGGGCTCGGCCCACCTGGCGCTGGCCTGCGCCAAGGCCATCGCCGACGCGGCCCTGATGCGCTTCCCCGAGGCCCCGATCCAGGCGGCCTTCGAGTCCCTGGCCCGCGAGATCGAGGCCGCCCCCCGCCTGGTGGTGGCCGCCGCCCCCGACCTGGCCGCGGCGCTGGAGCCGCTGCTGGCCGAGGTGGCCCAGGGCATCGGCTATGCCGGGGCCATCCATATCAAGCCGGCCGACGGCTTCGGCCTGGCCGCCTTCACCCTCGACTTCGGCGACGGCTCGGCCGCCTACGACCCCGCCGCCGCCGCAGACCGCGTGGCCGCCGTCCTCGATGCGGCGCTCGCCGCCGAGGGCCTGCACGCAGAACCCCTTATTCCTGGAAGTGAAGGCTGATCCCCATGGCCGAGAACGGACTCGAACTCGACGAATTCGCCGCCGGCGATCCCCTCGCCGACATGTCCATGGACATGGAGGACAAGACCGCCAGCGACCTGGCTCCGGTCTTCGACGTCCCGGTGTCCATCTCCGCGGTGTTGGGCCGCGCCACCATGTCGGTGGCCCAGCTGCTGCAGCTCAGTTCCGGCAGCGTGCTGGAGCTCGACCGCAAGGTGGGCGAGGCCATCGACATCTACGTCAACAACCGCCTGGTCGCCCGGGGCGAGGTCGTCATCGTCGACGAACGCCTGGGCGTGACCATGACGGAAATCATCAAGGACGGCGACACCGCGGCCTGATGGCGGCGGGTGTCTGAGGAGATTTGAGCATGCGGCTTCTGGTCGTCGGAAAACTGAACGGACAACTGTCCACCGCCGTGAAGATGGCGATGTCGGCGGGCGCCAAGGTGAGCCACGTGGAGACCATCGCGGCGGCCACCCACGCCCTGCGGGCCGGCCAGGGCGCCGACCTGCTGCTGGTGGACTACGACCTCGACATCGCCGCCCTGATCGCGGCCAACGAGGCCGAGCGGATCCGGGTGCCGGTGGTGGCCTGCGGTGTCGACGCCGATCCCAAGAGGGCCGGCGACGCCATCCGCGCGGGCGCCAAGGAGTTCATCCCCCTGCCCCCCGAGGCGGAGATGATCGCCGCGGTGCTGGCCGCGGTCTCCGACGACAACAAGCCCATGGTGGTCCGCGACGCGGCCATGCAGTCGGTGATCGCCCTGGCCGACCAGGTGGCGGGCTCGGAAGCCTCCATCCTGATCACCGGGGAGAGCGGCTCGGGTAAGGAAGTCATCGCCCGCTACGTGCACCAGAAGTCGCGCCGCGCCAGCAAGCCCTTCATCTCGGTCAACTGCGCCGCCATTCCGGAGAACCTGCTGGAGAGCGAGCTGTTCGGCCACGAGAAGGGCGCCTTCACCGGCGCGGTGGCCCGGCGGATCGGCAAGTTCGAGGAAGCCAACGGCGGCACCCTGCTGCTGGACGAGATCAGCGAGATGGACGTCCGCCTGCAGGCCAAGCTGCTGCGGGCCATCCAGGAACGCGAGATCGACCGGGTGGGCGGCTCCAAGCCGGTCAAGGTGGACATCCGCATCCTGGCCACCTCCAACCGCGACCTGGTCCAGGCGGTGAAGGACCAGACCTTCCGCGAGGACCTGCTCTATCGCCTCAACGTCGTGAACCTGCGCCTGCCGGCCCTGCGCGAGCGGCCCGGCGACGTGGTCGCCCTGGCCGAATTCTTCGTCAAGAAATACGCCGCCGCCAATGGCGTGGCCGAGCGCCCGCTGTCGGGGGAAGCCAAGCGCCGCCTGGCCGCCCACCGCTGGCCGGGCAACGTCCGCGAGCTGGAGAACGCCATGCACCGCGCGGTGCTGCTGGCCGTGGGACCCGAGATCGACGAGGCCGCCATCCGCCTGCCCGACGGCCAGCCCCTGGCCGCCCCCGACCCCGGCTCGCGCGCCGCCTACGCCGCGGCCACCGCCGCGGAATCGGCCACCCGGGCCTTCGTGGGCCAGACCGTGGCCACCATGGAGCAGCAGCTGATCATCGACACCCTGGAACACTGCCTGGGCAACCGCACCCACGCGGCCAACATCCTGGGCATCTCGATCCGGACGCTGCGCAACAAGCTGAAGGAATACACCGAGGCCGGCGTCTCGGTGCCAGCGCCCCAGGGCATGGGCGCCAACGCCGCCTGATCGCCTGATCCTCGTTTTCCCGGTCCGTCCCCCCACTCGGGGGACGGACGCTTCGGACCTCTTCCATGGCTGACGTCCCCGCAGGCTACGGCACGAACCGCCCCTCTCCCGGAGAGATGTGGAGCTGGATCGCGCGTGGCGAGGTGGCCCTGGCCATGGGGGTCATCGGGGTCATCGTCCTGCTGATCCTGCCCATTCCGGCCTTCGTGCTGGACGGGCTGCTGGCCATCTCGGTGACCAGCGCGGTCCTCATCCTGATGACCTCGCTGCTGATCACCCGGCCGCTGGAGTTCACCGCCTTCCCGACCGTGCTGCTGGTCACCACCCTGTTCCGCCTGGCGCTGAACGTCGCCTCCACGCGCCTGATCCTCGGCCACGGCCACGAAGGCGCGCACGGCGCGGGCAAGGTGATCGGGGCCTTCGGCCAGTTGATGACCGGCGGCAGTTTCGCCATCGGCCTGATCGTCTTCGCCATCCTGGTGATCGTGAACTTCGTCGTCATCACCAAGGGTTCGGGGCGGATCGCCGAGGTGGCGGCCCGCTTCACCCTGGACTCCATGCCCGGCAAGCAGATGGCCATCGACGCCGACCTGTCGGCGGGCCTGATCGACGAGGACGTCGCCAAGAAGCGCCGCAAGGAGCTGGAGCAGGAGAGCACCTTCTTCGGGGCCATGGACGGCGCCTCGAAGTTCGTGCGCGGCGACGCCGTGGCCGGCCTGATCATCGTGGCCATCAACGTCATCGGCGGCATCCTGATCGGGGTGATCCAGCACCACGTGCCGATCGCCCAGGCGGCGGCCACCTACACCATCATGACCATCGGCGACGGCCTGGTCAGCCAGCTGCCGGCCCTGATCATCTCCATCGCCGCGGGCTTCCTGGTGTCCAAGGCCGGGGTCGACGGCTCGGCCGACAAGGCCCTGGTGACCCAGCTGGCGATGAACCCCGTGGCGCTGGGCATGGTCTCGGCCACCGCCGGGGTCGTGGCCCTGATCCCGGGCATGCCGGTCATCCCCTTCGCCATCGTCTCCCTGGCGGCCGGCGGCCTGGCCTGGCGGCGCGGTCACGCCAAGCCCGAGGCGCCCGAGCAGAACGCGCTCACCGTCTCGGCCCCCACCGCCGAGGAGCAGGAAGAGCCGATCAGCCAGACCCTGGCCATCGACGAGATCAAGATCGAGCTGGGCTACGGCCTGCTGCCCCTGATCAACGACCTGGAGGGCCGCCGCCTCACCGACCAGATCAAGGCCCTGCGCCGGACGCTGGCCACCGACTACGGCTTCGTCATGCCGGCGGTGCGCATCCTCGACAACATGCGCCTGCCCTCCCAGGGCTACATGATCCGCATCAAGGAGATGGAGGCCGGGGGCGGCGAGGTGCGGCTGGGGTCGCTGATGGCCATGGACCCGCGCGGCGGCCAGGTGGAGCTGCCCGGCGAGCACATCCGCGAGCCGGCCTTCGGTCTGCCGGCCACCTGGGTGGACGACAGCCTGCGGGAGGAAGCCACCTTCCGCGGCTACACCATCGTCGATCCGGCCACGGTGCTCACCACCCACCTGACCGAGATCCTGAAGGAAAACATGCCCGACCTGCTCTCCTACGCGGAGCTGCAGAAGATGCTCAAGGACCTGGGTCCCGACCAGAAGAAGCTGGTGGACGACCTGGTGCCCCAGGTGGTCTCGGCCACCACCATCCAGCGGGTGCTGCAGGCCCTGCTGCGGGAGCGGGTCTCCATCCGCGACCTGCCCTCGATCCTGGAGGGCATCGGCGAGGCCGCGCCCCACACCCAGTCCATCACCCTGCTGGTGGAACAGGTCCGCGGCCGCCTGGCCCGCCAGCTCTCCTTCGCCCACCGCGGCGAGGACGGCGCCCTGCCGATCATCACCATGTCGGCCGAGTGGGAGAACGCCTTCGCCGACGCCCTCATGGGCAATGGCGACGACAAGCAGCTGTCGCTCGCGCCCTCGCGCCTGCAGGACTTCATCCGCGGCGTGCGCGACGCCTTCGAGCGGGCGGCGCTCAACGGCGACTCACCGGTGCTGCTCACCAGCCCGCAGGTCCGCCCCTATGTCCGCTCGATCATCGAACGCTTCCGCGGCCAGACCCCGGTGATGAGCCAGAACGAGGTCCATCCCAAGGCCCGCCTGAAGACCGTCGGGACCATCTAGGGCTGAAACCGGCCCGCGAGGCGCCGTCCTACGCGTGGGCCGTTGCCGAGGCGCATTTCGACTGGTAGCGGTTTCGCCCACGGGGCGATTGTCGGCTCCGAGCTTGGACATCGCATGCGGCCATCCAAACCCAACACCCGGCGCGGCGTCGGCGCGAGCCTGTTCTGGGATCTGCTGACGTTCGAGCGGCTGATGACCAACCAGGTCATCCACCTGATCTACTGGGCGGGCCTGGGGGTCATCGCCCTGATCGCCTTCGGCTTCATCGGCACCGCGGTGGGGGTCGCCCTGCGCGAGGAGCTGTTCATGGGGGTGCTGCTGGCCCTCAGCGTGCTGGTGGGCGGCTTCCTGGTGGTGGGCGCCCTGGTGCTGCTGTGGCGTTCGTTCTGCGAGCTCTACGTGGCTCTGTTCCGCCTCAGCGACGACCTGCACGCCATCCGCCAGGCGACGGACGCCGAGCATTCCGTCCGGGCCCCGCCGCCCCCGCCTCAGCGGTAGGTCAGCCCAACCCCTGCACCCAGGCCGCCGCGGCGGCCTTCGGACGGCCATTCACGTCGAACAACAGGGGCGCGTCCGACGCGTCCTCCCGCTTGCGCCACGACTCCCGGTCGCGCAGCCCCCACATGGTGAAGGCGAACTGCTGGCGGGCCGGCAGGGCGGAATAGGCCTCGGCGGCCTCGCGGTAGAGGTCGGCCTGGCGGGTCAGGCGATCGGCGCGGCTGCCACCCTCCTGCAGGGAGACGTCCATCTCCGAGATGTGGATCGGCAGGCCCAGGGAGGCGAGGTCGGCGATGGCCGCCTTGATCAGCCCCTTCTGGTCGCCGGCGGCCAGGTGGGTCTGGGTGCCCAGGCCCCCCAGCGGGGCGCCCGCCTTCAGCAGGGTCTCGGCCAACTTCAGGAAGGCCCGGCGCTTTTCGGGATGGGTCTCGAGGAAGAAGTCGTTGAGGAACAGCACAGCGTCGGGGTCGGCTTCCCGGGCGTGCTGGAAGGCCAGGACGATGTGTTCGAGCTTGCCGAGCTTCCGGGCCCAGAGGCTGTCGCGGATGCCGCCGCCATCGTCCTCGACGGTCTCGTTGACCACGTCCCAGCCCACGGCCTGGCCGCGATAGCGGCCCACCACGGCGAGGATGTAGTTGCGATAGGCGTCGGCGAACCGCACCCGGCTCTCGTCGAGATTGGCGAAGGCCCCCGGCGGCTGGTCGTACCAGACCAGGGTATGGCCGAAGAGGCGCAGGCCGTGCGTCCTGGCGAAGGCGGCGATCTGGTCTGGGCCGTCGAAGCGGAAGGAGCCGTCCGGCTGGCAGATGTACTCCATCTTCATCTCCCACTCCGGCGTGAGCTGGGACACCTGCTCCACCACCAGGCGGGCCAGTTCGGGATCCTGCAGGTGAACCGCCTGGATGCAGGCGCCCACCGGGAAGCGGGCGACGGACTTCAGGGGCGGCAGGCTGATGGGGGCAGGCTGGGCGTCGGCCCGGCGGTTGCAGGCGCCGAGCGCCAGGGCCGAACCGACGAAGGCGCGCCGGTGAAGCCCGGGGCTCATCGGGCGCCCGCCGCGCGCCTCAGGCCCAGTTCGTCGAGGGCGGCGGTCTCCTGGCGGGCGACCTCCTTGCGGCGGGTCAGCGCGATGCCCTCGGCCACCAGCTCGTATTTCTTCTGCTCCTCGAAGGCCAGCGACAGGGCGTCGCGGGCTCCGGCCTCCTCGACGGCGATCAGCTTGATCTCCTCGTGAACGGCGGCCTTGCGCATGCGCAGCCCCTCCAGGAATCCCACCTGGTACCAGCCGTTCTCGGCGTCGGCGCGGGCCCGCAGGGACTCCGCCTCCCCCTCGGCCTCCAGCATGACCAGTTTCATCTCCGCGGCCATCCGCCGGTCGGAGATCTCGCCCAGGCGCTTTTGCAGGATCTCGACCTCGTAGGTCGAAAGCTTGATCAGACTGTCGGCCCAACTCACGCGGCTTCACCCATCAATATCTGCGCCAGGAGGTCGAAGCTTTCGTCGAGGCTCGTGGCCTCGTCCTTGTCCTGGCCAAGGAAGGCTTCCAGTTGCGGATTGAGCGCGATGGCCCGGTCGACCGCGGGGTCGGCGCCGGTGCGGTAGGCGCCGATGCGGATCAGCTCCTCCATGTTGGCGTAGGCCGACAGCGTCTGGCGGGCGTTGGTGACGATCTGCCGTTCGTGCGGCAGCTGGCAGCCGGGCATGGTGCGGCTGATGGACTTCAGCACGTTGATGGCCGGGAAGCGGCCGCGCTCGGCGATGGCGCGCTCCATGACGATGTGGCCGTCGAGGATGCCGCGCACGGCGTCGGCGATGGGCTCGTTGTGGTCGTCACCGTCCACCAGCACGGTGAAGATGCCGGTGATCGGCCCCGCCGTGGTGCCGTCCGGACGCACCGGCCCGGGCCCGGCCCGCTCCAGCAGCTTGGGCAGCTCGGTGAAGACGGTGGGGGTGTAGCCCTTGGTGGTGGGGGGCTCGCCGGCGGCCAGGCCGATCTCGCGCTGGGCCATGGCGAAGCGGGTGACGCTGTCCATCATGCACAGGACCTCGAGATCCTGGTCGCGGAGGAACTCGGCGATGGCCAGGGTCATATAGGCGGCCTGGCGGCGCTTGAGGGCCGGCTCGTCGGAGGTGGCCACCACGACGATGGCGCGCTTGAGGCCCTCCTCGCCCAGGGTCTCCTCGATGAATTCGCGGACCTCACGGCCCCGCTCGCCGATCAGCCCCACCACGACGGCGTCGCAGTCGGCCTCCTTGGCCAGCATGGAGAGCAGCACCGACTTGCCGACGCCGGAGCCGGCGAACACGCCCAGGCGCTGGCCGCGGCAGCAGGTGGTGAAGACGTTCATGGACCGGACCCCGAGGTCCAGCCGCTCGCCCACCCGGCCCCGCGCATGGGCGGCGGGGGGGGCGGCGCGCAGGGGATAGCCGACGGGGCCCTGGGGCAGGGGTCCGAGGCCGTCGATGGGCTCGCCGAAGGCGTCGATGACCCGGCCGAGCCAGGCGCGGGTGGGGCGCACAGCCGAACCCATGGGATCGATGCGGATCTCGGCCCCCGGGGCCACGCCCTCGACGGGGCCGAAGGGCATCAGCAGGGCGCGGGTCTCGCGGAAGCCCACGACCTCGGCCTGCAGGGGTTTGTCGGCCCGGCGCTCGATCTCGGCCCGAGCTCCCACCGACAGCCGCGTCAGCCCGCCACGGGCCTCGATCAGCAGGCCGTTCACTGCCGCGACGCGGCCGCAGACGGTCAGCGGATCGATCCGCTCGACGGCGGCGACGAGGTTACGCAAGGGGTCACTCCGGAGCGCGGTTCAGCCCCGCCAGAATCCGCCCTGCGGCCTTAACTTCGGATGAAGATTCAAGGCTGCGACACCCTGCCCCCGGCCTTGAAGATCGGCAGGGGCGGGCCGGCCGCGGGGTCGAAGGCTTTCCAGTCCAGGCCGAGCGCCTGGAGCCCCGTGGCGGCCACCTGGTTGGCGCCCGCGCAGGCCTTGGACGGGGCCGTCTGGGGCGCGATGCCGGGGCCGATGGCGGCGATCCAGGTTTGGTCGGAACCGGGCCAGGCGGGCTTGCCGTGGCTCTTCCAGGCGATCGTGCGCTCGTCGGTCCCGCGGCCGTGGTCGGTGGTGACGATCAGGGTGGTCTTGCCGGCATAGGCCGGGTCGGCCTGCAGGGCGGCCCAGAGCTCGCCGAGGAAGTCGTCGGTGCGGCGGGCGGCGATCAGGGTCTGGTCGTAGAGGCCCTCATGGGCGAAGTCGTCGGTCTCGCCGTAGGAGACGAACAGCACCCGGGGCTTGTCGTGCTTCAGGGTCTCCAGGGCGTAGCCGTGGGTGAAGAGGTCGAACCGCACCCCGGCCCAGCGGCGCGGGGTCTGGGCCTGCAGGCGGGCCAGGGTCGCCTCCATGGGCGTGCGCGAGGCCGGGGTCGCCCAGCCGGCGTTGACCGGCAGCTTGCTGCGGGCGGCCGCCAGGATGTCGTCGAAGACGTTCCAGGACGCCACGGCGCGGACCTTGCCGCGGAATTCGGGACGCCCGTTCAGCCACTCCAGGACGGTGAGGTTCCTGTTGAGGCCGTGCTCGTTGGAGGTGATGGCCGGGTCGGGCCGGCCGGTGAGGATCTCGTTGTAGCCGGGATAGGAGAACCACATGTCGTTGGTCACCGCCGCGCAGCCCCCGTGGTCGCGGTCCCCGAGCAGGACGCCCTGCCGGGCCACCACGTCGTGCAGGAAGGGGGTCAGGGCGCGGGGGCGGTCTGGAACCTCGACGAACCGCGCCTTCAGGGCGGCCGGATTCTCGACGAAGGTCTTGTCGGCGGCGCGGACCGGATCGGCGCCGCGGAACACCTCCTGCCAGCTCAGCCCGTCCACGGTCACCAGGACCAGGCGGCGATCGGGATCCCTGGCCAGGGCGGGGCCGGCGGCGGCGAGCGCCAGGGCGAAGGCCGCGATCAGCAGGCGTCGCAGGGTCATGGGGCGCTCCCGGAGTTCGAAAAGAGGAGCCGGGCGCGGCGGCCCGGCTCCAGTTCGGGGATAGACTAGAAGGTCTTGCGGACCGTGACGAAGACCTGCCGCGGCGCGCCGGCGAGCAGGGTCTGGCTGTCGCCGCGGATGGCGAAGCCGTTGGAGTCGATGGTGGAGATATAGGCCTCGTCGAACAGGTTGCTGACGTTGAGCTGCAGCTCCAGGCCCTCCAGCATCGGGGAGCCGGAGAACCGGTAGCCCAGGGTCAGTTCGGCCAGGGTCTGGGAGGGAACGCCGCGGTCGTTCTCGTAGGTGAAGAAGCGCTCGCTCAGATAGGACAGGCCGAACTTCCCGAACAGCGATCCGTTGTCGTAGTTCAGCTCGGCCTTGAAGAGGTTCTCCGGCGTGTCCACCGTGGTCTTGCCGGCGGTGCGGGCGACGATGACGCCGTTGCCGTCGCGGGTGTCCTCGTCATAGGTCGAGTCGTTGTAGGCGTAGGAGGCGAACAGCGACCAGTCGGGGGCGAAGTTCCAGTCCCCGGCGGCCTCGAAGCCCTTGGCCGTGACCCCGCCGACATTGGACAGCACCGCCGGGTTGCCCTGGATGCCCGAGCCCACGGCTACCCCGAACAGCCGGTTCTTGAACTGCACGTGGTAGAGGGCGATCACCCCCTGGAAGTCCGGGGTCTTGTAGCGCCAGCCGGCCTCGAAGGTCTGCGACAGCTCCGGCTTCAGCTTGTCCTTGATGGCGTTGAAGCCGGCCTGGGTGGTGGAGAACGGGCCCGACGTGCCCGAGCTGGCGAAGGCCCGCATGTTCTCCGAATAGCCGAGGAAGACCTGGCTGTCGGGGGTCAGGTCGTAGCGGACGCCGATCTGCGGCAGGAAGTTCTCCTCGGCCTTGATCGTCCCGGTCTTGTTGGCGCCCACCACGGTGGTGGCCTCGTTCTCCACCGACAGCGACTTGAAGCCGAAGTTCACCGCCAGGGCGTCGCTGATCGACCAGGTGTCGGAGAGGTAGAACTTCCGGGTGGTGGTCTTGAAATCGTACTCCCAGTCGGTGCGGAAGGCGCCCGACTGCATCTCCAGCATGTCCCGCGAGAACGAGGCGCGGTTCAGGGCGTAGAAGCGCCGGGCCTGGGTGAAGTCGTTGTCCTCGTACCAGAAGCCACCCTCGATCTCGTGGGCGCCGAGGGTCAGGGTGGCGCCGGCCACCAGGCCGCGACGGTTGATGTCGTACTCGGTGGTGCGGATCGAGAGCGGCGAGTCATTGGTGGTGGCCCCGGCGACGCCATAGTTGGGCGAGGGGACGTAGGGCGTGACCCACAGGCCCTGGCCCTCGTTGGTGTGGCCGTAGGCGGTGGCCTTGACCCGCAGGGCCTCGGTGATCGGCATGTCCAGGGTCACGGCGCCGATCAGGTCGTCGCGCAGGCCCGAGGCGTCGTAATAGGCGTCGTCGGGGCTGACGATCTTGCCCGGATAGACGGTCCCGTAGGCGGGGAACCTCGGGGTGACCCCCGTGTCGCCGCGGTTGTTGCCGATCTCGGCCACCTGGATGGCGCCGGCATAGTTGGGGGCGAAGTTGTCCCAGCTCAGGCCCAGGCGGCTGATCATCTCCAGGGACAGGTCCTGGTAGTCGTTCTCCTGGCGGGTCGACCAGTTGACCCAGCCGGTGAGGGAGCCTTCGCCGATCGGCTGGACCGCCTTGAAGTTGACCTGGGTCTGGCGCTGCTCGCCGTCGCCCTTCCACTTGCCGGCGGTGTTGTAGGAGTAGCTCAGATAGCCCCGCGCGCCGGTGGCCAGCTCGCCGCTGTCGAGGCGGACGAAGCCGCGATAGGTGTCGTTGGAGCCGGCGGTGGCCGCGGCCAGGACCGCGAACTCGGCCGAGGGATCGCGGGAGCGGAATTGCAGCGAGCCCCCCAGGTCGCTCACCGAGGCGACCCCCAGGGCGCCCGCGCCCTGGGCCAGGGTCGCCTGGCCGACGTTCTCGCCGGCGATGGCGCGGGAGATGTGCAGGCCGTTGTGGTTGCCGTAGGTCATGTCCCCCAGCGGCACGTCGTCCAGGGTGAAGCCCAGGCGGTTGCGGTCGAAGCCGCGGATGGAGATGCGCGAGGACCACTCATAGGCGCCGAAGGGGTCGGCCGACTGCAGGTTCACATTGGGCAGCTTCTCGACCATCTTGAGCGGGCTGGCGCCGGCCACCTCCAGCTGGAGATCCGAGCCATCGACGGTCTGGACCTGCCGGGCCTCGCCGCGGCCAAAGACGACAAGCTCCTCCACCGCGCCCGTTTCCACCGCATCGGCGGCGGCCTCGGCGGCCATGGCGTTCGTCCAGCCGAAGAGAATGACGCCCAGCGCGGCGCCGGCGAGAAGATGACGTTTCATGGTTGCCCCCAGTCGGTCGGGACCGCCCTTTGCGGTTCCGGCGTGGTGGGGTAGCAGCGCTTCTTAACGGCCAAGCTTCAGGAGCGTGACGTTCCGCCCACAGCTCCGTGACAGGACGGGCGGGGAAGCACGGCGGCCGCGCTAGCGCGGCCGCCCAACGGGTCAGCCGGCCCGGCGCAGGCCGGCGGCGATGCGCGCGGCGGCCTTGGGGTAGCGCGCGGCGAGCCTGGCGGTGTTGAAGGGATGGCGGGCGGCGGCCTTGATCAGGGCCGGGCGGGCGGCGCGAACCAGGATGGGCCGCGCGGTGCGGACGATGGCGCCGCGGCCGGCGATGGCGGCGATGCCGCCGATCACCAGGCCGCCGAGGGCCAGGGTCAGGATCGGATGCTTGCGGATCTGCTCGCGCAGGGTGGGCTTGGCGGCGGGGGCGACCCCGGCCAGGGGATCGCCGGTGACCGCGTCGTTGGCCGCGGCGCCCTGCAGGACGCCGGCGCTCACCTCGAGGGGCTCATTGAGCACGGGGGCCAGGGCGAGGGCGTCGTTGGCGGACTTGGACGGCGTGGGCATGGGAATGTCCTTCAAGGGGTTCGCCCGTGCAAACTCTCCAGGCCCTCGCCCGTTCCGTCGGCGAGGGGCCCGCGCCCTCCCGAACGAGCTCCTTCTTAAGGATGCGTCGTTCGGACGCGGCGGCGGCCGAAGGCCCGGTCGCCGCCCGACTTCGCCCGCCCGCCACAGGCTGGCGCCCCAGCGCCCGGACGACCATGTGAGACCTCACAGCGGACTCAAACCGTTGAACGGACTCAGGCTTCCCGCCGTCCCGACCGGCCGGGGGCCGATCAGGCCGGATTGGGGCGGCGCGCGCGAAGCAGGCCCAGGCCTGTCCAATCACAAAAGATTCAACAGCGCCGCGACTCGCGGTTCCGAGGCCGCGCTTGCTGGTGATTCCGAAATCGAGTTAACGATTCGGTCAGAGGCCTTTCACTATTAACCGGTCTTAAATTAACTCGCTGGCAAGCTAGCCGTGAGGGACGACGTGGATTCCGAAGAATCCAATCTTAGGCGCGGGCGGTTCAGGAGAATTTTATGCGCGTACTGTTGATCGAGGACGACAGCGCCACCGCGCAGAGCATCGAGTTGATGCTCAAGTCGGAAGGCTTCAACGTCTATACGACGGACCTCGGTGAAGAGGGCGTGGATCTGGGCAAGATCTACGACTACGACCTGATCCTTCTGGACCTCAACCTGCCCGACATGAGCGGCATGGACGTGCTGCGCACGCTGCGGGTCGGCAAGATCAACACCCCGATCATGATCCTGTCGGGCTCGGCCGAGATCGACACCAAGGTCAAGACGTTCGGCGCCGGCGGCGACGACTACATGACCAAGCCCTTCCACAAGGACGAACTGGTGGCGCGCATCCACGCCGTGGTCCGCCGCTCCAAGGGCCACGCCCAATCGGTCATCAAGACCGGCGACATCACCGTCAACCTCGACGCCAAGACCGTCGAAGTGAACTCCAGCCGCGTCCACCTGACCGGCAAGGAATACCAGATGCTGGAGCTGCTCTCGCTCCGCAAGGGCACGACGCTCACCAAGGAAATGTTCCTCAACCACCTCTATGGCGGCATGGACGAGCCCGAGCTGAAGATCATCGACGTGTTCATCTGCAAGCTGCGCAAGAAGCTGGCCGCGGCCGCCGACGGCAAGCACCACATCGAAACCGTCTGGGGCCGCGGCTACGTGCTGCGCGACCCCCAAGAGAGCGCCGTCGCGGCCTAATCAGAACAACGCCGCCAGGCCTTTCACGTCCAGGAATTCGGCAGAGCGCCCGCCCTCGCGGCGGGCGTTTCTGTGTGGGCGCCACCCTGGGTCCCCGCTTTGGGTTTGGCCTGGACCACCTCTGCCGTTAACCTCCCCCGGCCTGACCGCTGGGGAGCGTGACCTTGAGAAAAGATGTCGTCCTGGCCGCCGCGTTCGTGGCCGCCCTGATCGTGGCCGTGTGGGCGGGCATGACCCCGCGGCCCCTGGGCCCCGACGCCCCGGCCGGGGCCTTCTCCGCCGGCCGGGCCATGGTCGACGACCGGGTGATCGCCAGGACGCCCCACCCCGTGGGCTCGCCGGCCAATTTCGCGGTCCGCAACCACCTGGTCCAGCGCATGACCGCCCTCGGCCTCGGCCCCCAGGTGCAGCGGGCCGACGCCTTCGAGCAGATTCCGGGCAAGGAGCCCCTGGTGCTGGGCGGGGTGGTGGAGAATGTCGTCGGCGTCCTGCCGGGCGCCGACCGGTCCGCCCCGGCGCTCGCCCTGATGGCCCACTATGACAGCGTGCCCGGCTCTCCCGGCGCGGCCGACGACGCCGCCGGGGTCTCCGCGGCCCTGGAGGTGATCCGCGCCATCAAGACCCAGGGAACGCCGGCCCGCGACGTGGTCCTGGTGCTCACCGACGGCGAGGAGGCGGGCCTGCTGGGCGCCACGGCCTTCTTCCAGTCCCATCCCCTGCCCCCCCACGTCGGCTTCGTCATCAACATGGAGTCCCGCGGCGGCGGCGGCCGGGCCAACATGTTCGAGACCGCGCCGGAGAACGGCGCCGTGGTGGAGATGTTCCGCGCGGCCTCCCCCTCCCCGGCCTCCAGTTCGCTGATCGTCTATCTCTACAAGCAGCTCCCCAACGACACCGACTTCACCGTGCCGCGCAAGGCCGGGGTCCCCGGGCTGAACTACGCCTTCATCGCCCGGCAGTTCGACTATCACTCCCCGGTCTCCACGCCGGAGAACCTCAGCCAGGGCAGCCTGCAGCACCTGGGCGACGAGGTCCTTGCCACCGCCCGCGCGGTCGCCTTCGCCAAGACCCTGCCGGCCAAGGCGCCGGACGCCGTCTACGCCAACACCTTCGGCGGCCACCTGCTGACCTATCCGACCCTGGTGGGCTGGGCGGTGCTGGCGGGGATCGCCGCCCTGATGGCGCTGGCGGTCTGGCGCGCCCGGCGGGCCGACGCCTTCGTCCTGGCCGACGTGGCCAAGGGGTTGGGGGCCGCCCTCTATCTGATCCTGACCAGCGCCGTCCTGTTCATGCTGTCGCGCTGGGCCACCGGCGCGGGCTTCGGCTTCTACGAGCAGCAGCCCCTGCTGGCCCAGGCCGGCCTGTGGGAGGCGGCCCTGCTGCTGGTGGGAATCGGCGCCATCCTGTTCGCCGCCGCCAGCGTCGGGCGCGGGCGCATGCGCCTGGGCGCCGCGGGCCTGGCCCTGCTGGCCGGGGCGCTCTGCACCGCCCTGTCCGGCTGGAACCTGATCGGCCTGGGCCTGGGGGGCGCGGCGGCCATCATCGCGCTGCTGGCCTTCGGACGCCCCGCCGGGGTGGCCGGAACCTGGACCGGCGTCCTGGGCCTGGCCTTCGCCGCCGCCCTGGCCCTGCAGGTCGCAGCCCCCACGGCGGCCTTCCTGATCGCCTGGCCGCTCGCCTTCGCCGCCCTGGCCGGGGCGGTGAGCGCCCTGGGGACCTGGCGGCCCGCGGCGGTCACGGCGGGGGTGGGTCTGCTGGCGGCCCTGGCCCTGCAATGGGTGCTGGTCTTCGCCCACGGGGTGTTCGTCGGCATCGACCGGGTGGAGGTCCAGGCCCTGTTCGCCTGGCTCGCCGCCCTGCTGGTCTGGCCCCTGATCCAGGCCGAGCCCGAGGAGACGCGGCCGCGCACCGTGGCCCTGGTGGTCCTGCTCCTGGGGTTCCTGACCGTGGGCCTGGTGCGGGTCCTGCCGCCCTGGAGCGCGCGTCACCCCCAACCCAGCATCCTGGCCTATGTGGTGGACGGCGCCACCGGCCAGGCCAAGCGCTTCAGCCTGGCGCCGAACCCGCCGGAATGGACCCGCGGCGTGCTACGGGCCGACGGCGGCCATATCGTCAAGGACGACCCGCCCGTGGGCTGGCGGACCGAGACCGCCCAGTCGGCCTGGGCCAAGCCGGTGACCCCGGTTCCGCCCTCGGTGGCCCTCGAGCGGCTGATCGACGGCTCTCTGCAGGTCAGGATCATCCCTCCCGCCGGCGCGCGGACCGTCGCCCTGGACCTGCGCCCCACCGGCCGCCTCACCGACGCCACCGTCAATGGCCGCCCAGCGAAGATCCTGGCCGAGCCCGGCCAGTGGACCCGCGTCCGCTGGCAGGCGGCGCCCGAGGGCGTGGCCGTCGGCTTCCGCGCCAAGGGCCCCGGCGTCATCGACACCCGCTACGCCGCGGTGACCGAGGCCTGGCCGAAGGACGCCCGCCCCCTGCCCGCCCGGCCGCCCAAGGTCTCGGCCAACAACATCTCGGGCGCGACCATCGTCACCGGCGAGCAGAGGTTCACCTGGTGAGATCGGGCCGCTAAAAGGGGCCCATGAGCGACATCACCATCTATCACAACCCCGCCTGCGGCACCTCGCGCAACACCCTGGCCCTGCTGCGGGAAAAGGGCGTGGAGCCCAAGGTCGTGGAGTATCTGAAGGAGGGCTGGACCCGGGATCAGCTGGCGGCCCTCACCAAGGCCATGGGGGTGGGCGCCCACGAGATCCTGCGAGTGCGCGGCACCCGTGCCGACGAGCTGGGCCTGAGCGATCCGGCGGCCTCCGACGAGGCCCTGTTCGCCGCGATGATCCTCGACCCGATCCTGGTGAATCGGCCTATTGTGGTCACCCCGAAGGGCGCGGCCCTGTGCCGTCCCGCGGAGTTGGTTCTGGGTCTTCTGTAAGTCGGAGGGGCCGATAAGCAAACGCGATGCGAGGGCGACGATTTCTCGCCGCATTCTCATAAGATGACCTCTGCCCGTGACAATACGACCGGTCCACACGGTCCTCATTCACGGTTAACCAGCGCAGGGCAGAATGATGCGGCCTGCGTTTTGCTGGCTTATCTGCCAGATGCGCCATTTTGAAGCTAGCTTAAGGCCAAGCTAGGCTAGAGCGTCGTTAGTAACGGGGGCACGATGCACGAGTTCGATCCGCGACGGCCGACCCTTCGTATCGCCCCCCGCCTGCTGGTGGGCGTGGCGGGCTTCGCCGCCCTGGCCCTGGGCTGGAAGCTCACGGCCGCCGAGGCCACCGCCCCGACCCCGCCGCCCCTCGATCCCGCCGCCATCGCCGCCCTGCAACACACCGCCTTCACCCAGGCCGAGGCCCAGCCGGGTTTCGCGCGCCCTGAGAACATCGCCGTCAAGATCCAGCCCGGCGAGACCTTCGAGGACGCCGTCCTGCGCGCCGGCGTCGCCCCCGACGAGGCCCGCCAGGCCGTCCAGACCCTGGGCGAGGCCATGGACACCGTCCACATCAAGGCCGGCATGGCCTTCGACGCCGCCGTCGCCCGGCCCCGCGGCCAGCGCGGCCCGGCCCGGCTGATCGGCCTGTCCCTGCGCACCGGCCCCGCCACCGCCGTCACCGTCTCGCGCACCTTCGACGGCGCCCTGCGCCTGCGGGAGATGGAAGAGAAGATCCGCGACGAGACCACCGTCGCCCAGGGCGCCATCACCGGTTCGCTCTACGAGAGCGCCTCGCGCCTGGGGGCCACCTCCTCGATCACCGCCCAGATGGTGAAGCTGTTCTCCCACAAGATCGACTTCGACCGCGACATCAAGCCGGGCGACAAGTTCGAGCTGGTCTTCGACCGCAAGGTCACCGAGAGCGGCCGCACCGTGGAGACCGGCGACCTCGAATACGCCGAGATCAAGGGCATCCGCTTCTACCGCTTCGTCATGCCCGGCGGCGATGTCGAGTACCTCGACGACGCGGGCAAGAACATCAAGGGCTTCCTGCTGCGCACCCCGGTGGACGGCGCGCGGATGACCTCCACCTTCGGCATGCGCCGCCACCCGATCCTCGGCTTCAATCGCATGCACCAGGGCATCGACTTCGGCGCCGGCATGGGCACCCCCGTCCTGGCCGCCGGCGACGGCGTGGTGGTCGAGGCCCGGCGCTGGGGCGGCTATGGCAACTGGCTGCGCATCCGGCACTCCAACGGCTGGGAGACCGGCTACGGACACCTGTCGCGCTACGCCAAGGGGCTGAAACCCGGCATGCACGTGCGCCAGGGCCAGCTGGTGGCCTATGTGGGCTCCACCGGCGCGTCCACCGGCCCGCACCTGCACTACGAGACCTGGCTGAAGGGCGCGCGGGTCAATCCGATCGGGGTGAAGGTGCCCACCGGCACGGTCCTGGCCGGCGCCCAACTGGCCGCCTTCCGCGCCAAGAAGGCCCACATCGACCACCTGGTGAACAGCGGCGAGGCCGCCGAGGTCGCCAGGGACGACAAGAGCGAAACCCGCAAGCTGGCCGCGGCGGACACAGACCCGATCAAGGTCGCGGGCCTGCGTCGCTAGGCGGGCGACCGGCAAAGCTCTAAGCTCAGACCTAAGGTCCTGTCGGAGCAGAGGATTCCATGCCGCAAGCCGTCGCCCCGCCAAAGGCCCGCGCCCGCTACGCCGCCAAGCGCGAGGCGATCATGGCCGCGGCCACGGAGGTCTTCAACGACCGCGGGGTCTCGGGCTTCACCCTGGCCGCCGTGGCCAAGCGGATGGACCTGCACCCGGTCAGCCTGACCTACTATTTCAAGCGCAAGGAAGACCTGGCCGCCGCGGTCCTGCGCGACACCATCGCGCGCTACGACCTGATGCTGGACGAGGCCTATCTGGAGACCGAGCCGCCCGCCCGTCTGCGCCGGTTCGTGGAGGCCTATTTCGAGGTGCGCCGGCGGATCGCCCTGGGCGAGGCCCCGCCGCTCGCCCCCTTCAGTGAGATCAGCTTGATCGAGGGCGACCAGCAGCAGCCGCTGATGGAGGCCTTCCGCGAGCTCTATGTCCGCATCGGCCGCTTCGCCAAGACGCCCGACATGCCGTGGATGACCCGGGCCCGGCGCACGGCCCTGGCCCGCCTGATCATCGACCAGCTCGGCTGGGCCGACGCCTGGCTGGAGTCCTATGAGCCCAGCGACTATCCCCGCGTCGCCGCCCGCATCGCCGACCTGATGCTGGACGGCATCGCCGGCCGCGATCAACCCTGGCCCGACCTGCCGCTCCTGACCCTGGGCTCGCCCGTGGCGCAGAACGACGAGGTGACCCGCGAGCGCTTCCTGATCGCCGCCACCAACCTGATCAACCGCGAGGGCTATCGCGGCGCCTCCGTGGACAAGATCTCGGCCCAGCTCAACGTCACCAAGGGCTCGTTCTACCACCACAACACCGACAAGGATGAGCTGGCCGCAGCCTGTTTCGAGCGCACCTTCGACCTGATCGACGAGGCCAAGCGCCGGGCCGCCGAGGCCCCGGACGGCTGGCGCCGCATCTGGCTGGCGGTCTGTTCCCTGATCCTGCACCAGGCTTCCGGCGAGGCCGGCCGCATGCTGCGCCACTACGCCATGGCCGCGGCGCCCCCCGCCTCGCGCCGCCGCCTGCGGCTGCGCTTCCAGCAGATCGCCCACGCCTTCGCCGGCCAGATCAGCGACGGGATCGCCGACGGCACCCTGCGCCCGGTGGACCCCCTGCTGGCCGCCCAGATGCTGATGGTGGCCTTCAACGGCGCCAATTCCATGGACCCCCGCCACCATCCCGGCTCCACGGATCGGGTGATGGAGGACTATGCCCGGCCGGTCCTCATGGGTGTCTTCATCCCCTGACTGTGATTGCCATCGGCGCGCTTCCGGGCGCAGACTGATCTCCAAGACGAACAGCCTCACGTCCGTACCGCGGGCAAGAATGGGGCGGCCGGATGGAGGAATGACGATGGCCGACGACCTGGCGCGCGCGCCGCTCACCCGAACCGCGGTGGTCTCCACCAGCAATGGCCCGGTGCGAGGCTATGTCGAGGACGTGCTGCAGGTGTTCAAGGGCCTGCGCTACGGGGCGCCGCCCACGGGCGAGCATCGCTTCAAGCCGCCGCGCCGGCCGGCGCCCTGGACCGAGGCCGCCGAGGCTGTCAGCTATGGCGCCCCGGCCATCCAGTCGGGCATGGCGCCGGGCGAGCGCGGCTCCTCGGCCGGCGATCCCCCGGCCCCGGACGAACCGGCCTCCTCGGAGGACTGTCTGTTCCTCAATGTCTGGACCCCGGGCCTCGACCAGGCCAGGCGGCCGGTGATGGTCTGGCTGCATGGCGGCGGCTTCGCCAACGGCTCGGGCGGGGCGGCCATGTACGACGGCGGCGCCCTGGCGCGGAAGGGCGACGTGGTGACGGTCACCGTCAACCACCGCCTCAACGTCTTCGGCTACCTGCACCTGGGGGAGGCCTTCGGCCCCGATTACGCCCAGTCCGGGGTCGCCGGCATGCTGGACATCGTCCAGGTGCTGGAATGGGTGCGCGACAATATCGAGGCCTTCGGCGGCGATCCGGCCAATGTCACCATCTTCGGTGAGAGCGGCGGCGGCTGGAAGGTCTCCCTGCTGATGGGCATGCCCGGCGCCAAGGGCCTGTTCCACAAGGCCATCGTCCAGTCCGGCCCCGGCCTGCGCGGCGCGGCCGAGGCCGATGCGGCCAAGACCGCCCAGGCCCTGCTGGACGCCCTGGAGGTGAAGGACGCCGCGGCCCTGGCGGCCCTGCCCACCGAGGTGATCAGCCGGGCCAGCGTCAAGGTCCCCGGGGACCGCATGCGCAACTTCAGCCCCGTGGTGGACGGCGTCGCCCTGCCCCGCGATCCCTTCGTCCCCGACGCGCCGGTCCTAAGCGCCGACGTCCCGGTGATGATCGGCACCAACAAGGACGAGAGCACCCTGTTCATGATCGGTGACCCGAAGTTCGGGGAGCTGACAGAGGAGGACCTGGCCAAGCGCGCCAAGGCCGCCGCCGGCGACAAGGCCGACGCCCTGGTGGCCGAGCTGCGCAAGGTCCACCCCGACTATTCGCCGACCTACCTGGCCAGCGCCGCCCAGACCGCCACGGGGATGTGGTTGGGCTCCATCACCCTGGCCGAACGCAAGGCCGCCCAGCAGGCCGCGCCCGCCTACATGTACATGCTGACCTGGGAGACGCCGGTGTCGCGGGGGCGGCTCAAATGCCCCCACGCCCTGGAGATCCCGCTGGTGTTCGACAATGTCGAGCGCGCCCGCAACTTCGTGGGCCGCGGCGACGAGCCCCAGGCGGTGGCCGACCAGATGTCCAGCGCCTGGCTGGCCTTCGCCCGCACGGGCAGCCCCAATGGGCCGGATCTGCCGGCCTGGCCCGCCTATGACGTCAAGACCCGGTCCACCATGATCTTCGATGTGGAGAGCAAGGTCGTCCAGGACCCGAATCCCGGCGTCCGCAAGGTGCTGCAGGCCTAGTCCTCGTCCTCGTCGCTGGGGAGGGAGTCCAGGATTCGACGGATCAGGGCCGCCTCCGCCAGGATCGGCGGCGGCTCGCCGAACCGCATGCGCCAGATGCTGGTCAGACGCGTCAGCTCGGGGTCGGTCTCGTCAGCCATGGGGAGAGCTCCGGAGGGGGACGCCGACTCAAACACCCGTCCCCCGCGTCGGTTTCGCCCGCCGACATTTTATTTGTGGAATACAACTATTTAACCCTAACGCGGCCACGAAAAAGGCCCTCCCGCGCGGGAGGGCCTCTGACGTTCCGGTCAATCCGACGGGGTTCAGTCGAAGATGATCACCGAGCGGGCCAGCTCGCCGCGCTTCATGTCGGCGAAGCCTTCATTGACCTGCTCCAGCTTGATGCGCTGGGAGATCATCTGGTCGAGCTTGAGCTTGCCGTTCATGTAGAAGTCCACCAGACGCGGCATGTCGACCGGGAAGCGGTTGGAGCCCATCATCGAGCCCTGCAGCTTCTTCTCGCCCAGGAAGGCCGCGCCCATCAGGGTGATGCTCTGACCGACCGGGATCATGCCGATGATGTTGGCGGTGCCGCCGCGGCGCAGCATGTTGAAGGCCTGCTCGGCGGTCTTCGACAGGCCGATGGCCTCGAAGGAATGGTGCACGCCGCCCTTGGTCATTTCGAGCACTTCCTTGACCGCGTCGGTCTGGGAGGCGTCGATGAAGTCGGTGGCGCCGAACTCCATGGCCAGGTTGCCCTTGGAGGCCACCATGTCGATGGCGATGATGCGGCCGGCGCCGGCGATGGCCGCGCCGTTGATGGCCGAGAGGCCCACGCCGCCGCAGCCGATGACGGCCACGGTCTCGCCGGGACGGACGCCCGAGGTGTGGATCGCCGCGCCGACGCCGGTCATCACCGAGCAGCCGATGAGGGCGGCGCGGTCCAGCGGCATGTCCTTGCGGATCGCCACGCAGGCATGCTCGTGGATCAGCATGTGTTCGGCGAAGGACGACAGGTTCAAGAACTGGATCATCGGCCCGGCCGGGGTGGTCAGGCGGGGCTCCTCATCGGCGCCGCGCTTGGTCTCGGGCGAGACGCAGAGCGAGAGGTGGCCGGTGAGGCACTGGTCGCAGTGGCCGCAATAGGCCGACAGGCAGGTGATGACGTGGTCGCCCACCTTCACCGTGCGGACCTCCGAGCCCACCTGCTCGACGACGCCGGCGCTCTCATGGCCCAGCACCGCCGGCAGCGGGTGGGGATAGGAGCCTTCCATGAAGTGCAGATCGGAGTGGCACAGGCCGGCGGCCTTGGTGCGGATGAGGACCTCGTGCGGGCCCGGCTTGTTGATCTGGACGTCTTCGATTTGAAGCGGCTTGCCCACTTCGCGCAGCACGGCGGCTTTCATCCTGGCGTTCCCCGAACAGCGCCCGTCTAAGCGGGCGGATTATCGAAGTCCGGGTATGCCCGAGACTTCCGAGAGGCGAACCTTATCGCCGTTCAGATGTCGCGCGCCAAGGGAAATTGGCGAGGTTGCGGGTCCGGGCGCCGAGGCCCGAACCCGCGGGACGTCGTTCGTTTACTTCTGGCCCCAGATGGAGGCCTTGGTCTGGGTGGAGACCAGGTTGCCGCCGCTCAGGGAGAGGCTGGCCGCCGGAAGGGTGGCTGTCTTCCCCGAGGCGCTGAGGGTGACCATGGTCTCGGCGCTGGTCTTGCCCTTGGTCACCTTGGAGATGGTGCCGATGGGCGCGCCGGTGGAGTCGGTGACCGGCGCCCCGACGGTCAGGTCGGCGGCGGTGGCCGCGGTGTTGGTGGCCGTCCCGGTGGCCGCGCCCAGGCTGGCGGACCCGGTGGCGGAGGTGGTCGCCGAGGTCGCGGGCGGGTTCACCGCGCCGGTGTCGACCGGCGGCGTGGCGGCCGGGAGGTTGGTCTGGACGCCCATGGCCGACCCCGCCGTCGCGCCCGCGGCCGGGGTGCTGACGCCAGCCTTCACGCCGGCGGTTCCGGCGACCTGCGCCATGGCCGGAACAGCGATCAGGGTGGCCGCCGCGGCGGCGAGAAGCAGTTTGGTGTTCATGTCGGTCGTCTCCTTGAGAGCCCCGCCGCCCCCTCAAACCCACGACAACCGTAGCTTGTTCCCTCAGGCGTGGAGAGACGCCGGCTTCGAGAGACCCAGACGCCTGGGCCAGCCCGCGGGCCATTTCGGCCAGCGCAGGCGCAATTCCCAACGCGGCGGGATGCAACCCTCCAGGGTGGCCAGCAGGTCCTCAGCGGGTCCGTCGTTCAGGAAATGGTTGGCGCCGGCCACCCGCTCGAACCGCATCGGCCGCCGCGTGCGGGTCTCGGCCACCAGCTTCTCGGCCAGCTCGATGGGGGCGAAGTCGTCCTGGTCGCCGTGCACGACGTGGACCGGGACCTTCAGGTTGCGCAGGGCCGTATGCATACCGTGCAGCTGGTCGGGCTGGTTGGTGACCTCCAGGACGGCGTGGCGCACGTCGCGAGGAATGATCTTCAGCATCCTGGCCCCGACCTTGAGCAGCCACTCGGCCGTCGGCCCGGGCTGGCCGTAATAGCCCGAGAGCAGCACCAGGCCCGCCACCTTGCCGGGATTGGAGGCCGCCATCAGGGTGGCGATGGCCGCGCCGTAGGACTGGCCCACCAGCAGGATCTTCTGACCGGGCCGCGCCTGCAGCAGGGGGCTCAGCGCCAGGGCCTGCTGGCGGATGTCGCCGACATATTCCACGGGTTCGGAGCCGGCGTAGCCGGGCCGGTCGACCACCACCATCTCGCGGTCCTGCGGCAGGGCGGCGATGGCCGGCGCCCAGTACTCCGCCCAGGAGGGGGCGCCGGTCACCACGACGATCTTCCAGGGGGCGGGCTTGGCGCGCGGGCTCTCGATGGCCGACAGCTTCCAGCCCAGGTCACCGCCGGCGCTGAAGGTCGTGCGGCGGACCACGTGATCGGGATAGTCGTCGGAGACCGGCACGTGCTCGGTGCGACCCCAGGCCGCCGACTCCGCCACCGCCCACGTAATTTCAAGCACACCCTTGGGCCGTCTGCGCGCCACGTGTCGAACTCCGCCAGGTCTTGGAATATTACCTGGGGCTTGAACGCGCGATCACAAGGCCGGTTCTAACTGGACGGGCCGGCGGCGGTGATTTGCTCGCGCAGCTCGCGCTTGAGCACCTTTCCGGTCGGTCCGATGGGCAGGGCCTCGACGATCCGCACCTCGTCCGGGGTCCACCACTTGGCGACCCGGGCGGCGACATGGGCCTTCAACACCTCCGGATCGGCGGTCTGGCCGGGCCGCAGGGTGACCAGCAGCAGGGGCCGCTCATCCCACTTGGGGTGCGGCACCCCGATGGCCGCCGCCATCGCCACGGCCGGGTGGGAGGACACGGCGTCCTCAAGGTCCAGGGTGGAGATCCACTCCCCGCCCGACTTGATGACGTCCTTGGCCCGGTCGGTGAGCCGCAGGTAGCCCTCGGCGTCGATCGTGGCGATGTCGCCGGTGTCGAACCAGCCATCGTCGGTGAAGGCCTGGGCCCCCTCGTTCTTGAAATAGGCCGAGGACACCCACGGCCCGCGCACCTGCAGGGCGCCGGGACTGGCGCCGTCGCGGGGTTGCAGGGTCCCGTCGTCGGCGACAATGCGCATCTCCACGCCCCAGAGGCCGCGGCCCTGCTTCAGCTTGCGGGCCACGCTGATGGCGGGATCCTCGCCGGCGTGGGTCGGCAGGGGGGTGTTGATCACCCCCATGGGGCTGGTCTCGGTCATCCCCCAGATCTGGCGCACCGTGGCGCCCATCTGGTCCTCGATGCGCCCGATCAGGGCCGCCGTCGGCGCCGAGCCCCCGACCGCCACGGTCCGCACGCTGGTGAGCTTCTGGTGGGTCTGGTCCAGGTGGTCGAGGACGCCGACCCAGATGGTGGGCACCCCCAGCAGGAAGGTGGCCTTCTCGGCCACCGCCAGCTCGCAGATCGAGGGGCCGTCCAGGTGGCGGCCGGGCAGGATCAGCTTGGCCCCCACCAGGGGCGCCCCATAGGGCGTGCACCAGGCGTTGGCGTGATACATCTGGGCGCAGGGCAGGACGGCGTCGCGGGCGCCCAGGTCGAAGGCGTCGGGCTGCACCATGGCCATGGCGTGCAGCACGGTGGCCCGGTGCGAATAGAGCACCCCCTTCGGATTGCCCGTGGTGCCGGAGGTGTAGCAAAGGCCCGAGGCGGTCCGCTCGTCCAGCTCCGGCCAGGTGAAGTCCGGCGTCTGGGCGGCGATCAGCTCCTCATAGACCAGGGTCCCGGGCGGCGACTCCTTGGGCAGGTGCTCGCGATCGGTCAGGGCCACGAAGGTCTTCACCAGGGGCAGCTTGGCCGCCAGCTCCCCCACCAGTTCGCCGAAGCTGATGTCGAACAGCAGCAGGCTGTCCTCGGCATGGTTGGCCACCCAGGCCACCTGGTCGGGATGCAGGCGGGGATTGATGGTGTGCAGAACCGCGCCGATGCCGCTGACGGCGTAGTAGAGCTCGAAGTGGCGGTGGGTGCTCCAGGCGAGGGTCGCGACCCGGTCGCCACGCTTGACGCCCAGCGCGGTCAGGGCCTTGGCCATCCGCTTGGCGCGGGCCAGGGCGTCGGCATAGGTGTAGCGGTGGATCGGCCCCTCGACGGTGCGTGTCACCACCTCCCGGTCGCCATGATAGGCCGCCGCATATTCCAGGATGGACGGCAGGCTGAGCGCCCGGTCCATCATCAAGGCCAGCATCGCTGTCCCCTCCCCGATATCTTCTTGGGCCGGTTCTAGGACGGCCCATGGGGGTGCGCCAGGGGGGACTCGGCGTTGGCTTCCGTGGCCGGGTAGTTCAGCTCCACCGTCACGCCGTCGGGATCGCGCAGGAAGACCTGGCGCAGCCCGAGATCCGGCGCCGTTCGCTCCACATAGTCAATCCCGTGGCGCGCGCACCGTCGCTGCTGGCCGGGCCAGTCAGCCGCCAGAAAGGCGATGTGGTCAAGGGCGCCGGTCCCGACCTGGGGAATGGCGCCGTCGCCGAGATAGGCCTGCAGTCCCTCGCCGGCGCCGATCAGGTGGACGACGCCGAACTGGGACTCATCCTCGCCAGCGTAGAGCCAGAGGCCGGGAAAGCCAAAGCCGGGACGAGAACCGACCCGCAGACCCAGAACCTCGACATAGAACCGGCGGGACGCTTCGAGGTCGGCGGCCCGCACTGCATAGTGAGCCAGCCTCACGCCGCCCATCAGGCCGCCTTCCGCTCTCGGTGGTCCAGGAGCGCCGCCAGGACCTGGGCCTCTCGCGCGCGGAAGATGGTCGTAGCCTCCTCGCCACCGAGGGTGAGGTCCGGCGCCAAGCCATCGCCCAGCCGTTCGAGCTGGGTGTTGTTCCAGCCCAACAGGTGGAAGAGGTTGATCCCGGTCTCCGGCGTCACCGCCCTCTCGATCTCCCCCGAAAGCAGGCGCGTCGCGGTCAGAGGATCGGCGATGAACGGCCGGCCGATCCCCACCACATCCAGCTCGCCAGCCTCCAGGGCGGCGGTCATGCCCGCAGTTCCGCGAAAGCCGCCGGTGACCATGACCGGCATGGTGGCGACCGCGCGCACCGCCCCGGCGAAGGCGACGAAATAGGCCTCACGGGCGACGGTGCTCGGTGGACGGAAGTCCTCCCCCTCGTCCTTCACCGAGACGCCAACTTGCTTTGGCTGCTCCAACGAGCCCCCCGAGAGCTCCAGCAGGTCGAGGGATGTGTCGTTGAGCCAAGCCGTCAGTTGCAGACAGTCGGCGCTGGTGAAGCCGCCCTTCTGGAAGTCCGAGGCGTTGAGTTTGACGCCGATGGGGAAGCCCGGACCCACAGCGGCGCGAACCGCGGCGAGGGTCTCCAGCAGCAGGCGGGCCCGGTTCTCCAACGGGCCGCCCCAGCGATCGGTGCGGCGGTTGGCCAGTGGGCTGAGGAACTGGGAGAACAGATAGCCGTGGGCGGCGTGGAGCTGGACCCCTGTGAAGCCCGCGGCCTTGGCCAGCCTGGCCGAGACCGCGAACTGACCGATGGCGTGACCGATCTCCGCCTCTGTCATCGCCCGCGGGACGGCGAAGGACAGGCCCGTGCCGCGGATCAGATCGATCTCGACGCTGGAGGGCGCCAGGGGTTGGGCGTTGATGGCGCTCTCCACCTGGCGGCCGGTGTGACCGAGCTGGGCCCAGAAATGTGCGCCGTCGGAGGTCGCCGCGGCCGTTGTCCTACGCAGCTCGGCAAGGCCGCTCTCGTCTTCCAGTACGACATTGCCCGGCCGTTCCAGATGCCAGCGATCGACCTGGATGTTGCCGGAGAGCAGGAGGCCCGCACCGGAGGTAGCCCAGGTCCGATAGAGCCTTTCCAAGCGCGGGGTCGCGTGGTTGGCGGCGTCGGCCATCCCCTCGCTCATCGCCGCCTTGGCGATACGGTTGGGCAAGACCGCGCCGCCCGGCAGGGTCAGAGGCGTCGAGAGAGGCGTCGTCATTGGAGCTGTCCTGACTGGCGGCGAGCGCCGCGGTTCGGGAGCAGAGCTAGACTCTTGCCCAATCCAAGAGAATTGGCGCATTAGTCGACACATTCATGCATGTAAGTTGATAATGCTCGGCGACCTCAACGAACTGAGAACCTTCCAGCGCATCCTGGCCCTCGGCAGCCTATCGGCGGCCGCGCGGGATCTCGGCGTTGGCCTGGCGGTGGTGAGTAAGCGCCTGGCCACTTTGGAACGGCGCGCGGGCGTACGGCTGGTCAACCGCACGACGCGAAGCCTGTCACCGACCGACGAGGGCCTGGGTCTGCTGGTTCACGTCGAGCGAATGCTGGAAGAGCTGGACGCCGCCGAGGCCCGGCTGGCCGGCAATCGGAAAGGCCCCCAGGGCCTGCTTCGGGTCAGCGCGCCCATCTCCTTCGGGCGTATCCATTTGGCGCCCGTCGCGGCGCAACTCATCGACCAGCACCCGCAGCTCGACATCGATCTGAAGCTCAGCGACCGCATCGTCGACCTGGTGGACGAGCGGATCGACATCGCCGTGCGCATCGGCCCGCCACAGGACAGCGCCGCGGTGATGCGCAGGCTGGCGGACAATCACCGCATCCTGGTGGCCGCGCCGGAATACCTGACACGCCGTGGTCGGCCCGGGACGCCGGAAGATATCGAGGGGCATACCTGGGTACGCTACGGGGAGGGCGGAGATCCGATCCGGCTGGAGGGCCCTGGCGGCGCGGCGGTCGAGCTGCCAGCCCGAGGGCGCCTGCGCTCGGACAATGGCGACGCCGTCCACGACTGGGCCGTCGCCGGCCACGGGATCATGCTGAAGTCCAGCATAGACGTCGCGGACGACCTTCGGGCCGGACGGCTGGAGCGGGTGCTACCCGACTGGCGCAGCGCCCCGGCCCCCGTCTACGCCCTGATGCCGTCCACCCGTCATCTGGCCACCAAGACCCGCGTGTTTCTGGAGGCGGTGGCTCGCCGCCTCGCCATCCCCTAGTCCAGCCGTCCGGCATAGCCGAAGATCACTCCGCTCAGCTGGTGGGCCACCAGGACCCGGAAGCGGCAGACGGCGTCGACCAGGACGACGCGGCGGCCCACCGGCCTCTAGGCCGCCATTCGCGCCTTGAAGACGCCGTCGGGAAGCTTGGGGGCTCGGCTGGGGTGGACGAAGAAGTAGTCCTTCCAGGGCAGGTTCGGCACCACGGTGGTGCGCTCCTCCAGCCGGTCGCCGTTCAGGGCGAACATGCGGTAGCCGCGGGAACGGAACATCTCCACCACGCCCTCGGCGGTGCCGCCGAAGCGGGCCTCCAGCATGGCCGGGTGGATTTCGAGCAGCACGTGGGGCCGGTCGCGGTCGATGATGCCGAGCGCGCCGTTCAGCGCCTTCTGCTCGGCCCCCTCGATGTCCATGCGGATGAAGTCCACCCGATTGATCCCGTGCGCCTGGCAATAGCCGTCGAGGGTCACCACCGGGGTGGGCTGCAATTCGACGCCGACATCCTCGAGGTCGGGGCGGACCTTGCCCTCGGGGGGCGCGTCGGAGACGAAGGCGTAGGCGCGGCCCATGCGGCCGGAGGTCTTCTTCGGCGTCACCAGCAGCATCTCGCCTGGGGTGTCGGACACCGCCGCGTGGATCGGGGTCACCTGACGGGAGATGCCGTGCCAGGCCAGGCAGTGCTTCAGCACCTCGAAGGTGAAGGCCGAGGGCTCGAAGGCATAGATGCGCGCGTCAGGCGCCACCTGGGTCATGACATAGGAATGGCGCCCGTCGCTGGCGCCGACGTGCAGGCAGACCGGCGCCCCCGACAGCAGGTCGGCCAGGTACGGCGTCTCCGGCTCGTGCTTCGCCCACTTCATATTGCGCCGCCAAGCGCGGAAAGCGTGGCCGAGCACGCGGATCGAGGCCATGAGGACTTCCTTTGAACGTGCCGTCTTTACGACGCGTCGCGCGTGACCGTCATCATGTAGTTGATGTCGCAGTCCGAAGACCGGCACCAACGGCCGTTGAGCGGATCGAAGCTCACCCCGAAGGGACCCTGGACCCGCAGGGCCTCGTCCTTGAGGAAGGTTCGGAGTTCGTCGGGCTTGAGGAACTTGGTCCAGTCGTGGGTGCCGGCGGGCAGCCAGCGCAGGACGTATTCGGCCCCCACCTTGGCCAGGGCGAAGGCTTTGAGCGTGCGGTTGAGGGTGGCCACGATCATCAGGCCGCCGGGCGCCAGCAGGCGCGAGCAGCTGCGCAGGAACTCGCCCGGGTCGGCGACGTGCTCGATGACCTCCATGTTGAGGATCAGGTCGTAGGGACCCGCCCCCTCGGCCTCCAGCCCCTCGGCGGTGCCGGCGCGATAGTCGATGGCCAGGCCCTGCTCGGCGGCGTGGGCCCTGGCGGTGCCGATATTGCGCTCCGAGGCGTCGACCCCGGTGACGGAAAAGCCCAGGCGCGCCATCGGCTCGCTCAGCAGGCCGCCGCCGCAGCCGATGTCCAGCAGCTTGAGCCCCTCGAAGGGCCTGCGCGCCTGGCTGTCGCGGCCGAACCGGATCAGGGCCTGCTCGCGGATGAAGGCCAGGCGAACCGGATTGAACTTGTGCAGGGGCGCGAACTTGCCCCGCGGATCCCACCATTCGGCGGCGATGCGGGAGAAGCGCTCGACGTCCGCGGGGTCGATGCTGGAAGCGACGGTCATGGGCCCCTTCTACGCGCCATCGGCGCCAAGGCGAAGCCCGGCGTTGCCCCGCGGCCCCAGCGTCGCTAGAACGCGGCCCTTCCCTCTCCCCTCAAGGAGCTTGTGACCACGCCCATGTCCCGGCTGGTGATGAAATTCGGCGGTACGTCCGTCGCCGACCTGGAGCGCATCCGGCGCGTGGGTCGGCTGGTGGCCGCCGAGGTGGCCGCGGGCCATCAGGTGGCCGTGGTGGTCTCGGCCATGTCCGGCAAGACCAATGAGCTGGTGGCCTGGACCGACGGCGCCGGCGCCGCGGCCCAGGGGCTCGAACCTTCCGACGACGAGTACGACGTCGTGGTGGCGTCGGGCGAACAGGTGACCGCCGGCCTGCTGGCCATGACCCTGCGCAACATGGGCCTGCCGGCGCGCTCCTGGATGGGCTGGCAGATTCCGATCATCGCCGACGACGCCCACGGCCGCGCCCGCATCGACGACGTCCCGCCGGAGAACCTGGTGGCCGCCATGGATTCGGGCCAGGTGGCGGTGATCGCCGGCTTCCAGGGCGTGACCCGCGACGGCCGCATCGCCACCCTGGGCCGCGGCGGCTCCGACACCAGCGCCGTGGCCATCGCCGCGGCGGTGAGCGCCATCCGCTGCGACATCTACACCGACGTGGACGGGGTCTACACCACCGACCCGCGCATCGAGAGCAAGGCCCGCAAGCTCAACAAGATCTCCTACGAGGAGATGCTGGAGATGGCGTCCCTGGGCGCCAAGGTCCTGCAGACCCGCTCCGTCGAACTCGCCATGGCCAAGAACGTGCCGGTGCGGGTGCTGTCCAGTTTTGTCGAGCCCGGCGAAGCGCCCGGCCAAGGCACCATCGTGTGCGACGAGGAAGAGATCATGGAAAAGCGCATCGTGAGCGGGGTCGCCTATAGCCGCGACGAGGCCAAGATCACGCTGTACGGCCTGCCCGACCACCCCGGCGTGTCCTCGGCGATCTTCGGCGCCCTGGCCGACGCCAACGTCAATGTGGACATGATCGTCCAGAGCCACGCCCGCACCGCCGACACCGCCAACATGGAGTTCACGGTGGGCAAGCGCGACGCCCAGCGCGCCGTGGAGATCGTCCGCGCCGCCCAGCCGCAGATCGGCTTCGAGGACGTGGCCGTCAACGAGGATGTCGCCAAGGTCTCGGTGATCGGGGTGGGCATGCGCAGCCACACCGGCGTCGCCAAGACCATGTTCAGCGCCCTGGCCGAGAAGGGCGTCAACATCCAGGTGATCTCCACCAGCGAGATCAAGATCAGCGTGCTGATCGACGCGGCCTATACCGAGCTGGCGGTCCGCGCCCTGCACGCCGCCTACGGCCTGGACCAGCTCTAGGCGGACTGCGCCCGGTAGCCGGCCAGGCGCCGGGCTGTCCACAGGCCCGCCAGGGCCACCGGCAGGGCGGCGGCGAAGACCCAGACCCCGGCCGCGCGCGCCGTGGCGTCGGTCAGGCCGTGGGAGAAGCCCACCAGATTGGCCACCGCCGCGGCCACCGCGGCCCCGGCCGCCGAGCCGGTCAGGCGCACCGTGGTGATGCCGGCCGCCCCGATGGCGCGCTCGGAGTCGGGCAGGGCGCCCAGGATGGCCTGGCTCATGAAGGCCCAGGAGAGGCCGAACCCCGCCCCCAGGACCGCGCCGGCCAGCACCACCCCCACCACCGAGCCGGTGGGGAAGACCAGGGCGCTGGCCCCCACCCCGGCGGTGGCGCAGAGCGCGCCGATCAGGATCATGCGTCCCGGCCAGCGCCCGGTGAGATGGGCGACGGCCAGACCCGCGAGGGTCCAGGCCGCCGCCTCTCCCGCGATCACATAGCCGGCGGTCAGGGCAGACAAACCGGCGAGCTGCTGCAGGATCGCAGGACCGTAGATGGAGAAACCCATGGAGGCCGCCGTCAGCAGGAACATGCTGGCGTAGCCGGACCCGGGGATGGTGCGCAGGGAGCCCGAGCCCCGGGGCAGCAGGCGGACGATGGCCCGCTCGTCGAGCCAGACCATGGCCAGCAGCAGGACGACGCCCACGGCGGTCAGCCCGGCCGAGCGGGCGAAGGTCCCGGCGATGTCGGCCGCGCCGATAGCGGCGACCCCGGCGGCGATCAGGCCAAGCTGGCCCCAGGCCACGCCCGAGCCGCCCTCCCCGTCTTCGCCCTTGGGCAGCATGGCGTAGGCTGCGACCGCCACCGCCACGGCCTGGATCGCGAAGAACCAGAAGACCCAGCGCCAGACCCCGGCGTCGGCGAAGACCCCGCCGATCATCGGGCCCACCAGGCTGGCGATGCCCCAGACCGCGGTGATGGCGGCGTAGACCCGGGGCAGCAGGCGGTTGGGGAACAGCAGGCCGATGGCCACCGAGCAGAAGCCGGTGACCCAGCCGCCGCCGATCCCCTGCAGCAGGCGGCCCACCAGGAAGCTCACGATGTCCGGCCCCGCGGCGCTCAGCCCGCAGCCCAGGGCGTAGAGCAGGGCCGCGCAGGCGGTGGCGCGGCGCAGGCCGAAGCGCTGGGCCAGCAGGCCAGAGCTGGCGCCGGCCATGACCGAGCCCAGCAGGTAGCCGGCCGTGGCCCAGCCGAAATAGGCGTAGCCGCCGAGGTCGGCGCCGACGCTGGGCATGATGGTGGCGGTGACCAGGCTGTCGGCGGCGCCGATCCAGACCCCCAGGCAGATGAGGATGAAGCGCGGCGCGCGGCCCTCGCCGAGGACGTCGGCCCAGCCGCCATCGGGGGTGGGGGGTGGTTTCATGTCGACAGGCTCAACAGGGTCTGGCGAGGATGGGTAGACGGGGCGGCGGAAATTTGCAATAGTTTGGTTGTCAAATGCGAAGCCTGGCCGACGACCTGCTGTTTGCGATGAAGACCCGGGGCCCCAGCCAGACCCTGGCCCTGGCGCAGCGCGCGGGGGTCAGCCGCCAGGCGGCGCGGCAGGCCCTGGAGAAGCTGGTGGCCGACGGGCTGGTCCAGCACCTCACCGAGCGGGCCGGGGTGGGCCGGCCCAAGCGCACCTGGTCCCTCACCGACAAGGGCCACGGCCGCTTCCCCGACACCCACGCCCAGATGACCGTCGAGCTGATCGAGGCGGTGCGCGAGGAGTTCGGGGCCACGGGCCTGGACCGGCTGGTGGCCCGCCGGGAGCAGGCGATCGCGGAGGGCTACCGGGCCGCGGTGGGGGACGCCGGGCTGGAGGACCGCCTCAGCCGCCTGACCGCCCTGCGCGCCGCCGAGGGCTACATGGCCGAGTGGTCGCGGCAGGCGGACGGGTCCTATCTGCTGGTGGAGAACCACTGCCCGATCTGCGCGGCGGCGGCGGCCTGCCAGGGCTTCTGCCGCTCCGAGCTGGCGCTGTTTGCGATGCTGCTGGCCCCGGCCCGGGTGGAGCGGACCGAGCATATCCTGGCCGGGGCGCGCCGCTGCGCCTATCGGGTCGCAGCCTGAGCCGGGAGCCTATGGGCGAACGGGGCGTTGGGGTGGCCTGAGGGACCACCTCGAAGGATAACCTATGAAAACGCTTCTCGCCGCCGCCGCCGTCGCCAGCCTCGCGCTCGCCGCGCCTCTCGCCGCCCAGGCCGATCCCGGCGGACACGGAAACGGCCACGGCGCCAAGGGTCACGACAAGGGCCACGAGGCCGCACGCTATCAGGCCGAAGAGCCCCACAGCGGCGCCTGGACGCCGCCGGGCCTGGCCAAGAAGCCGGGCGGCATGCCCCCCGGCCAGTACAAGAAGATGTATCGCCAGGGCCAGCGCCTGCCCAGCAGCTACATCGACCAGCGCTACTATGTGGCCAATCCCGAGGCCAACCGCCTGCGCGCGCCGCCGACCGGCTATCGCTGGGTCCAGGTGGATAACCAGTACTACCTGGCCCAGACCCGCAGCGGCGTGATCGCCGAGGTGGTTTCGGCCCTCATCCGCTAGACAAGACCGGCCCCTCCCCGCCAGGGGAGGGGTCCTGGCCTATCGGGTCGCCGCCGGCGGCCCGGGCGGCTTGACCTCCGGCGACCAGTGGGTCGCCGTCCCCGCCGTCACGTACCAGCAGATCACCAGGGCGCAGATCACCGCGCCCGGGACGTAGGAATTGGTGCGCCGGTAGGTGAAGGCCGCGATCACCCCCACCATGGCCAGCAGCGGCACGAACTGGATCGCCACGATGGTGTTCAGGGGTTCGTTGGGCACCGCCAGCAGGCCGGTGAGGAAGAGGCTGGCGTACTGGATGGCCAGCAGCAGGACAAAACCCAGGCTCATCGCCAGACCCGAGGCGAGATAGGCCGTCGCCGCCCCCTCCCCCTTGATCGCCAGGTTGGCGTGCAGGGCCCGCAGGGAGACCAGGAAGAAGGCCGTCCACAGGGGCAGATAGGCCAGGGCCATCAGGGCGTGGGGGCCGTCCAGGGGCTTGAGCCCCAGGACCCAGAAGCGGAAGTCCACCTTGAACACCGCGTCGACGGCGACCAGGGCCAGGTAGCCCACGGCCACCGTGGCGACCCCGATCAGGGGCCCGCGAAGCCAGGCGTTGGAGAAGGCCGGCTTGCCGCCCTTGAGAAACAGCCCCAGGACCAGGGTCAGCACGCCGTTGAGCAGCGCCCAGACCAGCAGCTGGTTGGTGATGAACTGCGGGAACAGCCGCATGGGGAAGAACAGGTTCCCCAGCTCCATGAAGGTGAAGAAGGTGGCCGCCGGGACCACCGCCGTCAGCATGGCCGCCAGCCACCAGCGGCCGTCGCGCACGGCGCCCGCCGGCTCGGCGGGATGGGCGAGGCCCGCGAACACCGGCGTCGCCAGCAGCACCTGGAAGGCGCCCAGGAGCAGCAGGACGAAGCCCAGGAAGCCGACGCCCGTGCCGACCTCCTTCCACAGCCAGATCTGGTCGCCGGGCGGCAGGGGCCTGGCCGCGCCCGAAAGCCTGGTCTGGAACCAGTCTGTCGCGTGGCCGACGCCGGCCGAGGAGAAATGCTCCCAGGGGTGGGTGACGGGGGGATTGTAGAGCACCTTGGCGGTCCCGGCGGCCGGGTCGCCATAGACCCGGCCCTCCACGACCGGACCCGCCGAACCGAACATGGCCTGCAGGGCCTTGGAGCGGGCCACGTCGGCGCCCTTGGCCACCTGCCACATCAGGGGGGCGAACTCGTCATAGCGGCCGAACACCACGGCGAGGTTGCGCAGGGGGGCCTTGGCGCCCTGGCCGAACACCGCGCCGATGGCGGGGGTCGAGCCCTCCAGCACCACGGCCTGGTAGCCGCCGGGATAGGTCTCGGCGGCGGCGACCACCGGCCCGCCCCCCAGGCTGTGGCCCTCCAGGCCGATATTGTGCGCGTCCACGAAGGGCAGCCCCCGCAGGTAGCGCAGGGCCGCGGGTCCGCCAAAGCCCTGGCTCCCCACCGCGCCGCCGGAATAGCCGTGGCCGGTCATGTCCATGGCCAGGACCACGAAGCCGCGCCGCGAGAGCTCGATGGCGAAGGGGCTCTGCATCTCGCGGGTGTTGATATAGCCGTGGCTGGCCAGGACACCCGGCGCGGGACGCGCCGCCGTGGCGGTGGCGGGGCGATAGAGCAGCCCGCTCATCACCACCCCCTTCTCGCCGGGAAACCGAACCTCGGTGACCGTGACGCCGTGGGTGGTCTGGACCGCGTGGGCCAGGGCCGAGCCGGCCAGGATCAGGATCAGACCCAGGGCCAGCGGCCCCCATTTGCGCAGCATCGGTCGCCTCCCCAGACGTATGTCGGCCAGGACTATGGGGGTGGCGGGGAGGTTGGTCCAGGCGGTGAGATGGGATGGTGACCCACCGATCCGCGCCCGTCGCGGGCCGGGAGGCGACAATCTTGACCCGCGCGGTCTTCGGCGTTTGAAATCACGACATGACCGACGAACCGACCAAAGGTCCTGCGTCCTATTTCCCCTCCATCGAGAAGAAATACGGCCGCCCCATCGCCGATTGGAAAGCCCTGGTGCGAAAGCGCTATCCGGCCAAGCACATGGAGCTAGTGGCCATGCTCAAGGACGAGCATGGCATGGGTCACGGCCACGCCAACGCGATCGTCGCGCACACATTGGCCGAAGACGCGCCCTAGGGGGCCGCGGCAGACGGCCATCCAATGGCGCGGGCGCCAATCCGCATAACGTCGTTCGACGAGCTCGGCCGTTGCGTCTATGCTGCGGGGGAAACCCGTGGAGGACGCCATGCGCCATCTCGCCTGCTTCGGTCTTGTCCTGGGGCTCTTCGCCGGTCCCGCGGCCGCCCAGGAGACCACCCCCATCTGCCAGGCGGCGGCCGGGGGATCGGGGGCGGAGGTCAAGGCGCTGCTGGCGGGCGGAGCCAGCCTGACGACGTCGTGCGAGTACGGCTACCACCCCATCCACACGGCGGTGTCGAAGAACAATCTCGGCGCCCTGGAGGCCCTGCTGGCGGCCGGCGCCGACGCCAACGACCCGCACGGCTACCAGGGCCAGACCCCGATCGTCTCGGTGCAGAGCGCGGCGGCGGCGCGGCTGCTGATCGCCCGGGGCGCCAAGGTCGGCGCCCGCGACAAGAACGGCGCCTCGACCCTGAGCCATGTCGCCTCCAACACCCCCGGCTTCATCTCCGAGGCCGAGGGGGCGGCCATCGCCCAGCTGCTGCTGGACCACGGCTTTCCGGTCGACGCGCAGGACAGGTTCGGCAACACCGCCCTGGCCGACTCCGGGCGCTTCTGCCAGCTGCCCATGGTCCGGGTGCTGCTGGATCACGGCGCCTCGCCCAACCTCCGCTCGGCCGGGGAGACGGTGCTGGGGCGCCTGCATCCCGAATATTACGCCGACGATCCGTCCAAGCAGGCCGCCTGCCGCCAGGTGCAGGCCCTGCTGATCGCCCACGGGGCGGTGAAGTGAGGGTCCGGCGGGGGATGGCGGCCCTGGCGCTGGCCGGTTGCCTCGCGGCCTCGGGGGCCGCGGCGCAGGAGGCCAAGACGCCCCAGGATCGCGCCATCGGGGCGCTGACCGTCTTCGCCGTCGCCTATGCCGCCTGGATCTGGGAGGGCCGCTGTCATGAGCTGGACGAGGCCCGGCGCGCCCAGTTCCAGCGGCTGATCGAGGCCGACCTGCTGGGGCTCAACCAGGTCTTCGAACCGCGCCTGGTGGGGGCGGCCACCGGGTCGGGGCGCGACACCGGCCAGGCCGCCGAGTGCGGCGGCAAGAACGCCGGCCTGGCGGCCTTCGGCATCGAGCAGGCCACCGACGTGGCCGCGACCCTGAAGGGCCTGCCGCCGGGCTACCGGATCACCGTGACACCCTAGAGCCAGCCCATGTTTCGAGCGTGACGGGCGCCTGAAGCGGCAAGCCCCTGGGGGCGCCACCCTCGCGGGTTGGACGGGCCGCCTTCGCCTCTTGCGGGCACGCGGCCCCAGCCTCCAGAATGCCCCGTCATCCGGCTCTCGCTTCGCCGCGGCCGGGACCATGGTGATGGGACAGGGGGCGGACATGGCGCGGACGGCGGGATGGTGGGTGATGGCGGTGCTGGCCGTCCTGGTGGGGCTGGTCTCCTACCGCTACCTGATCCCCGACGGCCCGGCCCTGGCGCCGCCGATCCTGGCCAACCGATTCACCCCGATCGGGGCCCTGACCGTGCATGCGGGGTTCGCCTCCACCGCCCTGATCCTGGGGCCGTTCCAGTTCCTGGCGGGCCTACGGCGCAAACGGCCCGCCCTGCACCGGCGGATCGGCACGACCTATCTGATCTGCTGCGTCGTGGCGGGGCTGGCGGGGCTGGTCCTGGCCTTTGGGGCCCAGACCGGGCCGATCTCCACCGCCGGCTTCGGGTTGCTGGCCCTGGCCTGGCTGGGGACCACGATCCAGGCTTGGCGGCTGGCGCGGGCGCGGCGGTTCGTGGAGCATGAGCGGTGGATGATCCGCAGCTTCGCCCTGACCCTGGCGGCGGTGACCCTGCGACTCTACCTGCCGCTCGCCTTCCTCTCCCCGCTGGGCGGCGACGACATCTACCGGGCCATCTCCTTCCTGTGCTGGGTCCCCAACCTGATCATCGCCGAGCTGTGGCTGGCGGCGCGCGGGCGCCGTCCCGCGACGGCCGGTTAGGCCATGGCGGGCGCGTTCTCGCGGAAGGTGGCCAGCTGGTCCTCCAGGGCCTTGGCGAAGGCGGGGCGGGCCAGGGCCCGGGCGCGGTAGGCGTCTAGATTGGGATAGGCCTTGAGGATGCCGTTCTCCTCCAGCTCGCGCAGCACCGTGGCCATGACGATGTCGCCGGCGGTGAAGCGGCCCTCCAGGTAGTCCTTGTCGCCCAGGGCGTTGGCCAGCGAGGTCAGGCGCATGTCCAACAGGGCCTTGGCCGAGGGGCGGCGGCCCTCCGTCCAGGGCTGGCCGGCATAGAAGGAGTCCAGGCTCAGCAGGTTCTGGGTGTGGGGCTCGATGGAGTTGAGCGCGGCGAAGATCCAGGTGCTGACCCGGGCCAGGGCGGCCGGATCGCGGGGGGCGAGCGCCTCGGACATGCCGGCCAGGCGCAGGACGATGGCGCCGGACTCGAACATCTCCACCTCGTCGTCGCGATAGGCCGGCACCTGGCCGAAGGGCTGCCACTGGCGATAGTCCTCGGTGCTCCCGTCGATCAGCACCACCTCATAGGGCAGGCCCGCCTCCTCCAGGGCCCAGCGGACCCGCAGGTCGCGGACGAAACCCTGGGCGAAGGGCGGCACCCAGCGGAAGGCGGTGAACTGGATGGTCATGGGGAAGCTCCTTTCAGGACTCGCAAATCGGGGCGGCGGCCACGCCCGGACGGGGCGCCGACAGGGCCAGCAGGTCGCCGCGGGCCCGGTCCGGGTCGGCGAGTTCGGTCTCCAGCGCGGCATGGGCGGCCGCCCACAGGGGCAGGGCGGCGGCCAGCCGGGCCAGGCCGGCGGCGGTCAGGGCCACGCGGCGGGCGCGCTGGTCGTCGGGATCGACGCTGACCAGGGCCAGGCCCTCGCGCACCAGGGGCTTCAGGGCGGCGGTCAGGGTGGTGCGGTCGGCCCCCAGGGTGGCGGCCACCCGGCTCATCGGCGCGGGGGCGGGCCCGTTCAGGGCGTTGAGCAGGGAGAACTGGCCGTTGGTGAGGCCCGCCGGCCGCAGCACCTCGTCGAACCGCCGCGCCAGGGCCCGGGCCGCCCGCTGGGTGTGCAGGCACAGGCAGGTGTCGCGGACGGCCAGGGTGGTCTGCAGGGAGACGGCGGGGGCGTCGGGCATGAACGAGTTATGTTGATATCAACATATCGAGTCAAGCGCCGCGCTCAGGCAGGCGCCTCCACCAGGTCCCCATAGGCGCGCCAGGTGGCCAGGCCGAGCCAGGGAAAGACGATCACCAGGGCCAGGAAGCCGGTGAGGATGGTCGACAGGGTCAGGACCGAGATCAGCAGGGCCCAGACGATCATCGGCCCGAAGTTGGCGGCCACGGTGCGGAAGCTGGTGATGGTGGCGACGAAGACGCTGGTGCCCCGGTCCAGCAGCATGGGCGCCGAGACCACCACCAGGCCATAGGTGAGGAAGGCGATGGCGCCGCCGATCAGCGATCCGGCGATCAGCATCCGGTGGCCCTCCGGCGTGGTCAGGGCGAAGGCCGCCAGGGTCGCCACCGTGCGATAGATGACCCAGGTCGACAGGCCGTAGACGATCTGGGCGATCTGCAACCAGAAGAAGAAGATCATCAGCAGCGCCAGCCCCAGGATGGCGACGTCGGCCGAGAGCGCCCGGGGTACGAACAGCATGCGGGCGAGCGTCGGACGCTCGCCGCGGGCCAGCAGGGCGCCGGCCTCGTAGAGCCCCATGGCCAGCATGGGCGCCACGAAGACGAAGCCGCAGGTCAGCGCGAACACCCAGAAGGCGCCGCCGGTGGCCACGAAGCTCAGGCTGATCCAGAGGCTGAAGGCCGCGAGCGCCAGGCCGTAGGCCAGCAGCGGCGGCCAGGCCCGCCAGAGGTCCTTCCAGGCGCCCCCCAGCCAGCGGAACGGCGCGCCCACGCCGATCCTGTTCACGCGCGGCAGCCCGCCCGATGACGCCATGGTTCCCTCCCCTAAACCGGCCGCGTCGTTGCGCGTCGGCGCCGGCAGGGTCGGGTGCGGACGGCTTGAGCCGCATTGAGCCAGATCAAGGCGGGTTCGAGCGTGGCCGTTTCAGCGCTTAAACTTCCGCCACCCGCAACATTCCTGCGCACATCCTCCTCATTTCCGTCTCCGTTCCGACGTCCAAAGCTGCTAGGGAGCGGACAAGACGGTCGGGCTGGCCGCGGGGCCGTCCGAAGGGGCGGTCAGTTGAGGGAGTGAGACGGGGACGATGGCCATTCCAGGCATCGCCATTCGAGGACAGCGGAGCCTGCTGCGGCAGATCCGCGAGGCGCTGGCCGGCGGTGGGCCCGCGCAGCAGCGACTCGACATGGTGGTGCGGATCATCGCCCGCTCGATGGTGGCCGAGGTCTGCTCGCTCTATATGCGCGGCGCCTCCAACGATCTGGAGCTGTTCGCCACCGAGGGCCTGGACCCCACCGCCGTCCACGTCACCCGCCTGAAGCCCGGCGAGGGCCTGGTGGGCGAGATCATGCGCCTGGGCCGGCCGCTGAACCTGTCGGACGCGCCGAACCATCCGGCCTTCTCCTACCGCCCGGAAACCGGCGAAGACCCGTTCCACGCCTTCATGGGGGTGCCGCTGCTGCGCGGCGGCCGGGCCATCGGGGTGCTGGTGGTCCAGAACCGCACCGAGCGGGTCTATTCCGACGACGAGGTCGAGGACCTGCAGATCGTCGCCATGGTGCTGGCCGAGATGGTGGCCGGCAGCGAGCTGGCCAGCGAAGGCGCCCTGAAGAACGTCGACCTGGTGCCGCACCGGCCCGAGCGGCTGAAGGGCGCCAAGTTCGCCGACGGCCTGGCGCTCGGGGTGGTGGTGCTGCACGAGCCGCCGGTGGCGACCAGCAAGCTGCTCAGCGACGACGTGGCCGCCGAGGAGGTTCGCCTGGCCGAGGCCATCGCCAGCCTGCAGGCCCAGATCGACGAGATGCTGGAGGGCCAGCACGGCCTCGTCGAGGCCAGCTACGAGGTGCTCGACACCTACCGGATGTTCGCCCACGACCGCGGCTGGAACCGCAGCCTGGAGGACGCCGTCCGCAACGGCCTGACCGCCGAGGCCGCCGTGGAACGGGTGCGCTCCGAGCACCGCGCCCGCCTGGGCCAGGCCCGCGACCCCTATCTGCGCGAGCGGCTGCACGACCTGGAGGACCTCAACGACCGGCTGCTGCGCCACCTGTCGGGCGACGGCCACAAGGCCCGAGAGCTGCCCCCCAACGCCATCCTGATCGCCCGCAACCTGGGCCCCGCCGACCTGCTGGAATACGACCGCACCAAGCTCAAGGGGCTGCTGCTGGAGGAGGGCTCGGCGGCGAGCCACGCGGCCATCGTGGCCCGCGCCCTGGACATCCCCTGCGTGGGACGCCTGGCCGGCCTGCGCGACAAGGTGTCGGAGGGCGATCCCGTCATCGTCGACGCCGAGACCGGCGAGGCCTACCTGCGGCCCCGGCCCGACGTCATCAAGGCCCTGCAGGCCCGGCTGGAGGTCCGCCAGCAGCGGCAGGCGGAGTTCGCCAAGCTGCGGGACACCCCGGCCTTCACCCGCGACGGCCACAAGATCACCCTGCTGATGAACGCCGGCCTGGATGTCGACCTCGACATCCTGGGGGAGACCGGCGCGGAGGGCATCGGCCTGTTCCGCACCGAGTTCCAGTTCATGGTCGCCGAGGAGATGCCGCGCTTCAACGCCCAGACGGCCCTCTATGGCCGGGTGATGGACGCCGCCGGCGACCTGGCCGTCACCTTCCGCACCCTGGATCTGGGGGGCGACAAGGTGCTGCCCTATCTGGAGGCCGAGCGGGAGGACAATCCGGCCCTGGGCTGGCGGGCCATCCGCATGGGCCTGGACCGCCCGGCCCTGCTGCGGCTGCAACTGCGGGCCCTGATCGCCGCGGCGCGCGGACGGCCGCTGCGGATCATGTTCCCCCTGGTGGCCAATGTGGACGAGTTCCGCGCCGCCCGCGCCCTGGTGGACCACGAGATCGCCTGGGCCCAGCGGCGGGGCCGCGCGGCCCCCTCGCGGCTGGAGGTGGGCGCCATGATCGAGGCGCCGTCCCTGATCTGGCACCTGGACGCCCTGCTGCCGATGACCGACTTCGTCAGTGTCGGGACCAACGACCTGATGCAGTACCTGTTCGCCGCCGACCGCGGGAACCCGCGGGTGGCCGACCGCTACGACTTCCTGTCGCCCCCGGCCCTGCGCGCCCTGCAGCAGATCCAGCAGGCCTGCGCCGAGACCGGCACCCCCGTCTCGGTCTGCGGCGAGATGGCCGGCCGGCCCCTGGAGGCCTTCGTCCTGGTGGCCCTGGGCTTCGACCGGCTGTCCATGCCCCCGGCCGGCATCGGGCCGGTGAAGCAGATGGTGCTGGCCTGCGACCGGGAGGCCGCCCGGCGCGGGGTCTCGGCCCTGATCAAGAGCTCGGCCGGCTCGATCCGCAACGAGATCGAGACCCTGGCCCGCAAGATCTCCGCCATCTAGACGGGCGGCCGAAAGCCGGTCTAGGCTCCAGCCTCCTGCCGGAGGACTCTTCCGTGGCCACAGACAGCTGATCGGGCGGCGCCAGGCGCGCCAGCTTTTCCCGCTCATCGCTCTCAAGCCGAGCCCGCGCCGCCGCGCGCCGGCTCTCCACGGATATTCCATGACCCAATCCCACACCCCGGCGCCCGCGGGCGCGACTCCGTACGCCGAGCTGAACGGCGTGCTCGACCAGCTCGTGACCCGCGCCCGGTCCGTGCTCGGCGACAATTTCGTCGGCGCCTATCTGCAGGGCTCCTTCGCGGTGGGCGACGCCGACGAGGCCAGCGACGTCGACTTCCTCATCGTCACCCGCCGCGACGTGACCCTGGCCGAGCAGCCGGCCCTGCAGGCGATGCACGCCGAACTGTTCCACCATCCCTCGCGCTGGGCGCAGCACCTGGAGGGCTCCTATGCGCCGGCCGCCATCCTCCGCCGCTGGAGCACCGAGCCTCGCGATCCGCCGGAGGAGCCGCGCGAGCCGGGCTGGGGCGATCCTGGCATGTCGGACCTGCCGGCGCGGGTCTATCCCTTCCTCTATCTCGACAACGGCGCCGACCGCCTGGTGCGCTCCGAGCACGACAACAGCCAGGTGGTCCGCTGGTGCCTGCGGGAGAAGGGGATCGCGCTGGCCGGCCCGCCGCCCGCCGACCTGGTGGACCCGGTGACGCCCCAGGCCCTGCGGGCCGAGATCCTGCCGCTGTTCCGGCGGGTGACGGCCTTGTGGCTCGGCGCGCCGGGGAAGATCGACCAGGCCTGGCTGCAGGCCTTCATCGTCACCTTCTACTGCCGGATGCTGCACAGCCTGGAGACCGGAACGGTGACCTCCAAGAAGGCCGCCAGCGCCTGGGCCAAGGCTCGACTCGATCCGAAGTGGGCGGGGCTGATCGACAGCGCCTGGGCCATCGGGCGATCACCCCTGGCCGCCAAGCTGGCGCCCGCCGACCCGCGGGCGGTGGCCCAGACCCTGGCCTTCGTCCGCTATGTCGTGAAGTGGGAGGCGATGGCGGGCGCGGCCTCCAAGGGCGCGCACGGCGCCTCCCGACCCCGCTGGCAGGATGCGGGCGGCCGCACGCGCGGCGGCCAGGCCGCGCCCTCCCCGATCCGTCCGGGCGGTCGCGGGCGAAGGGGTTAGGGCGCGGGCGGCGGCCCGGGCGGGGACGCGAAGGCCAGGGGCGCCACGGCCTCGCCCGGCGTTCCCGCCACGACGCTCCGATAGATCGCCTCGCCGACCGGGCTGTAGGTGATCGCCTCCGTCACCAGCAGGCAGCCGATCATCGCGGCGACGCCCCAGAACCAGGCCGGATGAACCCGACCGCTGCGCCGCTTGTCCGCCCACATTCCCGCCAGGGGGAAGAACAGGCACACCGCGAGGATGACCTCCCAGGCCCAGGGCGAGATCAGCGGCATCGGCAGCAGCCGACCGAAGCCGGGGCCCAGCAGGATCGACATCGCGCTGAAGTGCAGACGCCGATGCCAGTCCGTGCGGCCGCGCAGCAGGATCGCGGCCGTGGTCAGGCCGGCGAAGGTGAGCAGCGTCACGGGGTCGAAGACCAGGAACTGCAGCGGCTGGAAGAAGAACGGGACCTGGCCGCGACGCACAATGGCGAGGGTCACGGCGAACCCCAGGACGATCATGGGCACGACCCAAGCCGCCGCGATCCAGCCAAGACGACGGTGGAGGGCCATGCGGTCCGTCGCGGCGAAGACGTTCTGCAGCAGATAGATCACCACCCAGCCCATGAACACGATGGCATGGGCGTGGACGAGGGGCGGCGAGGAGAAGCTTGATCGCCCCATCGCCAGTTGCACCGAGAAACCGGCGACGATCACCAGGGCCATGGCGGCGGCGCCGCGGAGGAAGAAGCCCTCGTCGCGGCCAGCCGACGCGGGCGATCCATAGGACACTGTGGCCATCTCGTTCCCCCCGGGACCCTGTGACGCCGACCGATCAGCCTGGTCGACTGCACCGGCGACTATTGTGCAGGTTGTCGGCCCCGCCAAGCGGCGAACGGCGTTTTCCCAACCCCGGGATCGACAATCGGCCTCGCCACGGGCGCCGGGCGCGGGTCCTGCCTTTGAAGGCCTCAGTCGACCGCGACGATCTCCACCTCGGCGCCGGCCAGGATGGCGGTGTCGCCGACGTGCTTGCCCAGCAGGGCGCGGGCCAGGGGGGAGACGTGGGAGACGCTGCCGTGAGCGGGATCGGCCTCGTCCTCGCCCACGATGCGGAAGGTCTGGCGGCGGCCGTCCTCGCGGTCGATGGTGACCCCGCCGCCGAAGCGCACGGTGTCGGTCTGGCCCGTCGTCTCCACCAGCTGGGCGTTGGCGCGACGGGCCGAATAGTAGCGCAGGTCGCGGGTGGCGCGCGCCATGGCGGTGCGGTCGGCCTCGATGCCGCCGGCGCTCTGGGCCGCCGTATAGGCCGCCCGCGCCTGGGCCAGGGCCGCGTCGATGGCCGCCAGGCCCTCGACGGTGACCAGGTTCGGGTGGGGCGAGATCGGGCGGTCGGGGAGATCCGCGGCGGTGGCCTCGGCATCCCCTTCCTTGGTGAACGCAACGCTCATGGACAGTTCCTCGGGCTCTGGAGCGTGTAACGCCCCAGAGCCGCTTTCAGCTCTCGACCTTGAAGGTCAGGCCCGCCTTGTCCGACAGCCGCTTCACCAGCCGGTTCCCCAGGGCCGCGCCGGGCGTCCAGATCCCGCCCGCCACGTCGGGCGCGTTGACCAGGGCGATGGCGGTCTCGGCGATGATCTTCGACGTGGAGCCGTAGCCGGGGTCCTTGTCGCCATAGACCGACACCTGGACCTTGCGGCCGTCCGGCGCGATGGCGATGAAGAGGGCGTCGTAGAAGCCCGCCTCCCGCTCCTCCTTGCTGGGCCCCTCGCCCGGTTGCGGACCGCCCTCGGCGGGCATGTCGGCGAAGGCGGCCGGCGTGTTGGGGTCGATGATCGACATCTCGTCATAGACGAAGTCGGTCCCGTAGGGGTGGCCCTGCAGCAGGTTCGAGCGGTGGACGTTCTTGGTGTTGATGGCCGCCATCATGAAGGGGCCGACCTCGGCGCCGACGTCCGGATCGTGCTCCTGCTTGTTGCCCGGAGGCTGCGGCGGGCCGGTGAACCCCGGCGTCAGGGCGAAGGGGTTGATCATCAGGGCGAACAGGCTGGGGTCCTTCTGCAGGGCCGCCATGGTGGCCCGGCCCGAGGCCGCCGTGCCGCCCGACAGGCCGCCGCGCATCTTGCGCATCCGGCCCTTCACACGGGGGACCATGGCGCCGAGTTTTTCCTTCGCCGTCTTCTGGGCGAAATAGACGCCCAGTTCGAAGGGGATCGAGTCGAAGCCGCAGGAGAACAGGATGCGCGCGCCGCTCTGCTTGGCGGCGGCCTCGTGCTTGCCGATCATCTCGGCCATCCAGTTGGGCTCGCCGGAGAGGTCCAGATAGTCGGTCCCCTGGGCGGCGCACTCGGCCACCAGGTCGGAGCCATAGAGCTGGTAGGGACCGACGGTGGTGAGGATCGCCTTGGCGCGGGAGACCATGGCCTTCACCGAGGCCGGGTCCGAAGCGTCGGCCACGATCAGCGGGGTGTCCTTGGGCGCGCCGATCTCGTCGCGGACCGCGGCCAGCTTGTCGGCGGACCGGCCGGCCATGGCCCACTTCACCTCGCCGCCGACCCCGTAGGTCCGGGCGAGATACTCGGCCACCAGACGGCCCGTGAAGCCGGTGGCGCCATAGACGATGATGTCGAATTCGGCCTTGGGGTTCATGAACGCACCCTCCCTTTTCAATTGGCGGCGACCCTGCCGCGATTGAGGCCGCCGCGCAATTCTTGAGGGCCTGTGGCGCCCAGACCCATTGCGAACTTGGCCGTGCGACGGCAGAGAACGGTCATAGCCTTTTTCATTTCAACGAACCTGAGATCCATTTCCATGTCTGAGATCATTGTTCCGAGACAATTCCGCGGCCCGCCCGTCACCGCCAACGGCGGCTATATCTGCGGCGTGCTCTCCAATGCGGTCGGCGGCCGCGGCAGCGCCATGCTGCGCAGCGGGGTGCCGCTGGACGTCCCCGTCACCCTGACGCCCACCGAGGACGGCGGCGTGGTGCTGAGCAACGCCGAGGGCCAGCCCCTGGGCTCGGCCAAGCCCGCCGCCGACGACGCCATCCCCATGCCGCCGGCCCCGCCCAGCGTCGAGGACGCCAAGCGCTACGCCGCGGCCTCGCGGTTCGCGCAGAAGTCCCTGCACCGCGGCTGCTTCTCCTGCTGCGTGGAGCGCGAGGCCGGCGAGGGCCTGGGGGTCCATGTCGGCCAGATCGAGGGCGCCGAGCCCGGCGTCTGCGCCGGGACCTGGACCCCGCACGCCAACTTCGCCAATCCGGACGGGACCATCCCCGACGAGATCACCTGGGCGGCGCTGGACTGCTCGGGCTCCATGGCCTGGTGGATGAAGACCGACACCCCGGTGGGCCTGCTGGGCACCATGGCCGGCGAGGTTCTGGTCAAGCCGCGGGCCGGCGAGACCTATGTCGTCGTCGCCTGGGCCGACAAGGTCGAGGGCCGCAAGCACTTCGCCGGCGTCGCCCTGTTCGACGCCGGCGGCAAGGTCATGGCCCGCAGCGGCCAGATCTGGATCGGCCGGCCCCCCGGCGCCCCGCCCTACCAACTGCCGCCGGTGACGGCCACCGCCTGACCTTGGCGCGGCGCGGCGCGCGGGGTCGTCCTCCGCGCGCCGCCGCCGACCCTTCGCAATAGGCGCAGGGCGACCCAGGCCTTGCGCGCGACACCAGGTCAGACGTCGAGCCCTCCAAGGCGAACATCTACTCAACATATACTTCGAACCTAACCCGAATGATTGATGTCCCGAGTTCGTACACTCGTTCTGGGTATAATATTTCGTCTCTGAACTTATTCCTCCCTTAAGCGTGACCGCGCTAACTCCCGGCCGGACTGGGAGTTCTGGAAGATGACGTTCGGATCGAGATCCGCCGCGGCCGTGGCCGCCCTGGCGCTCACCCTCATGGCGAGCCTGATCGCCGTGCGGGTCTATACCGCCACCGTCTCGGACCGGAACGTCGGCGCGCGGGAGCAGACGCTCATCGAGAACGGCCTGCGGGGCTGGATCGGCGAGGTGGAGGGCAAGGTGGTCGGCCAGACCACCTGGGACGCCGCCGCCCTCAACCTGGGCGAGGCCTACAACGCCGCCTGGGCGCACGAGAATATCGGCGTCTTCCTGCACGACGTCTCCGGCTTCGAGCAGGCCTATGTGCTGGATGGCGCCGACCAGCCGCTCTACGCCATGGCGGACGGGCGCGACGAGCCGCCGGCGACCGACGCCGCCAGGCGCGCCGCCGCCGCGGCCCTGGTGGCGCGCGTCCGTTCGGCGGAGACCGCCCGCCCGGCGGCCCGCCCGGTCCAGGGCGCCGCCCCGCCCATGCCCCCGGCCATCCAGGCCAGCGCCGTCGAGCTGGTGGCGGGCCAGCCCAACATCGTCACCGCCACCCTGGTGCAGTCCGACTTCGGCAAGGTCGCCTTGCGCGGCCGGGCGCCGATCATCGTCACCCTGGAGGCCATCGACCCCGACCTGCTGGCCCGGTTCAGCGCCCGCTTCCTGCTGGAGGATCTGCGGGTCGTCCCGGCCGACGCCCCGCGAACCCTGGGCGCCTCGGCGGACCTGCGCCGCGGCGACGGCGCGCGGGTCGCCCGGCTGGACTGGACCCCGCAGCGCCCGGGCCACAAGCTGCTGATGCGCACCCTGCCGGGCCTGATCGCGGCCATGATGATCTTCTGCTCCCTGACCACCGCCATCTTCCTGCGCGGCCGCAACACGGCGCGGGCCCTGATCGCCAGCGAGTCCCAGGCCAAGCACATGGCCTATCACGACCACCTGACCGGCCTGCCGAACCGGGCCATGTTCAGCGAGCGGATCTCCCACGCCCTGGCCGCCATGCGCCGCGACGCCCGCGCCGTGGGGGTGCTGGCCCTGGACCTGGACCGCTTCAAGCTGATCAACGACACCTATGGCCACGGGGCGGGCGACGCGCTGATCGTCGAGATCGCCGGTCGCCTGAAGGCTCTGGCGCGGGCCGGGGACACGGTGGTGCGGCTGGGGGGCGACGAGTTCGCGATCCTGCAGGCCAACGCCTCCCCCCACGGCCTGGCGGCCCTGGCCGAAAGGATCGTCAAGACCCTGTCGCGGCCCATCGACCTGCCCTTCGGCCGCGTCTTCCCCAGCGTGTCGGTGGGGGTGACCCTGGTGAGCGACACCCATATCGACGGCCAGGAAGCCCTGCGCCAGGCGGACCTGGCCATGTACCGCGCCAAGGACGCCGGGCGCGGCCGCTACCACTTCTTCGAGCCCGACATGGACCTGGCCCTCAAGGCCCGCCGCGCCCTGGAGCAGGACCTGCGCGAGGCCCTGGCGAACGACGTCCTGACCATGGCCTACCAGCCGCAGGTGGACGGCGACGGCGAAGTCGTCGGGGTCGAGGCCCTGGTCCGCTGGGACCACCCCGTGCGCGGACCGGTGTCGCCGGCCTTCTTCGTCTCCATCGCCGAGGAGTGCGGACTGATCGAGGCGCTCGGCGAATTCACCCTGCGCCGCGCCTTCAGCGACAGCCTGCGCTGGCCGACCCTGAAGGTGGCCGTGAACGTCTCGGCCAGCCAGATCCGGGGCGGCGGCTTCGCCGACCTGGCCGCCACGGTGCTGAAGGCGACGGGCGCCGATCCCAAACGGATCGAACTGGAGATCACCGAGAGCGTCCTGCTGGAGGACGACGAGGTGACCCACGACACCCTGAACGCCCTGCGGAGCCTGGGCTTCTCCCTGGCCCTGGACGACTTCGGGACCGGCTATTCCAGCCTGGCCTATCTGCGGCGCTATCCGGTGGACAAGATCAAGATCGACCGCTCCTTCATCACCGGCCTGGGGGTCGAACAGGAATCCGAGGCGGTGGTGAGCGCCATCGTCAAGCTGGCCCGGGCGCTGAATCTGGAGGTGATCGCCGAGGGGGTGGAGACCGACGCCCAGCGCCGGGGCCTGCGCCGGGCCGGATGCTCGCACATCCAGGGCTTCCTCTATTCCCGCCCCATCGGCGCCGACGGCATCGCGGCCCTGCTGGTCAATGACGACGGCGGGGGCGTGCGACGGCTGGTGGCCGCCTAGAGCGGCAGGGCTTCGCCTAGGGCTTCACCGCCCGCGTCGCCAGGCAGGTGGGGAAGTAGCGCGAGCGGCCGCTCTCGCCGCCGCCGCTGTCGTGGTCCTCGAACAGGTGGGTGAGGACGAGGCCCGCCTGGAGCTGGCCGCCGATCTGGGTCTCCAGGCTGTGGCTGAACTCCACGGTGTGGTCGCGGGCCACCAGCCGCCCCAGCTCCTCGGCGGGCAGGTCGTCGATATCGGCATAGGGCAGCCGGTGACGCACCACCAACTCGCCGCGGTCCTGGGCCTCGGCGTCGAAGATGTAGACCATAGGGTTCATGAAGCCGGCCAGCAGGGCGCCGCCGGGCCGCAGCACCCGGGCGACCTCGCGCCAGACCGGCAGGATCTCCGGGGCGAAACAGTTGGAGACCGGGTGGAAGACGATGTCGAAGCTGGCCTCCTCGAAGGCCGAGAGGTCGTGCATGAAGCCCTGGCGGGTGGTGAGCGACAGGCCGTCCCGGGCGGCCACCGCCTCGTCCTGGGCCAGTTGGCGCGGCGAGGCGTCGAACACCGTCACCCGCGCGCCGGCCGCCGCCAGGATCGGGCCCTGCTGGCCGCCGCCGGAGGCCAGGCCCAGGACGTCCTTGCCGGCGACCTCGCCGAACCAGTCGCGGGGGACGGGCTTGTTGGGGGTCAGCACCACCGACCAGTCGCCCCGGCGGGCGCGGTCGACCGCCTCGGCCGAGACCGGGCGGGTCCAGATGTCGGCCGCCTCGACCCGACGGTCCCAGCCGGCCTGGTTGATCCCTGCAACGTCCTGCGCGCGCATGTGGCGGGTCCCCTCGCTCGGCCTGCAGCCTATAGCGCGACATTCCCCGCAGCGGCGAGGGCGCGAAAGCGTCCCGCTTCAGAACAAGCGGCGCCGGAACCTGCAGAAATGCGGCCAAGCTCCCAGGCTTCGCCCGCCGCGCGAGTTAACCATCGGTGACCAAATAACGCATTGAATTCCGTAACCTAGCGTGATATCCACACTATTGAATTAACAACTCCGCGAACACGCGGAGCGGGGCGTCGCCGCGAAGTTAAGCCGCGGTCAAACAGTGGGGTGTCAGGTAGCCATGCCTCTCGATACTGGCGGGGTTACAAATCTGCATTTGCGAGCGGACGGGGATCGCGATCCCGGTCTGTCGGACTCCTACATGCCCACCATGGACACCGGACCAGACATTGGCGCGGCCCTCAAGTCGGCGCGCGAGTTCCGCGGCCTGACGCTGCAGGACGTCGCCGATTCCACCCGCATCCGCCGCGCCTACCTGGCGGCCATCGAAGACATGCGCCTGGACGAGCTGCCCTCGCGGCCCTTCACCATCGGCTATGTCCGCGCCTACGCCAATGCGCTCGGCATGGACGGCGAGGCGGCGGTCGAGCGCTTCAAGTCCGACGAGCCGGCCCCCGATGAGCCCCTGCGCGCGCCGGTCGGCGTGCGTCGCGACGGCGACCCGCGGGTCATGGCCATCGTCATCGTCGGCCTGCTGATCGTCGGCGCGATCGTCATGTGGAACATCGCCCAGCGCGCCATGAGCGAGCAGGCGCCCCCGCCCCCCACCGCCCCGGAGGCCGCCGCCGTCGGCGTGGCCCTGGCGCCCGTCACCGAAGGCCCCGTGGCGCTGGGCGCCCCCCTGCCCGCCCCGGTGGAATCCACCACCCCGACCCCCTACGAGACCCCCGGCCTGGAGGCCGCCACCGCCGGCGACGGCTCCAGCAAGGCCGCCGACGACGCCGCCAAGCTGGCCCGCGAGCATCCCGAGAACGTGGTGGCCGCCCCCAGCGAGCCCCTGGCCAGCACCTTCACCGCCAAGGGCCCGGTCTATGGCGCCCCCGCCGCGGCCTCGATCCTGACCCTGCAGGCGCGCAAGCCCACCTCGCTGATCGTGCGGGGGGCCGACAATTCGGTCTATTTCGCCCGCCAACTGGCGGCCGGAGAGGCCTATCGCGCGCCCATGCTGAAGGGCCTGACCGTGGACGTCTCCGACCCCGGGGCCATGCAGGTCTTCGTGGGCGGCCACAGCAAGGGCCTGCTGCCGGCGGCCCAAACCTCGGTGGCCAAGCTCACCGCGGAATAGTCTCGAAGGGACGGGCTTGGGATTTCCGCCCAAGCCGCCTATTTTCGAGGGCATCATGACCGATCACACCCATCTCCGTCCGTGGCGCGCCATCACGCGCCGGCCCTCGCGCAAGATCCGGGTCGGGAACGTGGAGGTCGGCGGCGACGCCCCGATCACCGTCCAGTCGATGACCAACACCCTGACGGCCGACGCCAACGCCACCATCGGCCAGATCCGTCAGCTGGAGGAGGCCGGGGCCGACATCGTCCGCGTCTCCTGCCCCGACGTGGAGTCGACGGCGGCGCTGAGCACGATCGTGAAGGCCTCCAAGGTCCCGATCGTGGCCGACATCCACTTCCACTACAAACGCGGCATCGAGGCGGCCCAGGCCGGGGCGGCCTGCCTGCGGATCAATCCGGGCAATATCGGCCGGCCCGACCGGGTGCGTGACGTGATCCAGGCGGCCCGCGACCACGGCTGCTCCATGCGGATCGGCGTCAACGCCGGGTCCCTCGAGCCCCATCTGCTGGAGAAGTACGGCGAGCCCTGCCCCGAGGCCATGGTGGAGAGCGCGCTGGACCACGCCCGCATCCTGCAGGACCACGACTTCCACGAGTTCAAGATCAGCGTGAAGGCCTCGGACATCTTCATGACCGTGGCCGCCTATCAGATGTTGGCGGAGGCCATCGACTGCCCGCTGCACGTCGGCGTCACCGAGGCCGGCGGCCTGCGCTCGGGCACCATCAAGTCCTCCATCGGCATGGGCAACCTGCTGTGGGCCGGGATCGGCGACACCATCCGCGTCAGCCTGGCCGCCGATCCGGTGGAGGAGATCAAGGTCGGCTTCGACATGCTGAAGTCGCTGGGCCTGCGCCACCGCGGCGTGAACATCATCGCCTGCCCCTCCTGCGCCCGGCAGGGCTTCAACGTCATCAAGACGGTGGAGGCCCTGGAAAGCCGCCTGGCGCACATCTCCACCCCCATGAGCCTGTCGATCATCGGCTGCGTGGTGAACGGCCCCGGCGAGGCCCTGATGACCGATGTCGGCTTCACAGGCGGCGGCAAGGGGGCGGGCATGGTCTATCTGGCCGGCAAACCCGACCACAAGATGGACAACGAGGGCATGGTCGACCACATCGTCGCCCTGGTGGAGGCCAAGGCCGCCGAGCTGGACGCCGCCGCCAGCACCCTGGAAGCGGCGGAATAGCCGCAGGCGCGCGGCCCGCGCCGGGCCCGCCCGTTTACCCCGCCGTCACGAACCCCTGACACTGTTCGGGCGTTGAATGTGTTCGGTACAGTGTCATGTCAGTTCCCCCGCCCAAGTCTGTCGACAACCGCCGTGTCCTGGCCCGGATCATGACCCACGAGGTGCTCCGCGGCCTGGCGGCCATGGCCCGGTCGGGCGGCGGGGACATGATCCAGTTCCTTGTGTTCAGCGGGATCTGGAGCGCCAACACCCAGCACCTGCTGGGGACAAAGGGCCGCTACGCCGAACAGAACGACATCCCGCCCGACAGCCAGCGCCGGCCCATCCCGCAGGAGGACCTGGTCCACATGCTGTGCATGCCCGAGGACATCGTGGCCCGCTATGTCGAGACCCTCGAAGCCGAGGGGATCGTCGAGCGGGTCCCCGGCGGGCTGGTTGTGCCGTCGGCGGTCTTCACCCGGCCGCAGATGATGGACGGCAACAACGAGCTCTACGCCCGGGTGATGAGCCTGGTGAGCGCCCTGCGCGGGGTCGGGTTCAGCTTCGGGGAGCCGGCCTGACCGGCGATCCGCAGACGAATTCAAAGATGACGCCAGCGTCACCACTTGCGCGCGAGCGAGAGCCTTGATTAGGTGCCGCCTCCATTAGGGAGGGACACCATGTCCGCGGACGGCAACTGGAACATCACCATCAACTCGCCCATGGGCGCGCAGAAGGTCACCGCCACCATCAAGACCAATGGCGGCGCCTTCACGGGAACCACCCAAACGCCTGCCGGTGAACAGGCCATCGAAGGCAAGGTCGACGGCGACAAGCTGACCTGGTCCACCGCCATCACCCAGCCCATGCCCATGACCCTGGAATTCGAGGCCACCGTCAGCGGTGACACGATGACCGGCAACGTGAAGCTGGGCGCCTTCGGCAACGCGCCGCTGACCGGCACCCGCGCCTAAGGCTAACTGCGTTCAGATTTCGAAGGGGCGGTTTGGCGACCATGCCGGGCCGCCCTTTTTCGCGCCTCCGACCTGAGAATGTAAACCATTGTCAAAACTCCCCAATTCGGGTGAGTCGGAGATCGCACTTACCCTCGACCCTCACCATAATGGGCGCCTCCGCGGGCCGTCGCCGCGGGCCAATCGGGGGCTTGGTCTTGGACAGTGAGTTGAAGGAACGCCTTGCCGTGCGCATGGCGATCAGCGCGATCCTGCGCGCCGTGGACACCGTGAACAAGGAACTGGGCGGGGACATAACCCTGGCCCTGGTCTTCGCCGCCGTGCTGGAGGCCAATATCGGCCACCTGTCGCGCACGCCCGAGGCCGCCGCCGGCCTGGAGGGCATGGACCGCGTGCCCCCCGACAGCATGCGCCGGCCGGTCACCGGCGTGGCCCTGGCCGCCACCCTGGGGATTCCCAACGAAACGGTGCGCCGCAAGGTGAAGACCCTCATCGCCCAGGGTCTGCTGGCGCGGGTCGAGGGCGGCCTGATCGTGCCGACCCAGGTGATGGCCGGCGAGCAGATGACCCGCATCTGCCGGGCCAGCTTCCTGAACCTGCGTCGCCTCTACATCCACCTGAAGCGGATCGGGGTGAGCCTCGAGGACGACGGCTCGGACCTGGAGGCCCTGCCCGCCTAGAGGCTGGCGGCGCTCTCCACGTCGCGGGCGGCGCCGCCGGCCCGCAGGAAGGCCTCGGCCTCGGCGGTGAGCGCCCAGCGATGGGAGCCCGGGCCGAAGGGCTTGCGGAACAGGGGCCGCACCCCGCGGCTGTCGCGGTCGGATCCGCTGTGGGCGTCGAAGGCCGCCACCGCCCGGGCCCGCAGGCTGAGCTGGACGCCGCCCTCCGGGGAGCGGTTGAGGGCCAGGTACTCGATCACCCGGTCACGATGGGCCGAGCCGCCGAAGCGCAGCAGGGCCTCGGCGATCTCGCCCACCAGCGGATCGACACGGCCGGACGTCTTGGTCCGGCGCGGTCGGCGTTTTTCGGGCTCTAGGATCGACGGCATGTCGCAACCTTACGTGGGCTCTCGCCGGGGCGAAACCCGTCAACGCGCCGCAGGCGAAACATCGGCGCCCAGACTGGGGTGGGAGGCGAACAACTCCCTCAATGATGGTCCTTGGCGGCCGGCGCCACACGCGGAGGGAGCTCTCCGGTGCGGCTCCAGCGGTCGTGCTCGAATCCCTGCTCGGCCACCTGCCAGATCAGGTTCATATAGTCGCGGGCCTGGGCCGGATCGCCCATGGGATAGAGGACATTGACCTCCGAGCCCGGCTCCAGCTGGGAGATGCGCCGGGCGAGGTCGGCGACCCCCTGCAGCAGGACATGCCGGGCCACCAGCGAATCGATCTTGGCCTTCAGCCCGGCCTTGGCCTGGCGACTGGGCCACGGCGACTTCTGGGGGCCGCCCGTGCGGCGCTCCAGCTCCACCAGCAGCACGGCCAGCAGCATCCGGCAGTCGGCGATCAGCCCCACCGGCGAGCGGCCCGAGGCGACGCCGGCCCAGACATCCTTGAACCCCTTGGCGAAGGCCTCGGGGACCTGGTCGCTGAAGGTGGGGGGCTCGGGCTTCTTGGGGGCCTCGGGCTTGGCCGGGGCCGGGTGCAGCGGGCAGGTGCAGACCATCATCGGCTGGGCGAATCCCGCGAAGCCGCAGCGGCAGATGGCCGATTGCCCAGGCGTCGCCGCCGGCGTCGCGGGCGCGCCGTGGTCACTCACCGCCCAGCCTCCCGATTCCGCGACTCACCAGCCCACGCCCCCTGAACGACATGCCCCCATGGTCATGGTTAACGACCACCAAAGCCTGGCTTTGGCAAGCCGGCGCCCCGCGACGGGCGAGTGGGTGTTTGGCAAGCCCGCCCCGGGGCGTTAGAGGAAGCCTCCGTTTTCTCCGGTGATCACCCCGTGCGCCTTCCCCAAGCCAGACTCGACCAGGTTCTCGACCGCTTCCGCGAGATCGAGGCCCGTATGGGCGCGGCCTCGGACGGCCAGGAGATCGTGCGGCTGTCCAAGGAGCATGCCGAGCTCAAGCCGGTGGCCGACGCCGTCATGACCCTCGCCCGCGTGCGCGCCGAGGGGCCGGAGCTTGAGGAGATGGCCGCCTCGGGCGATCCCGAGATGGCGGCCATGGCCCGCGACGAGCTTCAGATCCTCAACGACAAGCTGCCGGCCCTGGAGCGCGAGGTGGCCCTGCTGCTGGCGCCCAAGGACCGCGACGAGAACGCTTCGGCGATTCTCGAGGTCCGGGCGGGCACCGGCGGCGACGAGGCGGCCCTGTTCGCCGGCGACCTGTTCCGCATGTACCAGCGCTACGCCGCCCTGCACGGCTGGAAGATGGAGATCGACAGCGTCTCGGAGGGCGAGGTCGGGGGCTACAAGGAGATCATCGCCTCCATCACCGGCGACGGGGTGTTCGGCCGCCTGAAGTTCGAGAGCGGCGTCCACCGCGTGCAGCGGGTGCCCGAGACCGAGGCCGGCGGCCGCATCCACACCTCGGCCGCCACCGTGGCGGTCCTGCCCGAGGTGGAGGACGTCGACATCGTCATCAACGACGCCGACCTGCGCATCGACACCTATCGCTCCTCCGGCGCCGGCGGCCAGCACGTCAACAAGACCGACTCGGCCGTGCGCATCACCCACCTGCCCACCGGCATCGTGGTGACCTCCTCGGAGAAGTCGCAGCACCAGAACCGGGCGCGGGCCATGAAGGTGCTGCAGGCCCGGCTCTACGACCAGAAGCGCGAGGCCCTCGACACCGCCCGGGCCGACGCCCGCAAGAGCCAGGTGGGGTCCGGCGACCGCTCCGAGCGCATCCGCACCTACAACTTCCCGCAAGGGCGGGTCACCGACCACCGCATCAACCTGACCCTCTACAACCTGCCCAAGGTGATGAGCGGCGACGATCTCGACGACATCATCAACCCGCTGATCGCCGAGGATCAGGCCGCGCGGCTCTCGGCGCTGGAAGACGAGTTCGGCTGAGGCTTGCGCAGGCGGGCGGCGGTCAGCACCCGCTCGGCCTGGTCACGGCCGTCGATCCAGACCTTCGAGGTCAGCTTCTTCAGGTCCAGGTGGAAGGCCAGGCCCACCGTGTCGGCCATGGCCGCCCCGCGCGCGCCCATGGGCTGGGGGGCGCCGGTGGTGGAGTCCAGCGCCGTCTGGTGCTCGATCTCGGCGTTCAGCTCGGCCCCGATCAGCACCACCATCACCGAGAACCAGATCCACATCATGAAGCCGATAACCGCCCCCAGGGAACCGTAGGTGACGTCGAAGTGGGCGACGTTGTTGACGTACCAGGAGAAGCCCAGGGAGCCCCCGAGCCACAGCAGGGCGGCGAACACCCCGCCCGGACTGACCCAGCGCCAGCGGGCCTGGGCGCGGCTGGGACCATAGCGGTAGACCATGGCGAAGGCGGTCGCTGCCAACCCCAGGATCACCAGCCAGCGCATCGGCGCCCAGACCACGGCGAAGTCCGCCAGGCCCGCGTCCCTGAAATAGAGCGGCACGGCCACCAGGATGGCGGTGACCAGGGTCAGGAAGACCAGCAGGCCCAGGGTGAAGGCGTAGGTCATGGCCGTGCGGAGCACGTAGCTTCGTTTCTCGGACTCGTCATAGGCGATGTTCAGGCCGTCGAAGAGCGCCTTCATCCCGGCGTTGGCGCTCCAGACCGACAGCAGCAGGGAGATGACGAAGGCCGCGCTGAGGGAGGCGTGGGGCCGCGTGGCCAGGCGCAGCATCTGGTCGCCGACGATGTCGATGACCGAGCCGGGAATCACCGCGGCGAACTGGACGAGCTGGGTCTGGACGGCGGTGACGTCGTTGAACAGGCCATAGAGCGAGACAAAGACCCCGATGGCCGGGAACAGGGCCAGCAGGGTGTAGAAGGTCACGCCCCCGGCCACCGCGCTCAGCCGGTCGCAGGTGATCTCGCGGTAGGTGCGCCAGAGCACGTCCTTCCAGCCGCGCATGGGGATGCGGTGGGGGGCGTCGGCCAGGCGGCCGCGGCCGGGCTCGGCCACCTCGAAGGATTCCGGTTCGGCGGCGGCCTGGACGCTGAGCCCGGGCTTGGGCTTGCCGTGGCCGCGGGGCCAGAAGGCGGCCAGGGCGGCGAGCGCCAGCCAGGGGGCGGCCTGGATCACCAGGGGCGCCACCTGTTTCGCCGTCCACTTCCTCGCAAACAGCCTGCGCAAGTTCTCCCACCCTCCAGGCGCAAAGCCACAGCTTGAACACCCATTTGCGACAGGCGTTCCGTGGGCCCTGGGTGACCTTAACCCCAAGGCTGGTCCCGAGCGGCGCCATGAATGTGGCGCGGCTCCGGTTGCACGCGGCGGGGGCTTGCGGCAACAGGGCGGGATGACCGGTCACCTCGCCGCCCTCTATCGACACCCGATCAAGGGATTCACGCCCGAGCGCCTGAACTTCGCCGATCTGGCGGCGGGCCAGCCGTTCCCCTGCGACCGGATGTGGGCGGTGGAGAACGGCCCCTCGGGGTTCGATCCGGCCGCTCCGGCCTTCATTCCCAAGCAGAAGTTCACCGTCCTGATGGCGATCGCCGACGTGGCCAGGGCGCGGACGGCCTATGACGAGGCCACCGGGACCCTGCGCGCCAGCGCCAAGGGCCAGCCGGACTTCGAGGGCGTCATGACCGAGCCCGCCGGCCGCGCGGCCTTCGCCGCCTGGCTCACCGCCCTGCTCGGCGAGGAGGCGCGCGGCGAGCTGAAGGTCATCGAGGCCCCCGGCCACCGGTTCATGGACCACCCCCTGGGCCACGTCTCCATCATCAACCTGGCCAGCCTGCGGGACCTGGAACAGAGGATCGGCCGCCCGCTGGATCCCCTGCGATTCCGGGCCAACCTCTATGTGGAGGGCTGGGAGCCCTGGGCGGAGATGGACTGGGCCGGCCGCGAGCTGATGGTGGGCTTCGCGCGGGCCAAGGTGTTCAAGCCCATCGTCCGCTGCGCAGCCACCCACGTCGATCCGGAGACCGCCGAGCGGGACATGGACGTGGTGAAGGCCCTGTTCGACAACTACGGTCACATGTTCTGCGGCATCTACCTGCACGTCACCGACGGCGGCCGGATCACCGTGGGCGACGCCTGCACCGCCCCCCAGATGGAGCCCGTCCGATGAGCCTGACCCTGTTGCAGGCCTGGCAGAGCGCCAAGGCCCGGCTGGAGGCCGCAGGCCTCGGCGGGCCGGTGATCGACGCCCGCCTGCTGGTGGAGGCCGCGGCCGGCGCCACCCGGGCCGACATCGTCGGCGACCCCTACCGCCAGCTGACCGCCGAACAGGAGGTGACGCTGGCCGACTATCTGAACCGTCGCGAGAACCGCGAGCCGGTGAGCCACATCCTGGGCCGCAAGGGCTTCTGGAAGATCATGCTGTCGGTCACCCCCGACGTCCTGACCCCGCGCCCGGACACCGAGACCATCATGGACGCCGTCCTGCCGGCCTTCCCGGAGGAGATGGCCTTCAACGTCCTGGACCTGGGGGTGGGCTCGGGCGCCATCCTGCTGGCCATCCTGGCCGAGCGGCCCGCCGCCAAGGGCCTGGGGATCGACGTCTCCGAGGAGGCCCTGGCCGTGGCCCGCGAGAACGCCGCCAATCTGGGCCTGGCCGGCCGCCTGGCCCTGCTGCGGGGCGACTGGACCGCGGGCCTGGGAGACGAGAGTTTCGACCTGGTGGTCTCCAACCCGCCCTATATCGCCACCGACGTCATCGAGACCCTGGAGCCGGAGGTGCGCGACCACGAACCGCGCCTGGCCCTGGACGGCGGCCCCGACGGCCTGGACCACTACCGCATCCTGGCGCCGGAGATCCTGCGGGTGCTCAAGCCCGGCGGCATGTTCGCCGTGGAGATCGGCTTTGACCAGAAGCAGGCCGTCGAGGACCTGTTCCGCGCGGCCGGCGCCCGGGGGGTGAGGACCATCCGCGACCTCTCCACCCGCGACCGTGTTGTCACGGGCACGAAAAACCCCTTGGAAACTCGGGTCTGAATCGCTAGATCAGATACCTGTCTCCACCCAATTCGTCGGCGCCCGGGGTTCGGCCTCCTGAAAAGCAGGAATCGAGCACCACACCGACAGGCGCGGCTTCAAGTGGCGCTCGCCTCAGCTCAGGGCGGATGACGGGGAACACTTACGTCTTCAACACGGATCTTGGGCCCCTGGCCCAAGGCAAAGGCGAAAAGGCAAGTCCGCGCATACCAGCATGAGCTGGAGCGCCGGCGGAACGGTTAGCGAATAATGAGAGATTTCAAGGGTATGAAGCGTCAGCGCGGTCGCAATCGCGGCGGCGGTGGTGGCGGCGGGAAACCGCAGCAGCAGAACGCCAACCGGGCGTTCGACTCCAACGGGCCGGAAGGCGCGAAGGTCCGCGGCAACGCCCAGCACGTCTTCGAGAAATACCAGCAGTTGGCGCGAGACGCCTCCACGGCCGGGGACCGGGTCCTCGCCGAGAACTACCTGCAACACGCAGAACACTATTTCCGGGTCGTGCGCGCCATGCAGCCGACTCGCCCGGCCAGCGAGATCCTGGGCCGCGATCAATTCTCCTCCGGCTTCGACATCGACTTCGAGGACGAGAGCGGCGCCCAGGCCGCCGCCCAGGCGGACGCCGACGCCGCCGAGAAGGCCGACAAGGAAGACGGCTCCGAAGCCAGCTCCGAAGCTGTCGAGAGCCGCGACCGGAACACTGGCTGGCGCGACCGCGACGACCGCCCGCAGGGCGAGAACCGCAACCGCGACGATCGTCCTCAGGGCGAGAACCGCAATCGTGACGACCGCCCCCGGCAGGATCGTCAGGACCGGCCCCGCGACGAGAACCGCAACCGCGATGACCGTCCCCAGGGCGAGAACCGCAATCGCGACGACCGCCCCAGGGACGACCGTCCCCGTGAGGACCGCCCCCGTGAGGACCGTCCGCAGGGCGAGGCCCGCAACCGCGACGACCGGCCGCGCGACGATCGCCCCCGTGGCGAGCGCACCGACGGCCCCCGGACCGAGGGCGGCGGACGCCGTGACCGCTGGCGCGAGCGCGACGACCGCCCGCGCGAGGACCGCCCCGAGCGCGATCCCCTCGCCGTGGTGGAGCCGCAGAGCGCGCCCCTGGTGGCCGCCGAGACCCGCAGCTCCCCGGTGCTGCGCGACGACGACGGCGGCGAGAGCCACGCCCCGGCCTTCCTGAAGGCCGCCCCGCCGCGGGCGCCCCGCGCGCCCCGCGCCGAGGCCCCGGCCGCCGCGGCGGCCGCCGATGAGACGCCCGCCAAGCCCAAGCGTCGCCGCGCCCCGCGCAGCTTCGAGGGCGGCGAAGGCGGCCCTCCTTCGGAAACCGAAGACGCCTAGAACTCCAGCGGGGCCGGGATCGATGATCCCGGCCTTCGCATTTTGGGTCCCGGCTCCCCATCTTCCCCCTGTTGCGGGAAACCGCGCGGACAGGTAGCCAATAGGCATGGGAACAGAGTGCCATCACGAGGACGGCGCGCACGCGGGCATCAAGGGCGCGGACCTCTCCCATGCCCTGGTGGAGGCCGAGAGCCGCTGCGCCCTGACCCAGGAGCGCCTGACCACCCCGCGCCGCCGCGTGCTGGAGCTGCTGCTGAAGGCCGACGCGCCGCTCAAGGCCTATGACCTGATCGCGGCCTTCGGCGCCGACGGGGAGCCGGCCAAGCCCCCCACCGTCTACCGCGCCCTGGAGTTCCTGGAGCGCCTGGGCTTCGCCCACCGCATCGAGAGCCTCAACGCCTATGTGCCCTGCCGCCGTGAGGATCAGAGCCATCGGGCGGCCTTCCTGATCTGCGACTGCTGCGGGGCGGCCGAGGAGTTCGAACCCGACCTCGACACCCAGATCGCCGCCGCCGCGCCGGCGGGCTACGCCGTGCGGGCGGTGACTCTGGAGGCCCGGGGCCTCTGCCCCGCCTGCCAGTAGGTCAGGGCCGCAGCCGCGCCATGGCGACGGAGTCGGCATAGGCGCCGTCCCGCCAGGCGTAGTTCCGGAACAGCCCTTCCCGCTCGAAGCCGAAGCGTTCGTAGAGGGCGATGGCGCGGCTGTTGTCGGACCAGACGTTCAGTTCCAGCCGCTTCAGGTTCAGCCAGTTGTCGGCCTGGCCGATGAGCGCCGCCATCAGGGCCGTGCCCGCCCCGCGCCCGGCATAGGCGTCATGCACCGCCATGCCGATCGAGCCGGCGTGGGCGCGGCGGTTCTCGAAGCGGTTGAGACTGGCCGAGCCGATCACCTTGCCGTCGATCACCGCCATCAGGTGCAGGTCGTTCGGTGAGCCGGCGGCGGCGCGCTTCTGGCGCGCGTCGAGGCTGACGAAGGGCATCTGGAGCGTGCCCCAGATGGCGCGCGGCTGGTTCAGCAGTTCGGTCAGGTCGGCCATGTCCGCCGGCTCTCGCGCGCGGATCAGGATGTCGCTCATGGTCTCTCTCCAAGGGTCGGCGCGGAGAGGGCCAAGAAAAAGCCCCGTCCGTCGCCGGCGGGGCTGGTGAATCTGCGGCGTGTCGTAGAGGTCCTAGCGCACAGCAGCTCTCACCAGCCCGGGCCGGGCGGTGCAAATCTGCATAAGGGTCGCTACGCTGCGCATGATGTGAGACTAGCGGCTCACAAGCGCTGCTGGAAGCCATGATCGAAGTCACCCCCGACATCAGCCTGAACGACGACGAGGTCCAGGAGCGGTTCATCCGCGCCGCCGGTCCCGGCGGGCAGAACGTCAACAAGGTCTCGACAGCCGTGGAGCTGCGCTTCGACGTGCGCGGCTCCCCCTCCCTGCCTAATGACGTGGCGATTCGGCTGATGAAGCTGGGGGGGCGCAAGGTGACCCAGGACGGGGTGCTCGTCCTGGTGGCCATGACCCACCGCACCCAGGAGCGGAACCGGGCCGACGCGCTGGACCGCCTGCTGGAGCTGATCCGCAAGGCGGCCGAACCGCCGCCGCCGCCCCGCAAGAAGACCAAGGTCAGCAAGGCCGCCAAGGCCCGGCGGGTGGACTCCAAGGTCAAGCGCGGCGGGGTGAAGGCGACCCGGGGCAAGGTCCGCGGGGAAGACTAGCTTACGCCAGGTGACGAACCCCCTTGGCGCGCGCCCCTCCCCTTGCCTATGGTGCGCGCGTCATGACCCCCGCTCGACTCCTGCTGATCTCCGCCGCCCTCGTAGGGCTTTCGGCCTGCGCCACCACCGCGCCCATGGGCCCGCCGCCGCCGCCGCCGGGCGCGGGGGGGCCGCCGTCGGCGGGCGTCTTCAGGCCGGGCGACTTCTCCTGGTCGGCGGTGCCCGGCAAGGGACGGATCGACGGGAAGATGACCTTCCGCAGCGGGGTGTCGCGCTACACCTGCGCCGGCGCCGGGGTGGTGCTGACGCCGGAGACCCTGTGGACCCGTCGGCGGATGACCATCCTCTACAACTCGCCCGACCGCGCGGCCCTGCCGGCCGAACAGGTGCGGGCCCGCACGCCCTCGGCCCCCAGCGGCGACTATTCGGCCTTCGTGCGCCGCACCACCTGCGACGCCGCCGACCACTTCAGCTTCCAGGGCCTGGCCAATGGGGCGTGGTTCGTGATCACGGTGGCCAAGCCGGTGAGCGGCGGCGGCCCCGACATGGCGATCATGCGCCGCGTCGAGATCCGCCAGGGCAAGGCCGTGGCGATCGAACTGTAAGAACCCGCGCGTCCCGGCGAAGGCCGGGAGTGCGGTGTCGGGCTGTCCCGCTCTAGAAGCGGGCGGCGCCGCGCTTTTCGGGCTCGGCCATCTCGGCGTCGAGCATGTCGGCCACGCGCAGCATGAATTCCTGGCGGCGCGCGGCGGCGGCGATCGGGTCGGGGGTGTTCTTCACCGCCTGGGAGGCGTCCTTGCGGGCCTCCGAGCGCAGGCGGTCGATCACGGCGGCCAGGTGACCCTCAGCCTTGCGCGCGTCCATCAGGGCGGCGTGCGAACGGGTTTCCGAGATGCGCTTGTTGAGCTGGGCCTCGATGTCGGACCCGGCCTCGACCCGCGACGCCATGGTGGCGAAGTCGCGGACATACATCTGGATGAATTGTTCCTCGGGCATGGGGCGGGATTCCTTACTGGTCGTGGGAGACGCGCAGGCGTTCGCAGGCGCGAACAGCAGAGACGCGATCTGTCATATCCACACCCATAGCACAGATCGGCGGGTTTTGCCGAACTAACCCATGACCAGGGCGTTAACTGTGCCGGGACGGAACCCAAGGGAGTGACTGGATGCGTAAACTCATCACTATTGGCCTGGCCGCCATCACGTTAGCCGCATCGGCTGGCGTTGGCGCGGCCTCGGCCCAGCCCCGGCCTTACGGCGACCTCGACCGTGACGGCGTTCCAAACCGCTACGACCGCGACCGTGACGGAGACGGCGTCCGCAACCGCCATGACGGGTACGACAACCGCTATGGCCGCTGGGACAACCGCTGGGGCCGTCACCCGGCTCCGCCCCCGCGCCATTGGCGCCACAGCGGCAGCTGGTATGGCCACGTCCGCGCCTGCCAGATGCGCTATCGCAGCTACAGCCCCGCCCGCGACATGTACTTCACGGGTCGCGTCTGGGTGCGCTGCCGGCTCTAGGCTGGCCTGACCTCAGACAGAATCCGGCCCCGCTCATCGCTGAGCGGGGCCGTTTTGGTTTGGGCTAGTGGACCTTGGCCTTGCCGATCTCCAGGCCCTCGTCGCTGGCGCCGACCTCGATCACCGAGCCGTCCTGGAAGTCGCCGGCCAGGAGCCGCTTGGCGATGGGGTCGATCAGCTCCTTCTGGATCACCCGCTTCAGCGGCCGGGCCCCGTAGACCGGGTCGTAGCCGCGTTCGGCGATCCAGTGACTGGCGGCGGCGTCCAGGACGATGGACATCCGCCGGGCGGCCAGCAGCTTCTCGACCCGCTGCATCTGGATACCGACGATGTTGTCCATCTCCGAGCGGCCCAGCCGCTTGAACAGGATGATCTCGTCGATCCGGTTCAGGAACTCGGGCCGGAAGTGGCGGCGCACGACGTCCATGACCATCGGCCGGACCTCATCCACATCCTCGCCGTCCGCCTGGCCGGCCAGGAACTCCGAACCGAGGTTGGAGGTCATGATCAGGATGGTGTTGCGGAAGTCGACGGTGCGGCCCTGGCCGTCGGTCAGGCGACCGTCGTCCAGCACCTGCAGCAGGATGTTGAAGACGTCGGGGTGGGCCTTCTCCACCTCGTCGAACAGCACGACCTGATAGGGCCGGCGGCGCACGGCCTCGGTCAGCGCCCCGCCCTCGTCGTAGCCGACATAGCCGGGGGGCGCGCCGATCATGCGGCTGACCGAGTGCTTCTCCATGTACTCGCTCATGTCCATCCGGGTGATGGCGGCCTCGTCGTCGAACATGAACTCGGCCAGAGCCTTGGTCAGCTCGGTCTTGCCAACGCCCGTGGGGCCGAGGAACAGGAAGGAGCCGATCGGGCGGGCGGGATCCTGCAGGCCGGCGCGGGCGCGGCGCACGGCGTCGGAGACGGCGACCAGCGCCTCCTCCTGGCCCACCACGCGATTGCGCAGGCTGTCCTCCATCTTCAGCAGCTTCTCGCGTTCGCCCTCGAGCATCTTCTCGACGGGAACACCGGTCCAGCGGCTGACCACGGCGGCGATCTGTTCGGCGTCGACGACCTCGGGGCTGACGGCGTCGGCCGGCTCCTTGGCCTCCTCCTCCGCCAGGCGGCGCTCAAGGCCGGGGATCTCGCCATAGGCGATCTCGGAGGCGCGCTGCAGGTCGCCGCGGCGCTGGGCGGCGACGAGTTCGGCCCGCAGGCGGTCGACGGCCTCGCGGAGCTGGGCGGACTGGCCGACCTTCTCCTTCTCGGCGCGCCACTTGGCGGTCATCTCCTCGGACTCGGCCTCGAGTTCGCCGAGTTCCTCCTCAAGCTTCTCGAGGCGGTGCTTGGAGGCCGCGTCGGTCTCCTTGGTGAGGGCCTCGCGCTCGATCTTCAGCTGCACGACGCGACGGTCGATCTCGTCGAGCTCCTCGGGCTTGGAGTCGACGGCCATGCGCACGCGGCTGCCGGCCTCGTCGATGAGGTCGATGGCCTTGTCGGGCAGGAAACGGTCGGTGATGTAGCGGTGCGAGAGGGTGGCGGCGGCCACGATGGCGCTGTCGGAGATCCGCACCCCGTGGTGCAGCTCGTACTTCTCCTTCAGGCCGCGCAGGATCGAGACGGTGTCCTCCACCGTGGGCTCGTCGACGAAGACGGGCTGGAAGCGGCGGGCCAGCGCCGGGTCCTTCTCCACGTGCTTGCGGTACTCATCGAGCGTGGTGGCGCCGACGCAGTGCAGTTCGCCCCGCGCCAGGGCCGGCTTGAGCAGGTTGGAGGCGTCCATCGCCCCGTCGCTCTTCCCGGCGCCCACCAGGGTGTGCATCTCGTCGATGAACAGGATGATCGAGCCCTCGGCGGCGATCACCTCGTTGAGCACGGCCTTCAGGCGCTCCTCGAACTCGCCGCGGTACTTCGCCCCGGCGATCAGTGCGCCCATGTCGAGGGACAGCAGCTTCTTGTCCTTCAGCCCCTCCGGCACGTCGCCATTGACGATGCGCAGGGCCAGGCCCTCGACGATGGCGGTCTTGCCGACGCCGGGTTCGCCGATCAGGACGGGGTTGTTCTTGGTGCGCCGCTGCAGGACCTGGATGGTGCGGCGGATCTCTTCGTCGCGACCGATCACCGGGTCGAGCTTGCCGTCTCGGGCGGCCTGGGTCAGGTCGCGGGCGTAGCGCTTCAGGGCGTCATAGCCTTCCTCGGCCGAGGCGCTATCGGCGGTCCGGCCCTTGCGGACGGCCTTGGCGGCCTCCTCCAGACCGGCGTTCGTGGCGCCGGCGGCCGACAGGGCCTTGCCCGCGTCGCCGCCTTCCTTGGCGATGGCGATCAGCAGGCGCTCGGTGGTGACGAAGGCGTCCCCCGCGCCCTTGGCGCCGGTTTCGGCCTCGTTGAAGACCCGCGCGGTCTCCGGGGCCATGTAGATCTGGCCCGAGCCGCCCTCCACGCGAGGGCGCTTGGTGAGCAGGCTGTCGACAGCCTGTTCCACCACATCGGGGCGGCCGCCGGCGCTCTCGATGAGGGCGCGGGAGAGGCCGTCCTTCTCCTCAAGCAGAACCTTGAGCAGGTGTTCGGGGGCGAGCTGCTGATGGCCGCGGGCCATGGCCAAGCTCTGGGCGGACTGGATCGCCTGTTTGGCGCGATCGGAGTAGAGGTCGATATTCATGAGGTCCCCTCGTAAGGCGGATTAGCGGGGTCGCCTTGATCAAGCGCAACCTCCACGGGCCCGATGTAGGTGTGGCCTTTGCGCCACACAAGGGAGCGCCGGAGGAAAACTCAGCGCGCCGCCAGGCGATCCCGCAGCGCCTGGTTCTCGGCCTCAAGTTCGGCGACCCGGTTGCGCAGGGGCGCCAGCACGCTCTCGATCTGCGGGCCGGTGAAGCGCCGGGTGATGTGCTGGGCGCAGTTCCAGTCGAAGGTCTCCAGCCTCAGCACGAACCCGCGCTCCGGCCGCCCCTTGTAGCCCGGGCTGGCGAGCCGCGCGGCCAGGTCCGGGTCGGCCGTCAGGTCGCGGGCCTCCATGTGGGCCAGGATCTTGAGCCGCGCCTGATTGGGATAGTCCATCAGGATCAGGGCCACCCGGTCGTCGGCGGCCACATTGCCCAGGCTGATATATTGGCGGTTTCCCCGGTAGTCGGCGAAGCCCAGGGTGGTCTCGTCCAGGACCCGCAGGAAGCCCGCCGGGCCGCCCCGGTGCTGCACATAGGGCCAGCCGCTCTCCGAGACGCTGGCCAGGTAGAAGCTGTCCCGCTCGGCGATGAAGGCGGCCTCGCTCTCGGTGAAGCGATCCGAGGCGCGGTCGCCCTCGAAGCGCTCCCAGATCTCGCGCGCGCCGTTGGCGGCCTGGGCCGCCTGGACGCGGGGGGTGGCGAGCAGGTCGAGGTATCGGTAGGCCATGACGACGGGCTCCAGGGCGCGCCCGCTAGATCGTGCCCCCCGCCGCCGATGGCAACCCCGGGGCCTAGGCGGCCGGCTTCTCCAGCAGCACGAACCAGGCGTGATTGAACATGCCTTCGTCCAACACCCGGAATCCCGCCTGCTCGGCCAGGGTCCGCCACTGGGCCTTGGTGGTGAGGAACAGGGACAGGATGTTGGCCACCGCGAACATGGTCGGACCGGGGACCCAGACCGCCATCAGAAACCGACCGCCGGGCTTGAGCACGCGAGCGGTCTCCCGCAGCGCCTGGGCCTTGCCCTGCCCCAGGTGGTCATAGACGTGGGTGCTGACGGCGGCGTCGAAGTGGTTGTCCGCGAACACCATGGCGGTCAGGTCGCCGGTCTCCACCTGGACCTTCCCCGCGAGGCCGGCCAGCTTGAGGTTGTTGTCCAGCAGGGCCCGGCCGCCGTCGTCGATATAGCCGGCGTCGAAGCGGTCGAGGCCCACCACCCGGCCCGACTTCAGGATGCGGGCCAGGGCGATGGTGGTCCGCCCGGCGCCGCAGCCGGCGTCGAGCACCAGGTCATGGTCGCTCGACAGCAGGTCCACCATCGGCAGGACCACATGGTCGGTGCGGCGGAAGCTGCGCATCACCGCATTGCCCACCAGCAGCAGGCCCGAGGCCGCCACCAGGATGAAGGTCAGGGGCCAGGCGCCCGGATGGGTCAGTTGCAGGACGACAGCCGCCGCCAGGGCGATGAGGGCGGCGATGGCCAGACCGTTCATCCAGCCCGGCCCCCAGCCGAAATCGTAGGTCGCCGCCGGCCGCGCGGCCGCGCCGGTGAGCCTGCGGACCGGATCCCGCAGACCCGAGACATAGAGGCTGCTGAGCAGGACCACCCCGCCCACCACGTGGAAGCCGGCGAACAGCAGCAGGGACTTCGACACCACCGTCAGTCGGGGCACGAAGACCATGAAGGCCAGGCCCGCCGCTATGCCCAGAACCCCCATCAGCCACATGTGGCTGTGAGGATTTCGACGATCGGCCTTGGTGGTCATGAGCGGGCTCCATCGGGATCGGCGGGGCCTTGCGCCGCCCCGCCCTGGCCCTAACCTCTAGCGTCAGTCCGACCCGCCCAGGCCGGACACGGCGCGCGGTCTGTCCGGTTTCCGGACACCGGGCGCGCATTGTCCGGTCCGGAGGTGATCGTGGTGGATCTCGCAGACAGTCGGCCGGTCCAGCGCACCAAGGCCGCCCTGTTCGACGCCTTCGTCGAACTGGTGCTGGAACGCCGCTACGACCAGTTGAAGGTGGCCGACATCATCGCCCGCGCCGGGGTCGGACGATCGACCTTCTACGAGCACTACGAGGGCAAGGACGAACTTCTGAAGGCCGGTCTGTCGGGGCCCTTCGGGGTCCTGGCCGACATGCTCGGCCCGCAGCACGACGACGCCCGGCTGCTGGCGGTGGTGGAGCACTTCTGGGAGAACCGGCGGGTGGGCAACGTGCTGTTCGCCGGCCCGACCCGGCCGCTGCTGGCCAAGACTCTGGCCGGGCTGATCGAGACGCGGCTGCGGGCCCGACCCGAGGTCGGGAACCCGGCCCTTCAGGCGGCCCACCTCGCCGGGGGGCAGATGGGCCTGCTGGCCGCCTGGCTCTCGGGCCAGGCGCCGGCCACCCCGGCGGCGATCGCCGGCATCCTGTACGCCGCCGCCCGGCTCTAGGTTTACTGCCGCGCCATCTCCGCCTCGCCCAGCAGCTCGCCGTCCAGATCCTGGTCGGCGTCCATGGTCACCACCACCCGCCGCAGCTTGCCGGTGAAGGTGAACGGCGCCGGATAGGGGGCCACGGGGCTGCCCCGGTCGCGGCCGATATCCAGGCCCGACCAGGAGATGAAGGTGGCGAAGCCGATGTGGGTCTTCACCTCGCCGGCCACGCGGCCGTCCACCGCCAGGGTGAAGGTCCGGCCGTCGGAGGTCTGGCGGCAGCGCAGGGCGAGCTTGCGCAGGCCCGGCGCGATGGGCTCGGCGGAGCTGACCGTGGCCAGGGCCCCGCCGACGTTGAGGGTGTGATGCAGGCGGCCGTCCTGAAGGTAGAAGCTATAGCCGCAGGTGGCGTCGCCGTGGGCCAGCAACACCCCCTCCGCGCCGCCGGGCGGGATGATCGCCTCGGCCTCGATGATATAGGAGCGGCTCCGCACGTCGGGCGCCACGTCGGCGGGCAGGTGGCCCATGCCGGGGTGGAAGACGAAGCGCTTGCGGGCGCCGTGATAGCGCAGGGCGTTCTCGGCGAAGCGGGGGCCGAAGCGGTCGTCCAGGGGCAGGACCTTGTAGGCCTCGGCCGCCTTCCACCATTCGGCCACCAGGTCCGCCAGCTTTTCCGGCTCTGCGGACGCCAGGTCGCGGGTCTCCGAGAAGTCGGCGTCCAGGTGGTAGAGCTCCCAGACATCGGTGTCGAAGGCCGTGCCCGGCGGATGGAAGGCCACCGCCTTCCAGCCATCCTTCCAGAGGCCGCGGTGCCCGAACATCTCGAAGTGCTGGGCCTTGGTCCTGCTGGGAGCGGCGGGGTCCTTCAGGGAGGCGGCGAAGCTGACGCCCTCCAGGGGCATCTGCGGCACGCCGGCGATGACCGCCGGCGGCTCGATGCCCAGGATGTCCAGCAGGGTCGGCGTGAAGTCGCAAACGTGGGCGAACTGGGTGCGCAGCTCGCCGCGCGCCGGCAGGCCGTTCTTCCAGCTGATCACCAGGGGATCGCGGATACCGCCGCCGTGGGTGTTCTGCTTGTAGCGGCGCAGGGGGGTGTTGGAGGCCATGGCCCAGCCCTGCGGGAAGTTGGAATGGCTGTCGGGGCTGCCGATGTCGTCGAGGCGGGCCAGCTTCTCGGCCATGGGCTCGAACTTCAGATTGTAGGGCCCCATGGCGTTGACCATGCCCAGCGGCCCGCCCTCCTGGCTGGCGCCGTTGTCGGACATGACGACGATCAGGGTGTCGTCCTTGATCCCCGCGTCCTCCAGGAAGGCGATCAGCCGGGCCAGGTGACGATCGGCGTGGTCGAGCATGCCAGCATAGGCGCTCTGCAGGCGGGTGAAGACCCGCTTGTCGTCGGGCAGGCACTCGTCCCAGGGCCGGATGCCGTCGTTGCGCTCGGGCATGACGGTGTCGGCGGGCACGATGCCCATGGCCTTCTGGCGCGCTAGGCGCTGCTCGCGCTCCACGTCCCAGCCGTGTTCGAACACCGGGTCGTACTGGCGAATGATGTGCTGCGGCGCCTGGTGGGGGGCGTGGCAGGCGCCGGGCGCCAGCCACAGAAGCCAGGGCTTGTCGGGCGCATCGGCCTCGTGGTCGGCGATGAAGCGGATCGACTGGTCCACCAGGTCGGCGGTCAGGTGATAGCCCTCGGCGTAGCTGGCGGGCTGCTCGATGGGGGTGTTGTCGCGCACCAGTTCCGGGGCGAACTGGTCGGTCTCGGCGTCCATGAAGCCGTAGAAGCGGTCGAAACCGCGGCCGAGCGGCCAACCGTCGAACGGACCCGACGGTCCGGTCTCGGTGAGCGGCGTCGCGTGCCACTTGCCCACCATGTAGGTGGAGTAGCCGTGCGGCTTGAGCATCTCCGGCAGGGTCCCGGCCTCACGGGCGATCTTGCCGCGATAGCCGGGGAAGCCTGAGTCGAAGTTCGACAGGCAGCCCATGCCCACCGAGTGGTGGTTGCGCCCGGTCAGCAGGGCCGCCCGGGTGGTGGAGCACATGGCCGTGGTGTGGAAGCCCGTATAGCGCAGACCCTCGGCGGCCAGGGCGTCGATGGTCGGCGTCTTGATGGGTGAGCCGTAGCAGCCGAAGTCGGAGAAGCCGACGTCGTCGAACAGCACCACCAGGATGTTGGGCGCCCCCTTCGGCGCCTTGGGCGCCGGCGGCCAATAGGGGGTCGAGTCCGCCAGGGTTCGCCCGATCTTCGCCGCCATCTCGACCTCCGGAAAACTATTGGCAGAAGAGATGCCAGTTTTTCCGGAGGACGGAAAGAGGGGCTTGCAGCCCCTATTTCTGGGTCGCGTAGAGCTTCACCACCTCATAGAGGAAGTCGCGGCCCTCATAGAGCGAGCGCACCCGGATGCGTTCGTTCAGGCCGTGGACGCCGCCGCCGTCCGGGTCGCCGAACATGCCCGAGAGGCCGTAGCTGGGAATGCCGGCGGCGTTGGTGAAGCGGCTGTCGGTGGCGCCGGTGGACATGGCCGGCACGAAGGCGACGCCGGGCCACATCTTGTGGGAGACCTGCTCGATGGGGCCGACGATGGCCTTGGTGAGCGGCGGCGGCGGCGAGACCGGGCTGGGGACCCCCACCATCGAGACGGCGATCTTGTCGTCGGCGAAGACCTTCACCAGCTGGGCCTTCACCGAGTCCAGGCTCTCGCCGGGCAGGATGCGGCAGTTGACGTTGGCCTCGGCCCGCTGCGGCAGGGCGTTGGGGGCGTGGCCGGCGTTGACCATGGTGGCCACGCAGGTGGTGCGCATCATCGAGTTGCGGCTGGCCTCCTTGATCACCTCGGCCACGGCCGCGGCGTCGGTGGGGTCCTTGGCCACGGCGGCCATGGCCGCGCCCGAGGCGCCGCCCTCGATCACCGCCATCTTCTCGAAGTGGTTCTTGGTCGCCTCGTTGAGGCGGATCGGGAAGTCGTAGGCGGCCAGCCGGTCCAGGGCCGCGGCCAGGTGGTAGATGGCGTTGTCCTTGGAGGGCCGCGAGGAGTGGCCGCCGGGGTTGGTCGTGACCAGGGTGAAGTCCTGATAGACCTTCTCCCCGGCCTGGATGCCCAGGAACTGGCGCTCGCCCTTCTCGTTCAGCCGGCCGCCGGCGCCCTCGTTCAGGGCGAATTCGGCGTCCATCAGCGGGCGGTGATTCTTCAGCAGCCACTCGACCCCGTCGAAGGTGTCGGAGGTTTCCTCGCCGCAGGTCAGCACCAGCTTCAGGCCCCGGCGGGGTTTGAAGCCCTCGGTCTTGTAGCGGATCATGGAGTCGGTGAAGACCGAGGCCATGGCCTTATCGTCGCTGGCGCCCCGGGCGTAGAAATAGCCGCCCTCCTCGATCAGGGTGAAGGGATCGCGCACCCAGTCGGCGCGGTTGGCCTCCACCACGTCGATATGGGCCAGCAGCATGATCGGCTTCAGCTTGGGGTCGGTTCCGGCCAGGGTCGCCACCAGGGCGCCGTCCTTGGGACGCTCCGTCGGGACCAGGACCTGGACATCCTTATCCGCATAGCCGGCGGCCTTCAGGCGCGCGCCCATCTTCTCGGCGGCGGCGGTGCAGCTGCCCACCGAGAGCGTGGTGTTGGTCTCCACCAGCTCCTTGTAGAGCGCCCGGAAGGCGGCCTGGTCGGGCCGCGTCTGAGCCTGGGCGGCGGAGGCCGAGAGGGTCGCGGCGCCGACGGCGGCGAGGAGGGTGAGTTTCATGGACGGGCCCCGGTTACGCTTTGCGCAGACCGTAGGCGCCGCTTTGGCTCGCCGCAAGGAATGTCACGCGTCCGGCGCGGATCGCGACTGGCCGCCTAGTTCAGCGACGCCTTCTTCACCGGCGCCGGGGGCAGTGGCGCGATATTGACGCCCTCTTCCGCCAGCTCGCGGACCTCGGCCAGGGAGGCCTCGCCATAGATGCCGCGTTCCTCGGACTTGCCGGCGTGGATGGCGCGGGCCTCGTCGGCGAAGTCCTCGCCGACATAGTCGAAATTCTCCTCCACGTGCTGGCGGACCTGGGCCAGGGCCTGCATCATCACCTCGCGGGCGGCGGGGGTCATGTCGGGGGTGTTGCGTTTCGTGCCGGCCACCATGGGGGCCATGATCTGCTTGGTGACGGCGGTCGAGCCGCAGACCGGGCAACCGATCTGGCCGGCGGCGGCCTGGGCCTCGAAGTCGTCGGACGAGCCGAACCAGCCCTCGAACTCATGGGCGTGGTCGCAGGCAAGCGCGTAGCGGATCATGACAGCGGCGTCGGGGCGGCGAAGGGCCGGGCGTTGGCGAGGGCCGGGATCGCCGAACGAGCCTTGGCGACGGCGTCGAGGTCGAGGTCCACCACCAGCACGCCAGGCTCGTCATGGGCGAGCTGGCCGACGATCTCGCCCCAGGGGGCGATGGCGATCGTGTGGCCCCAGGTGCCGCGGCGGTCCTCGTGGAAGCCGCCCTGGGCGGGCGCGAGCACGAAGCTGCCAGTCTCGATGGCCCGGGCGCGCAGCAGGATTTCCCAATGGGCCTCGCCGGTGGGCCGGGTGAAGGCGGCCGGGACCAGCATCACCTGGGCGCCGGCCAGCGCAAGCGCCCGATAGACCGCCGGGAAGCGCATGTCGTAGCAGATGGTCAGGCCCAGCGGCGTCTCACCGGCCATGGCGGTCACGGCGCGGTCGCCGGGCTCGTAGGTCTCGCTCTCGCGCGCCGTCTCCCCGGTGGGCAGGTCGACGTCGAACATGTGCAGCTTGTCGTAGGTGGCGGTGATCTCGCCGGCCGGGGAGATCAGGGCCGCGCGGTTGGCGGCCTTGCCGTCCTCGCGCTTGACCAGGGCCGAGCCAATCAGCAGCCAGACGGAAAGCTCCCTGGCGAGCGCCTGCATCCCCCGCACCACCGGATCGTCGGCCAGCAGGGTCAGCTGCGGCAGCAGGGCGGCCTTGTCCTTCTGCAGGATATTGCTGCCCTCGGGCGTGGCGATAAAGCTCGCGCCTTGGGCGGCGGCCTCGCGCACCAGGGGCGTCAGGTGTTCGAGCGCCGCGGCATGGCTGGCGGGGGTCCGGGTCTGGATCAGTCCGACGCGCAAGGTCATGGCCTTCTCTAGAAGCCGGTCAGCCCTGGCTTGGCAAGGCTCAAGCCGCCAGCAGGGGGTCCAGCTTGCCCGCCTGCTCCAGGGCCATCATGTCGTCGCAGCCGCCGATGTGTTCCTCGCCGATGAAGATCTGCGGGAAGGTGGCGCGGCCACCGGCGCGCTGCATCATCTCCTTGCGCTTCTCGGGATCGAAGGCGGCCTCGATCTCGGTGAAGTCGACGCCCTTCTTCTCCAGCAGGGAGACCGCGCGGACGCAGTAGGGGCAATAGGGCTTGGTGTAGATGGTGACTTGGGCCATGTCTCAACTAACGCCGAAAGGGGTTGATGGGTCCTATATGGTGGTGTTCGCGGCTTCTTTCACCCGGGCCACCACCGCCACATCGACGCAGCTCGCCCCCGCCTTCAGCAGGGCCCGCGCGCAGCCCTCGACGGTGGCCCCGGTGGTCATGACGTCATCAATCAGCAGGATTCGCTTGCCCGCCACCTGTTTCGCCCGCGAGGCGGGCACGGAGAAGGCCGCCGCCACGTTCCTGCGCCGTCCGGAGCCGGACTTGCCCCCTTGGGTCTGCGTGGCGCGCACCCGGATCAGCGCGTCGGGCAGGTAGGCCACGCGCGCCAGCCGGCTCAGCGGGCGGGCGATCTCGGCGGCCTGGTTGTAGCGGCGGCCCAGCAGGCGGGTCGGATGCAGGGGCACAGGCGCGATGGCGTCGGCGTCCGCCAGCAGAGCCCGCGCCGAGCGGCTGATCCAGCGGGCGAACAGGGGCGCGAGGTCGGTGCGGTCTGCGTGCTTCAGCTGCAGGATCGGTCCCCGGGAGGCGTCGTCATAGAGGCAGGCGGCCCGGGCCCGGTCGAAGGCGCGGGGCCTGGCCATGCAGGCGGCGCAACGCACGCCCTCGCCCAGGGGATATTCGAAGGGCGTCCCGCAGCCGTCGCAGACCGGATCGTCGAGGAAGCTGATCTGGCTCCAGCCCGCCGCCGAGAGGCCGGTGGCCAGGGGCCGAGGGCCGTCATCCAGGGCCTGGGGCGGGAACAGCAGGTCGAGGGCGGACCGCGCGGCGGATTTTAGACGCGGCCCAGGTTTCCACCAGGCCTCCGACAGGCCATCTTGCAGGCTCATGTCCGCCCCACCCCTGCTCTTCGACCGCGCCACCCTGCGCGCCCGTCTCACCCGCGCCGCCCCCGGCTACGGGAACGCCGACTTCCTCAAGCGCCGCGCGGCGGAGGACGCCGTGGTTCGCCTGGAGGCGATCCTGCGCGAGTTTCCGCGCGCCGTCGACCTGGGGGCCCGCAACGGGGCCTTCCGCCGGGCCCTGGCCCAGAGCGACGCCGCCGCCCGCGTGGGGCTGCTGGTGGAGGCCGATCTCTCCGCGGCCATGCTGGCCGACCGCGACGGCCCCCGCATCGTCGCCGACGAGGAGCGCCTGCCCTTCGCCTTCGGTTCGCTGGACCTGGTGGTCTCGACGCTCGCCCTGCACTGGACCAACGACGTGGTGGGCGCCCTGATCCAGATCCGCCGGGCGCTGAAGCCCGACGGCCTGTTCATCGGCTCGATGTTCGGGGGCGCGACCCTGACCGAACTGCGCGCCTCCCTGCTGTCGGCGGAGATCGAGCTGACCGGCGGGGCGGGCAGCCGCATCTCCCCCTTCGCCGACGCCTATGACGCCGCGGGCCTGCTCCAGAGGTCGGGTTTCGCCCTGCCGGTGGCCGACGTCGACCGGGTGACGGTGCGCTACAGCCACCCCATCAAGCTGCTGGCCGACCTGCGGGCCATGGGGGAGACCAGCGTGCTGGCGGACCGCCATCCCCGGGCGCTCACCAAGACCATCCTGGCCCGCGCCCTGCAGCTCTATGTCGAGCGGTTCGCCGAGCCGGACGGCCGGGTGCCGGCCACCTTCGAGATCCTCACCCTCACCGGCTGGACTCCGGACGCCAGCCAGCAGCAGCCCCTGAAGCCCGGCAGCGCCAAGATGCGCCTGGCCGACGCCCTGGGCGCCGTCGAACAGCCGCTACCGCGCGACGAAGACTAGGCCGCCACCGCCTCGGGCGCCGCGGCCCAGGCGAAGTCGGGGTAGAAGCGGGCCATCATCCGGGCGGTGTAGCCGACCAGGCGCGGGAAGCGCTCGGCGCGGCGGCGCAGCGGGGAGTCGAAGAAGGGCGTCAGCATCCCCGCCAGGACAGCGAAGACGAAAGCGTCGAGGCTGGTGGGCTCGTCTCCCATCATGAAGGCCTTGTCCCCGAGCAGGGCGTCCAGCGCCATCAGGGAGCGGGCGGCGAGCGCCAGGATCTCATGCTCGGAATGACGTCCGACCCCGACGGCGCGGATATTGGCCGCGACCGCCTCCAGCAGTTGGGCCCTCAGCACCGGCCGGGCGGTCTCCGGCGCGTTGTCGAACCAATGGGCGGGGCCCTTCTCGAAGTTCTCCGGCAGCAGGAAGCGGAAATAGCCCGAGGTCCAGGCCAGGTGGTTCTCGCACATCCGCTCGATGGCCCAGGCCTGGGCGCGCGCCACCGTGGTGAGGCCAGCGTCCAGATCCACGCCGTAGCGCGCCTCGATGTGGCCGCGGATGAAGGTGGAGTCGGCGATCTTCTGGCCGGCGTCCTCGATGTAGGGGAGCTGGCCCTTGGGCGAGTCCTCGCGCCAGCCCTGGACCTTCACATAGGCCAGGCCGGCCATCTGGAGTTGGACCTCGCTCTTGGTCACATAGGGGCTGACTTCCGGCAGACCGAAGCCTTCGCCGCAGGCGTAGAGGGTGATCAGCTTGGTCATGGCGTTTCTCCGGTTGCGTCGATCCCGGTTCTATTGCCATCCTGCTGCCAACATGGTGGCAGCAATGGTGGAGCTTCTGGACTCATGAGACGCGCCGACCGCCTGTTCCAGATCATCCAGATCCTGCGCCGCGCCCGCCGGCCGGTGACCGCCGACGCGCTGGCCGAGGAGCTGGAGACCTCCAAGCGCACCGTCTATCGCGACGTCGCCGACCTGATGGCCCAGCGGGTGCCGGTGCGGGGCGAGGCGGGCATCGGCTATGTCCTGGACCAGGGCTACGACCTGCCGCCGCTGATGCTGACCCCCGACGAGATCGAGGCCGCGGTGCTGGGCGCCCAGTGGGTGGCCGGCCGAGGCGACCCAGCGCTCGCCCGGGCCGCCGAGGACCTGATCGCCAAGATCAGCGCCGCCATCCCCGAGCGCCTGCGCCCCTATATCGACGCGCCCTCCCTGGGCGCCGCCACGTCCTGGAAGATCCATCCGGACGCCATCGACATGGCCCAGGTGCGCGCCCAGATCCACGCCGGCCGCAAGATCTCCATCCACTACAAGGACGAGCAGGGCCGCGACAGCCAGCGGGTGATCTGGCCGGTGACCATCGGCTATCACGACACCGTCCGCATGCTGATGGCCTGGTGCGAGATGCGCCAGGACTTCCGCTCCTTCCGCGCCGATCGGGTGACGGGCGCGGAGTTCCTCGAGGATCGCTACCCAGAGCGGCCTGCCGTCCTGCGCGCCAAGTGGCGACGGGTGATGGAGGAGCGCCGGGCCGAGGACATCGAAAGGATGAAGGCGCGGCACGCGGCAAGGGTGGCGGCCGCGGAGGGGCGTGACGGCTGCGACTAGATCCTCGGCCGCCGCTCGGCGTCCAGCTCCACCACCACGTCCGCCCGCCCCGGCATCTCGGCCAGGATGTGTCGCGTCAGCCGTTCGTAGTGGGCGATGAAGGCGGCCACCTCGTCGTCGGTCATGGCGCGCTTGAGGTCGCCCCCCTCGCGGGCCAGGCGGGCGCGGAGCTTGGCCTCCTGCTCGCGCCGCCAGGCCAGGACCACCTCGAAGCTGGGGGCCTTGAGCAGGACCAGCAGGTCGATGCGGGAGAACAGGTCCTGGTAGGGGCCGGCCAGGGCGGCGTTGACGAAGGCTCGCCAGCGGCCGTCGGGGTCGCGCTCCCGTTCCAGGGCGTTGATCGGCTCGGCCAGGGCGGCGCGGTCCTGGGGGGCCGCCCCGACGCACCAGCCCTCGAACAGGATCACATCCGCCGGGCCGGCGACGGGGACGCCATCGGGGCGGCGATCGTCGGTGCTCTTGTCGAAGCTCGGCAGCAGGGTCTCGCCGGGTCGGGTCAGGCCGTCGAGGACCGCCAGGCCCAGGGCCACGTCATGGGTTCCGGGCGCGCCGCGGGTGGCCAGCAGGGGATGGACCTCGCGGGCCAGGGCCTGGCGGGCGGCATGGGTCAGGTAGAGGTCGTCCAGGGAGAGGGAGGCCACCTTCAGGCCCCGGACCTCCAGCATGTGCCGGAGCACGGCGGTCAGGGTGGACTTGCCGCTGGCCTGGGTCCCGCAGATCCCCACCACGAAGCCCGGCGCCCGCGCCGCGGCCATGATCCGCTCGGCGAGCGGCGCGCAGATCGCCGTCGCGGTGGCGGCGAAGTCGGGCGGCAGGCCCTCGGCGGCGATGAAGTCGGAAAGCCAGGCGTCCATGGCGGGACCCTAGCCTAGATCGCCGCCTCGATGGCGCTGGCGGCCTTGTTCATCAGGTCGAACAGGACGGTCTGGAAGGCGCCGATGGCGGCCACCACCGCCATGCCCAGCACCCCGGCCAGGATGGCGTACTCGATCATGGTCGCCCCGCGCTCGTCGCGCAGGAAACGGCTCAGATAAGATCGCGCAGCCAGGCCACCAGCGGCGCATCGGCCGGCGGCATCGGATAGTCGCTGAGTCTTGAGGGCTTCACCCATGCCAGCGCCGAATGCTCCCGGGCCGTGACCACGCCGTCCCAGCGACGGCACAGGTAGAGTGGCATCAGCAGGTGAAAGGACTCATAACCATGGCTGGCGAAGACGAAGGGGGCCAGGCAGGCGTTGGTGACGCGGATGCCCAGCTCTTCGTCCAACTCGCGGATCAGGCATTCCTCCGGGGTCTCGCCGGGCTCCACCTTGCCGCCGGGAAACTCCCACAGCCCGGCCAGTTGCTTGCCCTCCGGCCGCTGGGCGATCAGCACCCGGCCGTCGGAGTCGATGAGGGCGGCGGCGGCGACGAGCACCATGGGTTTGGGATCAGCCATGACGCCTGCATCGCGGGCTTGGCGGCCGAATGCAACAGGCCTGACGCGCGGAGAGGCTGGCGTCGAGACGTCAGGCCGGTAGTCTGTCGGCCAAGGCCCGCCCAGAGGCCCGGGAGACGCCGGTGATCGACCTCCATTACGCCGCCACCCCCAACGGCTGGAAGATCAGCATCATGCTGGAGGAGTGCGGCCTGCCGTACGCCGTCCATCCGGTGAACCTGGGGCGCGGGGAGCAGTTCGCGGCCGATTTCCTGAAGCTCAGCCCCAACAACCGCATCCCGGCCATCGTCGACCAGGACCCGGCGGACGGCGGGGCGCCGATCCCGATCTTCGAGACCGGGGCGATCCTGGTCTATCTGGCGGAGAAGACCGGGCGCTTCCTGCCCCACGATGTGCGCGGACGCAGCGTCGCGATGCAGTGGCTGATGTGGCAGGTGGGGGGCCTGGGGCCGATGCTGGGCCAGAACGGCCACTTCAAGCTCTACGCCCCGGAGAAGATCCCCTACGCGATCGACCGCTACGAGCGGGAGGCGGCCCGTCTCTACGGCGTGCTCGACGGCCAGCTCGAGCGGACCGGCGCCTATGTGGCCGGCGACGACTACAGCATCGCCGACATGGCCTGTTTCCCGTGGCTGATCACCCACAAGGCGCAAGGGCTCACCCTGGACGACTACCCGAACATCAAGCGCTGGTTCGCGCAGGTGCGGGCCCGGCCCGGCGTGGTGGCGGGCACGAGCGTCGGGCGGATGGCGCGGCCGGGCGAGATGGACGCGCAGACCAAGCAGAACCTCTTCGGGATCGCCGCAACATGATCGAGTGCTTCTTCGACTGCTCCAGCCCCTGGACCTATCTGGCCTTCCACAACCTGCAGCCCCTGGCCGCCGAGCTGGCGGTCGAGGTGAGCTGGCGGCCGATCCTGGTGGGGGGCATCTTCAACACGGTGAACCCCTCGGTCTACGAGCAGCGGGCGACCCCGGTGCCGGCCAAGGCGCGCTACATGAAGAAGGACCTGGAGGACTGGGCCCGGTATTCCGGGATCCGGATCACCTTCCCGCCCAAGGTCTTCCCGGTGAACAGCGTCAAGGCCATGCGCGGCTGCCTGTGGCTGACGCCCCAGGGCAAGCTGGTTCCCTTCGCCACCAAGGTGTTCGAGGCCTATTGGGGCGACAATCTCGACATCTCCCAGGACGAGGTGCTGGCGGGGATCTGCCACGAGGTCGGAGTCGAGCCCGCCGCCTTCCTGGCCGGGATCGCCGAGACCGCCATCAAGGAGCAGTTGCGCCTCAACACCGAGGAGGTGATGGCCCGCGGCGGCTTCGGATCGCCGACGATCTTCGTGGGGGGGACGGACATGTATTTCGGCAATGACCGCCTGCCCCTGGTGCGGGCCGCGGTCCTGGCGGCGAGGGCTGCGACCTGATGCCCAACCGTGATCTGACGCCCTCCACCCCCGCCGAGGCGGGCCTCTCCAGCGCCGGCTTGGCGGCCATCGACGCCTATCTGCAGGGCCTGGTGGACCAGGGGATCAACGCCGGCTTCGTCACCCTGACCGCGCGGCACGGCAGGCGCGCCCACCTCAGCACCATCGGGAAGAAGGACATCGCCTCAGGCGAGCCGATGGCGCCCGACACGATGTTCCGCATCTTCTCCATGACCAAGCCGGTGACGGCCGTGGCCATGATGATCCTGCACGATCGCGGCCTCTGGTCCCCCGACGACCCCATCGCCAGGCATCTGCCGGCCTTCGAGGGCGTGAAGGTGTTCGGCGGGGTGGACGCCGCCGGCGAGGTCATCCGGCTCGCCCCCGACCACCCCCCCACCCTGCGGGAGCTGCTGACCCACACGGCGGGCCTGATCTATGGGCACGAGCCCCTGGGCGGGCTGGAGGACCTCTACAAGGCCGCCGATGTCTGGCGCTCCGCCAGCCTTGCGGAGATGGCCGACAAGCTGGCCGGCCTGCCGCTCGCCTTCCAGCCGGGGAGCCAGTGGTTCTACGGCCTCTCCATGGACCTGCAGGGGGCGATCATCGAGGCGCTCTCGGGCCAGAGCCTGCCCGACTTCATGCAGGCCGAGATCTTCGGGCCCCTGGGGATGGTGGACACCGCCTTCCACACCCCGCCGGAGAAGAAGCACCGACTGGCGACCCTCTACCGCAACAGCGCCAGCCGAGGGCTCGTCCCCCTGGCGGGCAACCCCTTGCTGCCCGACCACGAAAGGCCGCCGGCCCTGGCCTCAGGGGGCGGGGGCCTGATCTCCACGGTGGGCGACTACGCCCGTTTCGCCCAGATGCTGCTGAACGGCGGCGAGTTCGCCGGCCGGCGGATCGTCAGCGCCGCGGGGGTGAAGCAGATGATGACCAACCAGATCTCCGACGAGATCATGGCCGGCGGCTTCGGCATCGGCCTGCAGCAGATCCGGCCGGGGTTCGGCTTCGGCTACAACGGGGTGGTGTTCACCGATCCCGCCGCGGCCGGGGTGCCGGCGGGCCTGGGGACCTATCACTGGGACGGCGCGGCCGGGACCTGGTTCTGGGTCGATCCCACCCATGACCTGATCTTCGTCGGCATGGTCCAGCTGCTGTCCGAGACCGCCCCGGCCCTCCAGGCCACCACCCAGACCCTGATGGCCGACGCCATCCTGCAGGAGGTCCATTCGTGAGCGAAGCCATCCTCGAACCCGATCTGCCGATCGTCGATCCGCACCATCATTTGTGGGACCGCCCGGCCGCCCTGATCGCCGCCCTGCCCCCGCCCAAGCACGGCTTTGAGCACATCATCCGCAAGGTCCCCCGCTACCTGCTGGACGAACTGCTGGCCGACATGAAGCGCGGCCACAACGTCAAGGCCACCGTCTACATGGAGTGCGGCTCCATGTACCGCGGCCGCGGCCCCGCGGCCCTCAAACCGGTGGGGGAAACCGAGTTCGTCAACGGGATCGCGGCCATGTCGGCCAGCGGCCTCTATGGCGACGTCCTGGCCTGCGCCGGCATCGTCGGCCACGCCGACTGCAATCTCGGCGCGGCGGTTCGCGAGACCCTGGAGGCCCACATCGCCGCCGGCGGCGGGCGCTTCCGCGGCATCCGCCAGAGCGCCTCGGCCAATCCCGACAAGGACGTGCTGGGCCCCCTGCACCGCATCGAGGGCGGGCTCTACCTGTCGCCGAAGTTCCGCGAGGGCTTCGCCCAGCTGGCGCCGCTCGGCCTGTCCTTCGACGCCTGGATGCTGGAGCCGCAGCTCCCCGACCTCATCGACCTCGCCAAGGCCTTCCCCGAGACCCAGATCATCCTCGACCACGTCGGCACCCCGCTGGGGATCGCCAGCTACGCCGGCAAGCGCGACGAGCGGTTCCCGATCTGGAAGGACAACATCCTGAAGTTCGCGGCCCTGCCCAACGTGGCGGTGAAGCTGGGGGGCCTGGCCATGGTGTTCCCGGGGTTCGACTCCTTCATGGCCTTCCCGCCCGCGTCGTCGGAGACCCTGGCGGCGGAGTGGAAGCCCTATATCGAGACCTGCATCGAGGCCTTCGGACCGCGGCGCTGCATGTTCGAGAGCAACTTCCCCGTCGACATCGGCAGCTGCGACTACGATGTGCTGTGGAACGCCTTCAAGGTGCTCGCCAAGGGCGCCTCGGAGAGCGAGAAGACCGCGCTGTTCTCCGGCACGGCGACCCAGATCTACCGCCTCGACCTCTAGCCCGAGACCCTGATGGAAATGCTTGTCCAAGGCGCGGTCCGGACGTGGACGCATCCGGAAACCGTCTCCCTGGGCCGGCTGCCCGCGCGGGCGACCTTCACCCCCTATGGCGACGCCGACAGCGCCCGGGCGCGAGGCCCCTCACCCTTCGTCCGGTCCCTGAACGGCGACTGGAAGTTCGCCCTGGCCGAGCGCCCCGAGGCGGTCCCGGCGGACTTCACGCAGGAGGCCTTCGACGACGCCGGCTGGGACCGGCTGCACGTGCCGTCCAACTGGACGATGCACGGCTACGACAAGCCCCACTACACCAACGTCCAGATGCCCTTCCCGCTCGCCGCGCCCAACGTGCCCGACGAGAACCCGACGGGCCTCTACCGAACCCGCTTCGAGGTCCCGGCCGACTGGGACGGGCGGCGCATCGTGCTGCGGGTCGGGGCGGCCGAGAGCGTGCTCTATGTCTGGGTGAACGGCCAGGCGGTGGGGATGGGCAAGGACAGCCGCCTGCCGCAGGACTTCGACGTCACCGCCTTCGTGCGGCCGGGTGGGGAGAACCTGCTGGCCTGCGTGGTGGTGAAGTGGTCGGACGCCTCCTTCATCGAGGACCAGGACCAGTGGTGGATGGGGGGCATCCACCGCGACGTGACCCTCTATTCCACCGCCCCCACCCACCTCGCCGACGTCTTCGCCCTGGCGGGGCTGGAGGACGACTACGCCACCGGGACGCTGCGGATCACCGCCAAGCTGGGCTTCCCGGGCGAGCCCGACGACGGCTGGGTGGTGCAGGCCCAGCTCTATGACGGCGACACCGCCGTGCTGGAAACGCCGCTCCGCAAGAAGGTCTGGTCGGCGGTGAAGGGGCACAATCCCTATCGCCCGCCCCTGGGCCAGGCGGTGCTGGAGGCCGTCGTGCCCGCGCCGCGCCCGTGGTCGTCCGAGACGCCCAACCTCTACACCCTGGTGGTCAGCCTGCACCGGGGCGACGGTCCGGCGGTGGAGGCGACCTCGATCCGGGTCGGCTTCCGGCGGGTGGAGATCGGCGACCGCGAGCTGCTGATCAACGGCAAGGCGGTGATGATCGCCGGCATGAACCGCCACGAGCATCACCCCACCCGGGGCAAGGCCATCACGCGAGAGGACATGCTGGCCGACGTGCTGCTGATGAAGGCCTTCAACGTCAACGCGGTGCGCACCAGCCACTATCCGAACCACGAGGCCTGGTACGACCTCTGCGACGAATACGGCCTCTACCTGGTGGACGAGGCCGATATCGAGAGCCACGACTTCCTGCACGGCCTCTGCCGCGATCCCCGCTACGCCAGCCAGTTCCTGGAGCGCGGGCTGCGGATGGTGGAGCGGGACAAGAACCATCCCAGCGTCATCCTCTGGTCCCTGGGCAACGAGAGCGGCTACGGCCCCAACCACGACGCCATGGCCGGCTGGATCCGCCAGTACGATCCCTCCCGCCCCCTGCACTACGAGGGCGCCATCTGGGGCTGGGACCCCAGCGCCGCCCTGCAGCACATCACCGCCGTGGGCGGGGTGAAGGCGGGCGGCGCGCCGGGCGCCCTGGCCAGCGACATCGTCTGCCCGATGTATCCCCCTATCGAGAACATCGTGGCCTGGGCGAGGGCCGACGATCCCGCCGACCGGCGGCCGATGATCCTCTGCGAATATTCCCACGCCATGGGCAATTCCAACGGCAGCCTCTCGGACTACTGGGAGGCCTTCGAGACCCATCGCGGTTTGCAGGGCGGTTTCATCTGGGAATGGGCCGACCACGGCATCGCCCGGCAGACCGCCGACGGCCGCACCTACATGGCCTATGGCGGCGACTTCGGGGACAGCCCCAACGACCTCAACTTCTGCTGCGACGGCATCGTCGGCGCCGACCGGGTCCCGCATCCGGGTCTCTGGGAATTCAAGACCCTGGCCCAGCCGGTGGGCGTGACCTGGGACGGCGAACGGCTGGCGGTCACCAACCGGCGCGACTTCACGACGCTCGGGGACCTGAGGGGGACCTGGAGCCTGGAGGTCGACGGGCGGGCGGTGGCGCAGGGCGCCCTGCCCCGGCTGACCACCGCGCCGGGCATGACGGAGATCGTGGCGCTGGACCTGCCGAGGCCCGAGATCCAGCCGGGTCAGGAGGCCTTCCTGATGGTGCGGCTCAACCAGGCCGAGGCCACCGCCTGGGCGCCGGCGGGACACGAGGTGGCCTGGGTCCAGCTGCCGGCGGACCTGCCAGTCGCGGAGGCGCCGCCCGCCGAACGTGTCACCGGAACCCTTGTGCTGGCCGAGACCGACGAGACGGTGCGGGTCAGCGGCGACGGCTTCGAGCTCGTCTTCTCCAAGAGCTCCGGGACCCTGGAGCGCTACCTCTGGCGCAACCACCCGCTGCTGCTGGAAGGACCGCGGCTGCAGGTCTGGCGCGGGGCCACCGACAATGACGGGATCAAGGGCTGGTCCAACCAGGACGCCAAGCCGCTCGGCCGCTGGCTGGCGGCGGGGCTGGACGCCCTGGCGCCGGCCGCGCCGCAGGTCTCGGTGGCGGAGGCGGCCAGCGGGGTCGTCGTCACGGTGAGCCAGGCCTGGGCCTGCGCCGCCAGCCCCCAGGCCGTGGTCCATCTCCACGTCTACAAGATCACCCCCGACGGCCGGCTGGCGGTGACCAACCGCTTCGAGGTCGACGAGGTCCTGCCCGACCTGCCGCGCCTAGGGGTGACCCTGGCCCTGCCGGATGGCTTCGAACAGATGGCCTGGTTCGGCCGAGGCCCTGGCGACACCTATGTGGACCGCAAGGCCGCTGGCTGGATCGGGCGGTTCGCGGGGACGGTGAGCGGCCAGTACGTGCCCTATGTCCTGCCCCAGGAACACGGAAACCGCACCGACCTGCGCTGGCTGGCGGTCGAGGGGCCGGAGGCGGGACTGGTGTTCGTGGCTCAGTGCGAGGGCTCGGCCAGCCACTTCACGCCCGCCGACCTGTTCGCCGCGACCCACACGACGGACCTGACGCCGCGTGCGGAGACCTGGGTGAACCTGGACGTCCGCCAGCGCGGCCTGGGGACCGCGAGCTGCGGTCCCGACACCCTGGACCGCTACAAGATCGGCGCCGGCGTCCATGTCCTCAGCTTCGAGATGCGACCCTATGCGGCGGGGGATGATCCGGGGGTGGTGGCGCGCTCCTAAGGTGTCATCCCGGTTTCCGCGGCGCGGAAGACCGGGACCCAGAAGCACCGATCTTTCCGGCGCGCCCCGCGCGTCTGGGTCCCGGACAAGCCCTCCGGGCTTTCCGGGATGACACTCGTAGGGAAGCGCTCGGCTCGACTTAGGCGCCGCACCTGCGAACCAGCTAGGCCGTATTCGGTTGACTTCCAAGGCTTCGCAGCCCATATGAGCCCCGCGCTGCAGCAATTCGCGGCGCTATGGCGCTCCAGCCGCGTGATGGGATTTTCGAAGGTCCCAGCCTGTCGAGCGCCGAAAGAGATCGCATAGATCGCCCCGCCACGCGGGGGCTTTCCACAAATGACCCGCGTCTTCGCGACCCTCGCCATCGGCGAGCGGCCGCATTCGGCGCATATGTGAAAGATACATCCGTTTTGACCAAGTTCACCGACTTCGGCCTCGCCCAACCCCTGCTGAAGGCCCTGGCCGACGAAGGCTACACCAGCCCCACCCCGATCCAGGCCCAGGCCATCCCCGGCGTCATGACCGGCAAGGACCTGCTGGGCATCGCCCAGACGGGCACCGGCAAGACCGCCGCCTTCGCCCTGCCGATCCTGCATCGCCTGGCCGCCGACCGTAAGCCCGCGCCGCGCCGCGGCTGCCGCGTCCTGGTGCTCTCCCCCACCCGCGAACTCGCCACCCAGATCGGCGAGAGCTTCAAGACCTACGGCAAGCACCTGGGCGTCTCCGTCGCCGTCGTGTTCGGCGGCGTGAAGTACGGCGGCCAGATGCGCGCCCTGGCCGGCGGCGTCGACGTGCTGGTGGCCACCCCCGGCCGCCTGATCGACCACCTGGGCGAAAAGACCATCACCCTTGGCGGCGTGGAGATCTTCGTCCTCGACGAGGCCGACCAGATGCTGGACATGGGCTTCATCCTGCCCATCCGCCGGATCGTGAAGTACCTGCCCAAGGAACGGCAGAACCTGTTCTTCTCCGCCACCATGCCCACCGAGATCGGCAAGCTGGCCGGCGAGCTGCTGAACCCCAACCCGCTGAAGGTCTCGGTCACCCCGCAGGCCACCACCGTGGAACGGGTCGACCAGAAGGTGATCTTCGTCGAGACGGCCCGCAAGCGCGCCCTGCTCTGCGAGCTGTTCGCCGAGAAGAACTTCAAGCGCGTCATCGTCTTCACCCGCACCAAGCGCGGCGCCGACCGGGTGGCCAAGTCCCTGGAAGCCGCCGGCGTCGAAGCCGCGGCCATCCATGGCGACAAGAGCCAGGGCCAGCGGGAACGCGCGCTCGCCGCCTTCAAGGCCGGTGAGGTCCGCGCCCTGGTGGCCACCGACATCGCCGCCCGCGGCATCGACGTCGACGCCGTCAGCCACGTGGTGCAGTACGAACTGCCCAACGTGCCGGAATCCTACGTCCACCGGATCGGCCGTACGGCCCGCGCCGGGGCCGGCGGTTCGGCCGTGGCCTTCTGCGCCGACGACGAACGCAACCTGCTGCGCGACATCCAGAAGGTGACCCGCCAGACCATCCCCACCGAGGAACGCCGCGGCGACCGCGCCCTGATGGTCATGACGCAAGCCATGCCCGAAGTGGCCGCCGAGCGCGCCGAGGCCGGCCGCAAGAACCACGGCGGCGATCGCGCCGGCGACCGCAACACCGACCGTGGCCAGCGCAAGCCTCAGGGCCGCAGCGACCTGCCGGGCGGCCTGCGCAAGCAGCGCAACCGTCCGGCCAAGGCGGCTGGCGGTAACGGCGGCGGTGGCGATCGTCACCCCCACGGCGCCCGCACGGGCGGCGAGCGGGCCTCCACCACCCCCATCAGCCAGGCGGCCTTCAAGGGCCCCAAGCGCGACGAGGCCCCGGCCAAGCGCTGGAGCCCCATCGACTAGCCGGTGGCCTGATCTGATCTGAAGATACCAAGCGCCCCGTGGCTTACGCCGCGGGGCGTTTTGCTGTGGCTAGAACCGCGTCGAGAGCGAGAAGAAGGGTCGCCAGCCCTTCTTGCGCCGGTCGTAGGGGGTGCGGGTCAGGGGCCGGGCGGCCTCGACCCCGAGGGTGGCGCGGTCGCCGAAGCGAGCGCGGACGCCGATCCCCGTGGAGGCCAGGTCGGCGCGACCGCCGGTGGGCTTGAGGTTCCAGACCTTGCCGGCGTCGAGGAAGCCGTAGCCCTGCAGGAAGCTGAAGGGCCCGGACTTGGGGCTGAAGCCGGCCCGCAGCTCGGCCGAGCCCGCCAGGCCGCTGTCGCCGCCGATCTCGGCGTAGTTGTAGCCCCGGCCATAGGGCGCGCCGCCCACCACGAACTCCTCGGAGGCGAGCAGGCGGTGGGGGGACCATTGGCCGTCGGCCGAGAGATAGAGTCCGGCCCAGGGGCCGAGGTCGCGGTAGTGCGAGGCGTGGGCGTTGACCTTCACGAAGGTCTTCGAGGCGTCGGCCCGGGAGAGTCCGCGTCCCGGCTGCAGGCCGGGCTTGCCGCGCTGGCCGGCCGAGACCTGGGCGAACAGGTTGCTGGCGCGCCCCGGCTCGGTCACGTCGGCGTTCAGCGCCCCGCGCAGCACCACCACGTTGTCGGCGTAGCCGCCGGTGTCGGTCCAGTCCTGCTCGATGTGGCGGGCCTGGGCGGTGGCCTGGGCCCAGGTGTTGAGCTTGCGGCTGCGCTGCAGGGGCTTCACGTAGCTGAGGCTGGCGGCCAGGCTCTCGCTGCCCACGTCCTTCGAGGCGGGATTGGCGCCATCGCGGGCCCGGGCGACGCCGATCGACCCGCGCAGGCGGGCGCCGCCCTGCAGGGGGGCCGAATAGCTGACCTCGCCATAGGTGAAGGCGCGCGGATCGTTGGGCACGGTGAGCACCGCCAGGGCCAGCTGGTCGCCGGGACGGATGACCGAGTTGCGGGCGCCGCGGGCGTAGGCCTGCCAGGGGCCGCTGGTCTTGGGGCCGCGATTGTCGACGTAGGTGGTCACCACCAGGGGCTTCAGCTCGGCCACCGCGATCAGCCGATGGCGGGCCGGATCGTCCAGGACCGGCTCCAGTTCGGTCCGGACCCTGACGCCCGGCTCGTCGCCGGCAAGACTGAGGCGGCGTTCGAGGTCGGCCAGCCGTAGGGGGCGCTGTTCGGCCAGGCCCTTCAGATAGGGGCTGACCGCCGGGGCGCCGATCCCGGTCAGCTCCACGGCGCTGATATAGCCCTCATAGATCCGGATGCGCGCCACGCCGGTCCCCGGGGTCTGGGGCGGCACCACGGCGCGGGAGAGGAAATAGCCGTCGGCCCGGTACTTGTCGGTGATCGCCGTGGCGATGGCCACCAGGTCGGAGGTGCTGACCTCGCGGGTCAGATAGGCCTGGTAGAGCGGGGCGAGCTCGCCGGGCTTGTAGACCGTGACGCCCTCGAGGCCGACGGCGTTGAGCTGGAAGCAGCCGCTGTCGGGCTGGCCGCAGGCCGCGCCGATGGGGGCGTCAGACCCTGGCCAGGCGAAGACCGGAACCGCGACGAACATGACCGCGGCGATCAGCATGGCCAGGCGGACCGGCCAGTTCGCGGTCCGCTCCGCTGCTGCTGATATCCCCGACACGCCTTGCCCACCTGCGAACCACAACGGACCGTGGTGCCGGAATATGGTGAACGACACCCTAACAGATCAAAAATTTCTCCCGCTTTAGCAAAGGCTTAGCCACGAGCGCGGTATTTCTGTCTCCAACGCTAATTTTATCTGCCTCGTGGAGGCGCCAGACCATGCTTCAACCTTCCCGCGCGCACGCCCGCCTGCTCGCCTGTTCGGCCCTCGCCTTGGCCCTCGCCGCCGGTTCGGCCCAGGCGGCCGAATGGCGGCTGACCGAGGTCACCGGCACGGTGCGGATCGCCGTTCCAGGCGCGGAGGCCGCCCCGGCGCGCCTGAACCAGATCCTGCCGACCGGCTCCAGCGTCACCACCACCCTCGGCGCGCGGGCGAGCCTCGACAACGGGGCGCAGCACATCGTGGTGGGGCCCAACAGCCGCATGACCGTGGCTCCGGACGCCGGCGGCTTCACCCGCATCGCCCAGGATCTCGGCGCGATCATGTTCAAGGTGGACAAGCAGAAGGCGCCCCACTTCCGGGTCGACACGCCCCTGCTGGCCGCCATCGTCAAGGGCACCACCTTCACCGTCGTGGTGGGGCCGCAGGCCGACGCGGTGAACGTCGCCGAAGGCCTGGTGGAGGTGCGCGCCAACGCCGCCGACACCGGCAGCGACGTGCCGGCCGGCGCCAGCGGCACCATCTGGCGCAACGCGCCGCAGGCCGTCCAGGTCGGGGCGGCGGTGACGCCGACGTCCGGAGACACGGCGGCCGTGAAGATCGAGCCCCTGGACTACAAGAGCGTCTCCGGCGGTCTGGTGGACTCCGGCGGACCGGCGGCCATCGCCAGCGAGGCGCGCGCCATCGCCGCCGCGACCGGCGCGCCCAGCGGCGCCGCCGAAGCCGGCGGCCCGTCCGCCGTGGCCAGCCAAGTGGCCCGCAACGAACGCCAGCCGGAATTGTCCGCCGGGAACGGCGGCGGCGGTCAGACCTCGACCGACAACGCGCCTGGCAACAGCGGCGACGCCGGGACCGGAAACAATGGCGCCGGGAACGGGAACGGCGCGACCTCGACGGACGCTGCTCCGGGAAACAGCGGAAACGCTGGAAACGGGAACAACGGAAACGGCAACGGGAATGGCGGCGGCGCCACCGACACCAGCGCCGTGACCACTGGGAACGGCAACGGAAACAACGGCAACGGTAACGGGAATGGCGGCGGCGCCACCGACGCCAGCGCCGTGACCACTGGGAACGGCAACGGAAACAACGGAAACGGCAACGGGAATGGCGGCGCCTCCACCGACACCGGCGCCGTGACCACCGGCAACGGCAACGGGAACAACGGCAACGGGGATGGCGGGGGCGCCACCGACGCCGGGACCGTGACCACCGGCAACGGTAACGGGAACAACGGGAACGGCAACGGAAACGGCGGAGCCACCACCGGCGCCGTGACCACCGGAAACGGCAATGGGAACAACGGCAACGGAAACGGCGGAGCCTCCACCGACACCGGCGTCGTGATCACCGGCGCCGGCGCCGGGAACGGCGCCGGAAACGGCTCGGGCAAAGTGACGAAGTGAGCCGACTGCTCGGCCTGGCGCGGCGATTCCAGTCGGTCCTAGGGCTGGGAATCGTCGCCGTGGCCGTGGCCCTGGCCATGGCCACCGGGGTCCTCGTTCCCCTCGAGGACGGCCTGGCGACCCTTCGCTTCACGGGCGTCCAGCGGCCCACCAGCCACCAGATCACGGTGGTGGAGATCGACGTCCCCAGCCTGCGCGCCGCCGGCCGCTGGCCCTGGGGCCGAGACCGGTTCGCCACCGCCATCGCCAACCTGCAGGCCGCCGGCGCCAAGGTGGTCGCCTTCGACGTCGACTTCAGCGCCCACGCCGCGCCCGAGGCCGACCAGATCCTGGCCAAGGCCATCGCCCGGCAGCCGGGATCGGTGATCCTGCCCACCTTCGTCCAACCGGCGGACCGGGCCGACGACCGACTCGTCGAGACCTCGCCCCTGGGGGGCCTCTCGGCGGAGGCCCTGCTGGCCAGCGTCAACGTGCCGGTCGACGCCGACGGCCGCGTGCGGCGCTACGCCTACGGCTTCGGCGAGGCGGACAACTACCGCCAGTCCATGGCCGCGTCCCTCGCGAACATCCCCAATCAGCGGAACGACACCTTCCTCATCGACTACGGGATGAAGGCGACCGAGATTCCGCACCTCAGTTTCGAGGACGTCTACCGCAACCGATTTGACCCCAAGGCGGTGCGGGGTCGCACCATCCTGATCGGCGCCACGGCGCTGGAGCTCGGAGACGAGTTCGCCACGCCGCAGGCCGGCACCGTCAACGGCGTCTATATCCACGCCCTGGCCTTCGAGAACCTGGCGGCCGGCCGGGCCCTGATGACTCCGCCCGCCTGGATGACCTTCGCCCTGGCCTGCCTGCTGGCCTGGGTGCTGCGGGTCGAGGCCGGCGCGGCCTATCTGAAGTCCCTGTCCCGGCGGCACGCCGCCGTGGGTGTCGGCCTGCTGGCCCTGCCTGTCCTGATCCAGGACCTGGCTCCGGTCAGCCTCTCGGTGGCGCCCCTGCTGGTCGCCCAGTTGCTCTGCCTGTTGTGGGCGACGCGGGCGGAGCTGGACCGGCGCGCCAAGTCCATCGTCCGGGCGCGGGAGGCCAGTCTGCTGCACCTGGCCATGCACGAGCCGGAGACCGGCCTGCCCAACCGCCGCGCCCTGTTGCGGAACCTCGAGGCGCGGCTGGCGGGGTCCGACAGCGACGCCCTGGCGGTGGTGGCCGTGGGCATCGACCGCTATCCGACCATGCGCGGCGCGGTGGGCTACAGCCTTTCCAACCTCATCGTCCGCGACGTGGCCGCCGAACTGCAGACGCTGTGCCAGGATGGCGAGGTGGCTCACCTCTCCACCTCGGTCCTGGGGGCGATCCTGCGCCGCCCCGACGCCGAGGCGCTGGCGGCCGACCTTCAGCGCCTGGAGGGCCTGGACCCCGGGCGCCAGGTGGCCGGCCACGCCGTTGACGTATTCCTCAAGCTCGGCGTCGCCCACAGGACCTCCACCGACCAGGACGCCGAAGGCCTGCTGGAGCACGCGACCCTGGCCCTGGACGAGGCCCGCCGGTCGAACCGGCGGCTGGTGGCCTTCGACGCCGGCGCCTATGTCGATCCCTCCCTCAACCTGGCCCTGATGTCGGAGATGCGCCGCGGCCTGGGGGCCGGCGAGCTGGCGCTGCACTACCAGCCCAAGCTCACCGCCGCCGACGGCGTCATCCGCGGCGTCGAGGCCCTGATCCGCTGGAAGCATCCGGTCCGTGGCAATATCGCGCCCGACAACTTCATCGGCGTCGCCGAGGAGACCGGCAGCATCCGGGAACTCACCGAATGGACCCTGGAACGCGCCCTCGCCGACCGCGCCGCGTTGAAGGCCGCCGGCCATGACCTCCTGGTCTCGGTGAACATCTCGGCGCGCCTGCTGGCCGACCGGGGGTTCTGCGATCAGGTGCGGGCCCTGGTCGCGGGCAAGGACCATGGCCTCTGCCTGGAGATCACCGAGACCGCGGTGATCGAGAACCCGGCGTCGGCCACCGCGGCGATCGGCGACTTCCGCGCCGCCGGCCTGAAGGTGTCCATCGACGACTATGGCGTCGGTCTCTCGTCCCTGTCCTATCTGAAGCTGCTCGACGCCGACGAGCTGAAGATCGACAAGTCCCTGGTGGTCTCGGTCACCGAGAGCCAGCGCGACCGCCTGATCGTCAAGTCGACCATCGACCTGGCCCACAGCCTGGGCATGGTGGTGGTGGCCGAGGGCGTGGAGACCCGGGAGGTCCAGGCGACCCTGGCCTTGCTCGGCTGCGACGCCATCCAAGGCTACCTGGTCTCGCGTCCCATCCCCCTGGCGGAGCTGGGCCCGTTCCTGACCGCCTGGCGCGGCGACGAAGCGGCGGACGAACGCGCGGCCTAGCTGCGGTAGTCGCCGTTGATGGCGACGTACTGCTTGGTGAGATCGCAGGTCCAGACGCTGGCGGCGCCGCGGCCGACGCCGACGTCGACGCTGACCTCCAGCTCCGGGTTCTTCATGTAGGCGCTCATCTTGGCCTCGTCATAGGTGGGCGAGATGAGGCCGTCCTGGGCGGCCACCAGCGGACCGAACTGGATCTTCACCCGGTCGCGGTCGATGGGCTCGTCGGCGCGGCCGACGGCCATGGCGATGCGGCCCCAGTTGGCGTCCTCGCCGGCGAAGGCGGTCTTCACCAGCGGGCTCTCGGCGATGGTGCGGGCGATCTTGCGGGCCGAGGCCGGGCTCTCGGCGCCGGTGACGTTGATCTTGACGAACTTGCTGGCGCCCTCGCCGTCGCGGACCAGTTGCAGGGCCAGGTCCAGTAGCACGGCCTCCAGCTTCTCGCGGAAGTCGGCCAGGCGCTTGTCGCCGGCGCGGCTGATATTGGGCGCGTTGGACTGGCCGGTGGCGAACAGCAGCAGGGTGTCGTTGGTGGAGCGGTCGCCGTCGACGGTCACGCAGTTGAAGGTGGTCCGCGTATAGAGGCTGGCGAGCGTCTGCAGGGCGGCGGGCGAGATGGCGGCGTCGGTGGCCACGAAGGCCAGCATGGTGGCCATGTCCGGGGCGATCATCCCCGAGCCCTTGCAGATCCCGGCGATCTTGACCTTCTCGCCGTCGATCATCGCCTCCGCATAGGCCCCCTTGGGGAAGGTGTCGGTGGTCATGATGGCCCGCGCCGCCCCGGCCCAGCCGTCGTCGGTGAGGCGGGTCTCGATGTCGGGCAGGCGCTGGGTGATCTTGGCGTCGTCCAGCAGCACGCCGATGACGCCCGTGGAGGCCACCATCACGTCGCGCTGGCGGCAGTCGAAGCGCTTGGCCACGGCCGAGGCCACCCGGCGCACCGCGTCGGCGCCGGGCTTGCCGGTGAAGGAGTTAGCGCAGCCGGCGTTGACCACCAGCGCCCGCGCGTCGGCGCCCTTGGACATCTCCAGATGCTTCTTGCACCAGTCCACCGGCGCCGAGCCGATGCCGTGGCGGGTGAACACCCCCGCGGCCGAGGTGCCGCGGGCGAACCGCATGACCATCAGGTCCTCGCGGTCATGCTTGTAGTAGCCGGCCCGGGCGGTGGCGATCTGGACGCCGGCGATGGGCGGGATCTTGGGGAAGGGCACCGCCAGGGGCGAGACCGGCAGGGCGCCCTTGGCCGGCGCGGGAGCCGCGGCGGCGGCGGCGGCCTCGGCCGGCTTGTCGGACCGCTTCTGGGTCGCGCGCTTCAGGGCCGTCGCCAGCGGGTCCAGGGCCCGCTCGATCGTCTGGCCCATCACCTCAACCGGCTTGGAGGCGACCTCCATGGCGATGGCGGCCGGGGTCTTGCCGGCGGCCTTGGGCGGCGTCTTGGCCGGAGCCTTCTTGGCTGCAGGCTGGGCGGCCTTGGGGGTCTTGGCGGGCGGACGGGTCATGGCTTGGCCGCCTTGGCTGCGGGTTGCACGGGGGCCTTGGCGGCGGGCGCGGGCGCCTTGACCGCCGGCGCGCCGGCCACAGGCGCGGCGGGAACCGGAGCGGCGCCGGGGGCGGCCGGCGGGGCGCTGGCGGGCTCCTTGGGCGCGCCGGGCACGTCCTGGGGCGCGCGGATCAGGGTCTGGATCTTGGAGCGGGCGCGCAGCTTCTCCAGCAGGTCGCGGACCTGGTCATAGGTCAGGAAGCGCACGATCTGAGGCCGGGCGGCCTCCAGGGTTATGGGCTGCTCCAGGCGCCGGTCCTCGACCTTGACCAGGGCCCAGCCGCCGTCGACCTCGAAGGGGCCGACGATCTGGCCGGCCTTGGCGGCCTTGAGGTTGGCGTCGTAGGCCTCGGGCATGACGTCGGTGGTGAAGTAGCCCAGGTCGCCGCCGTTGAAGCGGGTGGCCGCGTCGGTGGAGCGCTCCATGGCCAGGGCCTCGAAGGAGGCGCCGGTCGCCAGCAGCTTCTTGACCGCGTCGGCCTCGGCCAGGCTGGCCAGCACGATCTGGCGGGCCTTGATCTCCTCCGACTGCTTGGCGAGCTTGAGCTGCTCCTGGTAGAGGCCGCGGATCGCGTTCTCGTTGACGGCGTCGGAGACGGTGCTCTCCACCAGCATGTCGCCGAGGATGCGCTCGCGGGCCGCGGCCAGGCGGCGCTGGGCGGCGGGGTCCTTGTCGAGCTTGCGCTTCAGGGCCTCGCTGGCCAGCAGCTTCTGGTCCACCACCTCGTCCATCACCCGCCGGAACAGATCCGACGAGACGTCCAGGGGCTCGCCCTCGCCGATCAGGCCTTGCGCGACGGCCTCGCGCTTGACGTCAGAGGCCCACACCGTGTGGCCGTCGACCTTGGCCACCGCCGCATCGCCCGGCTCGGGAGGATGTTCCGCGCCCGTGCGGTTCCCGCAGGAAGCCAGCATCAGGGTCGCCGCCAGCACGACAAACATCGTGCGGACCGGGTGCGAAATGCGGGTGAAACTTCCCTGCGCCATCGGCCATACCTCTAAGTCGAAAATCGCCACTCGTCCGGCGTCCGTCCCTAGCCATTTACGCCACGGGATGCAAAGGTTGCCGCCGATATAGCCCCGCGCGGCTCTAACATTGCGGTCGACGCGGTTCATTTTCCGGGAGGATCTATTTTCATGACGCGCGAAGCCGTAATCGTTTCCTATGCCCGTACGGGCCTGGCCAAGTCCGGTCGTGGGGGCTTCAACATGACCCCCACCATGACCATGGGCGCCCACGCCGTGAAGCACGCCGTGGCCAAGTCGGGCCTCGATCCCTCGGCCATCGAAGACTGCGTCATCGGCAACGTCGCGCACGGCGCCGGCAACCTCGGCCGTCAGGTCGCCCTGCTGGCCGGTATGCCGATCACCACCTCGGGCATGACCATCAACCGCTTCTGCTCCTCGGGCCTCAACACCATCGCCACGGCGGCCAACTACGTGCGCAACGACGGCGCCGATGCGGTCGTCGCCGGCGGCGTGGAGAGCCTGTCCTTCCCCGGCGGCGGCGGCTCGCGTGAAAACAACGACCCTGCCCTGTTCCAGCAGTATCCCGGCGTGTTCATGCCGATGATCGACACCGCCGACATCGTCGCCGAGCGCTACAAGGTCAGCCGCGAATCCCAGGACGAATACAGCCTGGAATCCCAACGCCGCATGGCCGCCGCCCAGCAGGCCGGCAAGTTCAAGGACGAGATCGTCCCCCTGAAGACCAAGATGAAGGTCGTCAACAAGGAGACCAAGGAAGAGTCGATCGTCGACGCCGTGGTCGACAAGGACGAATGCAACCGTCCCGACACCACCCTGGAAGGCCTGGCCAAGCTGAAGCCGGTCCGTGAAGGCGACAACAAGTTCATCACCGCCGGCAACGCCAGCCAGCTTTCCGACGGCGCCGCCGCCGTGGTGATCATGGACTCCAAGGCCGCCGAAAAGGCCGGCCTGTCGCCCATGGGCGCCTTCAAGGGCTGGGCCGTCGCCGGCTGCGAGCCCGACGAGATGGGCATCGGCCCGGTCTTCGCCATCCCGCGCCTGCTGGAACGCCACGGCCTGAAGATCGACGACATCGATCTGTGGGAGCTGAACGAGGCCTTCGCCTCCCAGTGCCTCTATTCCCGCGACAAGCTCGGCATCGATCCCGAGAAGTACAACGTCAACGGCGGCTCCATCGCCATCGGCCACCCCTACGGCATGACCGGCGCCCGTCTGGCCGGCCACGTGCTGCAGGAAGGCAAGCGCCGCAACGCCAAGTGGGCCGTTGTGTCGATGTGCATCGGCGGCGGCATGGGCGCTGCGGGCCTGTTCGAGGTCTACTAAGACCTGGGAAGCCGAATTGAACGACGAGATCGGCCCTCCCCTCACCGGGAGGGCCTTTTCTTTGGGCGAATCCCGAGCTTGAGCGTTAAGCTGGTTCACCCTCGCCGCGTTGACACTTGGAGGGGCGCTGCTTAAGTCTCGCGCGCCCTGAAAAGAGCGGAATTTCCGGGCAGGCGAAGGGTCCAGTGCGGCCGCCGCCGCCGCCCCGCATCATCCGGACGTCCCCCTCGCATGCTCTTCCAACGGTTCTTCGGCTCTTCCAACGACCGCAAGGTCAAGGCCATGATGGCGCGGGTCGCGAAGATCAACGCCCTCGAACCCCAGATTCAGGGCCTCTCCGACGAGGCGCTGCGGGGCAAGACCGCCGAGTTCAAGGCGCGTCTGGCCAAGGGCGAGACCCTCGACCAGCTGCTGGAGGAAGCCTTCGCCGTCGTGCGCGAGGCCGCCCGCCGGGTCCTGGGCCAGCGCCACTTCGACGTCCAGCTGGTGGGGGGCATGGTCCTGCACCAGGGCGGCATCGCCGAGATGCGCACCGGGGAAGGCAAGACCCTGGTGGCCACCGCGCCGGTCTATCTGAACGCGCTCGCCGGCAAGGGCGTCCACGTCATCACCGTCAACGACTACCTCGCCCAACTTCACGGCGACTGGATGGGCCAGGTCTACAGCTTCCTCGGCCTGACCAGCGGCAACATCGTGCACGGCCTGTCCCAGGGCCAGCGCCAGGCGGCCTACAACGCCGACATCACCTACGGCACCAACAACGAGTTCGGCTTCGACTACCTGCGTGACAACCTGGTCTATGACGCCAGCGAGATGGTGCAGCGCGGCCATCACTTCGTGATCGTCGACGAGGTGGACTCCATCCTGATCGACGAGGCGCGCACCCCGCTCATCATCTCCGGCCCCACCGAGGACCGCAGCGAGCTCTACAAGACCATCGACCTGCTGGTGAAGGAGCTGATCAAGGATCCCAGCACCTTCGACCACGACGAGAAGCAGAAGCAGGTCATCCTCACCGAGGAGGGCGCCGAGAAGATCGAGGACATCCTGATGTCCGGCGGCCACCTGGCCGAGGATTCCGCGGGCCTCTACGACGCCGCCAACGTCTCCATCGTCCACCACGTGAACCAGGCCCTGCGGGCCAACGTCCTCTACACCCGCGAGAAGGACTACATCGTCCGCTCCGGCGAGGTGATCCTGATCGACGAGTTCACCGGCCGCATGATGCAGGGCCGCCGCCTGTCCGAAGGTCTGCACCAGGCCATCGAGGCCAAGGAAGGCGCCCACGTCCAGCCCGAGAACCAGACTCTGGCCTCGGTCACCATCCAGAACTACTTCCGCCTCTATTCGAAGCTGTCGGGCATGACCGGCACGGCCACCACCGAGGCTCAGGAATTCGGCGACATCTACAAGATGGACGTCATGGAGATCCCCACCAACCGCCCGGTGGCGCGGATCGACGACGACGACGAGGTCTACCGGACCGAGGCCGAGAAGAACCTGGCCATCCTCAAGCAGATCGAGGAATGCCACCTGCGCGGCCAGCCGATCCTGGTGGGCACCGTCTCCATCGAGAAGTCGGAGACCCTGTCGGAGCTGCTGAAGGCCCACAAGTTCACCGACGCCAACGGCAAGACCGTCAAGGGCATCCCGCACAACGTGCTGAACGCCCGCTACCACGAGCAGGAAGCCCTGATCGTGGCCGACGCCGGCATTCCCGGCGCGGTGACCATCGCCACCAACATGGCCGGCCGCGGCACCGACATCCAGCTCGGCGGCAACGTCGACATGCGGGTGCTGAAGTGGCGCGAGGAACAGCTGGGCCTGGGCATCGAGGTCACGCCGGAGATGGCCATCAAGCGCAAGGCCGAGATCGAGACCGAGATCGCCGATCTGAAGGTCCAGGCCCTGGCCGCCGGCGGCCTGTTCGTGCTGGGCACAGAGCGCCACGAGAGCCGCCGGATCGACAACCAGCTGCGCGGCCGCACCGGCCGTCAGGGCGACCCGGGCCACTCGAAGTTCTTCCTCTCCTGCGAGGACGACCTGCTGCGGATCTTCGCCGGCGAGCGCCTCGACGGGATCATGCGCACCTTCGGCGTCCAGGAGGGTGAGGCGATCACCCACAAGTGGCTGAACGGCGCCATCGCCACGGCCCAGAAGCGCGTCGAGCAGCGCAACTACGAGATCCGCAAGAACCTGCTGAAGTACGACGACGTCGTGAACGACCAGCGCAAGGCGGTGTTCGAGCAACGCGCCGAGTTCATGGACGCCGCCGACCTGTCCGACGTCATCACCGAGATGCGCCAGGACACCATCGAGGACCTGGTCACCCGCCACCTGCCGCCCAAGGCCTATGCCGAGCAGTGGGACGTGGTCGGGCTGCATGAGCACGTGGTGGCCATGCTGGGCATGGACCTGCCGATCGCCCAGTGGGCGGCCGAGGAGGGCATCGCCAACGAGGAAATCCAGGAGCGCATCCAGAAGGCCGCCGACGCGCGCGCCGCCGAGCGCGAGGCCGCGGTCTCGCCTGAGCAGATGCGCACCATCGAGAAGAGCTTCCTGCTGCAGATGGTGGACCTTCAGTGGCGCGAGCACCTGATGCACCTTGACCACCTGCGCAACGTCATCGGCCTGCGCGGCTACGCCCAGCGCGATCCGCTGAACGAGTACAAGACCGAGGCCTTCTCCCTGTTCGAGAAGCTGCTGGTGGACCTGCGCCAGAACGTGACCCGCTGGCTGATGACGGTGGAGTTCAGCTACGCCGAGCCGGAAGAGCCCGCGCCGCTCTCCAACTACACCGAGGTCCACATGGACCCGCTCACCGGCGAGAACGCCGCCGAGATGGGCGCCCTGCCGGACGGGCTGTCGGTGGAGCAGCGCCAGGCCCTGCCGCTGTCAGCCCTGCCGGACGGCTGGCAGCAGACCGGACGCAACTCGCCCTGCCCCTGCGGCTCGGGCAAGAAGTTCAAGCACTGCCACGGGGCGCTGATCTAGGTGTCAGGCTTCCTGCTGGAGGTCGATGGCGTCTGCCCGGTCTGCGAACAGCAGGTCACCTTCACGGCCAAGGACGACTGGCTGCGCGACCATTTCCTGTGCGGGAACTGCGGCAGCCAGCCCCGCGAGCGGGCCCTGATGAAGGTCCTGGCCGACCTGCGCCCCGACTGGCGGAGCCTGGCCATCCATGAGAGTTCGCCGGGCACGGCGGCCAGCCGCCGGCTGGCGGCCGAGGCGCCGGGCTACGTGTCCAGCCACTACGGCCCCGACGTGCCGCTGGGAACCGCCCATCCGCAATGGGGCTGGCGCTGCGAGGACCTGGAGAACCAGACCTTTCCCGACAAGAGCTTCGACCTGGTGGTGACCCAGGACGTGTTCGAGCACCTGTTCGCGCCCGACCGGGCCATCGCCGAGGTGGCGCGCACCCTCAAGCCGGGCGGCTTCCACATCTGCACCGTGCCGATCGTCAACAAGGCCGCGCCCTCGGTGCGGCGGGCCCGGCGCGACCGGCAGGGCAAGGTCGAGCACCTGATGGAGCCGGTCTATCACGCCAATCCCATCGACGTTCAGGGCTCCCTGGTGACCGTCGACTGGGGCTACGACATCGCCGACTACCTGGACGAGGCCAGCGGCCTGTCCACCACCATCTGGACCCTGGACGACATGAGCCGGGGCATCCGGGCCGAGTACATCGAGGTTCTGGTCTCCCGCAAGGAGCCCCAGTCCCAGGTGACCCCCGACGGCCTGCCGGCGCCCTGGAAGGGCGTCCGTGAGACGATCCGCCGCCTGCTGAGCTGACCGCCAAGCCCGCATCCAGGCTTGCGCCTTCGCCCCCGCCCGCCTAGCAACGAGCGCAATTACGGGGAAGGTTCAACTATATGCGTGTCGTCATTGTCGGCGCCGGGATCGGCGGCCTCACCCTGGCGCTCAGCCTGCACGCCGCCGGGATCGAGGCGGAGGTCTACGAGGCCGCCCCGGAAATCCTGCCCCTGGGGGTCGGGATCAATGTCCTGCCCCACGCGGTCCGAGAGCTGACCGACCTGGGGCTCGCCGACCGCCTGGCCGACAACGGCGTGGCCACCGAGGCCCTGATGTACGCCAACAGGTTCGGCCAGGAGATCTGGCGCGAGCCGCGCGGCCGCCACGCCGGCTACAACTGGCCTCAGTACTCCATCCATCGCGGCGTGCTGCAGCTCCTGCTGTTCAACGCCGTGCGCGAGCGCCTGGGCAAGGGGGCGGTGCGCCTGGACCACGAGGCGATCAGCGTCGAGACCGGCGAGGACGGCGCCACGGTGCGCTTCCGCTCCCGGACGACGGGCGCCGACTTGCCCAGCGCCCATGGCGACGTGGTGGTGGCCGCCGACGGCATCCACTCGGCCCTGCGCGCCCAGTTCTACCCCGACGAGGGGCCGCCGATCTGGAACCGCCGGGTGCTGTGGCGCGGGGTGACCGAGGGCGCCCCCTTCCTGGGCGGGGCGACCATGGTCATGGCCGGCCATCAGGACATGAAGTTCGTCTGCTACCCCATCGACCCCAAGGCCAAGGGACGGGGGACCTCCACGATCAACTGGATCGCCGAGCTGCGCTTCCCCGAGACGGTGGAGTGGCGCCGCGAGGACTGGAACCGAAAGGGCGAGCTGGCCGACTTCCTGCCCCGGTTCGAGACCTGGGACTTCGGCTGGCTGGACGTGCCCGACATCATCCGCGGGGCGAGCCAGGTCTACGAATACCCCCTGGTGGACCGCGACCCCGTGGAGCGCTGGACCTTCGGCCGCACCACCCTGCTGGGGGACGCCGCCCATCCCATGTACCCGATCGGCTCCAACGGGGCCTCCCAGGCCATCCTGGACGCCCGCACCCTGGCCTATGAGCTGGCGACCCGGAACGACGTCGACGCGGCCCTGGCGGCCTATGAGGGGGGCAGACGGCCCGCCACCAGCCGCATCGTGCTCTCCAACCGCGGCAACGGCCCCGAGCAGGTGATGCAGATGGCCGAGGAGCGAGCGCCCAAGGGCTTCTCCCACGTCCACGACGTGATCAGCCGCGAGGAGCTGGAGGCGACGGCGGGGGAATACAAGAAGCTCGCCGGCTTCGATCGCGAGGCGCTGAACAGCCGGCCCTCGCTGATCCCGGCGACGGTCAAGGCCTAGCCTCGACCCCGCCCGTCCCGGGCTTCGCCGAGTCGGGCCGATAGGTCAGCTGAAGGCGTGACCGGACCAGGTCGACATCGCCATGCTGATCGTCACGCCGAGCGTCAGCAGCGGCCAAAGGATTTTCACGTCTATCTCCAAGAGCAAGATCGTCGCCGGGGGAGCGGCGACGGCCCTGATATGGGGGTAGCTTGACCCTTGCGTTAGTGGCCAAGTTTGCAGACCCGCTCTGCAGGACTGCATGGGGTCAGGCGGCGGCCAGGGTGACATAGAGCTCGGATTCGATGACCCATTGGCCGGTGACCTTCCGCCAGACGGCCAGGTAGGTTCCGGTCAGGGTGGGAGCGCCGCGCCAGGTGGCGACCCAGGTTCCGGTCTCAGCGGCGCGGGCCTCGTCCTGGTCGGGGCGGACGGTCTCGGTGGTGCGCAGATAGGTGACGAAGCTCGGATCGCGGAACTGCGCCTCGAAGGCGGCCAGCACCGCCTCGATCCCCACGAGCAGGCCGCCGTCCCCGGAGATCAGGTTGATGTCCGGCGCAAGGAACGGCCGCAGGCGGGCGGCCTCGTGGCCGGCGATCAGCTTGTTGGTCAGCTTACGCCGCGCGCGGATGGCCGTCTCGGCCGGGGTCACGGCTCCACCACCACGGTGCCGACCTTGCCGCCCGACTCCACCAACTCGTGGGCCCCGGCGCAGTCGGCCAGGGGGAAGCGGCCGGCGACGGAGAGGATGCGCGCCCCGGTCGCGATCCACCGCGTGATGTCGGCCTGCGCGCGCTTGCGGGCCTCGTGCGGGGTGACCGGCAGATAGACCCCGTGAACGCCGAGGTTCAACCCCATCACCGCCCCCGCCGGGACCACCGGCTCACGATCGCCCTTGGTGGCGTAGAAGGCCACCGAGCCGTTCATCCGCAGCACCTGCAGGGTGGTGGCGATATTGCCGCCGAAGTCGACGTCGACGACGTGGTGGACACCCTCTCCGTCCGTCAGCTCGCGGACGCGTCGGGCCACCTTCTCCTGGCGGTAGTCGATGACGTGGTCGGCGCCGCCGGCCCTCGCGCGTTCGGCCTTCTCCTCGGAACTGACCGTGGCGATCACCGTGGCGCCCGCCCACTTGGCGAGCTGCACGGCGTAGTGGCCCACGGCGCCCGCCCCGCCGGTCACCAGCACTGTGCGGCCCTGGATCGGACCGGCCACGAACAGGCTGCGGTGGGCGGTCATGCAAGGAATGCCCAGGGTGGCGCCCTGCGCGAAGTCCACGCTGTCGGGAAGCTCCATCAGCAGGTCGGTGTCGAGCTCGATATATTCGGCCGCCGAGCCGAAGGCCCGGCCGTTGCGCTGACCGTTGTAGAACCAGACCCGCTTGCCGACCCAGGTCTGGGCCACGCCGGGGCCCACCGCCTCGACGACGCCGGCGCCGTCGCTGTTGGGGGTGATGCGCGGATAGGCCATGGCCGCGGGGCCGGCCCGCATCCCGGCGTCCGACGGATTGACGCCCGAGGCCCTCACCCGGATCAGGGCCTGGCCGTGGCCGGGCTCCGGGGTCGGCCGCTCGCCGAATTCCAGGACCTCGCGGGCCGGGCCCGTGCGGTCGTACCAGATCGCCTTCATGTCGCGCTCCGCTTGAACGGCCAGTCGATCACCCCGCCGGCGAACAGGGCCCACCAGACGAAGACCGGCTGAAAGGCCAGCCGAGGTGCGTGGTACCACCAGCTGGAGCGCAGGCCGCCCACGGTCACCCCGCCGAAGGCGTGGTGCAGGTTGGCCGGATAGACGCAGATCGCATAGAGCGCCAGCATGAGTCCCGAAAGCCAGCGCAGGCGCGGGATCAACAGGCCGATCGCGCCGAGGATCTCGCAGACCCCGGTGACCAGAACGACCTCCAGCGGATAGGGGATCCAGGCCGGCATGATGGCCAGGAAGCCGTGGGCGCCGCGCAGGTGGGCCAGGCCGACGAAGGCGTAGATCAGGGCCAGCAGCCATCGGAGTCCGGCCCGCAGACGCGGATGGGGTCGGCCGATATCGAGGGGCTGGGAGGTCATGCCGCGATGGTGGGCGCCGCGCAACCGCGCGGCAAGCGCGATGAGGCGTGACAATTCATCTTTCATCTGTAATGTGAATTGAAAGCGGCGAACGGACCCCGCCATGACCAACGCCAGAGTCTACAAGAGCCCCCTGCGGGAGGCCCAGGCCGCCCAGACCCGGGAGCGCATCCTGGAGGCGGCGCGAAGCTTCCTGGAGGCCAACGACATCGACGGCCTGACCCTGCGCCGCGCCGCCGAGCTGGCCCAGGTCTCGCCGCCCACCGTCTACGCCCATTTCCCCACCCTCGACGACCTAATGGCGGCCTTCTTCCAGTGGCTGTCGCCGCGCATCGGCATGGACGAGCCCCTGCCGCCCCTGGCCGAGCTGCCGGGAATGCCGGCGCGGCTGTTCGCGCTCTACGAGGCCAACGGCGCCCTGCTGCGCAAGCTGATGGACAGCCCGAGCTGGGACCGCCGCCGGCTGGCCGGGCGCGACCGGCGCATCGGCGCCTGGATCGAGGCGATCGGGGCGGAGCTGCCGCACCTGGCGGCCGACGAACGGCGCCGTGGCGGACTGGCCGTGGCCAGTTGCTGGTCGCCGACCCACTGGCGCTGGCTGACCGACACCGGCGGCCTGACCCAGGCCGACGCCGTCGCCTCGGCGAGCTGGACGGTCCGCACCCTCATCCAGGCCCTGAAGCAGGGCCTCCCCCCGGAGGACAGACCATGATCCATCACGTCTCCATCCCCGCCCACGACCCGACCCGGGTCGCGGAGGTCCTGGCCGAACTGATCGGCGGCCGCGCCTTTCCCTTCTCCGGTCCCCTGCCCGGCGCGCGGATGGCGGTGAGCGGCGACCCGCACGGCACCATGATCGAGGTCTATCCCGACCTGGTGGTGATGGCGCCGGGCGAGGGCGAGCAGCAGGTGATCTACGCCCCGGCCGACGAGGCCTGCGGCCTGGCGCCATTCCACCTGCTGATCTCCACCCCCCGCAGCCGGGCGGCGGTGGAGGCCATCGGCGAGCGGGAGGGCTGGCGCACCCGCTTCTTCGGCCGCGCCGCGCCGGGCAGGCCCCCGGCCTTCCACGTCATCGAGTTCTGGGTGGAGAACCGCATCCTGCTGGAGGTGGTCACCGAGGAGATGGCCCAGGAATACGCCGCCTATATGCAGCCCGAGCGGTTCGCCGCGATGCCAGCCTGAACCCCACCATGACCGACGTCCTGGTGGTGGGGGCCGGACCGACCGGCCTGGCGCTCGCCGTCACCCTTCGGCAGTTCGGGGTGCGGGTGCGGATCATCGACCGCGCCGCCCAGGCGACGACGGTCTCCAAGGCCCTGGCGGTCTGGAGCGCCAGCCTGGAGGCCCTGCAGGGCATGGGCGCGGCAGAGGCCTTCGTCGCCGAGGGCGTGCGGCTCCGCGCCCTCTCCCTGGGCCACGGCGACCATGAGCTGGCCCGGCTGGCGGTGGGCGTCGGGATCGACAGCCCCTTCGGCTACCCCCTGCTGGTCCCGCAATCGCGCACCGAGGCCCTGCTGACGGACCGGCTCTCGTCCCTCGGGGTGGAGGTGGAGCGCGGCCTGGAACTGACTGGCCTGGAGCAGGAGATGAACGGAGTCGTCGCCACCCTGCGGCGTCCCGACGGCTCCACGGAGGCCGCCCAGGCGCTCTATCTGGGCGGATGCGACGGGGCCGGCAGCTTCGTGCGCCACGCCCTGGAGATTCCCTTCGAGGGGTTCACCGAGCCGGAGACCTATCTGCTGGGGGACGTCAGGATCGCCGGCGGGAAGCTGGACCGGCGCAGCATCTATGTCCGCTGGCGGAACGACAGCTCCATCGCCCTCTTTCCCTTCGGAGAGGACGTCTGGCGCATCGTCGCGGCCCGTGACGATGCGGCGCTCGGCCAGGCGCCTCCGAGCCTCGAAGAGCTGCAGGCCCTGACCGACCGCCATGGGCCGCGCGGCCTGAGGCTGAGCGACGCGACGTGGCTCTCGGCCTTCAAGATCAACGAACGGCTGGCCGCCCGCTACCGCAAAGGACGCTGCTTCCTGGCGGGCGACGCAGCCCACATCCACAGCCCGGCCGGCGGCCAGGGCATGAACACTGGCCTGCAGGACGCGGTGAACCTGGGCTGGAAGCTGGCCCACGCGGTGAGCGGCCACGGCGACCGCGACCTGCTGCTGCAAAGCTATGAGGCCGAGCGGCGCCCGGTGGCCAAGGCGGTAGTGGCCGCCGCCGCCCAGAAGCTGCGCCTGGGCATGGCGCCCTCGAAGCTGGGCCTCGCGCGCGACGCCGCCGTCGCGGTGATCGGCCGGCTGCCGGTGGTGCAGCGGCGCCTGCAGGCGGAGCTATCGGAGACGGAGATCGTCTACCGCGGGGGCGGCCTCGTCACCCTGGGGGCGCCGCGGCGGCGCGCCGGGCGGGGCGAGGCCGGCGCCCGCGCCCTCGACGCCGAGCTGGGAGACGGGACGACCCTGTGGCCGAGGATCTCCCGGCCCTGCCATAGCCTGATGCTGTTCGGCGTCCCCGCCGCCAGGGTCGCGAGCCTCACCAAGCCGGCCGGCGAGCGGCTGCAGGTCATGGCCCTGGACCCCCGACAGGGAACCGCGGCCCGCCGCTATCGCGTGCGGGGGCCGGGCTGGGTGCTGATCCGCCCCGACCAGGTGGTGGCCGCCCGCGGGTCCCTGAAGGACCTGACGCGGCTTGAGACCTACCTGGCCAGGGTCTTGGCGAAGACCTAGTCGGCCACCCAGTTGCCGTGGAAGCCGAAGGGCACGCGGCGGGGCATGTGAGCCATGCCGATGGGGCCCTTGGCCACGTCCTGGGCGTCGAAGACCACGAAGTCGCTCCGGTCCTCGGCGGCGCGGTAGACCACCGCCGTCAGCCAGCCGTCGCCCTCGGACGCGTCGGGGGCGCGGGGGGTGAAGACCGGCTCGGAGGTCAGGTCGCCGCCGGTGAAGGCGTGGACCTGCCGCTTGCCGGTGGTCAGGTCGATGTGGGCGATGGCGTTGAGCTTCACCGACTTCGAGTTGGTTGTGTCGCCAGCATAGAAGCCGTGGCGATAGGCCCCGCCCGCCAGACGTTCGTCGAAGCGGGGGAACTCGCAGTCGAGGTCGTCGATGGCCTCTTCCTTGATCGCGTCGCTGGCGCCCGACAGATCGAAGGTCCAGCGATAGAGGCGCGCGGCGGTGCGCAGGCCGGGCGAGCCGTCGGCCATGGGGAACAGGGGGGCGGCGTCGTAGCGGGCCACCTCGGCGACGATCTTGCCGTCGACCTCGTAGGCGTTCATCGGGTGGAAGACGTAGCAGGCGGCCACGTTGAACCAGCGGATCGTGGAGACGTCGGCGTCGCGGCGCATGACCCCGACATAGCCGCCCTTCTCCGGCTCCCAGGCATAGGGCGGCAGGCCCTTCATGGCCCGCTCCAGGCTGCCGGTCAGGGGCAGGACCGGGAACAGGACGTAGTTCTCGGTGACCAGGAAGTCGTGGATCATGGCCGAATAGGGCGCCTGGAAGTCCGAGCGGCGGGTGACCACGCCCTTGGCGTCGGTAACGCCGTAGCTCATCCCCGCCGACAGCGGCGCCTCACCGACGCCGTAGCCGAACCAGACCATTTCGCCGGTCTTGGGGTCGATCTTCGGGTGGGCGGTGACCCGGCCCTTGTACTGCTGCGAATAGCCCATGGGGGTCATGGTCCCCGGCGCGACCTCGAAGGGCATATGGCCCTCCTCCAGGGCCAGCAGATGACCCGCGTGCCAGAGGATGTTGGTGTTGGCCACGCCGCTGTCCTTGCCGGCGGCCAGCGGGTCGCTGAGCATCGGGTTGAAGCCGCCGAACAGCGAGCGGCCGTGCTCGTGCTCCAGCTCCCACTTCGGGGTGCGGACATAGCGGTTGCGATAGCTGACCTTGCCGTCCTCGACCCGGAAGGCGTGCAGCATGCCGTCGCCGGTGAACCAGTGATAGTTGGGGTCCCGCGGCTCGAACTGCGGGTTGGGGCCGGTGCGGTAGAGCGTGCCGCGCAGGCCCGCCGGAATCTCGCCGGTGACGGCCAGATCAAAGTCGTCCTCCGACCGCACGGGGGCGAAGTTGCCCGACAGATAGGGGTTGATGCGAACCTCGCCGTCCATGGCGTGTCTCCCTTTTTTTGGCCGGTTCAGCCCGGCGTTATGATGTGTCCGTCCTGGGGCCGCACGCGGCCTTCCAGGACCTGGTGATAGGCGTCGGTCAGGCCCGTCTGACCTTGGTGCTGGACCAGGTTCAACCAACCCGCGTCGGCGACGAAGGCGCGCAGGCCCGCATCGAAGCGCGTCTCCACCTCGCCGGGTCCCCAGTCGGCCATGCGCTTGCGGATCTGGTCCGGCGCGAAGAACAGGGTCGGCGTTGGCCCGACAATGGCGATCTCGTCGCGCCCCGCTTCCCAGTGGGTGGCGCCGACGATGATGCTGCGGGCCAGGCTCGCGCCCAGGGCCGCATGCACCCTGGCGGTCGCCGCCCGGTCGCCCGCGAAGTCCACGAAGGCGGCGGGACCCTTGGTCTTCAGCGAGGCGACCTCGTCATAGGTCAGGACCTTGTCATAGAGACCGAGTCCCGCGATCAGCTTGGCGTTGGCCGGCGAGGTGAGGCCGATGACTTCCCGGCCGCGGGCCTTGGCGAACCAGGCCAGGCCCATGGCGGTCTTGCTCGAGGCGCTGGAGAGCACGAGGGACCTGAGGTTCGCGTCCTCCCCCAGGAAGTCGTCCAGCAGGAACGAGGTCATCAGCAGGGGCCGCAGCAGGGCGCGGTGGTCGTCCAGCGGATCGGCCGGGGCCTCGGCATAGGCGTTGTAGGTGGGCGGCAGGTCGGCGCGGTGGGGCGCCCGGTCGACGAAGCCCGTGCGGCCCTTGGCGAGCTGCATGGTGAAGGCGCTCGACATCGGCAGGTAGCCGAACAGGCGCAGCCCCACCGGCGCCTCGGGGACCCTGGACTCGACGATGGTGGCGAAGCCCCAGACCGGGATGCGACCCTGGCCCGCGGGGGCCGGGAAGAACTTCCAGTAGCCGAAGGAGTCCCCCATCAGGCCGTAGGTGACGTTGTTGGCGGTGAAGGCGAAGCGCTCGACCCGGAGGCGAACCTCGCCGTCGGCCAGGGGCGGCGCCTGAGCCGGGACAATCTGCGCCTTGCGCAGGTCCTTGCGGTCCACCAGCAGGTCCCAATCGCCCATCATCCGCCCTTGTCTTTTCTTACGTTGTAAATTTATTGCGTAAGAGGTAACGCCTTGCAAGCGAATTGTTTGGTAGAGTTTCCGGTATGCCCCGCGTCCTGTCCGAGACCGATGTCGCCGATTTCCGGGAGCGCCTGTGCGAGGCGGCCGAGAAGCTGTTCGCCGAGCGCGGGCCCGACGCGGTGACCATGCGACAGCTGGCCGCCGAGCTCGGGGTCAGTCCCATGACCCCCTACCGCTACTTCGCCGACAAGGAGGACATCCTGGCGGCGGTGCGAACCAACGGCTTCAACCGCTTCGCCGAGGCCCTGGAGACCGCCTACGCCAAGGCCGAGGGGGCGCGGGCCAAGGGGGCGGCGGTCGGCGAGGCCTATCTGAACTTCGCCTTCGAGCATCCCCAGACCTACAAGCTGATGTTCGACCTCGATCAGCCGCACGTCGAGAAATATCCCGAACTGGTGGCGGCGGGACATCGGGCCCACGAGACCCAGACCCAGTACGTCAAGACCCTGGTGGCTGACGGCGTGCTGCAGGGCGACCCCGAGGAGATCGGCAAGATGTTCTGGGCCGCGGCCCACGGCGCGGTGGGCCTTGAGCTGGCCGGCAAACTGCCGCCGGGCGCGGCCCGCGAACTGCACCGCCACCTGAACCATGCCCTGGCCCGGGGCCTGCGCCCGGGAAACTAGCTCCCCGCTTGACCGCCCCTGCGTCATTGGCCGAGCTTGCCGCCAAATTCCAAAGGGAGGCGCGTGTGGCCGAGATTCGACCGTTTGAAGTCCGCTGGGCCGAGGCCGATGTCCAGGCCGTGCTGGACCAGGTGCGCGCCTATCCCTGGCCGGCGATCCCGCAGGTTCCGGACGGCTGGGCCTATGGTTGCGACGCGGGCTATCTGAAGGGGCTCTGCGAACACTGGACCGAGCGCTACGACTGGCGCTCGGCGGTGGCCGACCTCAACCGTTTCCCGCAGTTCACCGCCAAGGTGGAGGACTACGACCTGCACTTCCTGCACGTGGTGGGCGAGGCGGGCGGCAAGCGGCCCCTGCTGGTGACCCACGGCTGGCCCGGCTCCCACTACGAGTTCTGGGGCGCAATCGAGAAGCTGGCCTTCCCCTCCCGCTTCGGGGGCGACGCCAAGGACGCCTTCGACCTGGTGATCCCCTCCCTGCCCGGCTTCGGATTCTCCTCCAAGCCCGCCCGCCCCATCGGCCAGCGGACCACGGCGCGGCTGTTCAACAGGCTGATGACCGAGGTCCTGGGCTATCCCAGCTACATCGCCCAGGGCGGCGACTGGGGCGCCATGGTGACCTCCTGGCTCGGCCACGACCATGGGACCCAGGTCCGCGCCATCCACCTGAACATGATGGCCTTCCGCCCGTTCGGCGGCCCTCAGACCCCCGACGAGATCGCGTGGCTCACCCGCCAGGGCGCCATGATGGACGTCATGGGCGCCTATTTCCGCCTGCAGGCGTCCAAGCCGCAGTCCCTGGCCTGGATGGGGGCGGGCAATCCCGTGGGCCAGGCCGCCTGGATCGCCGAGCGCTTCCACGACTGGTCGGACCTGCGCGAGAAGTCCCTGGACGCGGCCCATCCCAAGGACCGGATGCTCACCAACATCATGATCTACGTGATGACCGGCAGCTTCGCGACCGGCGCCTGGTACTATCGCGGCCTGCTGGAGGAAGGCGGGATCGCCTTCCAGGAGGGCGAGCGCTGCGAGACTCCGACGGCCTTCGCCAACTTCCCCGGCGAGCCGCTCTACACCGCCCCGCCCCGCTCCTGGGCCGACCGGGCCTACAACATCAGCCGCTGGACCGAGATGCCCCGGGGCGGGCACTTCGCGGCCATGGAGGAGCCGGACCTCTTCGTCGCCGACGTGCGGGACTGGGGCCGCGGCGTCTAGGCGCAAAAGCGGTTTCCAAGACGGCGGGATCGGTTCTATTCGGCGGATGGCCCGATACGACTTCGCATCCGACAACACCGCCCCCGCCACCCCCGAGGCGATGGACGCCCTGGTGGCCGCCAACAGCGGCGTCACCTCGGGCTACGGCTCCGATCACATCACCAAGGCCGGCGCCGACGCCGTGCGCGCCCTGCTGGACGCCGACGCCACGGTGCGGTTCGTGGCCTCGGGCACGGCGGCCAACGCCATCTCATTGGCGACCCTGTGCCAGCCCTTCGAGGCCGTGCTCTGCCACGAGCACTCCCACGTCGCCACCGACGAGACCGGGGCGCCCGGCTTCTTCGGCCACGGCCTGGGGATGATCCCCCTGCCCGGCGCCTCGGGGCGCATCGATCCGGCGAGCCTCGTCGCGCCCCTGGCCGCCCCCGACCAGCCCCACTGGCAGGCTCCGGCGGTCCTGTCGGTCACCAACGCCACCGAATACGGCACGGTCTATTCTGTCGAAGCCCTGAAGGCCCTGATCGATCCTGTGAAGGCCAAGGGCTACCGGGTCCACCTCGACGGCGCGCGCCTGGCCAACGCCGCGGCGGCCGGCTTCGACCTGACGGCCATCAAGGACCTGGGGGTCGACATCCTGGTGGTGGGGGGAACCAAGTCGGGGATGACGCCGTCGGAGGCGGTGGTGATCTTCGACCCCGCCCTGGCCCGCCGGCTCGACGCGCGGCTGAAGCAGTCGGGGCAGCTGCCCTCCAAGGGGCGCTTCTACGCCGCCCCCTTCATCGGCATGCTGGCCGACGGCGCCTTCGTCCGCCACGCCGCCCACGCCAACGCCATGGCCCGGCGCCTGGCGGGCCTCATGCCCTTCCCCCTGGCCCACCCGGTGGAGGCCAACGCGGTCTTCGTCACCATGGACGAGGCCACCCTGAAGCGGCTGCACAAGGCCGGCTGGTTCGTCTACCGCTTCATCGACGGCTCGGTGCGGTTCATGTGCTCCTGGGCCACGACCCCCGAGGCCGTGGACGAGCTGGGCCAGGCGCTCGCCTCTATCCGCTAGCCAGCCAGGCCAGAACCTCGGGCCAATGCTTGTGCGGCAGGAAATGGCCCACCCCCGGGAAGGTGCGGACGGCCTGCTGGCGATCGTTCAGCCAGGCCGTGACATCGGCGGCGCTGGACATGGGATCCTCCTCCCCGTGCCAGACGGTGATGGGGGCGCCCAGGCCCGCCAGGTCCAGGGTCGGGCTGCGGGCCGAGCACTTGATCTCGTCGGCGATGCCCCGGCTGGTCACGGCGAGGGACACCGAGATGTAGTCGATGATGAAGTCCAGCACGCCGGGATGGCTGCGCAGATAGGCCGCGTCGCCAGGGGCCGAGGCCGCGGCGCGGACGAATTTCTCCAGCTGCCGACGGGTGAGCTGCAGGCGCATGACCGCGAAGATCATGTCGGCCAGCCAGGCGTTGCGCAGGATTCGGCGCCGGAACAGCACCACCGCGTGGCCCCTGTCCTTCTCGGTCTCGAGGGTCTGGCCCGACGGCCGGGCCGAGGCCAGCAGCACCCGGCTGGCCAGGGGGCCGAGGTCGCGGGCGGCCATCAGGGCGAAGGGGGCGCCGGACATGAAGGCGGCCACCTGGACCTGGGACAGGCCCTGGTCGCGGCACAGGTCGGCCAGGTCGCGGCCGACCCCCTCATAGCTGAAGTCGGGTCGCGCATCGGAGCGGCCCGCGCCCGGACGTTCGGGACAGATCAGGCGCAGACCGAGATCGCGGGCCAGGATGTCGGTGCCGCGGGGCATGACGCTGCAACCCAGGCCCTGGTGGACGATCAGCACGGGCCGGCCCTTGGGATCGCCATAGGCCCGCCAGGCCAGGCGGCGGCCGTCGGGCAGGGTCAGGAGGCGGATGGGCGGCGCGGCCTCCACCGCCCCGCGCTCGGTGGCGGCGATGGGCGGGCCCAGCAGGCCGCGGCTGGAGCTCTCCTGGAACGAGGTGGCCAGGGATCCGAGCTGGGTCAGGGTGCGGATCAACTCGCTCTGCCGCGACAGGCCCACCTTGTCGAAGATGGCGCGCAGCTGGTTGCGGACGGTGTTGAAGCTGACGTTCAGCTCGCCCGCGGCCTCCTTCAGGGTCAGGCCGTCCTTCAGCCGGGCGGCCAGCCGGGTCTCGGCCGGGGTCAGGCCGAAGCTCTCGCGCAGGTTGGCCCACAGGCGGTCGGTGGCCTCCACCGCCGGGAAGACCACCGCGCAGGCGCCCTCCCCCGTGGCCGCGGGGCCGCCGAGGCCGGTGGCCAGGGCCGGGGGCAGGCCGTCGGCGGGGACCACGTAGGCGAAGTGGGGCGCCTCGTCATTGGCCTGGGCGAACTTGACGATGACCTGGCGGCCCTGGGTCCCACGCAGGCGATGGCGGGCCTGGTCGAGGGCCTCGTGGTTGGCGGGGTTGAAGAACCGAAGCCCCTGAGCCTCGATGACCCCCAGGCGCTGGTGGAAGACCGCCTCGCCCGCGGCGTTCCACGCGCTGGCCCCGCCGCTGGCGTTGATCAGCACCACCCCCACCGAGGCGGGCTCGGCCCGGTCGGCGGCGAGGACCGCCAGGCGGGCGGCGCCCTGGGCCTCGGGCGGCGCCTCGCTGGCGTCGACATCCAGGGCCTGGACGATCTGCTCCCACCGATCGGGTTCGGCGGCGATGGCGTACATGGTCTCGATCACCGTCGAGACGTTGGCCTTGGCCTTGGGTGTCAGACTGGGGGGCGGCACGGGCGGGCTGTGTCTCGAAGGCTCCGGGGAACCTTCAGCTTACACAACCCGCGCCGATACGACCTGGGATATCAGGCGCTGGCCATCTGCTTCTTGGTGACGAAGTTGGCCAGGCGCCCGGTGATCAGGGCCTCGGCCTCGGCCACGATGCGGTGGATCAGCTCCTCGCAGGAGGGGATGTCGTGGATCAGGCCCTGGATCTGGCCGGCCGACCAGATGCCGGCGTCGTTGTCGCCCACCTCGTAGACGTTGCGGCCGCGGCTGCCGGCCACCAGTTCGCGCACGTCCTCGAACTTGGCGCCCTGCTTCTCCAGCGCCACCACCTGCTGGCTGACGGCGTTGCGGGCCACCCGGCTGGTGTTGTGCATGGTGCGGAAGATCAGGTCGGTGGAGCGCTCGTCATTGGCGACGATCTGCTCCTTGATGGCCTGGTGGATGGGGCTTTCCTTGGTGGCCATGAAGCGGGTGCCCATGTTGATGCCCTCGGCGCCCAGGGCCAGGGCCGCCACCAGGCCGCGCGCATCGCCGAAGCCGCCCGAGGCGATCATCGGGATTTTGATCTTGTCGGCGGCGGCCGGGATCAGGATCAGGCCGGGGACGTCGTCCTCGCCCGGGTGGCCGGCGCATTCGAAGCCGTCGATGGAGATGGCGTCCACCCCCATCCGCTCGGCCGACAGGCCGTGGCGGACCGAGGTGCACTTATGGACCACGATGATGCCGTGCTTCTTGAACTCGTCGACGTGTTCCTGGGGCTTGTTGCCGGCCGTCTCGACGATCTTGACGCCGCTGTCGATGATCGCCTGGCGATACTCGGCGTAGGGCGGCGGGTTGATCGCCGGCAGGATGGTCAGGTTCACGCCGAAGGGCTTGTCCGTCAGGGTCCGGCAGCGGGCGATCTCCTCGCGCAGCTTGTCCGGCGTGGGCTGGGTCAGGGCGGTGATGAAGCCCAGGCCCCCGGCGTTGGCCACGGCCGCCACCAGCTCGGCGCGACCGACCCACTGCATCCCGCCCTGGACGATGGGGTGCTCAATCCCGACGAGCTCGGTGAAACGGGTCTTCAGGGCCATGACGTCCTCCCAAACGGATGTTTGAGACAGTTGAAACCCGCGACGCCGGGTCAAGCAAGCCGTTTGCGCGCGTGGATCATCTCACGGCCGCAGGCCGTGAAGCCGAGGCCGGCATACAAGGCGCGGGGCGCCGGATAGCCCTCGTCACCCCGCGGCCCCACCAAGGCGAGCCGCGCTCCGGCCGCCTTCAGGGCATGAAGCGCCGCGAGGCAAACAGCCTGCGCCAAGCCAAGGCGGCGGAAGTCCGCGTCCGTCCCGACCGGCTCGAAGAGGCCGACGCCGTTGACCTCATCGAGCCAGACGCAGGCGTTGGCCGCAAGCCGGCCGTCTGGCGCCTCGATCACCCAGTCCAGGTCGGGACGATACGGCCAGGCGGCCATCACCTGGCGGTAGCTCTCTCCCGTCACCCTGGAGCGCCCGGGAGGGTCCGCTTCCCGTCCGGCGATCCGGCTCCAGGCGTTGCGATGGGCCAGGGCCCGGCGCTCGGGATCGCGCAGGTCGGCCATGGACAGGGCGCGGTGGCCCCACGGCAGAACCACGGGCTTGAGGTTCTCCAGGTCCCGCGAGGTGCGAAGGCCGAACGGATGATCGTCGCCGACCACACGGTAGCCGCGGCCCGCGAGACGGGCCAGCAGATCGGCCTGAGCGTCCAGGACCATGGTGGTGAGGTCAGGCTCGATCGCCGCCGTCTCGAACCAGCTGAAGACCTCCTCGAACAGATCGAGCCGCGCCGGATCGATCTGGAAATAGAGGTGACTTCCATCGTGGATCCAGCCCCAGGCGAGGACGGTCTCGCCCTCAAACCACAGCCTGGTTTTCCACTCCGGTTCGCGGCCGACATGTTCGAACCGCTCCCAGGCCAGGTTGCCGATGTGAAACGGAGTGGTCGGCGACCAAATGCGTTGGGTCAGGCTCTGCATGGCGCGCAGATCCTGGAAGCCGGAATAGTCGCGGAACGGGGTCATGATCACCCCACGCGGTCAGCGGTCGGGATAGTTCGCCAGCTCGTCGGCGCGTTCGGTGGTGCGGTCCAGGACGCACATGTTGGCGGTCACGCGGGATATCGTGCCCCATTCATCGTCCTGCAGCGACTGGCAGTCGGCGGCCTTGAAGGCGATCCAGGCGCGCTGGGCGGCGCGGAGCTTCGCCTTCTGCGCCGGGGTCAGGGGCTTCATGGCCTTGGCGTAGTTCTGGTTCAGGCGTGCGTCCTGCGCCTGAACGGCGTCACCGATGCACTGGATCTGACCCATGGTGCTGGCGCCGGCCGGCGAGGCCAGGCAGCGGTCCAGGGCGGTCTTCGGCGCCGCCTGCGAGACCGTCGGAAGCGCGGCCGCGAGCACGGCGGCGATCAGCAGGGCCCTCATTGCAGGCCCGTCCGGCCGATGGCGTAGAAGCGATCGGCCCGCTGCTTCTTGAGCTGGGCGGAGTCCATCTTGATCAGGGTGGCCAGCTCTTCCTCCACCGCGTCCCCCACCGAGGCGATGGTGGCTTCCGGATCGGAATGGGCGCCGCCGGGGGGTTCGGGGATGATCCGGTCGACGATCTTCATGGCGATCAGGTCCTGGGCGGTGATCTTCAGGGCCTTTGCGGCCTCCTCGGCGGTGCGGGCGCCGCGCCAGAGGATGGAGTTGGCCCCCTCCGGCGGGATCACGGTGTAGATGGCGTGCTCCAGCATCAGCACCCGGTTGCCGCAGGCGATGCCCAGCGCTCCGCCCGAGCCGCCCTCGCCGGTGACCACCGCCACCATGGGCACGCCCAGCATCAGGGACTTCTCGGTGGCGCGCGCGATGGCCTCGGCCACGCCACGTTCCTCCGAGCCGACGCCGGGATAGGCCGCGGCGGTGTCGACGAAGGAGATCACCGGCAGGTGGAAACGCTCGGCCATCTCCATCAGGCGGATGGCTTTGCGGTAGCCCTCGGGACGGCCATAGCCGAAATTGTGCTTCACCCGGGTGACGGTGTCGCGGCCCTTCTCGTTGCCCATCACCACCACGGGCTGGCCGCGGAAACGGCCCAGGCCGCCCATGATCGCCTGGTCGTCGGCGAACTTCCGGTCGCCGCGCAGCTCCACGAACTCCTCGATCAGGCCGGCGGCGTAATCGACGAAGTGGGGGCGGTCCGGGTGGCGGGCCACCAGGGTCTTCTGCCAGGCGTCCAGCTTGGAATAGGCCTCGCGGCGCATCTTCTGCGCGCGGCTGCGCAGAGCCTCGATCTCGGTCTCCAGGGCGCCGGAACCGGTGGTCTCCGACAGTTTGGAGAGCTCCTCGATCTTGGCTTCGAGGTCGGCGATGGGGCGCTCGAATTCGAGATAGTGGCCGACCATGCGCGGAATCTTCCTTCCGTTTGCGGAAGCGCCGGAAACTAGGCGGGAACCTTCAGCCTAACAAGTAGGTGGCGCGGCGCCAGTTCCCTGTGGCCCCGAACGGGAACGAAATCAGCCCTGAAGACCTCAGCCAGGATGAAAATCGCCCTTCCCCTGCTGCTGGCCGCCGGCCTGGCCTCCCCCGCCCTGGCCGCCGGCGGCTTCAACGCCCCGCCCACCGTCTCGGCCCAGGCCGAGGGCGGCTCGGCCGGGGTGATCCGCGCCGCCATGGACGTGGCCGCCCCGCCCGCCGTGGTCTGGAAGGTGCTGAGCGACTGCGCGGACGCTCCGCGCTACATGCCCAAGCTGCTCTCCTGCAAGACCCTGGAGCGCGACCCCGCGGGCCGGTGGGACGTGCGCGAGCACCGTCTGCAGGGCGCCGCCTTCAAGCCGGTGATGCGCAATGTCTTCCGCACGACCCTGGAGCCGCCCCGCCGCCTGGCCTTCCACCGCACCGGCGGAGACTGGAAGCGCTCGGACGGCGAGTGGCGGCTACGCCCGATCCCCGGAGGAACCCACGTGACCTATGAGCTGCACGTGGCGGTGGACGCCCCCGTCCCGGCCGGCATGGTGCGCGGCGCGGTGGCCAAGGGCATGCCGGCCTCCATGCTGGCCCTGCGCAAGGAAGCGCTCGCCCAGGCGCACGCCTCGTGACGGCGGAGGACGAGGCCCTGGTGGCCCTGCTTCAGGCCCTGAAGGCCCGCGACTACCGGTTCGTCACCCCCACCCCCGACACCCACCGCAAGGTGCTGTGGCGGCTGTTCCAGGGCGGGCGTCACACCCTGCGCGACATCTTCGGCTGGAACCGGCCGTTCCGCTCCGGCGACGTCGACAGCGAGATCCTCGACCTGATGCGGTCCGGCGGCGTGCTGGCCGAGCGCGGCCCGCGGCTCTCCAGCAAGGTGCGGGTCGCCAGCCTCGGCGAGGACCTGTTCCTGCACTCGGCCTTCCCGCCCCGGGCCAAGGACGCGGTGTTCTTCGGCCCCGACAGCTACCGGTTCGCCGACTTCCTGCGCGCCGAGCTGGGCCCGGCTCGGCGCATCGTCGACATCGGCGCGGGCGCCGGGGTCGGCGGGATCGCCGCGGCGCGGGTCTGTCCCCAGGCCGCCATCGTGCTGGCCGACATCAATCCCCAGGCCCTGCGCCTGGCTCGGATCAACGCCGCGGCCGCCGTGGTCAGCGCCGAGATCGTCGAGAGCGACGGCCTGGCCAAGGTGATCGGGCCCTTCGACACGGCGATCGCCAATCCGCCCTATCTGCTGGGCTCGGGCGGCCGGACCTATCGCGACGGTGGCGACCTGCTGGGGGCGCGGCTGTCCCTGGACTGGGCGCGGGCGGCGCTCGCCCGTCTGCCGCCCGGCGGCCGCCTGCTGCTCTACACCGGCAGCGCCATCGTCGAGGGGCGCGACCGGCTGAAGGCCGAGCTGGAGACCGTGGCGGCCGAGCTGGGGGCGAGCCTGCGCTATCGCGAGATCGATCCCGACGTCTTCGGCGGCATGCTGCTGCACCCCGCCTATCGCCGGGTCGACCGCATCGCCGCGGTGGGCGCCGTGATGGAGACGGCCGGGAACGCCTCGCCAGCTTGAGCGTATTGGCCTGGCGGGTTCACTATGGGGTCGTGCCCGGTCTCTGAGACATTGCGAGGCTCCCATGAGCGAACTGCAGACGCCCTCGCCCCTGATGCCGGGGGCGTCCGGGCTCTCGCCCAAGGGCGGCTGGTTCAGCGACTTCCAGTTCCATCGCGGCGGCCTGACCGTCCACAAGACCGGGACGAAGATCGCCCTGGACGCCACCCTGATCGGGGAGTGTCTCAACTGGTTCGGCTATCACCTGATCGTCCGCGCCCGGTCCTGGTGGCTGATGGCGACGCGGGCCCCGGGGCCGGCCATCTGGTTCGTCCCCGACAAGCCGCGACCCTGGTACCTCATCTGGGCGGCCATGGCCTGGAGCGGCTGTCGCATGGCCAGGTCACCGGACGAGGCCGACGCCAGCTTCTGCTTCGAGGACGCCACCTGGGGCCTGAGGGCCACGCCTGCCCACGCGCGGGCCTTCAACTTCGGCTGCCTGGACGTCTCCAAGAGCCGCGTCGCGGCGGTGTTCGAGGAGGTGTTCGGCTATCCCCTGGCCATCGATCCGGAGACCTTCGTCGGCCCGGCGGTGGAAAAGGGCGAATTGAACGGCGTGCATGACGGGCGGGTGATCATCTGCCCCCACCCCCGGGCGCCGGGCAAGACCTACCAGAAGCTCGTCGACACCTCGGTCGGCCCCTACATCCACGACCTGCGGACCCCCTGCGTGGGGGGCAAGCCCGCCGTGGTCTGGATCAAGCGAAAGCCGGCGGCGAACCGTTTCTCGATCCACAACCTGGCGGTCACCCGCGCGGCCCCGGAGGATATCTACAGCCGGCAGGAGCTGGATCTGATCGCGCGGTTCGCGGCGCGCATGGGACTCGACTGGGGCGGGCTGGACATCCTGCGCGATGAGCCCAGCGGCAAGATCTACATCGTCGACGTCAACAAGACCGACGTCGGGCCGGTCATCGCCTTGAGCTTGGCCGACAAGCTGACCTCCACCCGGGCCCTGTCTCTCGCCCTGGTAGAGTTGCTCAAGAGCCCTGCCCGCAAGGTCTAGCGTATTCGAACAGTGTTCGTGCAACCGCCGCCAAGACTCCACGTTTGGTAAGCCGAGGTCGCAAGGACCCCATTGTTCACGAGACCGCCGGGACGGGAGCGGTCCGTCGTTTGTTCGAGGAGAACGCACACCATGAAGACGCTTAAGACCGCTTTGGTGACGACGGCGATGCTGGCCACGGCCGCCCCCGCCTTCGCCCAATACCAACCCACCCAGCAGTACCAGCGCGACATGCGCGCCTACCAGCAGGACCAGGCCGACTATCAGGTCACTCGCGCCGAGTACGATCGCGCCCGGGCCGAATACGACGCCAGGCGCGACCGCTATGAGCGCGACCGCGCCCGCTATGACGCCCGCTACGGCTACGGCGCCTATGCCCGCTCCTACGGTCCCGCCCCGACCTGGGATTCCGCGCGCTGGGACGCCAACGGCTATGGCCGCGACACCTCCTATTCGGGTTCGGCCTATGCCGACCCCTGCCGCTCGTCCAACAACCGTAACGGCCAGGTGGCCGGCGGCCTGATCGGCGCCCTGGCCGGCGCGGCTATCGGCTCCAACGTCGCGGCCCGCAACGCGCGGACCGAGGGCGCGGTGCTGGGCGCCGTGGTCGGCGGCCTCGCCGGCTCGCAGATCGGCAAGCAGTCGGCCAAGGCCAAGTGCGACCAGGCCGGCTACTACTACAACTACGCCGAGACCGTGCCCTATCGCGAAAGCCGCTACGACCGCGGCCAGCGCACGGGCCAGTACGACTACAGCTACTACAACCGCAGCCGCTGCCGCCTGGCCCCCGCGCCGGTGGACGAGTACGGCCGCGACGTGCGCTACGTCCGCGTCTGCCCCGACAGCCAGGGCCGCTATCGGATCACCGGCTGACCCCCAGCCTGATCCAGAGCCCTGAGGGAAGCCGTCCGCTCACGCGGGCGGCTTTTCCCGTTCAGGACTTTCTCGAGAGCGGATGCTTGCTGGCCACCACCTGGGCCAGGCGCTCGCCGGCCATGTGGGTGTAGATCTGGGTGGTGGCGATGTCGGCGTGGCCCAGCAGCTTCTGCACCACCCGCAGGTCGGCGCCGCCCTCCAGCAGGTGGGTGGCGAAGGCGTGGCGCAGGACGTGGGGGCTGACCCGGGCCGGGTCGATCCCGGCGTCGGCGGCGGCCTCGTCCAGCAGCTGGGCGAAGCGGCGCGGCGTCATGCGCCCGGCCTTGCCGCGCGAGGGGAACAGCCAGGGATTGGCGAGGTCCCCCTTGGGCAGGAAGACCTTGCGGACCTCCAGATAGGCCTTCACCGCCGTGCGCGCGGCGTCATTGAGGGGGGCGAGCCGATCCTTGCCGCCCTTGCCGGTGACCATGAGGTAGGCGGGGTCCCGCGCCAGGGCCGCCAGCGGCAGGGCGGTGAGCTCGGAGATCCGCAGGCCCGAGGCGTAGATCAGCTCCACCACGCAACCGATCCGCAGGCCCTGGGCGCCGTCCTTGGCGCTGGCCGCGGCGATGATGCGGTCCACCTCGTCGCGGCTCAGGACCTTGGGCAGGGGGCGGCCGCGCTTGGGGGCGTCCACCCGGCGCGACGGGTCGTCGTTGCGCCAGCCCTCCCCCAGGACGAAGCGGTAGAATTGCCGAACCGCCGCGCGGCGGCGCGAGGCGGTGGCCGGGGACAGGCCGCGCGCGCCGATGGCGGCGAAATAGGCCTCGATGTCCTCGGCCGAGGCGTCGCCCAGGTCGCGGCCGCGCCCGGCCAGGAAGCCGCTCGCGTCGGCCAGGTCCTTGCCGTAGGCGGTGATGGTGTTCTTGGCCGCCGCCCGCTCCACGGCCATCATTTCCAGGAAGGCCTCGGCCCAGCCGGATGCGGCGCTCATCGGACGGCCAGGAGGCCTTCGACGGCGAAGGCCCGCGCGTCCTCCTCCAGGCCCGCAGCCTTGAGCGCGCGGACGATCCGCGCCCGGTCCCCGGCGGCGGGACCGGCAGCCCCGGCGTCGGCGGAAATCCACAGGGCCAGCAGGGCGGTCTCCCCCGGCAACTTCTCGGCGCCGGCCCGGTCGAGGGCGAAGGCGCGGGCGGCCGGCGCCTTGGCCTCGGCGGCGGTGAAGCCCGCGAACTGACCCCGGGCCTGGGGGCTCATGGGGGCGCCCAGGGCGGCCAGCAGCAGGGCGGCCTGCTGGGCCCGGGCGCGGGTCTTGGGGTCGCCCACCGCGCCGCGCTCGATGAGGCGGTCCAGGGTCTGGGGGTCGGCCTTGCCCGAGACCGCCGAGATCATGGCGTCCAGCAGGGCCAGGTCGGTGATGGTGGCGCCCGGGATCGTGTCGGAGGTCAGGCCCGACCGCATCGTCTGGGCGGTCGCCAGGTCGCCGGCCGCCATCGCGGCCATGGCGGCCTTCACCGGACCCGGGCCGCCCTCGATGGGCCAGGTCGCGGGACCGGCGCCCGCGCCGGCGAGGGCGGCGGCGACGGCAGGGGCGGCCGGGCCGTTCACCGGCAGGCCAAGATTGCGGGTCAGGGCGTAGTCCAGGCCATTGCGCAGGGAGGGTGCGCCGGGATCGCCGCCGCCGGCCAGCTTGGCGCCCATCAAGCGGCCGTAGACGGGATCGCGGGCCTGGCTCTGGGCCAGGTCGAAGGTGAGCTGGGCGGCGCCGGAATTGCCCGCCTTGAGCTGGCAATAGGCCCGCAGGCGCAGCCAGTAGGCCTCCTCGCGCCCGGCGACGAGCTTGTCGGAGATCGCGCAGGCGCCGTCGTCGTCCGCCGACAGCAGGGCCGCCTCCGCCCCGGCCTGGGCCAGGACCGGGTTCTGATCCAGGCCCGCGGTGCGCGACAGGATGGCCGCGGCGTCCTTCACCCCGCCCAGGGCGATCAGGGCGCCGACCCGGGCGCCGGCCACGCCGGCGTCGCGCCCGGCGTCATCGGGACCAGCCGCGCCGGTGGCCAAGACGCGCCGCGCCAGGGCCTGGGCGGCCGGCGACAGGGGCTTCGCGGTCAGCAGGGGCAGGACCGTCCGCATCGTCTGGCCCGAGGCGCCGCGCCAGAGTTCCGGCGGAAGCCCGGTGTCCCGGGCCCCGGTGGAGAAGAAGTCAGGCGCCGCGAGAGGCGCGACCTCCACGGCCTGGGCGGAGGCCTGCGGGGCCAGGACGAGGGCGGTCAGGACCGCCAGGGAAACGCTTCGACCGATCATGGCCTTATCCTAACGCACAGCGCGGGCATTGGCGCGCGGGCTCGCCCTGATGTAGACCTGCGCCGTTCATGGACCGTTACAAACCGCTACGCGCCCGCACCATCACCCTCGTCGGCCTGATGGGGGTCGGCAAATCCAGCGTGGGCCGTCGCCTGGCCAACGCTCTGGAACTGCCGTTCCGCGACGCCGACGCCGAGGTGGAGGCCGCCGCCGGCCGCTCCATCCCCGACATCTTCGCCGATCTGGGGGAGCCCGCCTTCCGCGAGGGCGAGCGCCGGGTGATCGCCCGCCTGCTGGACGAGCCGCCCCACGTACTGGCCACCGGCGGGGGCGCCTTCATGAACCCCGAGACCCGCGCCCTCATCAAGGCCCGCTCCATCTCCGTCTGGCTGAAGGCCGACCTGGAGGTCCTGGCCCGCCGGGTGTCGCGCAAGGACAACCGCCCGCTCATCGCCGGCCGCGACCCCTTGAGCGTGCTGCAGGACCAGGCCGCCGAGCGCTACCCCATCTACGCCCAGGCCGACGTCATGGTGGAGACCGGCGACGCCGCCCATCACGTGACGGTGGACCAGGTCATCCAGGCCCTGTCGGCCTACGTGCAGTCGAAGTCCGAGGAAGCCTCGTCATGACGCCCCGCATCGTCCCCGTGGGTCTCGCCGAGCGGTCCTACGAGGTCGTGATCGGCCGAGGGCTGCTGGACGAAGCCGGGACGCGCATCGCCCCCTTCGTGAAGAACAAGCGCGTGGCGGTGGTCAGCGACGAGACCGTGTGGCGCCTGCACGGCGCGCGGCTGACCGCCTCGCTGGAGGCCGCCGGCATCGCCTGCCCGGCCATCGTGGTGCCGCCGGGGGAACAGACCAAGAGCTTCGAGGGTCTGGCCGACCTGTCGGACCGCCTGCTGGCCCTGGAGCTGGACCGGAACGACCTGATCGTGGCCTTCGGCGGCGGGGTGGTGGGCGATCTCGCCGGCTTCGCCGCGGCCATCTACAAGCGCGGCGTCGATTTCGTGCAGATCCCCACCACCCTGCTGGCCCAGGTGGACTCCTCGGTGGGGGGCAAGACCGCCATCGACACCCCGCGCGGCAAGAACCTGGTGGGCGCCTTCCACCAGCCGCGCCTGGTCCTGGCCGACCTCGACGTGCTGTCCACCCTCAGCGACCGCGAAATGCGGGCGGGCTACGCCGAGGTCATCAAGTACGGCCTGCTGGGGGATTTTTCCTTTTTCGAGTGGCTGGAGGCCAACGCCGCCGCCGTCCTGACGCGGCAACCCGAGGCGCTTTCCCATGCCGTCGCGCGTTCCGTGGAGATGAAGGCCGAGATCGTCATCGAGGATGAGAAGGAGGCGGGCCGCCGGGCCCTGCTCAATCTCGGCCACACCTTCGGCCACGCCCTGGAAGCCGAGACCGGCTACGGCGAGGCCCTGCTGCACGGCGAGGCCGTCGCGGCGGGTTCGGCCATCGCCTTCCGGTTCTCCGCCGCCCAGGGGCTGTGTTCGGCCCAGGACGCGGTCCGCGCCGAGGCCGCCATCGCCGCGGCCGGCCTGCCCACCCGCATGGACGCGGTGACGCCCGCGCCCTTCCACGCCGAGGCCCTGGTCCGCCATATGGGCCAGGACAAGAAGGCCGACGGCGGCAAGCTGACCTTCATCCTGGCGCGCGCGCTCGGCGACACCTTCGTGGCCAAGGACGTCAGCGCCCAGGCCGTGCGTGAATTCCTCATCTCGGAAGGAGCCAAGCCGTGAGCGTCCTGGCGATCATCGCAGGTCTCGCCCCCATCCTGATCGCCCTGCTCAGCCTGTCGGGCCTGATCTCGGCGGCGGAGACCTCGATGACGGCGGCCAGCCGCGGCCGGATGCACCAGCTGGAGCGCGAGGGCGACCGCGCCGCCCGCCGCATCAACGTGATGATGTCCGATCAGGAGAAGATGATCGGGGCCATCCTGCTCTCCAACAACGTCATCAACATCGGCGCCTCGGCCCTCACCACTCTGGCGCTGTCCACCGCCTTCCCAGGGCCCCTGGGGGCCCTGATCGCCACCGGGGTGATGACGGTGCTGATCGTGATCTTCAGCGAGATCCTGCCCAAGTCCCTGGCCATCGCCCGGGCCGACGACGTGGCCCGGGCCCTGTCGATCCCCACCTATTGGGTGGTGCGCATCTTCGGGCCGCTCGCCAACGGCGCCCAGTGGGTGGTGCGTCAGACCCTGAGGCCCTTCGGCATCAAGCTGTCCATGGACATCGACGTCCTGGCCGCCCACGAGGAGATCCGCGGGGCGGTGGAGTACCACCACTCCGAGGGCCTGGTGGAGGAGCGCGACCGCCGCATGCTGGGGGGCGTGCTGGACCTCTCCCACATGGACGTCAGCGAGGTGATGGTCCACCGCATGTCGATCTCGATGATCGACGCCGACCTGCCGCCCGCCGAGCTGGTGACCGCCATGCTGGCCAGCGCCCACACCCGGGTGCCGCTCTATCGGGACGACGCCGAAAACATCGTCGGCGTGCTGCACGCCAAGGACCTGCTGCAGGCGATCGCCGACTCCGGCGGCCGGATGGACGACCTCAGGGTCTCCGAGATCATCCGCGAGCCCTGGTTCATACCCGAGACCACCAACCTGAAGGACCAGCTGAACGCCTTCCTCAAGCGCCAGAGCCACTTCGCCCTGGTGGTGGACGAGTACGGCGCCCTGCAGGGCCTGGTGACCCTGGAGGACATCCTCGAGGAGATCGTCGGCGAGATCGACGACGAGCACGACAGCGCCATCCACGGCGTCCGCCGCCAGGCCGACGGGGCGGTGGTGGTGGACGGCTCGGTGACCATCCGCGATCTCAATCGCGCCATGGACTGGGACCTGCCCGACGACGACGCGGTGACCGTGGCCGGCCTGGTGATCCACGAGGCCCAGACCATTCCGAAGATCGGCCAGACCTTCATCTTCCACCGCCACCGCTTCCAGGTGGTCAAACGGGTCCGGAACCAGATCACCACCCTGCGCATATCGCCGCCCCTGGATCAGAACGCCCCGCTGGAGGCATGACGCGGCCAGACGGGAGTTTTCACCGTGTGGAACCGAACCGAAGGCCGCGTGGTTTTCTCGCAAGGCGAAATGCGGGCGGGGAGCCAGCTTGACCATGTGCGGCACCGGACAGACGGCCACACCGGACTTGACTATCGTGGCCCGGAGCCGTCCTGCGATATGGTGACGTCGGTAAACCTGCTGGAGATTTCCCAATGAGCGCTCTGACCGATCTGGCGGGTCTGCGGGTTCTCGTGGTCGAGGACGAGATGATGGTCTCGATGCTGATCGAGGACATGCTGTCGGACCTCGGCTGCGTGGTGATCGGCCCGGCCGCGCGCCTGGACGAGGCCATCGCGCTGGCCGAATCCACCCCCATCGACTGCGCGGTCCTGGACGTGAACCTGGGGGGCCAGCCGATCTTTCCGCTGGCCGACATCCTGCGGGCCAAGGGCGCGCCCTTCGCCTTCGCCACCGGCTATGGCGACGCGGGCCTGCGCGACGTCGACAGGGGTTCGCCGGTCCTGCAGAAACCCTTCCGCGAGAGCGACCTGGCCCGCATCCTGGGCGAACTGCGCGCCAAGGTCGGCTAGACCGCCATGGCCAAGTGGGCCGGCGTCTTCCTCGCCGTCATGGTGGCCGCGGCGATCGCGGGCTTCCTGATCGACGCGATCCGGGTGATCGCGGGCATCCTGTTCCTGGGCTGCGCCGCGGGCCTGGCGATCACCTATCTCAATCGAAACAAGTGATCGCCGAGGCTGAAGGGCCCTAGAGACCCTTCGCCATCAGGCCTTCCAGCACCTTATCCGGGGTCATCGGGAAGTCACGCAGGCGGACCCCGCAGGCGTTGTAGATGGCGTTGGCCACCGCCGCCCCGGCGCCGCAGATTCCCAGCTCTCCCACCCCCTTGATCCCCATGGGATTGGCCTTGTCGTCGGCCTCGTCGAGGAAGATCGCGTCCAGGTCGACGATGTCGGCATGGGTGGGCACCAGGTAGCCGGCCATGTCCTGGTTGATGAAGGAGCCGTAGCGGGCGTCCACCACATTGCCCTCCGTGAGCGCCGTGCCGACGCCCCAGATCATGCCGCCGGTGACCTGGCTCCGGGCGGTCTTGGCGTTGAGGATGCGGCCGGCGGCGAACACCCCGAACATCTTGCGCATGCGCACCTCGCCGGTGACCGTGTCCACCCCGACCTCGGCGAAGTGGGCGCCGTAGGTGTGCTGGGAATAGTCGCGGGCGTCGGCGGCGGGCGTGATGGAGCCCTCCACATAGACCCCCTCCGGCGCGGCGCGGGCCACCAGGGCGCCCAGGCTCTCCGAGCGGTTCTCGATGGCGATATTGCCATTGCCGAAGGTGACGTAGGTGGGATCCCCGCCATAGAGCGGCGAGTTGGGGTCGCCGATGGCCAGTTCGGCGAGCGCCTTGCGCAGGTTCATATTGGCCTCGAAGGCCGCCGAGCCCGCCGTGGCCGCCCCGAACTGGCCGCCGGAGCCGGGGGCGGGCGGGAAGTCGGAATCCCCCAGCTCGATCTTCACCTGCTCCATCGTCACCCCCATGGTCTCGGCGGTGATCTGGGCCAGGATGGTGTAGGTGCCGGTGCCGATGTCGGTCATGCCCTGGCGCAGGGTGACCGTGCCGTCGGCGTCGATCCGAACCCCGGCCTTGGCCGGCAGCAGGAAGTTGCCGCGGATGGCGCAGGCCATGCCCATGCCCACCAGCCAGCGGCCGTCACGCACCTGCCCGGGTTTGGGGTTGCGGCGCTCCCAACCGAAGCGCTGGGCGCCGGTGTTCAGGCACTGGACCAGTTGGCGGATGGAGAAGGGCTTGCCCGTCTCCGGGTCGACGTCCGGCTCGTTGCGCAGGCGCAACTCGATGGGGTCGATCCCCAGTTTCTCCGCCAGCTCGTCCATGGCGCATTCCAGGCTGAGCATGCCCGAGGCCTCCCCCGGCGCCCGCATGGGGCCGGCGGCCGGGATGTCCATCTTCACCAGCCGGTGGCCGGTGAGGCGGTTGGGGGCGGCGTAGAGGTTGCGGGAGAAGTTGGCCGCGTGCTCCACGAAGGGGGCGTTGCGGGCGCAGTGGGTGACCGCCTCGACCGCGAAGGCGTTCAGTCGGCCGTCGGGCTCGGCCCCCAGGCGCACCCGCATGCTGACCGCCGGGCGGTGGATCGTGGCCTGGAACATCTGTTGGCGGGTGTAGGCCACCTTCACCGGCCGCCCCAGCGCCTGGGCGCCCAGGGCCGCGAGCGTCAGGTCGTCATAGGACTGGCCCTTGCCGCCGAAGCCGCCGCCGATGTAGCGGGTCAGCAGGTGGACCCGGTCCGAGGGGATGGCCAGGGTCTCGGCCAGGGCGTGCTGGCCGCCCTTCACCATCTGGATCGAGGTGTGGACCGTGACCTTGTCGCCATCCCACCAGGCGGTGGTGGCGCAGGGCTCCATCTGCACATGGTTCTGGATCGGGCTGAAATAGGTCTCGTCGATCTGCACCGGGGCCTTGGCGTAGGCGCCGTCGAAATCCCCGATGCGGACGTCCTCCTCCCCGTGGGGCATTTCGGCAGAGGCGAGGGCGGCGCGGAAGTCCAGCACCGCCGGCTCGGCGGCATAGTCGATCCGGATCAGGTGGGCGGCGGCCCGCGCATTCTCCCAGGTGTCGGCGGCGACGAAGGCCACCGGCTGACCGAAGAATTCCACGCGGTCGGAGGCCAGGGCCGGGTTGGCCGCCCGCTGGCTGCGGGGGTTGGCCCGCTCGCCCCGGCGGGCCTGTTTGGGAACGTTCAGGTGGGTCCAGACGATCTGGACGCCGGGGGACGCTTCGGCGGCGGCGGTGTCGATGGCGGTGATCCGGCCTCGCGCGATGGTGGCCGGCAGCAGGTAGCCATAGGCCGGCGGCGAGGGCGGCTCGACCTCATAGGCGTAGGCCGCCGTGCCGGTGACCTTCAGCTTGCCCTCGTAGCGGTCGACGCCCTTGCCGATGATGCCGCTGCGGTTTTCCGTGACGGGGTTCGGGGCCGCCCAATCCTTGACCGAGCTCATGCGCCTCTCCCTTGCTTGGCCTCGTCCAGGGCCGCCGCCGTCATGCGGGCCACCAGGGCGATCTTGAAGCCGTTCTTGCCATTGTCCTGTGCGCCGGCCAGTTCGGCGTGGGCGGCCTCGACGGCGCTGGCGCCGGCGGCGAGCGCGGCCTCGGCCTTCTCCGCCCGCCAGGGCTTGTGGGCCACGGCGCCGAAGGCGACCTTGGTCCCCACCACCGCGACGCTGGCCAGGCCGCCGGCGTAGGAGGCCCGGTCGCGGGCCTTGTGATAGATCTGCCCGCCCGCAGCCGCCGGGGGCAGGATCACCGCGGCGATCAGCTCGCCGGGCGCCAGGTTGGTCTCGATGTGTGGGGTGTCGCCGGGCAGGCGGTGCAGGTCGGCCACCGCCAGGGTCCGCGTGGCCCCCTGCGGCGTCACCGTCTCCACCTGGGCGTCCAGGGCGGTGAGCGCCACGGCCATGTCCGAGGGATGGGTGGCGATGCAGGCGTCGCTGGCGCCGAAGATGGCGCTGTTGCGGTTCAGGCCCTCCAGCGCGCTGCAGCCGGAGCCGGGGTGGCGCTTGTTGCAGGGCTTGGAGGGATCATAGAAATAGGCGCACCGGGTCCGCTGCAGCAGGTTGCCGCCGGTGGTGGCCTTGTTGCGCAACTGGCCCGAGCCGCCCGAGACGATGGCCTGGGTCAGGACCGAATAGCGGGCGCGAACCCGGGCGTCGGCGGCCAGGTGGCTGTTGGTGACCATGGCGCCGATCCGCAGGCCGCCCTCGGCGGTGTCCTCGATGGCCGACAGCGGCAGGCGGTTGACGTCCACCAGGTGGGTGGGCTGCTCGATATCGAGCTTCATCAGGTCCAGCAGGTTGGTTCCGCCGGCCAGGAACTTGGCGCCCGGCGTGGCGGCCACGGCCTTCACCGCGGCGGCGACATCGGTGGGACGTTCGTAGGTGAAGGGCCTCATGCCACCTCTCCGGCCACGTCGCGGATCGCCGCGATGATCTGGGGATAGGCCGAGCAGCGGCAGATGTTGCCGCTCATCCGTTCGCGAATCTCGGCGTCGGTGAGCGCGATGGCGCCGGTGAGGTCGTCGGTGGCCTGGCTGGGCCAGTTCTCCGCGGCCTCCTGCAGCATGCCCACGGCCGAGCAGATCTGGCCGGGGGTGCAGTAGCCGCACTGGAAGGCGTCCTGCTCCAGGAAGGCCTGCTGCATCGGGTGCAGGTTGGCCTCGCCGCCGATGCCCTCGATGGTGGTGACCTCATGGCCGTCGTGCATCACCGCCAGGCTGAGGCAGGCATTGATCCGCACCCCGTTCACCAGGACGGTGCAGGCGCCGCACTGGCCGTGGTCGCAGCCCTTCTTGGAGCCCTTGAGGTTGAGATGCTCGCGCAGGGCGTCGAGCAGGCTGGTGCGGGGATCGAGGTCGAGCGCCCTCGCCTGCCCGTTTACGGTGATGGTCGTCTTCAAACACGCCTCCCCAGCGCGGGGCCGCCTTGGCCGGCGGCGCCATTTCGAAAGTTAGATCAGTCCTCGCCCGGTGCGAGGGCCTTCACCGAGAGCGCATGCAGGGGACCTGCCAGCTCCTCGGCCAATGTCCGGTAGACCATCCGCTGCCGCGCCACCTTGGGGGCGCCCTCGAAGGCCTGGGCTTGAATGACTACATTAAAATGGCTCTCGCCCGAGGCGCTGGCCCCCGCATGTCCCGCATGTCGGGCGGAATCGTCTTCGATTTCCAGGCGGGTGGGGGAGAACGCTTCGGTGAGCTTGTCGTGGATGGCCTCAAATATGGCGCCCATTTGGATAATCTTCAATTCTTGAAAGGGTCTCAGACCGCTTCATACTTGGGTCATGGCCGGCGCGTTTCAATACAAGCCTAAGTTCGTCGATATCCGGGTGCGCCCGCCGACCCCCGGGGAGGCCGCGCAGACCGACGACGTCTATGCGCTCAAGCCCGGGGAACGGGCTTGCGACCATCCGGGATGCCGGCTGGCGGGCAGCGCGCGCGCGCCCAAGTCCCGGGACATGCTCAACGAGCACTACTGGTTCTGCCAGCCGCACGCGGCGGAATATAACCGCAACTGGAACTTCTTCGCCGGGATGAGCGAGGGCGAGATCAAGCAGCGCCAGGCCCAGAGCGCCCAGGGCGACCGTCCGACCTGGGACTTCAAGGCCGGCCGCTTCTCCCGCGAGGCCGCCGCCGCGGCCCAGGGCTTTGGTCAGGGCAAGGGCTATCGCGACCCCTTCAACCTGTTCGGCAGCGGCAACGGCAACCCACGGGCCGCCAACGCCCCTGAGCGCCGACGCCTGGGCAAGCTGGAGCGCAACGCCCTGGCCGACCTGGACCTGGACGAGAACGCCGACGGCCCGGCGATCCGCGCCCGCTACATCGAGCTGGTGAAGCGCACCCACCCGGACTCCAACGGCGGCGACCGCTCGGCCGAGCACAAGCTGCAGCGGGTCATCAAGGCCTACCAGCAGCTCCGCAAGGCCAAGATGGCCTAGGGGCGCGGTCAGACCGGCGTCTCTCCGGCCACCGTGGTCCGATGCATCAGGCGCAGGTGGCCGTCATAGCCGCCCTCGGCGAAGTGGACCGTGCAGCGGTTGTCCCACATCAGCAGCATGTTGGGCCGCCATTTGTGGCGATAGACGAACCGGTCCTGGGTGATGTGGGCGAACAGGAAGCCGAGGATGGCCTGGGCCTCCTTGGCCTCGAACCCCTCGATGCCCACCGTGTAGACCGGGCTGACGAACAGGGCCTTGCGGCCGGTGACCGGGTGGGTGCGGACCAGGGGATGGGTCAGGCTCTGGTCGGCCGCCTCGGAGACGATGATGGCCATGGTCCGCTTCTCGGTCTCGCGGGCGAAGACCCCCTTGGTCCCATAGGCGCGGCCGGCCGAGTGCACGGCCTTCATCGGCGCCAGCAGGGCCTTCATGGCCGGCGACAGCGCGTCGTAGGCGCTGGCGCAGTCGGCGAACAGGGTGTCGCCGCCCACCGGCGGGACGACCTGGGAGTGCAGCAGGGTGGCGGCGGGGGGCTTTTCCTGGAAACTCCAGTCGGAATGCCAGCCCGCGCCGAAGTTGGTGGCCTTCTCGTCGGGCTCCCGGCGCAGCTCCAGGACGTTGGGATGGCCGGGCATGGGGGCGATGAACGGGTCGACCCCGAATTTTCCCATCTCCAGGGTGAAGGCCTCAAGCTCGTCCAGGCTCAGGGGCTGGTCCGGGAAGCTGACCACCGAATGACGGGCCCAGGCGGTGCGGATTTCCTCGCGGGCCTCTGGGGAAAGCGGGCGCGACAGGTCCACGCCGACGATCTCGGCGCCGAAGCCCGACTCAGTGGCGAAGACCTGAATCGCACGATATGGCCGCACGGCTTGCTGCAACATGGGTGGACGCTCCCTTCGTCATTCCGGTATGGGTCGCAGGGACAGACCTTCATCAAACACACGTTTGCTTCGCACGCGTAAGCCTGTAATCGAACCGCACCATGACTTCCTTCGCCGAAAACCAAGACGACAAGCTCCTCACCCTGGTCCCGGACCGGAAGGTTTCCGTCCGCGAAACCTTCGGCGTGGATGTGGACATGACCGTGCCCGCCTTCAGCGAGCGCGACAGCCATGTCCCGGACCTCGACCCGTCCTACAAGTTCGATCCGGAGACCACCCGGGCGATCTGCGCGGGCTTCGCCTTCGACCGCCGGGTGATGGTCCAGGGCTATCACGGCACGGGCAAGTCGACCCACATCGAGCAGGTGGCCGCGCGCCTCAACTGGCCGCTGATCCGGGTGAACCTGGACAGCCACGTCAGCCGTATCGACCTGGTGGGCAAGGACGCCATCGTCCTGAAGGACGGTAAGCAGGTCACCGAATTCCGTGAAGGCATCCTGCCCTGGTCGATCCAGCGGCCGGTGGCCCTGGTGTTCGACGAATACGACGCCGGCCGCCCGGACGTGATGTTCGTGATCCAGCGCATCCTGGAGGCCCAGGGCAAGCTGACCCTGCTGGACCAGAACCGCGTGATCCGGCCCAACCCGTTCTTCCGGCTGTTCTCGACCACCAACACCATCGGTCTGGGCGACACCACCGGCCTCTATCACGGCACCCAGCAGATCAACCAAGGCCAGATGGACCGCTGGTCGATCGTCACCACCCTGAACTACCTGGCCCACGACGTGGAAGCCGAGATCGTGCTGTCCAAGGCGCCGCACTACAACACCCCCGAGGGCAAGCGCACGATCGCCGCCATGGTCCGCGTCGCCGACATGACCCGCAACGCCTTCATGAACGGGGACATCTCCACGGTCATGAGCCCGCGGACGGTGATCACCTGGGCGCAGAACACCGAGATCTTCGGCGGCGACATCGCGCTCGGCTTCCGGATGACCTTCCTGAACAAGTGCGACGAGCTGGAGCGCGGCACCGTCGCCGAGTTCTTCCAGCGCGCCTTCGGTCAGGACCTGCCGGAATCGACCGCCCGCGTGCGGGTGGCCTAGAAGGCCACCCCGAGCGAGGCCACCACGGTCGAGTCCACCCCGGCGGCGTCGGTCCCGACATAGCGGGCCGAGAGGCTGACCGGGCCGAAGCTCTTGCTGACCCCGAGCGACCAGTCGGTCTTGCGGTCGGCGAAGGCGCCGTCCTCCCAGCCGAGCGTCGCGTCCAGGCTCACCGGCCAGGCTGCGGGCGCCAGGGCGGCCGAGCCATAGACATAGGTGTTGTCCTCGTCCCCGGTGTTGGCCTGGGCCGGGGCGTAGGCGCCGCCCAGGGTCCAGGTCCAGGCGCCGGCCGTGCGCGCCACCGAGACCGGGATCTCCACGAAGTTCACGTCCTGCCCGCCGGGATAGGTGTAGGCCGCCAGCCCGACGTCGAAGTCATAGGCGCCCAGGCTGAAGGCGCGGCCCAGGCTGAGATCGAACTCGACCGTCGCGCCCTTGCCGGCCGCGTCGGCCCCGTACTCGTCGATGGTCGATGCCCAGGCGCCGGCGTAGAAGCCCGACGATCCGGTCAGGGTCAGGCCGCCCTGCACGGCCGGCTGTTCGTCCGACAGGGAATAGCCGCGGAACCGGTAGTCGGACACCACCGCCAGGTCTCCCGACAGCTTGAGATCCTGCGCCTGCGCGGCCCCGGCGACAGAGAGGGCGGCGATCGAGATCAGGGCGAGACGCAGCATGAAGAAACCTCTGGTGGAACAGAGGTCTGTTCTGCCGGACCAGCACTAAACATTCCGTCAAATCGACTACACTCATTTTGGGTAAAGTAGATTCGGCCTCGGCTTTACAGTTTGATGACCTCACCTTGCTAGGAACGAGGCCTGTTCCCTTTGTGAGTTTGATGTCCCCCAAACTTCCCCACAGCCAGAGAGCCGCGCGAAGGATCATCCAGCTCGCGATGGTGATCCTGGCGATCGTCGTGGCTGGCGGCGTGGCGATGCTGGCCTATACCGCGGCCTCGGTGGACCAGGTCCAGGTGCAGGAAGAGCGGCTGCTGGTGGCGCGGCGGGTCGAACGGACCCTGGAGCAGATCGTCACCGACATCAGCTCCGCCAGCGTCTGGGACGACGCCTATGTGCGGCTTGGACCCAACATCGACGAGACCTGGGCCGACGAGAACATCGGCCGCTACTACGCCCAGTACCTGCATCACGACCTCAGCCTGATCTTCGACGGCCAGGACCGCCCCGTCTACGCGTGGCGCGGCGAGGGCCGGGTCGCGGCCGACCAGCTCGGCGCCTTCCCGCGCGACGTGGCGCCCCTGCTGGCGCGGCTGCGGTCCGAGGAACAGGCCCGGGGCGTCAGCCGGGCCGGCAAGCCCTACGGCCTGGAGGCCGAAACGACCACCAGCGGGGTCGTCGTCTCGAGCGGCCACTACTTCCTGGTGGGCGCCACCTCGGTGACGGCCGAGACCGCCGGCCCAACGCAGCGGCCTGGCCCGGCGCCGATCATCGTCTCCGCCCGCCGCATGGACGGCGGCTTCCTGAGGGAGATGGAAAGCAACCTGCGGGTCTCCGGCGCCAGGATCACCCCGCCCGGCACGGTGAAGACCCGCGCCAGCACCTCCATCGTCGACGCCAACGGCTTCGTCGTCGGCGACCTGGCCTGGACCCAGAAGCGGCCGGGGCTGAAGGTCCTGAGGGACGCCGCGCCCATCTTCGTCCTGGCCTTCCTGGTGCTGCTGATGAGCGGCGGCGCCCTGGCGCTCCGCATCCGGGCGATCCTGCGCGACCTCGCCGCCGGGGACGCCGCCCTGGACCGGACCATGTCGCAACTGGTGCGCGCCCGCGATCAGGCCGACACCGCCAATATCGCCAAGTCGCAGTTCCTGGCCAATATGAGCCACGAGATCCGCACGCCCCTGAACGGCATCCTCGGCATGGCCCAGGTGATGGAGCGCGACGAGCTGACCCCGGCCCAGGCCGACCGGCTGGGCGTGATCCGCACCTCCGGCCAGACCCTGCTCGGCGTGCTGAACGACGTCCTGGACATCTCCAAGATCGAGGCCGGCCGGCTCGACGTCGACGCCCACGAGTTCGACCTGGCCGAGGCGGTGAACCAGGCCTGCGCCACCTTCATCAACCTCGCCGCCCAGAAGGACGTCGAGCTGATCGTCGAGATCGCGCCCGAGGCGCACGGGATCTGGTGGGGCGACGGCGCCCGACTGCGCCAGGTCATCGCCAACCTGGTCTCCAACGCCATCAAGTTCACCGCCGATGGCGCGGTGAGGGTGAGCGTGGCCCCCGCGGCCCAGGGCCTGGCCTTCTCCGTGCGCGACAGCGGCATCGGCATCCCGCCCGAGCGCCTGGGGGACCTGTTCCAGAAGTTCAACCAGGTGGACGCCTCCACCAGCCGCCGTTTCGGGGGCACCGGCCTGGGCCTGGCCATCTGCCGCGAGCTGGTGGAGCTGATGGGGGGACAGATCGGCGTGACCAGCGCGGCGGGCGAGGGCTCGACCTTCAGCTTCACCCTGCCCCTCGAGAAGCGGGCCGAGGCGCGGCCGCGCGCGGCCCAGGCCGACGAGCCCTCGGCCGAGACCTATGTGGCCAAGATCCTGGCGGCCGAGGACAACGCCACCAACCAGCTGATCCTGAAGTCCCTGCTGGAGCCCTTCGGCGTGGACCTCACCGTGGTCTCCAACGGCCGTGAGGCGGTGGACGCGGTCCGGGCCCAGGCCTTCGACCTGGTGCTGATGGACGTCCAGATGCCCGAGATGAACGGCGTCGAGGCCACCGAGGCCATCCGGCGGCTGGAGGCCGAACAGGGCCGTCCGCCCCTGCCGATCCTGGCGCTGTCGGCCAATGTCATGCGCCACCAGGTCAGCGAGTACCTCGCCGCCGGCATGACGGGCTTCGTGCCCAAGCCCATCGAGGCGGCCAGGCTGTTCGCGGCCATCGACGAGGCGCTGTCGGCCCAGGCCGAGCCCGCCACGGGTGCGACCGCCACAGCCTGAATCAGAAAGGCGCGGAGGTGACTCCGCGCCCTTCTCCGATCAGGGTGGAAGGCGGTTCAGCCGCCGCTGATCTTCTTGCCCACGAAGGCGCCCAGGGCCAGGAACAGCACAAAGCCGATCACGGCGACAAAGAAGAGCAGCTTGGCGATACCTGCGGCGGCGCCGGCCATGCCGGTGAAACCGAGGGCGCCGGCGATCAAGGCGACCACCGCGAAAATCAGGGCCCATTTCAACATGTCGAACTCCAGCCAGAGATATCCAAGGTCTTGCTTGCTCAACGCAGGCCTCGCCGTCGCGTTCCTGGCGGCGGCGGCGCCGGCCAGCGCCGCGCCCATGGCGATGACCCAGGCCAATGCGCCCGGGGCCTTCGCCGGCGTCTGGTCCCTGGCGGGGGTCGACGAGGGCGACGCGGCCTGCACCCTCACGCTGAAGAAGGGCGCGGCGATCGGCGGCTGGCGGCTGGCCATCCCCCGGCGGTGCTTCAGGTCGGTAGGGTTGAGCCGGGACGTGGCGGCCTGGACGGTCTATCCGAACGGCGCCATCGGCCTCATCGATCCGCTGCGCCACACTCTCCTGCGGTTCGAACCCAAGGCGCAGGGCGCCTATGTCGCCGATCCCGCCGGGGGCGCGCCCCTGGTGATGGAGAAGCTGGGCTCAGGCGGCCAGTAGGGGCAGGGCTTCGGGGGGCTGCATGCGGCCGCCCACCGGCGCCATCTGCAGCCGGCAGACCCCCGGCCCGGTGACGAAGGGAACGTGGGCGGCGATGCAGGCGTCGAGCTCGAGTCGGTTGCGCACGTTGGTGACCGCCGCCCAGATCTGCTTCTTGCGATAGAGGTGCAAACGGTCGGCGAACCGCCGCAGGGCCGCCAGCCGCGCCCGCTGATCGCCCTGGGGCAGGACCAGGGTGACGCTGGTCACCGCCTGGGGCGGCAGCTTCTCGATCTCGAACCCGGGATCCTGGGTCCGCAGGTCGATATTGGTGACATAGCGCGACAGGGTGGCCTTGATGGTGGCCAAGGCGGTGAAGGCGGGGTCTCGCGGGACGTCGTAGACGGCGGCGGCCAGCTGGGCCTTGTGCGCCGCCGGCAGGGTGGCGAGCATCGTCTCATAGGCCGTGCGCCGCGAGGCGCGGACCAGGTTGGAATAGCAGACGGGCAGGTAGAGCGTCGCGTGGGATCCCGGCTGGGACAGGATCCGGACCGCCGCGGCCGCGCAATCGGCGTCGAAGGCCTGGGTGTCGGCGGGCATGTGGTCGTCGCCCTCCACCAGGCTGTAGTGCGTCTTCGCCGCGCCGGGCGTCGAACTCACCACGTCGCCCACGAAGACACCGCGCAGGGTGAAGTAGATGCCCTGGACGCCCTCGAGCTGCGGCATGGGGCGGCCGGCGACCACCTCGCCGGGCGCACCGTGCGCCAGATGCTGTTCCACCCAGTTGGGGCCGGCCTCGGCGCCGACGGCGGGATCGGCCTGCTCTGTGCGTCGGGCCACCCCGTCTGTGCTCTCGACCCGGCTCAGACGGCCCGGCGCCAGCAGGGAAGGATCCAGCAGCGCCCGACCGACAGCCGCCTCGTCCATGGCGGCGAAGGCCTGGACGGCGTCCGGCGTGCCTTCGAACAGCAGCAGGCGGACGTCGCCGTCCTCACCCTCGCCGAACAGCTTGATCTGGAGCTCTTCCCCCAGGCGGGCCAGTTCCTGCACGTCCAGCTCATCGGCCCGCGGGTCGGTCAGCAGGAAGGAATAGTGGGTCAGGGGCGCGAACTGGCGGGGCCACTGCCAGCGGCCCTCCAGGTAGATGCCGGAAAACTTGGCGACCAGGGGACCGAGGACGGCGGGGCTAAGCCCCGTCTTCTCCACATCCACCGCCACCCTCAGACACGCAACCGCCGTCACCGCTCAACTCCTAACCCGGGCCCCACCGCCCAGGGGCGCTGGAAGACGTAAACAGATTGCTGCTGACAAGTTTTCGCCGCGGGCCATCGGCCAAGCAGGACTTTCCTCGGTTCCCCCCGTCAGGCTATGAAGTTCGATCATGGCCAAGAACCCGGAAAGCCCGCTCGAGCCCTTTAAACGCGCGCTTGCGAACGCGGCGCGCTCCCTGGCGGAGTCGCCCGATCTGGAGATCGTCTACTCCGGGGAAGGCCCCCTGCTCAGCGGCAATCGCGCGGTCTTGCCGCACCCGCCTCGCGACCTGACGCCCATGGACGCCGCGCGCATCCGCGGCCTGGCCGATCAGATGGCCCTGCGCATCTCGCACCACGACGCCCAGGTCCACGCCCGCACCCGGCCTGGCTCGGCCCTGGGGGCGCCGCTCTACGACGCCCTGGAGCAGGTCCGCATCGAGGCCATCGGGTCCAACGCGCTCGGCGGCGTCCGCGAGAATCTCAAGGTCGTGCACGAGCAGGCCTGGGCCAAGCGCCCCTTCAATCCCGTCGACGCCCAGGCCAATCCGCCCATGGCCGACATCGTGGCCCTGATGGCGCGCGAACGACTGACGGGGGTCGAGTCGCCACCGAACGCCAAGCTGCTGGTGGACATGTTCCGCGACGAGATCGAGGCGCGCGCCGGCGAGGATCTCGACAAGCTGATCGACAAGATCGACGACCAGAAGGCCTATGCCAAGATGGCGCGCACCATCCTGCGCGACCTCTCCATGGGCGACGATCTCTCCGACGCCCCCGACCAGGCCGATCAGGACGACGAGGAAGGCGACGAGGGCGAGGCCGAGTCCTCCGAGGACGGCGGCGAGGGCGACGGCGAGGGCCAGTCCCCGCAGCAGGCCTCCATGGACGAGAGCGAGGCGACCCACAGCGAAAGCGAGGACGCCGACAGCCAGATGATGCAGGCCGAGGACGATCCCAACGCCGAGGACTCCGACGAACCGCCGGAGATGGGCGAGGGCGAGCAGCCCGCACGCCCTGACCTCAAGGGGGACGCCAAGACCCCGACCTACAAGGTCTTCACCACCGCCAACGACGAGGTGGTGGCCGCCGAGGAGCTCTGCGACCTCGAGGAGCTGACCCGGCTGCGGGCCTATCTCGACCAGCAGCTCGCCAGCCTGTCGAGCGTGGTCTCCCGCCTGGCCAACAAGCTGCAGCGCAAGCTGATGGCCCAGCAGAACCGCTCCTGGACCTTCGACCTGGAGGAAGGGATGCTGGACGTGGCGCGCCTGACCCGCGTGATCACCGACCCCACCGCCTCCCTGGCCTTCAAGGAGGAGGAAGACACCGAGTTCCGCGACACGGTGGTCACCATCCTGATCGACAATTCCGGCTCGATGCGCGGGCGCCCGATCATGGTGGCGGCTGTCTGCGCCGACATCCTGGCCCGCACCCTGGAACGCTGCGGCGTGAAGACCGAGATCCTCGGCTTCACCACCCGGGCCTGGAAGGGCGGCGCGAGCCGCGAGGACTGGCTGAAGGCCGGCAAGCCCGCCCAGCCCGGCCGCCTGAACGACCTGCGCCATATCATCTACAAGTCCGCCGACGCCCCCTGGCGCCGCGCCCGGCGCAACCTCGGCCTGATGATGCGCGAGGGGCTGCTGAAGGAGAACATCGACGGGGAGGCCCTGATGTGGGCCCACCAACGGCTGATCGGCCGCTCGGAAGCGCGCCGCATCCTGATGGTGATCTCCGACGGCGCGCCGGTGGACGACTCCACCCTGTCGGTGAACTCCGGCCACTATCTGGAGCGCCACCTGCGCGAGGTGATCGCCGAGATCCAGGACAAGAGCCCGGTGCAGCTGATCGCCATCGGCATCGGCCACGACGTCACCCGCTACTACCGCCGCGCGGTGACCATCGTGGATGTCGAGCAACTGGCCGGCGCCATCGTCGAGCAACTGGCCGAACTCTTCCAGGAGGAGCCGCGCAAGGCCAACCGCAAGACCGCGGGCCTGCTGCAGCCGCCGCCCAATACGCAAGGGCCGCAGGGCGGAGCGGCGCGCCGGTCCACCTTCAAGGAAGTCCGGAGGGCCGTGGCGTGAGGCGACTGATCCTGGGGGCGGCGCTCGCGGCGCTCACCGCCTGCGCCCAACCGGCCACCCTGCCCAAGGGACCGGTGGCCGCCGGCTCCGGGATCACCCTCACCGCGACGCCCGTCGCCCTCAATCCCCAGGACCCGGCCCAGGATCGGGTCGGCGACTTCGTCTATGCCGGCGGCCTGGTGCTGTCCTCCGAGCAGACCGCGCGGCTGCACGGCTTGTCGGACCTGAGGGTCACCCCGGACGGCAAGCTGCTGTCCCTGAGCGACGAGGGCGATCTGCTGGAGACCCGGCTGGTGCTGGACAAGGCCGGGCGCCTGGCGGGGCTGGGGCCGGGCAAGCTCACCGTCCTGACCGGCCCCGACGGCAAGCCGCTGCAGGGCAAGAAGGAGGCCGACGCCGAGGGTCTGGCGGTGCTGGCCAATGGCGACCGCCTGGTGAGCTTCGAGGCCATCGACCGCATCCTGCTCTATCCGGCCAAGGGCGGCGTCCCGCGCGTGGTTCCCGCCCCGGTGGCGACCTTCCCCTCCAACGGCGGCATGGAGGCCCTGGCGGCCGATCCGGACGCCGGCCCCGACGCCTATGTGACGGCGGGCGAGGACTCCGGTGAAACCTGGACCTGCAAGGTCAGCAGTCCCTGCGTGAAGGGCCCCACCCTGCAGAAGCCGGTCGAGTTCGGCGTGGTGGCCGTCAACCGGCTGGCGGGTGGGAACACCGCCTGGCTGTTCCGCGCCTGGGATCCGCTGCAGGGCAGCCGCATCACCCTGAAGATTCTCGGCCCCGCCGGCGAGGTGGCCCGCCTGGACCTGGCCCGGCCCCTGACCGTGGACAATATCGAGGGCGTCTCGGCGGTCCCCAACAGGGACGGCACGACGCGCTTCTACCTGATTTCCGACGACAACTTTTCAAAGTCCCAGAAGACCCTGCTGCTGGCCTTCGACTGGAAGCCGCAGAAACATTGAATTTGCGCGGGATGCGGGCGGAAAGCGCGCTCCCACCTTTCCTCACTCCCTCCCGCGAGGCGCCATTATGAGCCGTACCGAAATCGCCCTCCCCACCCCCGAGGGCGACGCTCGCGCCTTCGTCTTCAAGCCCGACACCGGCGCCGGCCCCTGGCCCGCCGCCATCATCGCCATGGACGCCCCGGCCATCCGCCCGGCCCTGTTCGAGATGGGCGAGCGCCTGGCCGCCGCCGGCTACTACGTCCTGCTGCCGGACCTGTTCTGGCGCGCCGGGCCCTACCCGCCCCTGGACATCGCCGCGGCCCGGGCGGGCGATCCGGAGGCCGGCGCCCTGTTCGCCAAGCTGCGGGCCAGCACCGGCGTCGGACGCCAGATGACCGACGTGAAGGCCTGCCTCGACTACATCGAGGCCGATCCGGACGCCAAGCCGGGCAAGGTGGGCGTCACCGGCTATTGCATGGGCGGCTCCATCGCCCTGCGCGCCGCCGGGACCTATCCCGACAGGATCGCCGCGGCGGCCTCCTTCCATGGCGGCAACATGGCCACCGACGACGAGCGCAGCCCCCACCTGCTGGCCCCCAAGATCAAGGCCAAGGTGCTGGTGGCCGGCGCCATCGAGGACCGCAGCTTCGACGACGCCCAGAAGGACCGTCTGATCAAGTCCCTGAGCGAGGCCGGCGTCGACGCCGAGGTCTCGACCTGGGAGGGCTGCAAGCACGGCTGGGTGCCCAGCGACATGCCGGTGCACAATCCGCAGGGCGCCGAGCGCCACTGGCGCGAACTGATCGCGCTGTTCGACGAGACGCTGAAATAACCACCCAAAGAAAAAGGCCGGCGTCACCGCCGGCCTTTTCCAAATCTCGAAGCGTGTGACGCTTAGGCGACGGCCGGCGCTTGCGCGGCGAGCTTGGCCTTCAGTTGGCGCTTGATCTTCAGGGCGCGGGGCGAGAGCTGCTCGTCCTTGGCCTTGACCAGGAAGACGTCCAGGCCGCCGCGGAAGTCCAGGGTGCGGCGGGCCGCATTGGAGATGCGCAGCTTGAAGGTCTGACCCAGCGCGTCCGACTGCAGGCTGGCGGGCGCCAGGGCAGGCAGGAAGCGGCGCTTCGTCTTGATATTCGAGTGGCTCACATTGTGGCCGACCATGGGGCCGATACCGGTGAGTTCGCAACGACGCGACATGGCTTAAGACCTAAGCGAGAAAAGAGTGACGGCGAGCGGACCCGCGCGAGAGCGGGCGATATAGTCGAAGGGAAGCGGCGGCGTCAAGGCGGAGCCGCCCTTCGCAGCTCGCGCGGGCGCATTCTTCTCATCGAGGCCGTCGGTCGCCGAACCCGGCGACTTGTGCCTCGAGCGGTCTGAGCTACAATACCTTGTAGGGAACAAATCCCGAATCGCGCCGAGTCACCGATTCGGTCCTGATTCGTTGCGGGCGTGTTCCCGCGGTTCCCCAATCCCGTTAATCCCAAGGCCTTGCGCGACCTGTAGCGGCGGCGCGGCGCTTCCCCTAGCCTGGGCTGCAAATCACCCGCGAGGGTGGATCGGGCTGTTCCGGGTGGGGATATTCAAATGACGACGATGCGATCGGGCCTGCTGTGCGCCAGCGCCCTGGCGAGCCTCCTGGCGTTCCAGGCCGCCCCGGCGGCGGCGCAGACCCCCGACTCGGAGGTTTCCGAGATCGTGGTCACCGGCAGCCGCATCGCGCGTAAGGACTACGTCTCCGAAAGCCCCATCGTCACGGTGGGCGCAGACCAGATCGCCGCCGTGGGCATGGTGACGATCGAGAACACCCTCAACCAGCTGCCCCAGTTCACGCCCTCGAACGGGGCCGGCACCAACACCACCAACTTCGTCACCACGCCGGGCCAGGCCTACGCCAACCTGCGGGGCCTGGGCCCCACCCGCACCCTGGTGCTGATCGACGGCCGCCGGGTGGTGGCCGGCAACCCCAACGCCGTGGTGGACCTCAACACCGTCCCGACCTTCCTGGTGGAGAGCGTGGAGACCATCACCGGGGGCGCCTCGGCAGTCTACGGCTCGGACGCCATCGCCGGGGTGGTGAACTTCAAGCTGAAGCGCGATTTCGAGGGGTTCCAGGTCGACGCCCAGTTCGGGGCCGCCAGCCGCAACGACGCCGGCCAGACGACGGTCTCCGCCGGCTGGGGCCGCAGCCTCGCCGACGGCCGGGGCAATGTCGCGATGGCGCTCACCTACGACAAGCGCGAGGGTCTGCTGGCCGCCGACCGCGACTGGGCGGCCGTGGGCTATTCGATCCTCACCACCGGCCTGACGCCCTCGGGCGCCGCCACCATCCCCGACGGCCGCTTCGATCCGACCTCCAACGCTGGCGGCGCGGCCAACCTGCCCAGCCAGGCGGCGATGAACGCGGTTTTCGGCGCCTATGGCTTCGCGCCCGGGACCGTGGCCCGCGGCGCCAGCCTCAGCTTCAACGCCGACGGGACCCTGTTCTCCACCGCCCCGGTGAACAACTACAAGGGCGCCCGCGACCCCGGCTTCTCGGCCACCAGCTACACCTTCAACAGCGCCGCCTACCGCTACCTGAACCTCCCCCTGGAGCGCTGGAGCCTCTACGCCACCGGCCGCTATGACCTGAGCGACGCCGTGGAGGCCTATGGGACGGCCAGCTACACCACCTATGACGTCTCGCGGCAGCTCGGCCCGGCCTCGGCCAGCGACGGCGCCTTCCCAGGCCCCGACATCGTGGTCCCGGTGACCAACCCCTTCATCCCGACCGACCTGCGCACCCTGCTGGCCTCGCGGGCCAATCCGACCGCGGACTTCTATCCCCGCCGGGCCTTCACCGAAGTGGGGGGCCGGCTCTCCAACAACACCTATGAGACCCTGCAGCTGGTGGGCGGCCTGCGCGGCGCCCTGCCGGTGAAGGACTGGAAGTGGGACCTCTACGCCAGCTACGGCCAGATGGACCACACCGAGCACCAGTTCGGCAATGTCAGCCGGGCGGCCATGCGCACCCTGACCTTCGCCGCCGACGGGGGGGCGGCCCTCTGCGGCGGCTTCAACATCTTCGGGGCCGGCAAGGTGAGCCCCGGCTGCGCGGCCTACATCGCCCGCAACGTCACCAATTCCACCACCATCAAGCAGACGGTCGTCGAGGGCTACGCCACCGGCAGCCTGGTCGACCTGCCAGCGGGCCCGCTGAAATTCTCGGCCGGCGCCCAGTACCGCAAGGACGACTTCGACTACGCCCCCGACGCCCTGCTGCAGGGCCCCGACATCGTCGGCTTCAATCCGGCGGTGCCGGTCAGCGGCGACATCACGTCGAAGGAGATCTATGCCGAGCTGCTGGTCCCGATCCTGGCCGAGCTGCCGCTGATCGAGAGCCTGGACGTCACCCTGGGGGGCCGGGTGGCCGACTATTCCACCACCGGCCAGGTCAGCGCCTACAAGGCCGACCTCACCTGGAAGCCGGTTTCCAGCCTGCTGGTGCGCGGCGGCTATCAGCGGGCGGTGCGCGCCCCCAACATCGCCGAGCTGTTCTCCCCCCAGTCCCTGGGCTTCGTCGGCGTCGGCACGCCGGGCGCCGGCACCACGGCGGGTGACCCGTGCGACGTGCGCTCCTCCTTCCGCACGGGCGCCAACGCCGCGGCGGTGCGGACCCTCTGCCTGGCGCAAGGGGTGCCGGCCTCGATTATCGACAGCTTCAACCAGGCCTCGACCCAGGTGGAGATCACCGGCGGGGGCAATCCCAACCTCACCGAGGAGACGGCCGACAGCGTCACCGCCGGGGCCGTCTGGTCCCCCGCCGTGGACGGCCGCTTCCTGCGCCGGTTCAGCGTCAGCCTGGACTATTACCGGATCGAGGTGGCCGACGTTGTGGGGACCATCGGGGTCCCCACCATCCTCTCCTCCTGTTTCAACGCCGACGGCTCCAACCCGGGGCTCTCCAACGCCAACTTCTACTGCCAGCAGTTCACTCGCCTGGCCTCGGGCAACATCACCGGGGTGACCCAGACCCAGGTGAACCTGGCCTCGGTGAAGACCGCCGGCCTCGACGCGCAGGTGGACTGGGGCTTCGACCTCGCCGATCTCGGCCTGCCGCAGGAGGCCGGAGCCCTGGCCTTCAACCTGGTGGTCTCCAAGCTCGACAGCTTCGAGCGCCAGGCCAGGCCAGGCGCGGCCTTCGTGCAATATGCCGGGACCATCGGCGCCGATCTCTCCGGCGGCGCCCTGCCGGAATGGAAGTCGGTGCTGTCGGCGACCTGGAGCGTCGGCCCGGTGAAGACCACCCTGCGCTGGCGGCGCATCGGCGCCATGACCGACGCCCGCAGCGTGCCTACCTTCAGCCCCACGGCGGTCAACACCCCCGACTACAACGTCTACGACCTGTCGGGCTCGTGGAAGATCGACGACCGGGTCAGCCTGCGGGCGGGGGTGAACAATATCGGCGACAAGGACCCGCCCTACTTCACCAGCTATCCCAACTCCAACACCGACCCGTCCAGCTTCGACGTCCTGGGCCGCCGGTTCTTCGTGGGGATCAATGCGAGGTTCTAGGCGCTCTCCGCCAGCTTGAGGTGCTGGATCAGCATGATGGTCTTGGCGTCGACGATGACGCCCTCGGCCACCAGGGCCAGGGCCCGGTCGAGCGGCATCTCCAAGACCTCGATGTCCTCGCCCTCCTCGGCGTGGCCGCCGCCGGCGCCGACCTTGTCAGCCGGCGAGTAGCGGGCGGTGAAGAAGCTGAGCTGCTCGGTGACGCTGCCGGGGCTCATATAGACCTTGAAGACCGGGGTGACGGCTGAGAACCGGTAGCCCAGCTCCTCCTCGGCCTCGCGCCGGATGGCGGTCTCCGGATCGTCGGCGTCCAGCAGGCCGGCGGCGGCCTCGATCAGCGGCTCCGGGTGGCCGGTGACATAGGCCGGGATGCGGAACTGGCGGGTCAGCAGCACGGTCCCGCGTTCGGGGTCGTAGGGCAGGATCACCGCCCCGTCGCCGCGGTCGTAGGTCTGGCGCACCTGGGTCTCCCAGGTCCCGTCGCGGCGGCGATAGTCGAAGGTCACCCGCTTCAGGGTCGCCCACTCGTCGGAGAGGGTGTGGAAGGCGAGGTTGCGGACCTGGTCGCTCATCGGGTCTCCGTAGGGGGCCGTGAGCGCCCCGCTCGCCTCACGGTGGCATGGGCCGGCGCGACGGCCAAGCCGTCCAGGGAGAGCCGGGGCTCAGAAGAACGGGCTGAGGGGCTCGCCGTCCTCGTTGGAGAGCATCAGGCTGGCGACGTCCGGCGACAGGGCGGGGAGTTGCTCGGCGCTGACCCAGGCCATGAAGCGCGGATTGGCCACCGGTCCGGTGTCGAAGCCGGGGCCGCCGGCCAGACGGAAATCGGCCGGACCGCACCAGTCCCAGGCCCGTTCGCCCTTGCGCGCCGCAACGCCGGCGAAGACCAGGGCGTCCCCCAGGTCGCGGCTCTCGTTGAGAGTCACGCGGGCCAGGGTGCGGCCGTAGCGGTCATGGCCCTCGCGCACGAGCTCGATGCGGGCGGCATGGCTCACCAGGTCCTGCGCCTTGGCGGCGGCCTGGACCCCCAGGGCGCCCTCGCCCCAGCAGCGGGCCTCCGGCGGCAGTTCCGGGGCGTCGACATTGGCCAGGCGCACCCCCTCGCCGTCCACCACCAGGGTGTCCCCGTCCAGCACGCGCACGACCGCGTGCGCCCGCGCGTCATGCGGGGGCGAGCCGGGAACGGCGGAGCAGCCGCAGAGGCACGCTGCGGCGAGCAGGATGAGGTGGCGCATGAACATTGGAATGGGGCTCCCCGCCCCGGACGGGCTTCATAGGCCTTCGCGCGGGCCGAGCCAGCCCCCCCGCAACGCTAGATCGGTCTTTTCACGGACAGTGAGGCCTGGGCGCTACAGGGTGAAGCTTGCCATACCTGCGGACCGGGCATATTGATAACTGACCAGTCAGTTATTAGTGGGCATCCATGCTCCCCGCCGGCCAGCCCAAGTTCCGCCGCCGCAAGGCCGACCGCCCCGACGAGATCATCGCCGCGGCCTTCGAGGTGTTCGCGCAGAAGGGGTTCGCCGCCGCGCGGCTGGACGACATCGCCGCCCGGGCGGGGGTCTCCAAGGGGGCGATCTATCTCTACTTCGCCACCAAGGAGGACATCTTCCGCGCCGTGGTGGACCAGGGGGTGGCCCCCAACCTGGCCCACATCCAGGCCCTGGCCGGCGCGCCCAACTTTCCCGACACCCTGCGCGGCGCCGTGGGCCTGATCGCCCACCTGGCCGGCGCCACGCCGCTCGGGGGGATCGTGAAGATGGTCATCGGCGAGGCCCGGAACTTCCCGGAGCTGGCCCGGGTCTGGCACGACCGGCTGATCGTCCCGGCCCTGGGGGGCCTGACCGCCGCCATCGCCGCGGCCCAGGCGCGCGGCGAGATCCGCCCCGGCGACCCGCGCCACTACGCCGTCTCCCTGATCTCGCCCCTGCTGGTGGGGGTGATCTGGCGCGAGACCTTCCTGCCTATCGGGGCCGAGCCCTTCGACCTGCCGGCCCTGGCCACCCAACACGTCGAGACCCTGCTGCGGGGAATGGTCCCATGAAACAACGCCTCCTCGTCATCGTCCTGCTGCTGGCCGCCGCGGCCATGGTCGGCGCGCTGTTCCTGGTCCCGCGCCTGAACCGCACGGCCGTCCTCTCGGGCTATGTGGAGGGCGAGCCGCTCTATCTGGCCGCCCCGGTCTCGGGCGCCGTGGCCGAGATCCGGGTCCAGCGCGGCGACCGGGTGAAGGCCGGGGACCGCCTCTTCGTGGTCGACCCCAAGCAGCTCACCGCCCAGCGCGCCCAGGCCCAGGCCGAGGTGGGCGCCGCCGAGGCCCAGGCGCAGGACGCCCGCAAGGGGCTGCGCCCCCTCGAACTGGCCGTCTATGACGCCAATATCGCCGCCGCGGAGGCGAGGGCCCGCGACGCCGCGGCCGACATGCGCCGGGTCCAGCCCCTGGTGCGCAAGGGCATCTATGCGCCCGCCCGCCTGGACGATGTGCGCGCCGCCCTGCAGACCGCCAACGCCCAGCTCGTCGCCGCCCGCCGCCAGCGGGACGCCGCGGCCCTGGGCGCCCGCGAGGGCCAGGTCCAGGCCGCCGACAGCCGCGTGGCCCAGGCCCTGGCCGGCCTCTCGGCCGCCGACGCCCGCCTCTCCGATCTCGCCCCCGTCGCCCCGTCCGACGCGCGGGTGGAGGAGGTCTTCTTCCAGCAGGGCGAATGGGCCAGCGCCAACCAGCCCATCCTGTCCCTGCTACCCGACGACCGCATCAAGCTGCGCTTCTTCGTGCCCGAGCGTAATCTCTCGGCCTATCGCATCGGCGCGACGGTCCGCTTCGCCTGCGACGGCTGCGCCAAGGGCATGACCGCCAAGATCACCTTCGTCAGCCCCCGCCCGGAGTTCACCCCGCCGGTCATCTACAGCCGCGAGGCCCGCGACCGCCTGGTCTACATGGTGGAGGCCCGCCCCTCCGCGCGGCTCAATCCCGGCCAGCCGGTGGACGTGACGCCCCTGGGAGCGGCCCGGTGAACCTGGCCATCGACGTCCACGGCCTGAACAAGAGCTTCGGCGACAAGCGCGTCGTCCAGGACGTCTCCATCCAGGTGGAGCATGGCCGGATCTGCGGCTTCCTGGGCCCCAACGGCTCGGGAAAGACCACCACCCTGCGCATGCTCTGCGGCCTGCTCACCCCCGACAGCGGCCAGGGCACGTGCCTGGGCCTGGACATCATCGGGGAGGCGAACGCCATCAAGCGCCAGACCGGCTACATGACCCAGAAGTTCTCGCTCTACGAGGACCTGACCCTGGAGGAGAACCTGATGTTCTCCGCCCGGGTCCATGAGCTGGACCATCGCAAGGAGCGGGTGATCCACGCCCTGGAGCGCCTGGGCCTGCTGGAGCGGCGCGGCCAGCTGGCCGGGACGCTGTCGGGCGGCTGGAAGCAGCGGCTGGCCCTGGCCACCGCCACCCTGCACGAGCCCAAGCTGCTGCTGCTGGACGAACCCACGGCCGGGGTCGATCCCAAGGCCCGCCGCACCTTCTGGGACGAGATCCACGCGCTCTCCGCCGAGGGCCTGACCGTGCTGGTCTCCACCCACTACATGGACGAGGCCGAGCGCTGTCACGAGATCGCCTATATCGCCTATGGCAAGCTGATCGCCCGCGGCACGGCCGACGAGGTGGTCGCCCGCTCCAACCTGGTGACCTTCAACGGCGAAGGGCCGGGGATCGACCGGCTGTCGGGGGAACTGGCCGCCCGCCCCGGGGTGGAGATGGCCGCCCCCTTCGGCGCCGCCCTGCACGTCAGCGGCTCCGACCGCGCCGCCCTGGAGGCCGCCATCGCCCCCTATCGCCGCGCGCCGTTCCGCTGGACCGAGGTCGACCCCACCCTGGAGGACGTCTTCATCCAGCTGATGGAAGGGGCGGAGGACAACTTCCGATGACCCTTCTTCGCCGAGGCTCCGAAGGGCGAGCCCCCCAGCAAGGACCTGTCCTGCGAAGCGCCCCGAGGCGCGAAGCAGGATTCTCCACGACCCGGGTCTGGGCGGTGCTGATCAAGGAGTTCAAGCAGCTCACCCGCGACCGCCTGACCTACGCCATGATCCTGGCCCTGCCGGTGATCCAGCTGCTGCTGTTCGGCTACGCCATCAACTCCGAGCCCCGCCACCTGCCCACGGCCGTCCTGGTGCAGGAGGACAGCGTCTTCGCCCGCTCGATCCTGTCGTCCTTGCGCAACAGCGCCTATTTCGACCTCACGGCCCAGGCCCGCACGCCGGCCGAGCTGGACGAGATGATCCGCCGCGGCGACGTCCAGTTCGCCATCACCATCCCCGGCGACTTCACCCGCCGGGTGGCCCGCGGCGACAAGGCCCAGATCCTGGTGGAGGCCGACGCCACCGACCCCTCGGCCACCGGCGGCGCGGTGGCCGCCCTCGCCGCCCTGCCCGCCCAGGCGCTCGCCGCTGACCTGAAGGGCGCCCTGGCGCCCAGGGGCCGGTCCCAGCCGGCCTTCGAGGTCGTGGTCCACCGCCGCTACAATCCCGAGGCGGTCACCGCCTACAACATCGTGCCGGGCCTGCTGGGAGTGATCCTCTCCATGACGCTGGTCATGATGACCTCGCTGAGCGTCACCCGCGAGACCGAGCGCGGCACCATGGAAAGCCTGCTGGCCACGCCTGTCGAACCGATTGAGGTGATGATCGGAAAACTGGCCCCCTATGTCCTGGTGGGGGTGGCCCAGGCGGTGATCATCCTGGTCATCGCCAAGCTGCTGTTCCACGTGCCGATGATGGGGGGCTGGATCGGCCTGACCCTGGGGGTCACCCTGTTCATCGTGGGCTCCCTGGCGCTCGGCTTTCTCATCTCCACGGCGGCGCGGTCGCAGCTGCAGGCCATGCAGATGAGCTTCTTCTACATCATGCCCTCGATCCTGCTCTCGGGCTTCATGTTCCCCTTCCGGGGCATGCCTGCCTGGGCCCAGGCCATTGGCCAGGCCATCCCGGTCACCCACTTCCTGCGGGTGGTCCGCGGCGCCCTGCTGAAGGGCCAGAGCCTCACCGACATGTGGCGCGAACTGCTGGCCCTGTTGGCCTTCGTCTGCGTGGTCACGGCGCTGGCCATGGCCCGGTATCGGCGGACCCTTGATTAGGGTGCGGGCGGGATTCGAACCCGCATCTCCGCCATAAGCGACGGATATCTTCCCCTAGAACACCGCACTTGCTGCGAAGGTGAGACGACGCCCCGCTGCCGTCAAGGTTGTTTCCAGGGGATGTCGGCCGAACTCAGCCATCGCGCGCCCCAGCGCGAGAGTTCAGCCCGTCGTCCCGCCAGCACCGCATGCAGCGCCCCCACATGCCGACGCCAAACGACAGAGCGGCGCTCCATATCCTTAGGCGGCAGCTGCTCCTCCGCCAGGGCTAGGACCTCGCCCAACAGGTCTGGGTTTCTCGCTCGGACGGCAAGTCCCGCCGCCAGGTCGAACAACCGGATCGTTGACCTTCCAGAGATTGAAAGGGCTCCGACATAAGCCAATACAAACCGAGCACCGGCGTATGCGGCCTCGACCTTGTCGGCGTATTTCGTGACCTCAACCAGGGCGTGGGCTTCGATTGCGGCGACGCGACGAGGGCCGTTGAAAACGGCGAGGTGAGGTCGCGCCTCCAGTGACTTCCACGAGCTCACCTTAAGACCATCAGCGAGTCCCCTCACCTGCTGGTCGCGCTCCACGAAGTGATACCGCTCGGACTTCGGATTCAGCAGGAAGCTCAGAGCCGGCGCCGCCACCTTCTTTCTCAGCTTCCGGCGCTTGCTGTAGCGCGTCGTCTCGCGCCAGACCATGTCGGTCAGGCGCCGGTCCAACGGCAGGGACAGCCTTCGGACCGCCCAGACCGCCGGAACAGCGACCGCTCCGGCGATCAGGCCGCCCAGCAGCTCGCGACGCGCCTTGAGACCCACCGGCGCGGTCCCTGGCTTCGGCGCGTGTGGCGAGGAGATGGCATAGGCCGCTCCCCACACCGCGACGCCAACCGGCAGGAAGGTGAGCGCCCACGTGAGCACATCCCCCAGGCGGCTGCGGAAGGTTTGGAACGGTGCCTCCGAGACCCGGGCAAAGATCGAGTGGGCCTCGTGACCCAGCAAGGCCACTTCGAGCGTCACCAGTAGGAACAGAAGCGCGAAGACCGTGAGGCCGATGGACCAGGCCAGCTGGTTCCGGTCTTCGAAGGCCGCTCGGATCATGACCGCCGGCTTGGTCTGCCAAACGAACGGTAGGGTCCAGAGCGGCGGCGGATCAGCCTTGGTCGTGACCGGCGCCTCCGCCGCCTTCGCCAGGGCCCGGTAGAAGGCGTCCCGCTGCCGTCCGGCCTGGAACATCAGTAGTGCCGAGCCCAGCAGCCAGGCCGCGGTCAGCAGGGCGAGCGGCAGTTTCATCGAGAAGCCCAGCAGCGAGAAGTCCGCCCGCTCCCGCAGCTTATCGCCCAGGCTCTTGCGCAGCTTGCCGATGGCGGACGAGGAATCCTCAACTTCCTCCAGTGTCACCACGCCCGAACTGGTTGCCGCCGACTTGGTCGCCTTGGACCGGAGTTGAGCGTCGAAGTCAGCCGCGTCCTCACCATCCCGAACGGGCGCCTGCGCCCCGGAGGGTGGGGGCACGATCAGGCGATAGGTTCGGGGCCGCTCGGCCTTCAGGCCCGCGATCTTGCCGATCACCTTGTCGGGCGGCGGCCTGGGCAGGGGAACCGGCGGGGGCCTGTGGCCGTCGCGCCGATTGATCTTGCCGTAGACCTGATCCAGGACGACGTATCGGATCCAATCGGGACTGATGGTGGAAAAGTTCATCTCCACGGCCGTCACATAGATCAGCAGCAGGGCGACAAAGCCGCCTGTGATGTAGGTCCCGGCGCTCTTGAACCGTTCGGTCAGCTGGGCGCCGAAGATCTCCGGCTCCCCCCCGGCCTGTTCAATCTCAGCCATTGACGCCCCCCAGCCTCAACCGTTCCGAGCATGCGGCATCATGAGGAGGCCGGCAAGTCACGGCGCCGCTTGCCGACCGCCGATTCCCACCCCAACTTGAAGCCATGAGTCACCGCCCGACCGGCGCGCCGCCGCCCCGCCTCGTGGCGGTGCTGGGGCCGACAAACACCGGCAAGACCCACCTCGCCGTCGAGCGGATGCTGGGCCACGCCTCGGGGATGATCGGCCTGCCGCTGCGGCTGCTGGCGCGCGAGATCTACGACCGCATCGTCAAGGCCCGCGGCGCGCGCTGCGTGGCCCTGATCACCGGCGAGGAGAAGATCGTCCCGCCGCGTGCCGTCTATTTCGTCTGCACCGTCGAGGCCATGCCGCTCAGCCGCGAGGTTGAGTTCCTGGCGGTGGACGAGATCCAGCTCTGCGCCGATCCCGAGCGCGGCCACGTCTTCACCCACCGCCTGCTGCACGCGCGCGGCGCCTACGAGACCATGCTGATGGGCGCCGGCACCATGGCGCCCCTGATCCGCCGGCTGCTGCCGCATGCCGAGATCGTCACCCGCGAGCGGTTCTCCAGCCTGACCTATGCGGGACCCAAGAAGCTCACCCGCCTGCCCCGCCGCTCGGCGGTCGTCGCCTTCTCCGCCGACCAGGTCTACGCCATCGCCGAGCTGATCCGCCGCCAGCGGGGCGGGGCCGCCGTGGTGATGGGCTCCCTCAGCCCCCGCACCCGCAACGCCCAGGTCGCCCTCTACCAGTCCGGGGAAGTCGACTTCCTGGTGGCCACCGACGCCATCGGCATGGGCCTGAACATGGACGTCGACCACGTGGCCTTCGCCGGTCTGCGCAAGTTCGACGGCAAGCGCACCCGCTATCTGCATCCCCAGGAGGTGGGTCAGATCGCCGGCCGCGCCGGGCGCTTCCGCACCGATGGCACCTTCGGGGTCACCGGCGAGTGCGAGGACATGGACGCCGATCTGGTGGAGGCCGTTCAGGAGCACCGCTTCCAGCCGGTGGCCGCCGCCGAGTGGCGCAACGCCAAGCTCGACTTCACCTCGCTCCCCAGCCTGATGTCCTCCCTGGCCGCGCCCCCCACCTTCGATGTCCTGAAGGCCTCGGCCGAGAGCCTGGACGAGATCACCCTGCGCCAACTGGCGGGCGACCCCGACATCGCCGACCGCTGCCGCGACCGGCCCTCCCTGATGCGGCTGTGGGATGTCTGCCAGACCCCGGACTTCCGCAAGCAGAGCCACGAGGAGCACCTGCGGCTGACACGGGAGTTCTTCCACCACCTCACCCGCGGGACCCGCCGGATTCCCGAGGACTGGATCGCCGGCCAGTACCGCCACCTGGACCGCACCGACGGGGAGATCGACACCCTGTCGGCCCGCCTGGCCAGCGTCCGGACCCTGGCCTACGTCGCCAACCGCCCCGACTGGCTGGCCGACGCCGGCGCCTGGCAGGCCAAGACCCGGGTGCTGGAGGACAAGCTCTCCGACACCCTGCACGAGAAGCTGATGGCCCGCTTCGTGGACCGCCGGACCAGCGCCCTGATGCGCGGCCTGCGCGTGCACGAGGACATGCTGGCGGGGGTCGCCGAGGACGGCACGGTCACCGTCGAGGGCCACTATGTCGGCAAGCTCCAGGGCGTCACCTTCGAGGCCGAGCACGGGGCCTCGATCATGGAGGAGAAGGCCCTGCGCGCCGCCGCCACCCTGGCGGTGGGGCCGGAGATCGCCAAGCGGCTGGGCCAACTGGCCGGCGAGGCCGACGAGGCCTTCCGCCTGACCCCGGACGGCCTGGTCCTGTGGCGCGGCCAGGCGGCCGGCGCCATCTCCGGCGGCTCGCCCTTTGCGCCGCGCGTGCGGCTGCTGGGGGAGTTGGGCAATCCTGCCGCCCGCGAACGCGCCGCCCGCCGGCTGGAGGCCTTCCTCGCCGCCGAGGCGGTCCGCCGGCTGGGCGCCCTGCGCCGGCTCGAGACCGCCGTGTCGGAGGGCAGGATCAAGGGCCTGGCCCGTGGCCTCGCCTACCGCCTCATCGAGGCCGGGGGGATCCTCGACCGCACCACTGTCCATGCCGAGACCAAGGCGCTGAGCCAAGTCGAACGGCGCATGCTCAAGGGCCTGGGCGTGCGCCTGGGCCACTTCACCCTTTACCTGCCCGCCATGCTGCGGCCTGAGGCCTTGAGCTTCGTCCAGGGGTTCGCCGACCGGGCCTGGCGCCCCCCCACCCAGGCGATCAGCCGCCTGCCGGACCCGCCCCCCGCCGCGACGGCCCTGTCGGCCTTCGGCCTGCGGGCCGTGGGACGGCACGCGGTTCCCGTCGAGACCCTGGAGCGGATGGACGACCTGATGCGGGCCGGCAAGCCCGGCCAGCTCACCGACGCCGACCGCGAGGCCCTGGGCTGGAGCGAGCAGGAGGCCAAGGACATCCTGCGCGCCCTGGGATTCGCCCCCACCACCAAGCCCAAGGCCGGCGAGGCCATGGTCTGGCGCCGCCGGGGCGAGAAGCCCGACCTGCGCCCGAGCGCGCCGTCGCCCAGTTCGCCCTTCTCCGCCTTGGCCGCCCTGAAGGACAAGCCCACCCCCGCCCGCCGTCCGCGCCGCCGCCGCAAAGGCAAGGCCGCCAATCCATGAGCGAGACGGGCTGCCGCGCCGATGTCTGGCTGTGGCGAGCGCGGTTCTTCAAGACCCGCTCGCTGGCCGCCAAGTTCCTGGACGAGGGCAAGGTCCGCCTTACCCGCGCCGGCACCGAGACCCGCATCGACAAGTGCGCGCGCCCCTTGAAGATCGGAGATCAGCTGGTCTTCGCGGTCGGCGGCCGGCTCATCGCCGTGTCGGTGGAGGGCCTGGGGGAACGCCGAGGCCCCCCGGCTGAGGCGCGGGCGCTGTATTCCACGCTGGTCTAGGTCTTCTTCTCCGAGCGCACCGCGTCCCGCAGGGCCACCAGCATCAGCGGGGTCCAGCTCAGGGCCAGCGCCCCGGTCATCAGATAGGCCCGGCTGTTGTCGATGGCCGCGAAGGCCGTGCCGGCCATGGGCAGCAGCAACAGCATGGCCAGGACCGGCCTGGGCGCCCCGCCGGCCATGCAGATCCGCGACAGCAGGAAGGCGTGCAGGGCCAGGCCTGCGAACTTGATCCAGGCGCCGAGGCTGGAACGGAACAGCAGGTCGGCCGAGCCGTCCACCGCCTGGGTGATCTGCAGCAGGGTGACGGTTTCCAGATAGTCGCCGGCCAGGGCGACCAGCGCCACGCCGATGGCGCCCAGGACCAGGGGCTTCTTGAAGCGCCCGCCCAGGAACATCGCCGCGCAGATCGCGAAGGCGGTGTAGGCTGGGATATAGGCCCTCACATCGAGGTGGTTCACCGCGTCCATGGCCGTCACGATCGGCGCCCGGCAGGCGTCGGCGGGCGGGCCGAACACCTTGAGAAGCTGGTGGAGCGTCCGGGCCAGCTCGAAGTCCACCACCTTGCCGGGCGTCCAGCAGGCCCCGGCGGCGGCCACCTGCGGCAGCATCTGGAAAGCCAAGGTGACCGCAAGGGTCGCGACGCCGGTCAGGACGGTGAGCGCCGCCCACAGGCGATGTGATCGGTCTTCCATGGCTTCCCCCCTTGGACGCCGGGGGAGCTTAGCGGCGCCGGCGCGGGCTGTCGCCTGGCCCGGCGGGACCCCACGGCGCAGGTTGCGGCAGGCTGTCGCAGGGGCGGGGCTTGCCTCATTCCAGCCCAAAGGCGATGGCACTGGCGACCGACGACGCAGAGGGGCGACCCGCCACATGACCATCACACTGGGACGGCGCGACCTGATGCGCCTTGGAACTGGCGCCGCCCTGGCCGCCGCCGCGCCGGCCGCCGCCTGGGCCTCCGTCACGCCCTTGCCCGGCGCCCAGGTGCGCCGAGCCGTTCTGCACAATCTGCACACCGGCGACACCTTCAACGAGGTCTATTTCGAAGGCGGCCGCTACGTGCCCCAGGCCCTGGCCCAGGCGATGCGGGTGCTCCGCGACTGGCGTAACGGCGAAGAACACGTGATGGATCCCCGCCTGTTCGACGCCCTGCACGCCATCAACGCCAAGCTCGACACCAACCGGCCCTTCCAGATCATCTCCGGCTACCGCTCGCCCAAGACCAACGCCATGCTGCACGCCCGCAGCTCGGGGGTCGCCTCCCACAGCCAGCACATGCTGGGCAAGGCCGCCGATGTGCGCATCGAGGGCGTCGACCTGCGCAACCTGCAGAAGGCCGCCCTCAGCGTCGCGGCCGGCGGAGTCGGCTTCTATCCGTCCTCCAACTTCGTCCACGTGGACGTGGCGCGGGTTCGCCAGTGGACCGGCGCCTGAGGCCTTCAGGCCCATCGACATAGGCGCGGCCTCCGACTTGCCCTAGCCTCCTCCGTCCGGCCCCGGAGGAAACGCAGATGCCCAAGATTCTCGCCCCCCTGCTCGGGGCTCTGCTCAGCCTCTCCAGCCTGACCGCCCTGGCCGCCCCGGCCCGGGAGACCCGCGGAGTCGCGGGCCTGGCCGCCCCGGCCGAGATCCGTGTCGACACCTGGGGAATCGCCCACATCTATGCCGGAAGCGTCCGCGACGCCTTCTTCCTGCAGGGGTACAACGTCGCCCGCGACCGGCTCTGGCAGATCGACCTGTGGCGCAAGCGCGGGCTGGGCCTGCTCTCCAACGACTTCGGCCCGACCTATGTGGCCCAGGATCGCGCCGCGCGGCTGTTCCTCTATCGCGGCGACATGGCCAAGGAATGGGCGGCCTATGGGCCGGGCGCGGAGGCCAACACCGCCGCCTGGGTGGCCGGCGTCAACGCCTTCGTGGACGAGATCACGGCCGGCAAACGCCCCCTGCCGCTGGAGTTCAGGATCGCCGGCAGCGCGCCGGACCGCTGGTCGCCCGAGGACGTGGTCCGCATCCGCAGCCATGGCCTGACCCGCAACGCGCCCAACGAGGTCGGCCGCGCCCAGATCGCCTGCAAGGCCGGCCTGCCCGCCGCCCGCCTCTACCGCTTCATCGAACCCAAATGGACGACCCAGATCCCCGAGGGCCTCGATCCGTGCGCCATCCCCGCCGACGTCCTGGCCGACTACCAGCTGGCGGGCGCCGGGGTGAAGTTCGCAGGACCGCCGGACCAGCGCGCCGCCCTGGAGGTCCCGCCCGAGGCAGTCGGATCGAACAACTGGACGGTCTCGGGCTCTCGCACCGCCACGGGCCGTCCGATCCTGGCCAACGATCCGCACCGCGAGCACGGGGCGCCCGGCCTGCGCTACATCGTGCACCTGAACGCCCCGGGCTTCTCGGTGATCGGCGCCGGGGAGCCCGCCCTGCCTGGGGTCTCCATCGGCCACAACGACAAGATCGCCTTCGGCCTGACCATCTTCCCCGTCGATCAGGAGGACCTCTACGTCTACGAGACCAAGCCCGGCGATCCGGACCAGTACCGCTATGGCGACGGCTGGGAGGCGATGACCGTGGTCAAGGACGCCATCCCCGTGAAGGGCGAGGCGACGCCACGGCCCGTCGAACTGCGCTTCACCCGCCACGGGCCGGTGCTGAAGGCGGCGGGCGGCAAGGCCTTCGCCATCCGCACGGTGTGGAGCCAGCCGGGGACCTCGGCCTATTTCGGCTCCACCGGCTACATGCAGGCCCAGGACTGGAAGGGCTTCAAGGCCGCCCTCGCCGGTTGGGGGGCGCCCTCCGAGAATCAGGCCTATGCCGACACCTCGGGCCACATCGGCTGGGTGGCCGCCGGCATGGTTCCGGTCCGACCCAACTGGGATGGTCTGCTGCCGGTGCCTGGCGACGGGCGCTATGAGTGGAAGGGCTCTCTCGCGCCCGACCAGCTGCCCAGCCAGGCCGATCCCAAACAGGGCTGGTTCGCCTCGGCCAACCAGATGAACCTGCCCAAGACCTACCCCTACGCCGAGCGCAAGGTCGGGTTCGAGTGGTCGAACGCCGCGCGGTTCTCCCGTATCAGCGAGGTGCTGGCCGCCAAGCCGAAGCTGACCGTGGCCGACGCCATGGCCCTGCAGACTGATCCCTACGACATCACCTCGCGCCGGCTGATCGCCCTGCTGACGCCGCTGACCGCCGACGATCCGCGCCTCGTGAGCGCCCTGGACATGCTGCGCCGCTGGAACCACCGCACGGCGGTCGACAGCCCTGCCGCGGCCCTGTTCGAGGTCTGGACGGGCAAGCACCTGGGCCGCGCCGTGGTCGCGGCCACCACCCCCAAGGAGGCCCGGGCGATCATCGGCAATGGCGACCTGGCCGCGGTCATGGCGTTGCTGGAGCACCCCGACGCCACCCTGCCCGCCGCCGCCCGCGACGCGGTCCTGAAGGCCAGCCTGCTGGCCGCCGCCGACGAACTGTCCGCCCGGCTCGGCCCCGACCCCAAGGGCTGGGCCTGGGGCCGCCTGCACCAAGCCCGATTCGAGCACGCCCTGACGCCCCTGGCCGACGCGGCGCTGGCGCCGAGCCTGGCGGCGGGGCCGACCCCCATGGCCGGAACCAGCCTGTCGCCCATGGCCGCCACCTGGCGGCCTGACGACTTCCGGGTGATCGCGGGGGCCTCGTTCCGCATGGTCCTGGACGTCGGCGCCTGGGACAACAGCGTGACCATCAACACGCCCGGCCAGTCCGGGAATCCGGAGAGCCCGCACTACCGCGACCTGTTCCCGAAATGGGTGAAGGGCGACTACGTGCCCCTGCTCTATTCGCGGCCCGCCGTGGAGGCGGCCACCGAAACCGTGATCTCGCTGACGCCGGCGCCGTGACCTATCGCCCCTGACAGATATCCTGGGGCGCGGCGGCATTGACAATCGGGAGCGTGACCGGGAAAACCCGCGCTCTAGATCTGCCGGAGTTCCCAGTGACCTACATCGTCACCGACGCCTGTATCAAATGTAAGTTCATGGACTGCGTGGAGGTGTGTCCGGTGGACTGCTTCTACGAGGGCGAGAACTTCCTGGCGATCAATCCGGACGAGTGCATCGACTGCGGCGTCTGCGAACCCGAGTGCCCGGTGGACGCCATCAAGCCGGACACCGAGGACGAGCCCGACTCCAAGTGGCTGAAGATCAACACCGACTACGCCAAGATCTGGCCCAACATCACGGTGAAGGGCGAGCCTCCGGCCGACGCCGAGGCCTTCGAGCGCGAGACCGGGAAGTTCGAGAAGTACTTCAGCGAGAAGCCCGGCCGCGGCTCCTGAGGCTCCCCTGCGCCCGGGGCGCAAGCCTTTCTTTCGGCTGATTTTTATGTTACAGTCTTAATCGACGTGGGGATCGGCTTTTGCGCCTGCCACGTCGTTTCTGAAGAAGAGCCGTCCCCGGCCGTATGCGCCTCGAAGAGGCGAAGGGTGTCTTAGAGGTCTATTCCGTTCTCATGAATGTTGTTCGCCGCGCGATTTCGCGGAGGGACTTCTTTCGCTTTGAGCTCTCGGAAAACCTGGATGCGCCGGTGGGATTGGACGAGGTCGAAAGGACTTAGCTGATGAGCAAGACTGGTCTGGATTTCGGGGTTGGCGATCACGTCGTCTATCCGGCCCACGGGGTGGGTCAGGTGCAGGGGATCGAGACTCAGGAAGTGGCCGGCTATTCGCTCGAAGTCTACGTCATCACCTTCGACCATGAGAAAATGACCCTGCGCGTCCCGACCGCCAAGGCCCGCACCGCGGGCCTGCGTTCGCTGGCCGAGGGCAATGTCGTCAGCCAGGCGCTGATCACCCTGAAGGGCCGCGCCCGCGTGAAGCGCACCATGTGGTCGCGCCGCGCCCAGGAATACGAAGCCAAGATCAATTCCGGCGACCTGATCTCCATCGCCGAGGTCGTCCGCGACCTGCACCGCGCCGAGAACCAGCCGGAACAGTCCTATTCCGAACGCCAGCTCTATGAGTCGGCGCTCGACCGCATGGCCCGCGAGGTCGCCGCCATCGAACGCATCGACCGCGACGCCGCCATCGGCATCCTCAACAAGAACCTGATCAAGGCCGTCGCCGCCTAAGGCGCCGATTTCCGCAGATCTTCGAGACGCCCGGCCCGAAACGGCCGGGCGTTTTCGTGTCAGGCCGCCCGCGACCAGGCCGCCACCTGAGCGCTGTCGAAATACTCGTCGAGCCGGGTGATCTTCCCGTCCGCCACCGCGCAGACGATGCAGGCGGTGAGCTCCACGGGCAGGCCGTCGCGGCGCTTGGCTATCAGCCGATGTTGCTGAACAAAGCCGCCCGGATAGGCCGTCAGGCGGCGCTCGGCGTAGCGGCGCTCGGGAATCTGGCGGATGAAGTTCTCCAGCACCGCCAGGTTCTCCGCCGGGGTGATCGTCAGGCCATCGGTGTTGTGCCAGATGGCGGCGTCGGCGGCGTAGCAGTCGCCCACCGTGACGATGTCGCCGGCCTCGATGGCGTCGAAGAAGCGCGCCGCCAGGGCCTCGATCCCCGGCAGGGTCACTTGCTGTCCTCGCCGGTGCGATAGTCGCCGAAGGTCTTGTCCCGCGCGGTCAGGGCCTGGGTCACCCCCTGGCGCATCTGGGCCATGTACTCGCGGCTGGCCGGGGTGTGCCAGCCGAGCGCGTGGAGGTCGGTCCCGGCCCGAAGACCGGCCCGCAGGCCCATGGCCTCCATCTGCCGGTGGACCAGGCGCTTGTTGAGCTGGGCCAGCTCCGGGTCGACCTTGGCGATGCGCTCGGCCATGGCCAGGGTCGCGGCCTCCAGCGCGTCGGCCGGATGGGCGCGGTTGGCGAAGCCGAGGCGGACGGCCTCCAGCCCGCTGACCGAGTCGCCGGTGAGCATCAGCTCCATGGCCGCGCGCATGCCCATGAACCAGGCGTGGTACTGGTTGTCCGGCGGGCTCATGGTGCGTACCGCCGGGTAGCCGATCTGGGCGTCCTCGGCGACATAGACCAGGTCGCAGGCCACCGCGAGTTCCGAGCCGCCGGCCAGGCACCAGCCGTGGACCTGGGCGATCACCGGCTTGGCCAGGTCCCAGATGCGGAAGCAGCCTTCCACGACGTGGCGGGCCCACTGTCCCTGTCCGCCGGCGGTGTAGTAGGGCAGCTCGCCCAGCCCGGCGAGGTCGTAGCCCGAAGAGAAGCAGGTCCCGGCGCCGCGCAGGATCATCACGCGGACCTCCGGATCGCGGTCACCCGCCTCCAGGGCCTGGAAGATCTCGCCGCGCAGGGCGTTGGAGAGCGCGTTGCGCTTGGCGGGGCGGTTGAGGGTGATGCGCCGGACATGGGGGACGGGATCGTCGGTGAGCAGGATGGGGTCGTCGGCCATGGTCTCTCTCCCTGGATCGTGTTTTCGGGCATCCTCACCCCCTGACGTCGCGGCGGGCAAGGAGCGAGCGTGGAGACCAGGACGCCCATCAGTTTCAGCGACCTGCTGGCCCGGCCGCGGGAAAAGGCCGACGCGAGGACCTCCTACGGCCCCCTGCCCCTGCAGTTCGGCGAGCTGTGGCTGCCCGGGGGTCCCGGCCCCCATCCGGTGGTGGCGATGATCCACGGCGGCTGCTGGCGCGCCGACCTGCCGGGCCTGGAGCTGATGGACGACATCTCGGCCGACCTGCGGGGGGCGGGCGTCGCGGTCTGGAACATCGAATACCGGCGGATCGGACATGACGGCGGCGGCTATCCCGGGACCTTCCAGGACACCGCCCGTGCCATCGACCACCTGCGCAGCCTGGCGCCCATCTTCCACCTGGACCTGGCGCGCGTGGTCACCGTCGGACACTCGGCCGGCGGGCATCTGGCGGTCTGGGCGGCGGGCCGCTCCGGCCTGCCGGCCTCCAATCCGCTGCGCGGCAAGCGTCCGCTGAAGATCCGCGCCGTCGTCAGCCTGGCCGGCATCGTCGACCTGGCCGGCTACCGGGAGACCGGCCCCGACGCCTGCGGCGGCCCGTCCACCATCGACGCCATCACCGGCGCCGCCGACCGCGCCGGCCAGGACGTCTTCGCCGACACCTCACCCATGGCCATGGCTCCGATCGGCGTCCCGCAGACCGTGGTGTCGGGGGACCTCGACCCCATCGTCCCCACGCGGTTTGGCCACGCCTATGGCGCGCGGGCGGCGGGGCTGGGGGACACCGTGGCGATCTACGACATGCCCGGGGCCGGCCATTTCGAGCTGATAGACTCCACCTCCGAGGCCTGGCCTGTCATCCGGGCGCAGATCCAGGCGAGCCTGGATTGACGTGGCGTCCGGCTTGACGCCGCGGCCTCCCCCCGAAAAGGTCGCGCCAACGACTTAAGGGAGCGACGCGCATGAAACTCTACGACTCGATGGGACCCAACCCGCACGTGGTGCGCATGTTCATCGCCGAGAAGGGCATGAACATCCCGACCCAGACCGTCGACCTGATGGGGGGCGAGAACCGCAAGCCGCCCTATACCGAGCAGGTCAACACCGCCGGCCAGATCCCGGCCCTGGAACTCGATAACGGCCACAAGGTCTGCGAAATCCTGCCGATCTGCGAGTATCTGGAGGAGATTCAGCCCAATCCGCCGCTGATCGGGACCAATGCCGAGGAGCGGGCCGAGACCCGCATGTGGACCCGCCGCATCGACCTCAACATCTGCGAGCCCATGGCCAATGGCTTCCGCGCCTCCGAGGGCCGCCGGCTCTTCGAGAGCCGCATGAAGCTGGTGGGCGCGGAAGGCGCGGCCGACCTGAAGGCCATCGCCAAGGACCGCCTGCTCTGGCTGGACGGCCAGATGAAGGGCGACTTCGTCTGCGGCGGCCGCTTCACCCTTGCTGACATTCTGCTCTACGGCTTCCTGACCTTCGGGGCGACGGTGGGCCAGCCGGTCCCCGACGAGGCCAAGTGGGTGAAGGGCTGGATGGAGCGGGTCAAGGCCCGCCCCAGCGCCGCCGCCTAGGCCCTCGCCGTTTCGGATGGACTCATCTGAGACGGCAAGAAGGGTCCAGATGGGAGACCTAGGAGCACGTGGGCGGCGGGACCGGTATCGACCCCCGCCTGACGTGCTCTAACGGGCCGCAACGCCGCCCGGTCGGCCGCGGCGCGACGGCGCCAGGTTGTTCACCAAAACCGGCTAAGACACCGACCTGGTCGCCGAAGGGCCGCTTGGGAGCGGGTGGGCAACATGCGAGATCCGGCGGGAGGGTCATCGTGAACCGACGCCTGGTGGGTCAATTCTCCTCGGACTACGTGCTGCGCTGGATCCGCCTGGCGACCGCCCTGTTCGGCGACATCACCACGACGATCATCTTCGCCACCATCACCCAGGCCAACACCGCCTATCTGGATCAGCGGCCCGACGGGACCCGAGACTGGGGGACGCTGGACAAGCCCGCGCCGGACAACCTGCGGCGTCCCATCACCGCCCATGCCGCCGCCGCGGCCCTCGGCCTTCCCCGCGAGACCCTGCGGCGCAAGCTCAACGGCTTGAAGGCCAAGGGGTATGTTGACGAGACTCCCGATGGGGTCATCATCCGCGCCGAGGTGATGCTGCAGGCGCCGGTGGTGGCCACCGTGATCGCCAACACCGACCTGGCCCGCGACTTCTGCCTGAGGCTGCAGCGTGCGGGGATTGTCCCCATCGACCGGACGGGCGGCGGCGACCTGGAGGAGCCGCTGCACCGCGCCATCGGACGGGCCACCAACACCTTCTGCCTGCGCTTCCTTGAGAACGTGATGGCGCTGTCGGGGGGCGACCTGATGCTCGGCCTGACCGCCTGCGCCCTGGAGGCGGCCAATATCCGTGGCCTCGCGGAATCTGCCACCGAACTGGTGGGTCCGATCCGCTCCATTCCCGACGGCGTGCGCGAGCCGATCACCGCCAGCTCCCTGGCCAGGGAGCTGAACCTGCCGCGGGAGACCGCCCGGCGGCACCTGCACCGCCTGATCGCGCTCGGCGTCTGCCGGGCCGTGCCCGGGGGCTTCATCTTCACCGAGGCGCGGCTCGATTCAGATCGGATCGCCGCCAGCCTGGGCCGCACCGCGGCCAATGTCCGGCACCTGCACGCCACCTTGATCGGCGCGGGCGTCATGCTGCCGACGCAGGGCGAGCCCCTCCGCGCACGGCTGGAGCCCGCGCTCACGAGGTTCTAACCGGCCGGCGCGTCCTAGTCGGCGGCCGCCGGGGTGGGTTCGATGGTCATGGCGCGCGGCCCCTGCGCCAGTTCCCGCGCCAGGACCTCCCGGTCGAGGTCGCCGTCCCAGCGGGCGACCACCAGGGTCGCGACGCCGTTGCCCACCAGGTTGGTGAGCGCCCGGCACTCGCTCATGAACCGGTCCACCCCCACCAACAGGGCCAGGGCGGCGATCGGGATGTCGGGGATCACCGCCAGGGTGGCGGCGAGCGTGATGAAGCCCGCCCCGGTGACGCCGCTGGCGCCCTTGGAGGTCAGCATGGCCACCCCCAACAGGGTCAGCTCCTGGGTGAGCGTGATGTGCGTGTTGGTGGCCTGGGCCAGGAACAGGGTGGCGAGCGTCATGTAGATGTTGGTGCCGTCGAGGTTGAAGCTGTAGCCCGTGGGGATCACCAGCCCGGCCGTGGTCTTGCCCGCCCCCAGCCGCTGCATCTTGTCGATCATCTGCGGCAGGACCGATTCCGAGGAGGAGGTGCCCAGCACGATCAGCAGTTCCTCGCGGATATAGGCCAGGAACTTCAGGATCGAGAAGCCGGAGAGCCAGGCGATCAGGCCCAGCACCACCAGCACGAAGAGCAGGCTGGTGAGGTAGAAGGTCCCTACCAGGGCCGCCAGCTTCACCAGGGCCGCCACGCCGTACTTGCCGATGGTGAAGCCCATGGCTCCGAAGGCGCCGATGGGCGCCAGGCGCACCACCACCTGGATGATCGAGAAGAACACCTTGGAGATCTCCTCCAGGGCGCCGGCCACCTTGTCGCCGAAGGCGCCCATCCGCGTGCAGGCCAGGCCGGTGATCACGGCGATCACCAGGACCTGCAGCAACTGGCCCTCGGCGAAGGCGCCGAAGAAGGTGTCGGGGATCAGGTTGAGCAGGTACTCGGCCAGGCCGGGGGTGTGGTGGGCCTTCTCCAGATAGTCCGCGGCGATCTTGGGATCGAGGGTGGCGGGGTCGACGTTGAAGCCGCGGCCGGGCTGGATGACCTTGCCCACCACCAGGCCGATCACCAGGGCGAAGGTGGAGACGATCTCGAAATAGATGAGGGTCTTGGCGCCCAGGCGGCCGAAGGCCTTGAGATCGCTCATCCGCGCCATGCCGGCGGCGATGGTGCAGAAGATCACCGGGGCGATGGCCATCTTGATCAGCTTGATGAAGCCGTCCCCCAGGGGCTTGAGCGCCACGCCGACATCCGGCCAGAGCCAGCCCACCAGGACGCCCAGGGCGATGCCGATCAGCACCTGCACATAGAGCACCCGAAAATAGCGTAGAGCCCCCATGCGCTTCTCCCCTTTCGCCGCTAGGCGGCGGTGCGCTATCACCCCACCGGTCAGGCCCGGTAGCTCAGCAGGATAGAGCAGCGCTTTCCTAAAGCGAAGGTCAGGGGTTCGAGTCCCTTCCGGGCCGCCAGACAGTCAGGGCAGATCGTCTCTTCGGGGCCGTAGTCCCTGAAGCCCTGGAAACCAGCGGGCTTGCGGCGGACCAATCCGTCACCCGCCCCCGTCTCCGAAACTCGCGAAGGTCGTCCCGTCGCGGCGACGCGAAGGGTTACGCGGAAGGGGCTCGAGGGCTGAGCCAGACAGTCGGCGCCGCGGGACCCGAGGAGTCGGAGCCGGCAATCCGGAGTTGTGACCACCAATATAGAGTTGATTGCGGGCGGATCAGGGGTGGCTTTTTCTGACACGGTTCCTTGTAATATTAACTAATATTCCCGCCAGGCGCGTAAATCATAGGTAACGCGGATTATCGTTTTGAATAACGACGAGCTGTCTCTAGTCACTTGCCCCACGTATTCGCGTAACGACCCGCATGCGGGCCGATCTACTAAGGGGCAAATTCACTATGAGCGAACTGATCACCAACGGCGGGTTCAGCACCGGCACATTCGCGGGCTGGACTGCGGGCAGCAACCAAGTCAGTCCGTATCAGGCCTCGTTCGGCGGGAGCGGCAATGCTCAGATCGCCTATTCCGATTCAGGCGCGCCGGCCTGGTTCATGCGTAACGTCGCCGGCGGCGCCGCCACGCCGATCACCGGCTATACGGCCTTCAACGGCTTCGACGGCAGCCCCGGCAGGTTCACCCTGAGCCAGACCCTTCACATCGATGAGACGGTGTCCTCGGCGGTCCTGAAGTTCGATTACGCGTCCACCACCAGCTATAGCGGCGCGGTCCGCACCTTTGACGTCCTGCTCACCCAGGGCGGGACGACTGTGGCCAACTTCTATCACTTTGCGGCGCCGTTCAGTGACTCGGCCTGGAGCCCCGTCACCCATGTGTCCCTGGACATCCGCGCGGCCCTGAACGCGCTCAGCGCGGGCGACTACACCCTGACCTTCGTCGAGGTCATCCCCGCCAACTTCACCGGTCCGGGAGCGTTCGGTCTGGACAACATCTCGCTCGACGCCACCTTCGCCCCCACCAACGTGGCGCCCGTCGCGGTCGCCGACGCCTTCGCGGCGACCGAGGACGGCGGGGCTGTGACCTTGAACGTGCTCGCCAACGACACCGACGCCAACGTGGGCGACGCCAAGACCCTGGTCTCGGTCAACACCGCCGGCGCGACCGGGTCGGCGACAGCCAACGCCGACGGCACCGTGACCTACGACGCCGGCGCCAACTTCCAGTCGCTGAAGGCCGGCGACACGGCCACCGACACCTTCAGCTACACCATGAAGGACAGCGCGGGCCTGACCAGCACGACGACCGTCACCATGACGGTCACCGGCGCGAATGACGGCGTCGTCGCCGTGGCCGACAGCGGCGCGGCGGTCGAGGACGGGGCGGCGGTGACGCTGGACGTCCTGACCAACGACACCGACGTCGACGCCGGCGACACCAAGACCCTGGTCTCGATCGACGCCAGCGGCGCCTTGGGATCGGTGACGGCCAACGCCGACGGCTCCGTGAGCTACGCCACGGGGTCGGCCTTCCAAAGCCTGAAGGCCGGCGCCACGGCCACCGACACCTTCAGCTACACGCTCCGCGATTCCGCCGGCGCCGAGAGCACGGCCTCGGTGACCATGACGGTCACCGGCGTGAACGACGGGCCGGTCGCCGTGGCCGACGCCGGCTCGGTTTCGGAGGACCAGTCGGTGACCCTGAATGTCCTGGCCAACGACACCGATGTCGACGCCGGCGACGTGAAGACCCTGGTCTCCGTCTCGTCCACCGCCAGCGGGGCCAGCGTCGCCATCGTCGACGGCAAGGTGGTCTACACCGCCGACGCCGACAGCCAGGACCTGCTGACCGCGGGCCAGACCGCTTCCGACAGCTTCACCTATGTGATGGCCGACTCCGCGGGTGCGACCAGCACCGCGACGGTCAGCCTGACCGTCGGCGGCGTCGCCAACGGGGCCGATGTCATCGGCACGGTGAAGTCCGACGTCCTGTCGGGCACGGAGGCCGATGAGCGCATCGAGGGCGGCAATGGCGACGATACCGTCAATGGCGCCGGCGGGGCCGACAGCCTCAGCGGCGGCAACGGCGGCGACAAGCTGTACGGCGGGGCGGGCATCGACCAGCTCTCCGGCGAGAACGGCTCCGACACCCTCGACGGCGGGGCCGGCAATGACCTGCTGACCGGTGGGAACGGCCCGGACCGCTTCGTCTTCAGCGCCGGCTTCGGCAACGATACGATCACCGACTTCAAGGCGCAGAACGACACCATCCAGATCGACCACAACCTGGTGGGCGGCTTCGGCGATCTGCTGAGCCACGCCTCCCAGGTGGGGAGCTCGGTGGTGATCGCGCTCGACGCCGCCCACTCGATCACGCTGCAGGGCGTAAACCTGTCGAGCCTGAGCAACGGCGACTTCGTCTTCTCCTGATGACGGCGGAGGGCGGCCTCGCCGCCGCCCTCCCGCTCACTTCGGGTCCGGAAGACCGAGGATTCGCTTGGCGATGATGTTGTTCTGGATCTCGTAGGAGCCGGCGAAGATGGTGTTGGCCTTGCCCGACAGCCACTCGCGGACATAGGCGAGTTCGGCCGGGTCGGAGGCCTCGCCCTCCCAGCCGAGACCCTGGCCCATCGCCTCCACCAGCAGTTCGGACCGCTCCTGGACCAGGAGCGAAGACACATTCTTGAGGATCGAGGTGGCCGCGTTCGGGCCGCCACCGCCTGCCTCGACGATGGACCTCTGCAGGGTCAGGTTGAAGGCCTTGCGGTCCATCAGATGCCGGGTGAGCCGGCTGCGGTAGTCGGAATCGGCGATCCGCCCGCGGGCGTCGCGTCCCAGATGCTCGGCGGCAACCGCCTCGATGGCGCGCTGCTCGGTGGCGCGGGCCGGGGCGTCCTCGTTGCGCTGCCGCTCGTACTGCAGCAGGCGCTTGCCGACCGTCCAGCCGCCGTTCAGGGGGCCCACCAGGTTGGCCTTGGGAACCTCCACGTCGGTGAAGAAGGTCTCGCAGAAGGGTGAGCGGCCGGAGATCAACTGGATCGGATTCACCCGCACGCCCGGCGAGCGCATGTCGATCAGCAGGAAGGATATGCCGTCGTGCTTGCGAGTCGGGTCGGTGCGGACCAGGCAGAAGCACCAGTCGGCGTACTGCGCCCCGCTGGTCCACAGCTTCTGGCCATTGACCAGGAAGTGGTCGCCGCGGTCCTCGGCGCGGGTCTGCAGGGAGGCGAGGTCGGAGCCCGCATTGGGCTCGGAATAGCCCTGGCACCAGCGGGTCTCGCCGCGAACGATCGGCGGAATGTGCTGCTGCTTCTGCGCCTCCGTCCCGTATTCCAGCAGGGTGGGGCCCAGCATGCGGACCCCCATGCCCCAGCCGATCGGGTTCCAGGCGCCCGCCCGCCGGATCTCCTCGCGCAGCACCCGCGCCTGCGCCGGCGTCAGGCCGCCGCCGCCATAGGCGCTAGGCCAGGTGGGCGTGCCCCAGCCCTTGCCGCACAGGGCCCGCTTCCAGTCGGCGAGGTCTTGCCCGCCCTGATCGGCCGCCTCCATCTGGGCCTGCCTTCCGGCCAGGGTCCTGGGGAAGTTGGCGTCCAGCCAGGCCCGCGCCTCGGCGCGGAAGGTCTCCAAGGAGGCGAGGGGCGAGGGGGCGGCCGGCATGGGATCGAGCCTTTCGGGCGGCGGGTCGGACCCCCGGACTACCAATTAGTGCGAACGTCAGCAACAGCCTGTGTCGCGGCGTCTCCGCGGCGTTATGAAAGAGCGAGCGCGGCGGTTATGGTGCGGCCGTTGGCCCCGGTCTGGAAACATGCGCCCCTCGCCCCCCACTGAGCTCACCCGCCCGCAGCTCTTCCAGCGTCTGTGGCGCGAGCCCCTCTCGTCGGTGGCGGCGGACCTGGGGCTGAGCGCCAGCGGCCTGGCGAAACTCTGCGACCGGACCGCGATCCCCTATCCGACCCGGGGCCACTGGGCGAAGGCGCGGGCCGGCCGCGCCGCCCCCGCCCCCGACCTGCCCCCCGCGCCGGCCGGGGTGAGCCACCAGATCCTCATCACGCCCGGCCAACCCATGGCGCGCCGCGCCCCCGTGCGCCTGTCGCCGGAGGATCGCCGCCAGCAGCTGCTGGAGGTCGCCGCCCGGATCATCGTGCAGGACGGCCTGCATGCCCTGACCATCAAGCGGGTCGCCCGGGAGGCGGGGCTCACCGCGCCGCGCGCCTACCACTTCTTCCCCACCGTCGATGACCTGATGGCGGCCCTGGCTCGCCGGGAGCTGGAGGCCATCCGGGCGGCCCGAACCCACCGCATCAACACCGCCGAGCGGCCGGCCGAACGCCTGCGCCTCTCCACCGTGACCTATCTGCGCCAGGTGGCCGAGCGGGGGGTCCTGCTGCAGACCCTGCAGAACGCGCCGGGCGTGCGGCGCGCCCTGCGCGGCGAGCAGCGCGCGATCCGGGCCGACAACACCAACCTGGTCGCCAGCCGCTTCAGCGAAAGTCACCACATCCCCGCCGACGTCGCGCGGGCGGCGACGACGGTGCTCACCAGCGCGGTGCTCCGCACCGGCCGCATCCTGGCGCGCGGACGTCTGGATCTGGCGCTGGCTGAGATCCTGGCGGCCGAGATCGTCGAAACGGGCAATCGCAGGCTAGCGGCCCGCTTCCAGGCTCCGCCGGCCGGCGACGTCGAGGACGCCTAGGACCAGTTCGCGGCACAACAGGGCGCCGCGCTCCAGGTCGAGCTCCCCCTGGAAGGCCAGGCGCCCGCATTCCTCCGGCATGGTCATGCCGATGCTGACGCAGGCGATGGCCTCCCGCAGGTCCAGGCCCAAGGCGTCGCGCGCCTTGCGCGCCAGGCGCCGCGCCACCCGCGCCCGGACGGCGGCGGCGCGGGGCGAGACATGCCCCGCCATGAAGCGGTCCCGCAGGATGACCTGGATGAGGGGCCCCGTCCGGGCCACATGGCGATAATAGACCTCGGCCACGTCCCCCGCCGCCGACGCCAGGTCCGGCGCCTCGGCCGCGGCCTCCAGGGTCCCGGCGACCTGATCCAGGGCGCGTTCCAGCAGGGCGTTGTAGAGGTCATGGCGCTCGGGGAAATAGCGATAGACCAGCGCCTTGCTGACCTTCGCCGCCTGGGCCAATTCCTCGACGGCGATCGGCAGGACGCCTTGCTCCAGGATCCGCTCGGCGGCGACATCCAGCAGGAGCTCCCGACGTTCCCGCGGCGGCAGCCGAAGACCCCTTCGCGGTCGCCTCGAGGTCACGGCCAAGGGCGCGTCCGCCGAACTGTCGAGTGATCGCTCATGGGTCCGCCGTTCCGATTCGACCGTCGAACCGCAGTCTAGCGCCACCGGGGCCGATGAGGCGCCCGGTTCCGGACGCCTCCCGGCGCCGCGACGATAGTGCGAATGTCATTAAAGCGGTTGTCTGACCGGATCGCCGGCGCCATGCTTGGCGCATAAGAAGACAGGGAGGAGCCGGCATGCCCTATGCTGCGGGACGGGTGTTCCACGACGCCGACAGCCACGTCATGGAGCCGGCCGACTGGCTTGTGCCCTTCGCCGAGGGGGCGATGAAGGACCGCCTGTTGCGCCGCGATCCGCCCTCGACCCGGCCGCCCGTGGAGGCGCCGAAAGAGAAGGTGATCGAGGGCCTGATCGCCGGCCCCAAGGGCCGCCTGGCCTACGGCTCCTGCGACACCGCCGAGCGCGTCCGGGCCATCGAGGAGCTGGGCTTCGCCAGCCAGCTGGTCTTCCCCACCTCCGCCCTGCGCCCCTTCCGCACCACCAAGGACGAGGACGTGCTCTATGCCGGGGCGCGGGCCGCCAACCGCGCCATGGCCAGCTTCTGCAGCGACCCGCGCCTGCTGGGGGTCGCCTATGTGCCGCTGGACAATCCGGCCCGCGCGCTCGAGGAGGCCCAGGAGGCCATCCGCCTGGGCTGCAAGGCGATCTGGGTGCCGTCGACGGCGGCCGGCGACAAGTCGCCGGGCCACCCGGACCTCGACCCCTTCTGGGCCCTTCTGGCCGCCAAGAAGATCCCCTTCGTCCTGCACATCGGCGCGGGATCTCGCACCCTGCCGCAGGAATACGTCAACAACGGCAAGGCCAGGTCGCCGGACCTGCACGGCGGCGGCGAGAACCTGCGGTTCAAGGACTATGTCGCCCTGCCCCACTCGGCCGAGATGTTCCTCGGGGCCCTGGTCTATGACGGCCTCTTCGACCGCCTGCCGGAGCTCAAGGGCGGCGTGATCGAATACGGCGCCTACTGGGTGCCGGGCTTCCTGCGGCAGATGGACATGGGCGCGCGGTCCTTCGGCCGCACCGACCCCTACCTGCAGGCCCTGTCGGCCAAGCCGTCGGAGATCATCCGCCGCCAGGTGAAGTTCACGCCCTTCCCGGGCGAGGACGCCGGCTACCTGATCCGCGACAGCGGCGCCGACCTCTACATGTTCTCCAGCGACTACCCGCACCCGGAGGGGACCAACGACCCTATCGGCCGGTTCGAGCGCACCTTCGGCGACCTCGGCGAGGCCGACCGCGACGCCTTCTATCGCGCCAATTTCGAAGAGATGATGGGCGGGCTCTGACGCCGCCTTCGCAAAGGAACACGTCCATGACCGACGCGACCACCCAGGATCAGATCACCGGCCCCTTCCGGGCGCCGCACAACGGCTTCCAGGCCGCCCCGGGCTCGATCCACAACGACGAGGTCGCCTCCAAGCTGGGCTTCAAGGGCGGCACCGTCCCGGGCTCGGTCCACATGGACCAGTTCGTTCCCATGCTGCTGGAGCTCTATGGCGAGGCCTGGTTCGAGACCGGCGACATCTCCCTGCACTTCGCCCAGGCGACGGTGGACAAGGAGGAGGTCCAGGCCGTGGTTCATCCGGGCGCGCAGCGGGCCCGCCTGCAGATGTTCAACCGCGCCGGCCAACAGGTCTGCGTCGGCACGGCCTCGGCCAGGGCCCCGGACACCGGCTCCGAGGTGCTGCGCCGCATGACCGAGCAGACACCGGCCGACCCAGCGGCCTTGCGCATCTACGCCGACCTCAAGGTGGGCGACACCACCAGCGACATCCCGATGAAGGTCAGCCGGGAGAGCTATGACGCCTCCCTCGAGCGCATCACCGAACGGCTGGCGATCTATGACGAGAAGGGGGTGCTGTCGCCGGCCCACGTCATCCGCCTGGCGCACATGAGCCGGCCCTTCGTCCTGGCCAAGTCCAAGCAGCCCTATGTCGGCCTGTTCGGCGCGCTGGAGGTGCGGCAACTGGCCGGTCCCCTCCTGGCCGACCGTGACTATGTCGGCCGCACAACCATGCGCAAGATCACCGAGAGCCCGCGCACCGAGAACGCCTGGTACGACGTCGATATCGCCGATCGCGAGACCGGCAGGGACGTGGCCAGCGTCACCTTCATGATCCGCGCGATGAAGGCCTCCTCGCCCCTCTGGGCCGAGAATTAACGAGCGTCCCGGGAGAGACGGCATGACCGACACGCTCACGAGCGACGATCTCAAGGCCCGCGTGGAGACCGCCGTCGAGGCCGGCATGGCCACCGCCGTCTGGGCTCAGGAGTGGCCGGACAGGGTCGCGGTCCATGAAGGGCTGGACGGCCGCACGCGGACCTTCGGCGAGCTGAACGCCAACGCCAACCGCCTGGTGCGGCTTATGCGGGCCCACGGGCTACGGGCCGGCGACGCCGTCGCCCTGCTCTGCACCAACCGGATGGAGTTCGCCGACGTCCTCTTCGCCGCCCTGCGCGGCGGCTTCCGAATGACGCCGGTGAACTGGCACCTGAAGCCCGAAGAGATCGCCTATGTGATCGACAACTGCGAGGCCCGGGCGCTGTTCGCCGACACCCGTGCGCCGGGCGCCCTGGAGGCCGCCTCGCAATGTCCCCAGCTCCGGCTGAAGGTCTCCATCGGCGGCGACCTGCCGGGGTTCCTGGCCTATGAGGCCATCGACGACCTGCCGGGCGAGGATCTCACCGATCCGGTGCGCGGCTCCACCATGCTCTACAGCTCGGGCACCACGGGCCGTCCGAAGGGGGTCTACAAGCCCAACGCCCAGGCGGTCGGGGGTTATGACGCGATCTACGACCGCGCCGTGGACAAACACATCTGCACCGGCCCGGCCTATCACGCCTCCCCCTTGGCCGGAGACATCCGCCGGGCCCTGAACAACGGCGTGCCCACCGTCCTGATCGACAGGTGGGACACCGAACTGGTGCTGCGCACCATCCAGGACCAGAAGGTCACCCGCGGCCACTTCGTGCCGATCATGTTCCAGCGGATGCTGGCCCTGCCCGAAGAGGTGCGCGCCAGGTACGACCTCAGCTCGCTCAAGCGCATCACCCATGGCGCGGCGCCCTGCCCGCCGGAGGTGAAGCGCGCCATGATCGAATGGATCGGGCCCAAACTGTTCGAATACTACGCCGGCTCCGAGGGCGGCGTGGGCTTCACCGTCAGCTCCGAAGACTGGCTGAAGCGTCCGGGAACGGTCGGACGGCGACCGCACAAGGACGCCGCCAAGATCCTCGACGAGACCGGCCAGGAGTGCCCGCCCGGCGTTCCGGGCGCCATCTATATGAGCCTCAGCGACCAGGGCGGCTTCAGTTACTACAAGGACGACACCAAGACCGAGGCCAACCGCAAGGACGGCTACTTCACCATGGGCGATGTCGGCTACCTGGACGAGGACGACTGGCTCTTCCTCACCGGGCGGAGCGCCGAGACCATCATCGCCGGCGGGGTGAACATCTACCCCCAGGAGATCGACAACGAGCTGATCAAGCACCCGGCGGTGGAGGACAGCTGCACCGTCGGCGTGCCGCACGAGGAATGGGGCGAGGAGGTGCGGGCGGTCATCCAGCTCAAACCCGGCTTCGAGCCGAGCGAGGCGCTCAAGCGCGAAATCCTCGACTACGCCGCCCAGGTGGTGGCCAAGTTCAAGGTCCCGCGCGCCGTCGATTTCGTCGAGGCCCTGCCCCGCAGCGAGGCCGGCAAGATCCAGCGCAACAAGGTGCGCGCGCCCTATTGGGAAGGCCGTTCGAGAGCCATCTGAGGCGTCCCCGGACTAGCTCCGCCCCACCAGGTGCTCGGCCACGAAGGCGGCGTCCTCTCCCATGCCGGCCATCAGCGAGGACTTGCGCTTCGACAGCCAGGGCAGGCCGATGAGATAGGCGCCGGGGACCGCCGTGACGCCGCGCCGGTGGGCCGGCAGGGCCCGGGTGCGAGGGTCGGCGAAGATCGGCAGATCGACCCAGCCGAAGTCGTAGCGGTAGCCGGTGGCCCAGATCACCGCGCCCACGCCGGCCTCCGCCAGGTCGAGCTCCCGCAAGGGCGCGGGCAGGTCGTCGGTCTGCAACGTCACCGACTCCTCGGGAAGATCCAGGCCCGCCGCCCGCGCATGGGCGTCGGCGGCGGCGAGGAAGGCGGCGTACTCCGCCTCGCCCTTGGCCAGGCTGGCCGCCAGGTCGTCGGCGAAGGCCAGGCGTCCCTCGCCCCCGCCGGTCAACCGCCCCAGCAGGGTCACGCCCTGGCGGCCGAGCTGGCGCAGGTCCATGTCGCGACCGCCGTCGACACCGGTCAGCAGCGGCGGCACCGTCCCCGGCGCCCGCTGGTCGATCCCCTGGTCGAAGGCGCCGATGGCGAACTCCCAGAAGGCGAAGTCCCGGCCCCGATAGCGGCGCGGCGCCCGCCGATGGGTTCCCACCGCAAGATAGACCCGCCGCCCCGCCCGCAGCAGGTCCTCGGCGATCTGGGCGCCCGAGGCGCCCGCCCCCACCACCAGCACCGCGCCCCGCGGCAGGGCGCCGGGATTGCGATAGGCCGCCGCGTGGAGTTGGAAGACCTCACCCACCGCCTCGGCCAGGGCCGCCGGGATCGCCGGCCGCTGATAGGGGCCGGTGGCGATCACCACATTGGCCGCCGACACCACGCCGTCCGACGTCTCCAGCCGGAAGCCGCCCGCCTCGTCCCGGCCCAGGGCGTCCACCGACACCCCGCACCGCAGGGGCGCGTCAAAGCTCGCCGCATAGGCCTCGATGAAGGCCACCACCTCGTCCCGGGAGGCGAACCCCTCCGGGTCCGGCCCGGCATAGGAAAACCCCGGCAGCTGCAGCAGCCAGTTGGGAAACTGGAAGGCCAGGCTGTCCCAGCGCTCGCTGCGCCAGCGCTCGGCCACCCGGGCGCGCTCGAGGATCACATGCTCGCGGCCCAGCCGGCCCAGATGCCAGCTCACCGCCAGCCCCGACTGGCCACCGCCGATGATGACGGTGTCGATGGTCTGCGGAAGCGGGGCGGGCGGGGACATGTCGGGCCTGTCTCACCCTCCCCGGCGCGGGACGGCGGGGGTGGATCGTTGACGGAACGGCGGCCGAGGTAAAGTCTCTGCGCCAAACTGGGGCCGCGCCCCGACCCTTGAGGAGCCCGCCATGCACGACGTCAACGCCAGCGAAGACCTGCCGATGAGCGCCGACGCCGTCTGGCGGGTGGTCGGGGATTTCTCCGGCATCCGCAAGTGGGCCACCGTGGTGGAGGCCGAGAGCACCGAAGTGACGCCCCAGGGCCAGGTCCGGACCCTGACCATGCCGGGCGGCCGCACCGTGAAGGAGCTGCTCACCGACGAGGGCCCGCACCACTACACCTACACCCTCGATCGTCCCGACATGGACGCCTACTTCTCCACCGTCTCGGTCAAGCCGACGGGGCCCGACAGCTCCACCCTGGAGCTGCGGGTGAAGTTCACGCCCAAGGACCCCGACAAGCTGGCCGAGGCCACCGAGGCGCTCACCAAGTTCTGCCGCGGCAACATCAAGGCCATGAAGCGCGCCCTCGGCCTGGCCTAGCCTCCAGCGAGCTGGGCCTTACGCTCGCGGCGGCGGCGCGTGAGGATGTGCTCGGTATAGCCGTTGGGCTGGGCGCGGCCCTCGAAGACCAGCTCCAGGGCCGCCTGATAGGCCACGCTGTCGGGATTGCCGGCCATGGGCTGGTAGAGGGCGTCGCCGGCGTTCTGGCCGTCCACCACCTTGGCCATGCGGGCGAAGGTCTCGCGGACCTGGGCCTCGTCGCAGACCCCGTGATGCAGCCAGTTGGCGATGTGCTGGCTGGAGATCCGCAGGGTGGCGCGGTCCTCCATGAGGCCGACATCATGGATGTCGGGCACCTTGGAGCAGCCGACGCCCTGGTCGATCCAGCGGACCACGTAGCCCAGGATGCCCTGGGCGTTGTTGTCCAGCTCCTGGGCGATGTCCTCGGCGTTCCAGTTGGAGCGGGCGAGCGGCGGGGTGAGCAGGTCGTCCAGGCCGGTGACGGACTTGGCGGCAGCCATGGTGGTCTGCAGGGCCGGCACGTCCACCTCATGATAGTGCAGGGCGTGCAGCACCGCGGCCGTGGGCGACGGCACCCAGGCCGTGTTGGCGCCGGCCTTGGGGTGACCGACCTTGGTCGCCAGCATGTTCGCCATCTGGTCGGGCGCCGCCCACATGCCCTTGCCGATCTGCGCCTTTCCCGGGAAGCCGGTGGCCAGGCCGATCTCGACGTTGCGCTTCTCATAGGCCGGCAGCCAGGGCTCGGCCTTGATGGCGTCCTTGCGGACCACGGGTCCCGCTTCCATGGCGGTGTGGATCTCGTCGCCGGTGCGGTCGAGGAAGCCGGTGTTGATGAACACGATCCGCTCGCGGGCGGCGTGGATGCAGGCCGCCAGGTTGGCGCTGGTGCGACGCTCCTCGTCCATGATGCCCAGCTTGACGGTGTTGCGCGCCAGACCCAGGGCGTCCTCCACCAGGTCGAACAGGCGCACGGCGAGCGCCACCTCGTCGGGCCCGTGCATCTTGGGCTTCACCACATAGACCGAACCGGCCGGGCTGTTGCGGCGCGCGCCCTTGATGTCGTGCAGGGCCGCGGTGACGGTGATCAGCGCGTCCACCACGGTCTCGAACACCGGCTGGCCGTTCAGGCGGACCATGTCGGTGAGCATGTGGTGGCCGACATTGCGCACCAGCATCAGGCTGCGGCCGCGCAGGGTCAGTTCGCCGCCCTGGGCCGAGGCGTAGGTGCGGTCGGCGTCGAGGCGGCGGGTCTCGGTCTGGCCGGCCTTGACGAAGCTGGCCGACAGGTCGCCCCGCATCAGGCCCAGCCAGTTGCGGTAGACCTGGGCCTTGTCCTCGGCGTCCACGGCGGCGACGGAGTCCTCGCAGTCCTGGATGGCGGTGAGCGCGGCCTCCACCAGCACGTCGGAGACGCCGGCCGCGTCGTCCTTGCCGATGTTGTGGCTGCGGTCGATCTGGATCTCCAGGTGCAGGCTGTTGTGGGCCAGCAGCACGCCTTCAGGCGCCTCGGCGGTCCCACGCCAGCCGGCGAACTGGGCGGCGTCCTTCAGGCCGGTGGTCGACCCGTCCTTCAGGCTGACGACGAGGGCCTTGTCCTTCACGGCGTAGCCGGCGGCGTCGGAATGCGACCCGCTCGCCAGGGGGACGACGCGGTCGAGCAAGCCGCGGGCGAAGGCGACAACCTTGGCCCCCCGCACCGGGTCATAGCCCTTGCCGCCGGTCGGCGGCTCCAGGGCGTCGGTGCCGTAGAGGGCGTCATAGAGGCTGCCCCAGCGGGCGTTGGCGGCGTTCAGCGCAAACCGGCCGTTCGAAACCGGCACGACGAGCTGCGGACCGGCGACCTTGGCGATCTCCGGATCGACGTTGACGGTGCTGATCTCGAAGGGGGCGGGCTCGGGCAGCAGATAGCCGATCTCGCGCAGGAAGGCGGTCTCCTCGGCGACGCTGAAATCCTTGCCCTTGCGCGCCTTCCACCAGGCGTCGATCTGGTTCTGCAAGGCGTCACGACGGGCCAGCAGCTCGGCGTTGCGCGGGGTGAAATCGGCCAGGATGGTTTCCAGGGACGCCCAGAATTTCGGGGCCTCTACCCCGGTTCCGATGAGCAGTTCCTGTTCCACGAAGGCGTGCAGGATGTCGTCGACCGAAAGGGCGTTGCTGATGTCCATGTCCGTACCGGGCTCTCAAATTGGGCGTCAAGGGGCCCGCCGCACCGGCGACACGCCCCACTCACCGGCCGCTTTACTGCACGGAAGCGCGCCGCTTTGAAGCCCCCAATTTTCAGGACGCCCGAAGTTTCAGCTGTCGGAGAAGCCGAAGGGCAGGCTGGTGCGCCGGATGTCGTCGGGCAGGATCTGGCGGCCGATGGGGGGCGCCGATCGGGCCGTGCATTCGGTGCGGTGGCACAGGCGGCAGGTGACCCCGATGGGGGTGGCGGCCTCCGCCCCGAACCCCGGCTGGTCCTGGGTGTAGACCAGTTTCCCGGCATGCTCGGCGGCGCAGCCGAGCGCGATGGCCCGCTCCACCCGGGCGCTGCCGAAGGCGCCGCCCCCGGCGGTCACCGTGCGGGCGATGGAGAAGAACCTCTGGCCGTCGGGCAGCTCCAGCCACTGGGTGACGATCTGGCGCGGGGTGCGGAACACCTGGTGCACCGACCACAGGGGGCAGCCGCCGCCGTGGCGGGCGAAGGGGAAGCCCGCCCCGTCCAGGCGCTTGGAGACGTTGCCGGCCGGATCGACCCGGATGAAGAAGAACGGCACCCGCTCCTGCCCCGGCTTCTGCAGGGTGGTGAGCCGGTGCGCCGTCTGCTCGAAGCTGGCGCCGAACTGGCGGGCCAGGGCCTCGACATCGTAACGCCGGGCCTCCACGGCCCGGGCGAAGGCCGAATAGGGCATGATCACCGCGGCGGCCGCATAGCTGGCCAGGGCCCGGCGGGTCAGGCGCTCGCCGCTGTCGGTGACGAAGGTCCCGCCCTCCAGCACCGCGTCGATCTCCTCGCGCATCTCCAGATAGGCCAGTTGCAGGGCCAGCTGGAACATCTGGCTGGCGGTGTCCAAGCCATCGTCCAGCAGGATCTCCTTGCGGTGCCAGTCCAGCCGGCGGATCGAGCCCACCATGACGTTGGAGGGCAGGCGCCGGGTGCGCAGGCCGTGCCGGGCCTTCAGGTAGCTCACCAGGTTGTCGTGGCCGGCGACGGCCTGGGCGATGCGCTCAGCGGCGTCGTCCAGGCTGGGGAAGCTGTTGCGCCGCGCGGCCAGGAAACGGCGGGACTCGGCGACCGGGTCGGTGGCGTCGCTGCCCTCCCCGCCGGTCTCGTGGGTTTCGGCCCCGCGGTCGGCCAGGGCCAGCTGCTCCTCGCGATAGGTGGTGTAGAGCCGCAGCAGGGCCTCGGTGATGCCGGGGAAGTTGCCGGCCAGGTCAGAGGTCTCCAGGGCCGGGAGGTCGATGTCGGCGAACATCGGGTCCTTCAGCACCGCCTGCAGCCGGGCGGTCTCGTCGGCGCCGCTGCTGCCCACCAGGGTGGTCATGTCCAGCTTGTAGGTCTGGGCCAGACGCAGCAGCATCTCGGCGCTCAGCGGCCGGTGGTTGCGCTCCAGCAGGGCGACATAGGAGGCCGAGACCTCCAGGTCGCTGGCCATGTCGGCCTGGGTCAGGCCCAGGTCGCGGCGCAGACGGCGCAGGCTCGGACCCACATAGAGGCGACGTTCAGCGGCCACGTTAATTACAAGTCCTGTTGTCGTGACATTACATCATGACAAGCATTTCCTGTAAAGATTGACAGCTAGACCTCGGAGCGACTCCACAGGGTCAAAGGGGCTTGGTACGGCCCGCTCAACTTCACCTCTCGCACCGAGGCACCCATGGCGTACCAAGACCACATCATCCAGATGAGCCAGCTCATCGACTCCAAGAAGGGCCCCTGGGCCGCCATCGACGCGGAGTCGGTGGCCCGCATGCGCGTCCAGAACCGCTTCAAGACCGGCCTGGAAATCGCCCGCTACACCGCCGGCATCATGCGCAAGGACATGGCGGCCTATGACGCCGACCCGTCCATGTACACCCAGTCCCTGGGCTGCTGGCACGGCTTCATCGGCCAGCAGAAGCTGATCTCCATCAAGAAGCACTTCGGCACCACCGACCGCCGCTACCTCTACCTGTCCGGCTGGATGGTCGCCGCCCTGCGTTCCGAGTTCGGTCCCCTGCCCGACCAGTCGATGCACGAGAAGACCTCGGTGCCGGCCCTGATCGAAGAGCTCTACACCTTCCTGCGCCAGGCCGACGCCCGTGAGCTGGGCATGATGTTCCGCGACCTCGACGCCGCCCGCGCGGCCGGCGACAAGGCCAAGGAAAAGGCCATCATCGACGCCGTCGACAACTACCAGACCCACGTCGTGCCGGTGATCGCCGACATCGACGCCGGGTTCGGCAACGCCGAAGCCACCTACCTGCTGGCCAAGAAGATGATCGAGGCCGGCGCCTGCGCCCTGCAGATCGAAAACCAGGTCTCCGACGAAAAGCAGTGCGGTCACCAGGACGGCAAGGTCACCGTGCCGCACGAGGACTTCCTGCAGAAGGTCCGCGCCTGCCGCTACGCCTTCCTCGAGCTGGGCGTCGAGGACGGCGTCATCGTCACCCGCACCGACTCGCTCGGCGCCGGCCTGACCAAGCAGATCGCCGTCTCCACCACCCCGGGCGACCTGGGCGACCAGTACAACAGCTTCCTCGACTGCGAAGAGGTTGCGCCGGGCGACATGAAGAACGGCGACGTGGTCCTGAACCGCAACGGCAAGCTGCTGCGTCCGAAGCGTCTGCCGTCGAACCTGTTCCAGTTCCGCGAAGGCACCGGTGAAGACCGCTGCGTCCTGGACTCGATCACCTCGCTGCAGAACGGCGCCGACCTGCTGTGGATCGAAACCGAGAAGCCCCACGTCGAGCAGATCGCCGGCATGATGGACCGCGTCCGCGCGGTGATCCCCAACGCCAAGCTGGTCTACAACAACAGCCCGTCCTTCAACTGGACCCTGAACTTCCGCCAGCAGGTCTATGACGCCTACAAGGCGGCCGGTAAGGACGTCTCGGCCTATGACCGCGACAAGCTGATGAGCGTCGACTACGACAACACCGAACTGGCCATCGAAGCCGACGAACGCATCCGCACCTTCCAGGCGGACGGCGCCAAGCGCGCGGGCATCTTCCACCACCTGATCACCCTGCCGACCTACCACACCGCGGCCCTGTCCACGGACAACCTGGCCAAGGAATACTTCGGCTCGCAGGGCATGCTGGGCTACGTGAAGAACGTCCAGCGCAAGGAGATCCGCGAAGGGATCGCCTGCGTGAAGCACCAGAACATGTCGGGCTCCGACATCGGCGACGACCACAAGGAATACTTCGCCGGCGAAGCGGCCCTGAAGGCCGGCGGCGTCCACAACACCATGGGCCAGTTCGCCTAAGCCGCGACCTGAACCACGGACGACACAGGACGGCCCGGAGCTCACGCTCCGGGCCGTTTTTGCTATGCGGCGGTCGCCAGGGCGTGGAACTCCATGATCGCGCCGTAGCCGCCCAGGCCGTAGCCGGCTGTGAGTTGTTCCAGTTCCAGCATGTTGTGCATCAGCAGGATGGCCACCGAGCCGTTGGTGGGGTCGGCCTGCCACCAGCCGCCATAGGCGCCGGGCCAGCCCACCGTGCCCACGCCGCCCTTGCCGCGCATCACCGGGGCGGTGGCGGGATCGAGGGTGACGGCGACGCCGAGGCCGAAGCCCGAGCCGGTCCCGAAGGTCGGCATGCCGAACATGCTGGCCCCCAGCCGCTGGGGGTCGGTCAGCCGGTTGGTGGTCATCAGGGCGAGCGTCTCCGGCGACAGCAGCTTCACCGACGGGTCCACGAACACGCGGGCGAAGGCCAGGTAGTCGTCCACCGTCGACCACAGGCCCGCCCCACCGGAGGCGAATTCCATGTCGTCGGGGCGCTCGGCCAGGGCCACGCCACCGGGCGGCGCGGCGAGCTTCTTCAGCTTGCCGGTCATGTCGAAGCCGTAGAATCCCGCCCTGCGATGGCGCTTCTCCGGCGGCACGGAAAAGCCGGTGTCGGTCATGCCCAGGGGCTCGAACACCCGGTGGCGCAGCACCTCCTCCAAGCTTGCGCCCTCCATGCGGGCGAGCAGCAGACCCAGCAGGTCGGTGGAGCGGCCATAGGTGAAGGCCGCCCCCGGCTGGCCGATCAGCGGCAGGCTCGCCAGGGCGGCGATCCAGGCGTCCGGCGACAGCGGACTCTCGAGGTCGGGCCCCAGGGCCTCGCGGTGCGCCGCATCGATGGGGCCGGACTGGAACCCCGCCTGGGTCAGGCCCGCCCGGTGGGTCAGCAGGTCGTCGAAGGTGATCTGGCGGTCGGCGGGGACGGTGTCCTCAAGCGGCCCGTCGGTATCGCGCAGCACCCGCATCCGCAGGAACTCCGGCGCCACCCGGGAGATCGGATCCTCCAGGGAAAACCGCCGCTCCTCCAGCATCGTCATGGCCGCGGCCGAGACGATGGGCTTGGACATCGAGGCGATGCGGAAGATGGAGTCCCGCTGCATCGGCAGGCCGGCTTCGAGGTCGCGCCAGCCCACGGCGGCGACCTTGGCCGCCCCGTCCCGCCAGACCAGGGTGACGACGCCGGCCAGTTCGTCGGCGTCCACCACGGCCTGCATCGCCGCCTCGATCGCGTCCATGACCCCGACTCCAAAATATAGGAATCCTATAAAATAGACTTCCTATTAATTGGCAACGCCCTAGATTCCCCGCCATGAGCGAAGAGACCCGCCGCAGGCCCAAGGGCGACAAGCGCGCCCGCACCCGCGCCGCCCTGATGCAGGCCGCCCGGGAGCTGGCCCGGGAGAAGGGCTTCGACGCCGTCACCATGGAGGAGGTGGCGCGACGCGCCGGCATGACCAGCGGGGCGATCTACGGAAACTTCAAGAACCGCCAGGACCTGTTCATGGCCATCGCCCAGACTGACTGGGCGCCGATCAAGCCCAAGATCCGGCCCGGCGCGACCTTCGCCGAGATGATGCGAGCCTTCGCCGAGGCGACCCTGGCCGCCATCCCCATCCGCCAGGACGCCGCCGCCGCCCGCCTGAGCGGCATGGCCCATACCCTGACCCACGAGGAGGCCCGGGCCCAGGTGCGGGCGATCACGGCTCAGAGCTATGCCGGCGGCGCGGCGTGGCTGCGCAGCGTCATGAAGCCGGGCGACAGCCCCATGCCCCCGGAGGTCCTGGTGGTGGTGATCCACGCCCTCACCGAGGGGCTGCTCTTCCAGCGGTTCATGACCCCGGACCTGGTCCCCGACGAGGTGTTCTATTCCGCCTTCGCCGCCCTGGCCGCCAGACCCGCCTAGGGCCGCCGGTAGCGCACCACCGCCCTCTGCTGCACCTGGGCGCCGTAGACCACGCCCCGGCCATCGACCCAGATCCCCTCGGCGCCGCTGGTGGCGCCCTTGTCGGGGTTGGGTTCGGTGTCGGGGATGAAGGCGGTGACGGCGCCCGTCTTGGCGCTGCCGATCCGGATGCCGCGCGCCCAGCCCGGATGGTGGCCGTAGCCCTCCGGCGTGCGGGACTCCGAGTCGGCGACGTAGAGGACGTCCTTGCGATCGATGAACATCCCGCTTGGCCGGCTGAACTGGTCCCAGACCGCCAGCAGCCTGCCCTCCTGATCGAAGATCTGGATGCGGTTGTTCCAGCGGTCCCCGACGAAGAGGCGGCCCTGCGAGTCCATGGCGAGCGTATGGGGCACATCGAGCTGGCCGGGCCCCGCGCCGTGGCCGCCCCACTGTTTGAGGAACTTGCCGGTCCTGTCGAACTTGACGATGCGCGCCGCGCCCTTGTTCGGGGTGTGGCCGTCGGCGACGAAGATGGTCCCGTCCCTGGTGACCAGCACGGCGTTGGGCTCTGCGAAGCTGTCAGGTCCCTCGGCGGAGACCCCGGCCTTGCCCAGGGTCCGCAGCAGCTTGCCCGAGGTGTCGAACTCGAAGACCTGGGCCCCCTTGGTCCCGTCCGAATGGCCGTCGGTGAGCCATATGTGGTCGCGGGCGTCGATGAACATGCCGTGCGGGAACAGCAGCAGGCCGCCGCCGAAGGCCTTGATGAAACTCCCCTTGGCGTCGAACTCCAGGATCGGATCGAGGGGGCTGCCGGCGCAGTTGTTGGCCCCGCACCGCTCGGCCACCCAGATTTGGCCGCGGCTGTCGACGGCCACGGCGCTGGAGGAGCCCATGGTCCGGCCCGGCGGCATCTTCAGGAAGCCCGCCTGCGCGACATAGGGATTGGGCGCGCCGTTGGGACCCGCGACGGTGGCCGCGGCATCTACCGCCGCACCGGTGACCCACAGCGCCGCGCTGGGCTTGAAGGCGTCGATGGTCAGGCCGGCCAGCATCTCGGTCCTGGCCGGCAGTTCGCCCTGCCCCGCCGGGAAGCCGTCGAACTTCAGCAGATAGGCCAGGATGTCGGCGTACTGCTCCTTGGTGAGCGACCGCGGCTTGTTCAGCGGCATGGTGGTGCGGATGCGGTCGAACAGGTCGCCCAGGGTCAGGCCGTTCCAGTTGGACAGGAACTCCGGCCCGGTCAGCGGCTTGGCTTCCCCCAGACCCGTCAGCCCCACCCCGTGGCACATGCCGCAGGCCTGGGCGTAGGCCGTCTGGCCCCGCTCGGCTTGCGCCTCGGTATAGACCCCGTCCCAGACCGAGCGGGGCGCGTCCTGGGCCAGGGGCCGGCCGGCGGCGACCAGGGCGATCGCCCCTGCCGCCACCGCGCCCAGCAGAGCCATGTGCTTGCCCATGGTCCTAGTCCGCCGACGGCAGGGTGTAGGCGATGTACTCGCCCGAATAGGCGCCGCCGCTCACCGCCACGATCAGGTACTGCTTGCCGTTCAGGCTGTAGGTCATGGGCGAGCCCGACTGCGGGGCCGGCATCCAGACGGCGCCCACCTCCTTGCCGGTGGCCTTGTCATAAGCCCGCAGCATCGCCCCGCGCGGATGGTCGGCCGTGGTGGTCACCAGGCCGTCGCCGGCGATCACCAGCGACTTGGTCACCAGGGTGCCGATCTGGTAGCCGCTCTGGCCGGTGCGCGGGATGTTCAGCCCCTTCAGCGCCGGGTTGTTGCGGATGAAGTCCGGGGTCTCGCCGGCCGGGACCTGCCAGATGATGTCGCCGCTATCGAGGTTGATGGCGCTGATGGTCGAATAGGGCGGCTTCAGCAGCGGCAGTCCGTCCACCGTCAGCCGGCCCGTGCCCGCGTTGGCGGAGGGTGGGGTCTTCGGCGGGGGCGGGGCGTCGGCGCCCACTCCGTCGCCGGGCCCCTTGATCATCACCACCGGCTGGCCGGCGACGCCCACCACCCAGGAAAGGTCGCTCATCCCTTGCGGCGCCGGCTGCAGGCCATAGGCCCCCAGGCAGGCGTTGCAGGCATAGATGTAGGCGATGTGGGTCTCCGGATCGAAGGAGCCCCCCGGCCAGTTGGTGCCGCCCTGCGCGGAGTAGCTCAGCAGGCCCAGGGGCCCCGGCTTCTGGCTCACCACCGGCGGCGTGTAGACCGGCCCCAGCTTGTAGGTCTTGGCGAGCGCCAGGGCCTTGGCGCGCAGTTCAGGCGTGAAGTCGATCAGGTCGCTCTCGGCCACGCCGTTGCGGGCATAGGCCGGCGGCTTGCTCGGAATCGGCTGGGTCGGCGCATACCACTCGCCCGGCACGTCGCCCTTGGGAACCTTGGTCTCTGGCATCGGCCAGACCGGCTTCCCGGTGACGCGGTCGAAGACATAGAGGAAGCCCTGCTTGCTGGGCAGGGCCACGGCCTTGATGGCCTTGCCCTTGACCTTGATGTCCATCAGCAGCGGGGCCGAGGAGTTGTCGTAGTCCCAGATCTCGTGGTGGATGACCTGGAAGTGCCACTTGCGTTGGCCCGTCGTCAGGTCGACGGCCACCAGGCTGTTGCCATAGAGGCCATTGCCCGGCCGGTGGCCGCCGTAGAAGTCGCTGGTGGGCGACTCCACCGCCAGATAGGCGGTGTTCAAGCCCTCATCGAGGGTGATCTGGGTCCAGACGGCGGTGTTGCCCGTGGTCTCCGCCGAGCCGTTCAGCCAGGTGTCGTACCCGTACTCGCCCTTCTGCGGGATGGTGTGGAAGGTCCACAGCCGCTTGCCGGTGCGCACGTCATAGGCGCGCACATAGCCCTTGGTGTTGGCCTTGCGCGCCGGGGTGAAGCCCTCGCGGAAGGCGGTGCCGATGATGATGGTGTTGCCCGCGATCACCGGGGCGGCGTGGTAGCCGGCCTCGCCGTTCACCAGGTCGGGCCAGATCTCCTGGTCGAAGTCCTGCTTCAGGTCCACGGCCCCGGCGGTCCCGAAGTCCGCCACCGGCTGACCCGTCTTCGCGTCCAGCGAGATCAGCCGATAGCCGGTGGTCACATAGAGGATGCGCTGCTGGTCGCCGTGGCTCCAGTAGGAGAGCCCACGCCCCGACAGCTGCCGGGGAGAGGCGCCGGCCCGCGCGCCCTCGTGTTCGGAGTGCATCCACAACAGCTCGCCGGTCGCGGCGTCCAGGGCGACCACCCCACGCCGGGAGCCGGCTGTGGCGTAGACCACCCCGCCCACCATCAGCGGGGTGCCCTCCAGCTTGAACTCCGGCCGGTTGCCGATGGCGTCGGTCTTGAACCGCCAGGCGACCTCCAGGTCCTTGAAGTTGCTGGCGTTGATCTGGTCCAGCGGCCGGTAGCGGCTGCCCGCCAGGTCGGCGGTGTAGGTGGGCCACTCCACGTCCTTGGTCTGGGCGGTGGCGGTGGAGGCGAGCAGCAGGGCGGCCAGGGCGGCCCCGGCGATGCGGATCGGCGTCATTGTCGTTTCCCCGGCCCGCGGTCAGGCCATGTCCTTGATCTTGTCGAGGGCCGACTTGATCGCGGCCTTCTGTTCGGGCGTGACGTCCAGGTGCGGCGGCCGCTGATAGGTCTGTGGCCCGCCCATCTGCAGGCTGAGGGCGTACTTCATGGGGCCATAGGAATTGATCCCCATGCCGCGCATGTCCCGCTGCACGGTGCGCAGCTTCTCCAGGGCCGGCCTGTAGTCCTGCTTGGCCCGCCAGGCGGTGAAGACGTCGGCGCAGAGCTTGGTGAAGACGTTGCCGTCGGCCAGGATCGCCCCCATGCCGTGGTCGAAGGCCTGCTCCAGATTGTTGTTGGTTCCGGTCCGCATGTTGAGGTCGGGGAAGGCCTCCACGAAGGCCTTGTAGCCGTCGACCTTGCCGCTGGAATCCTTGATGCCCGCCAGGTTCGGATAATGGGCCAGGCTCTTGATCAGCTCCAGGCTGATGGGCGCCTCCGACGTGCCGGGGATATGGTAGAGGTTGATCGGAACCCGCACCTTGTCGAACAGCATCGAATAGTAGCGGGTCAGACCCTCCGTGGCCGGATCGTTATAGTAGAAGGGCGGGATCACCAGCAGGCCGTCGGCCCCGTGATCCTCCGCGTGCTTAGCCAGTTCGATGGTCTCGGCGATGTTGCTCGTGCCGGGGCCGATGATGATGTTGAGCCCCTTCTTGTCCTTCAGGGCCGTCTCGGCGATCTGCCGGCGCTCGGCCACCGAGAAGGACGGGAACTCGCCGCTGGTGCCCAGCACGACCACCCCGTCGGCGCCGCAGTGCTTGAACCAGGCCAGGATGTCGCGGAAGGCGCCGGGATCGAACTTGAGGTTCTTGTCGCAAGGGGTGACGCTGGCGGTCCAGAACAGGGTCTTGACCGGACTTCCCAGGTTCGGCGCGGCGCTCGCCCGTCCCGCAGCCCCCATCATCGCAGCCGTCGCCGCAGCGCCGACCAGCGCCTCTCTCCGAGTCGCGTCCATCGGATCCTCCCCAGGACCTTATGTTGCTGTTCTCCGATCTCCGGTCCGTGCGGCGTCGAGGCCGGGGCGGGATCGTGTCCGCCCCCAGTCTTGCTGAATGTCGGAGCGTGGCAACGGAAATCGACGGGGAGGACCGGCTTAGCGGAAGGCGACGCCTGGCTTGGCGCCCAGCTTCTTGAACAGCATCGCGGCGGGGCAGAACCCCGTGAAGGCCGACTGGATCATGTTCAGGCCGGCGAAGATCGCCAGTCCGATCCACCAGGGATGGACGTAGTGGGCCAGGGCGATGCTGAGGAGCACCACGCTGCCGGCGAAGACGAAGACCATGCGGTCGACACTCATGTTCAAACTCCAGATTGGGCCCGGGCGTCCAGGCCGCTATGGCCTCAGCCCTTGATCTTGCGCAGCCCCATCACGTCCAGGGCGAGCTTCTCGTAGAAGGGCTCGCTCTCGCCGCGCTTGATCTTGCCGAGGAAGTATTTTTCGAAGGCGACCTTGGCCAGGTGGACCCACTTGCCCTCGGCCGACCAGTTGACGTTGCGCGGGGGAATCTGCGGCTGGGCCACGAAGGCCACGCCCCCGTCGCCGAAGTCGGCCAGGCAGAAGGCGTTCCAGGTAGCTTCGTTGGTGGTGGCCTGACCGTCGATGATCTGGCCGAGATTCTTGGCGATGGCCGTGACCATGCTCTCGATCATGAAGCCGGTCTTGGGCACGCCCACCGGCACCGGCGTCTTGCCCGTGGGGGGGATGGCGACGCAGACCCCAAGCGCGAAGACATTGGGGAAGGTCGGGTTGCGCTGGTGCTTGTCCACCACGATGAACCCGCGCGGATTGGTCAGACCCTCGATCCCGCGTACGGCGGCCACGCCCCGGAAGGCCGGCAGCATCATCGAAAAGGCGAAGGGCAGGTCGTGGGTCGCCTTGACCGATCCGTCCTCGGCGATCTCCTCGACATGCATCAAGCCCGCTTCCACCGAGGTGACCTTGGCGTTGGTCACCCACTTGATGTGCCGGTTGCGCATCTCGCTCTCGAGCAGGCCCTTGGTGTCGCCGACCCCGTCCAGGCCCAGGTGGCCGATATAGGGTTCGGAGGTGACGAAGGTCATCGGCACCCGGTCGCGCAGCTTGCGACGCTTGAGCTCGGTGTCGAGGAGCATGGCGAACTCGTAGGCCGGACCGAAGCAGGACGCGCCCTGCACGGCGCCCACGACGATGGGCCCGGGCGCCTCGACGAAGCGGTCGAAGGCCGCGGCCGCCGTCTCGGCATGGTCGACATGGCATACCGACTGGGTGAAGCCGCCGTGCGGCCCCAGGCCGGGGATCTCGTCGAAGGCCAGCTCCGGCCCGGTGGCGATCACCAGATAGTCGTAGTCCAGGACCGCGCCGTCATTGAGTTCGATCCGGTTGTCGGCCGGCGACACCTTCTTGGCGCCGACCCCGGTGAAGGCGACGCCGCGCTTCTTGAACACCGGCGGCAGCTTGACCTCGATCGCGTCGCGCTTGCGCCAGTGGACGGCGACCCAAGGATTGGACGGCACGAAGTGGAAGACGTCGCCCTGCGAGACGACGCTGACCTCGGCCCGGTCGCCGACGGCGTCCTTGATCTCGAAGGCTGCGATGGCGCCGCCCAGTCCGGCGCCCAGGATCACGATTCTCGGCTTGGTCACGATCAGTCTCCTCCAACGGCTCCGCTGGTGACGAGAGCCTCACCCCTCGCGGGGCGGCGGGCTTTGACATCCGTCAGATCGGCGCGCGAGCGGCCCATCTAGGGTCACGCTCTGATGGCTTGACTTTATATGCGTCACTCCGCATATGCGCAACTATGAATTTACTGGCCGCCCTTAGGAGCCTCCTCATGTTCGCCGCCTCCAAGACCAAGGACCTCACCCCGCAACAGGTGAAGGCCGATCTCGACGCCCACGCCATCCTGCTGATCGACGTGCGCGAACCCGCGGAGTTCGCCGCCGAACGCATTCACGGCGCGCTGAACTTCCCGCTCTCGACCTTCGACCCCGGCGCCCTGCCCGCGGCCGGCGACAAGCTGATGGTCCTGCAGTGCGGTTCGGGCAAGCGCTCGGCCATGGCGATCGAACGCTGCCAGAAGGCCGGCCACGCCATCGATTCCCACCTGGCCGGCGGCATCATGGCCTGGAAGGCCGCGGGCCTGCCGACGGTCACCCTCGACAGCGACACCGGCTCGGTCCGCGACCGCGCCTGATCACAGACACCGGGAGGGCGAACCATGGCGGCACGGCCGTATCTGATCGGAGCGCTGGGGGCGGCCCTGCTGCTGGGCGCCTGCGGCGAAACCAAGCCGACGCCCCCCGTCGCCAAGAGCGCGCCCATGGCCGGGCGGCTGACGCTGCGCAGCCAGTTGATCGCCGACCTCAAGCCCGTGCCGGGCGTCCTCACCACCCGCGACATGGCCGAGGCCCGGGCCCGGATTTCGGGCCTGCTGGTGAGCCTGGAGGTCAAGGAGGGCGACATCGTCCGCCAGGGCCAGCTCATCGCCCGGGTCAAGGATGACCGCCTGACGCTGCAGACGGGCGCCTTCGACGCCCAGACCGCCGCCGCCGCCGCCGAGGCGGCCCGCGCCCGCGCCGACCTCGCCCGCACCCGCACCCTCTTCAACCAGGGCGTCTACGCCCAGGCCCGCCTCGACCAGGTGGAGGCCCAGGCCAAGGCCGCCGAGGCCAACCTCGCCGCCGCCCGAGCCCAGCGCGACGCCAGCGCCGAGCTGGGCGCCCAGGGCGCGATCCTGGCGCCCGCCGCCGGGCGGGTCCTGATCGCCAATGTCCCCGTCGGCTCGGTGGTCATGGCCGGCCAGTCGGTGGCCCGGATCACCGCCGGACCGATGGTCGTCCGGATCGAACTGCCGGAAGGCCAGGCCCGCGCCCTGAAGGTCGGCGACGTGGTCCAGCTGGCGGCCGAGGACCTGCGCGGGATCGCCTCCGCCGGGACGATCACCCAGGTCTATCCCTCGATCACCGCCGGCCAGGCCACCGCCGACATCACGGCGCCGGGCCTGCCCCAGGATCTGGTCGGCCAGCGCGTGCGCGCCCGGGTCAAGGTGGGCGAGCGCCAGGCCCTGGTGGCGCCGCGCGCCTATGTCTCCACCCGCTTCGGTGTCGACTATGTCCGCCTGGTGCGGTCGGACGGCGCCGTCTCCGAGACCCCGATCCAGACCACCGCCGGCCCCACGGCCGACACGGTGGAGGTCCTCTCCGGGCTCCGCCCCGGCGACGTCCTGACCCCGGCCGGGGCGGCCCGATGAACCTCGGCCTCTCCGGACGGCTGACCCGGGCCACCATCCGCTCGCCCCTGACGCCGCTCTTCCTGCTGGCCGCCATCGCCGTCGGACTGCTGGCGCTGGCCTCCATCCCCCGCGAGGAGGAGCCGCAGATCAGCGTGCCCATGGTGGACATCATGGTCTCAGCGCCTGGCCTGCGCGCGCCGGACGCCGTGGAGCTGGTGGGCAAGCCCCTGGAGACCATCGTCAAGAGCGTGGCCGAGGTGGAGCACGTCTACACCTTCGCCGACGACAACCAGGTCATGGTCACCGCCCGCTTCAAGGTCGGCGTGGACCCCGACGCCGCGGCGGTCCGCATCCACGAGAAGGTCCGCGCCAACTACGATCGCATCCCGGCCGGCATCCCCGAGCCCCTGATCCAGACCCGCGGCATCAACGACGTGCCGAGCCTGGTCCTGACCCTGTCCCCCAAGCCGGGCGCGGCGGGCCAATGGACCGACCAGGCGCTCTACGAACTGGCCGGCAAGCTGCGCACCGAGGTGGCCAAGGTCGACGACGTCGGCCTGACCTTCATCGTCGGCGGCCGGCCGCAGGAGATCCGGATCGAGCCCGATCCGGCCAAGCTCGCCCTGCACGGCGTCTCCCTGGGCGGGTTGATGGACACCATCCGCCAGGCCAACCGCGCCTTCCCCGCCGGCCAGGTGCGCAATGGCGGCCAGGCCGTCGACGTCACCGCCGGCCGCACCCTGACCGACGCCACCGAGATCGGCCTGCTGGCCCTGCCCTCGGCCAAGGGCGAGACGGTCTATGTCCGCGACGTGGCCCGGGTGGTGGTGGCGCCGCGGGAGGACCAGGCCCGCGCCTGGCGCTACGCCCGGACCGTCCAGGGCTGGAGCGAGGCGCCGGCCGTCAGCCTGGCCATCGCCAAGCGCAAGGGCGCCAACGCCGTCGTCGTCTCCGACGCCGTCCTCGCCCGCGTCGAGGCCCTGAAGGGGACCCTGCTGCCCGACAGCCTGAGCGTGGCCGTCACCCGCGACTATGGCGAGACCGCCAACGAGAAGGCCAACGAGCTCCTGTTCCACCTCGGCTTGGCGACGATCTCCATCGTGATCCTGATCGGCTTCGCCATCGGCTGGCGGGAGGCCGCGGTGACCGCCGTGGTCATCCCTACCACCATCCTGCTGACCCTCTTCGCGTCCAACCTGATGGGCTACACCATCAACCGGGTCAGCCTGTTCGCCCTGATCTTCTCCATCGGCATCCTCGTCGACGACGCCATCGTCATGATCGAGAACATCGCCCGCCACTGGGCGATGGCCGACGGACGCAGCCGCATCGACGCCGCCGTCGAGGCCGTGGCCGAGGTGGGAAACCCCACCGTGGTGGCCACCCTCACCGTGGTCTCGGCCCTGCTGCCCATGCTGTTCGTCTCGGGGCTGATGGGCCCCTACATGGCGCCGATCCCCGTCAACGCCTCGGCGGCCATGGTCTTCTCCTTCTTCGTGGCCGTGGTCATCGCCCCCTGGCTGATGGTCCGCTTCGCCCGCAGGACGCTCGCCGCCGGTCACGGCCACCATGGCGAAGGCAAGCTGGGGGCGGTCTATCGCAAGGTCGCCGGCCGGGTGATCGCCACCCGCCGCAGCGCCTGGACCTTCCTGATCGCCGTGGGGGTCGCCACCCTGGTGGCCTGCGCCATGTTCGCCACCAAGACCGTGACCGTGAAGCTGCTGCCCTTCGACAACAAGTCCGAGCTGCAGGTGGTGCTGGACATGCCGGAGGGGACCTCGCTGGAGGCCACCGAGCGGACCCTGGCGGACGCCGCGGCGATCACCCGGGCCCTGCCGGAAGTCACCGCCATCGACGCCTATGCCGGCACGGCCTCGCCCTTCAACTTCAACGGCCTGGTGCGGCACTACTACCAGCGCAACAAGCCGGAGATGGGGGACCTCTCCGTGGCCCTGGCGGCCAAGGACGAGCGTCATCGCAACAGCCACGCCATCGCCCTCGATCTGCGCCGCAGGCTGGCCGCGATCCCCCTGCCAGCCGGGGCGGCGATCAAGGTCGTCGAGGCGCCGCCGGGACCGCCGGTGATGGCCACCCTGCTGGCCGAGGTCTATGGCCCCGACGCCAAGACCCGCCGCGCGGTGGCCGAACAGGTGAAGGCGACCTTCCACTCGGTGCCCTACATCGTCGACATCGACGACAGCTACGGCCAGCCGCGCCCGGGCCTGCGCCTGGTTCCGGATCGCGATCGCCTGGAGGCCCTGAAGGTCAGCGACCGCGACGTCTACGATTCCATCGCCGCGGCCCTGGGCGGCCAGGTGGTGGGCTACGCCCATCGCGGCGAGGGCCGCGATCCCCTGGAGATCTCCGTGCGCCTGCCGCAGTCGGCGCGCAGCTGGGGCGAGGGGCTCTCGGCCCTGCCGGTGGCCGTGTCGCAGGACTCCGGCCGGCTGGTGGCTCTGGACGAGGTGGCCACCGCCACCCAGGAGGCTGGGGCCACCCACATCTTCCGGCGCGACGGCCGCGACGTCGACATGGTGATGGCCGAACTGGCCGGAGCCTATGAGGCGCCCATCTACGGCATGATGGCCGTGGACAAGGCCATCCGCCAGACCGACTGGAAGGACGTCCCCAAGCCCGACATCCGCATGCACGGCCAGCCCACGGACGAAAGCCGGCCCACGGTGCTGTGGGACGGGGAATGGGAGATCACCTGGGTCACCTTCCGCGACATGGGCGCGGCCTTCGGCGTGGCGATTCTGGGCATCTACGTCCTGGTGGTGGCCCAGTTCAAAAGCTTCCGCCTTCCCCTGGTCATCCTGACGCCGATCCCGCTGACCCTGGTGGGGATCGTCATCGGGCACATCCTGTTCCGCGCGCCCTTCACCGCCACCTCGATGATCGGCTTCATCGCGCTCGCCGGCATCATCGTGCGAAATTCGATCCTGCTGGTGGACTTCATCCGCCACAGCCAGACCGAGGGCCGTCCCCTGCGCGAGGTGCTGCTGGAGGCCGGCGCCATCCGCTTCAAGCCCATCGTGCTGACGGCGGCCGCGGCCATGATCGGCGCGGCGGTGATCCTGACCGACCCGATCTTCCAGGGCCTGGCCATCTCGCTGCTGTTCGGTCTGGCCTCCTCGACCCTGCTCACCGTCCTGGTGATCCCGGCGATCTATGTGGTGCTGCGCGACGACGGTCGCCCGGTCCGGAGCGCGGCTTGATCATGCCTGCGCATATTCTACACTGAGCATATGACCTCAGACCTCGCGCCCCGTCCCTCCTCCGGCGAGCTCTCCCAGCTGGAGGGCAGCGCCCAGTCGGCCGCGCGGCTGCTGAAGCTGCTGGCCAACGAGCAGCGCCTGCTGCTTCTCTGCCGCCTGATCGAGGGCGAAGCCTCGGTGGGAACCCTGGCCGCCCACGCCCGGATGGCCCAGTCGGCCACCTCGCAGCACCTGGCCAAGATGCGCGCCGAGGGCCTGGTGGAGACCCGCCGCGACGCCCAGACCATCTTCTACCGTCTGGCCGATCCCGCGGCGATGCGGGTCCTGGGTTTGCTGTGCGAGATCTACAGCCACGAGCTCCCGGTCGCCTAGACGGCGGGACCGACCGCAGCGGCTTCCTTCTCGATCAGGGTCAGGGCCTCGAGCATCAGCTCGCGCATGGCCTGGCTCGCCCCCTCCCCATCGCCGGCCAGGATCGCGTCGGAAACGCGCTGGTGATCCGATACACTGGCCAGGCGCACGCCCTTGCGGCGGTTGGTGAGGCGGATCGAGGTGCGCAGGGCCACGTCGATCAGGTCCCGCATCTGCGCCAGGAATCGGTTGCCGCTGGCCCGCAGGATGGCGACGTGGAAGGCGATGTCCGACTCCAGCGGATCGTCCTCGCCGCGCTCGGCGGCCTTCATCCGGTCGAGGGCCGCGATGATGCTGGCCTTGGCCTCGGGCCCCGCCAGGCGCGCGGCCATGGAGGCGGCCATGGGCTCGATGGCCAGCCGCACCTGGGTGAACTCCAGCAGGAGGGTCGGGGAGAACTTGCGCTCCAGGAACCAGCGCAGCACGTCGGGATCGAGCAGGTTCCAGTTGCTCTCGGGCTCCACCCAGGTGCCCTGGCGCGGGCGAGCATTGAGCAGGCCCTTGGTGGTCAGCATCTTGACCGCCTCGCGCAGCACGCTGCGGCTCACCCCCAGGCGTCGGCAGAGCTCCGCCTCGATGGGAAAGGGGTTCTGGGCGCCATAGACGCCGCAGACGATTTCCTGACCCAGGCGCTGAACGATATCGTGGGTGAAGCTGCGGCCGTGGCTCGTCCTCATCGGCGGGCCGCATCCGCCGGCGCATCGCGCGCGACCGTGTCAGCGTGCGAGATTGGACACCTCCTCCGGGACCGCTGCTTGGTTGCGGCGGGGAAAAGCATGTCCAGCTTGCGACCGAGGGTCAAGCGCCGCGACCGCACGCCCGCGGCGCGCGGGGCGGGCCAGCGCGCGCGCGCCGCCACCCTAGTGAGAGATCAGCAGGGCCGCGGGGGGATCGCGCAGCAGGTCATGAGACACCCCGCCCAGCACCAGTTCCTGCATGCGCGGACGGCCATAGAGGCCCATCACCACCAGGTCGGCCTTCAGGGCCTTGACCTGCCGACGAAGGACCTCGGCGGCGGAGACGTCCTCGCTGGGATCGACGATCAGCTTGGCCTGCAGACCATGACGTTCCAGGTGGCGCTGCAGGGCTCCGTCGGGGCCGCCCTCGCCATGGGGCGAGACCACCAGCACATGCACCTCGTCCGCGGTCATCAGCAGCGGCAGGGCGTCGCGCAGGGCGCGGGCCGACTCCCGCGTGCCTTTCCAGGCCACCAGAATCTTCTTGCCCACATGGGGCGAGCCGCCGCCTTCGCCGACCACCAGCACCGGGCCGCCGCTGGCCAGGCCGAGATCGGCGGCCGAGACCCTATTGGTGCCGAGCGCGGCCGTGGCGACGGGGGGCATGACCGTCAGGTCGAAGCGCCGGGCATAGGCCACCAGGGCGCCGTCATAGTCGCCGTCGATCACCTGCCAGTCGGAGACCACGCCGGCCTCGGAGGCGGCGCGCTCGAAGCGCTCGCGGGCGTCCTCGGAGGCCTTGAGGGTCGCCGCGGCGTGCTCCTTGAGCAGCCGATCGATGTCCGACGGCGACATGTAGGCCATGGCGTCGGCCGTCATGTAGTTCTGCAGAAACTCGCTCTTCAGGAACACGCCGGTCAGCTGCGCCTGGAACTTCGCCGCGAGGCCCGCGGCGGTGATGGCGCGGGCCGCCGAGGCCGGGGTTTCATCGATCTGCACGAGAATGTCGCGGTAGGTCATGGTGGATCCTCCAATGACCGCAAGTTGTGGCCCCTAGCTTAAGGCTCCGCTTTGACAGGGGTCAATTGAGCCGAGCGCGCGGCCGGCGCCTAATGCGAGAGGAAGACCGGAACCGAGGGGTCCTGCAGCATCCGCTCGGTGGCGCCGCCGAGGATCAGCTCCCGCAGCCGCGAATGGCCATAGGCGCCCATGACGAAGAGATCAGGCGCCCTGTCCTCGATATAGCGGTCAAGAACCGGGCCGATGGCGTGGCCCTTGGCGTCGACCTCGTCCACCACGGCCTTGACGCCGTGGGTCGCCAGATGCCGGACGGCCTCGGCCGCGAGGCCGGCGGTGGCGGAGGGCTTTTCATTGACGATGGTCAGGATACGGACCTGCTTGGCGCGGACCAGGATCGGCAGGGCGTCGGCCATGGCGCGGGCGGCGAAACGGCCGCCGTCCCAGGCCACAACGACGGTCCCGAGCTCATCGCCCTTGCCGACGGTTCCCGACTTGAACACGAGGGCCGGACGGCCGGAGCTGAAGATCACGCGCTGCGCCACCTCCCCCTGGCCATCGAAGCGGGTCGCCACCGGGACGATGCAGACGTCCCGCGTCCGAGCCCGCCGGGCGACATGCTCGGCCAGTTCGTGGATGTGGACCCGTTCGATGATGGCGTCGGACGCCAGGCCGGCCTGGGCCGCGGCCTTGGAGAAGTGCGCCGTCCGGGTCCGGCAGGCCTCCAGGCTCTTGGCCTCCTCTTCGGCGGCCAGGGCGGTGAGGCCCACCAGCTGCTCGGCCAGCAGATTGGACTTCACCGGGATCGCCACCTGGACGGCGAGGGCCGTGACCTTGCCCCCAAGCCGCGCGGCGAGCGTCAGAGCCTCATCGACGGTCTCCAGCGGGGTGGGGTCGGGATAGGAGTCGATGTGCAGCAGGATGTCGGCGAAGGCCATGGAACGCTCCATCAGATAAGACGCCTTGATCACAGATTGTAGGCCGACTCGCTTTGATGTCGCTCAAGGTCGCGTGCAGCCGCGCCCAAGGCGCTTGATCCCCATCAAGGCGAGCGCATGCTCAAAGTCCAGGATGCCACGCCGTGGAGATGAAGATGTCCGATAAGTCCCAAGAGCCCGCGAAGCTGCCGCATCCGGTCCGCGACGGCCTGGGCTTCTTCGCCGCCGCCTTCACCGCCCTGATGCGCACCTTCCTGCCGGCCCCCAAGGTGGTGGAGACCGACGAGGAGGTGGAGGAGGCCGACTCCGAGGACGGGGCCGCCCATCCCGGTCTGGAGAAGGTGGTCGCCAAGGCGACGCCCTTCCCCATCCACGATTGAGGCCTAGCCGGCCTTGGTCCGCCGCGCGGCCACCACCAGACCCACCAGGGCCGCGGCGGCGACGGCCAGGGCGGTGGCGGCGGCCACCGGATGCTCCTTGGCCTCGGCGGTGACGGTCTTGGAGACCTTGGCGGAGCGCTCGCGCACCTCGCCGGCGAGGGCCTGAGCGGCCTTGGTCAGCGCGGCCGAGGCCTTGGAAAATTGATCCTCTGCGCCTTCCTCCAGGCTCTCGGAGGCGCGTTTCAACTCATGCATGACGTCGTCGAGGGCGTCGTCGAGGGTGCTGGACAGTTTCTTGGCGAGGGGCTTGGGCATCGGACTTCCTTTCGGATGAGGCCCGCAGTCCACCCCCTCCGGGTCGCGGCCGCCTTGACCCTGGTCAAGCCGGAGCGCGCGCTTCCAGGGCCTTGGACACCTCGGCCAGGATCGCCTCGCGCGCGGCGTCGGAACGGGCGCGCTCCAGCCGCTCGTCCAGTTCGATGAGCAGTTGGGCGCGGGCGTTGTGCCAGTCGAGGGTGGCCGCCGCCTCGGGCGGCAGGCGGGGGGAGCCGCCGGGTTCCAGGGCCCCGGTGGTCCGGCTGATGGCGTAGGAATCGTCCAAGGCCGGGATGGTCAGCGACTCCGGATCGAAGCTCGCCTCCACCAGGCGCTCGCGCAGGCCTTCCAGGGCCTGCGGCTCGCCGTGCACGAGGAAGACCTTGCCCCCCACCGGCTGGCGGGCCTTGGCCCAGGAGGCCAGGGTGGTGGCGTCGGCGTGGCCGGAATAGGCGTCGAGGATGCGGATGCGGGCCGCCACCCGGACATCATCGCCCTGAATCTTGACCCGCTTGGCGCCCTCCGACAGCAGGCGGCCCAAGGTGCCCGCGGCCTGGAATCCAGACAACAGCACGGTGGCCCCGCGGTCCCACAGCCAGCGCTTCAGGTGCTTGCGGATCCTTCCGGCGTCGCACATGCCGCTGCCCGCCATGATGATGTGCCAGCCCGACAGCCGCTCCAGGCTGTCGCTGTCCCACGGCTTGTCCAGGAACTTCAGCCGGCCCGAGGCGCGGACATCCTTGAAGGGGTTCCAGCCGGTGTCCCTGTTCCAGCCGCGTTCGACGAAGATCTTCGAGGCCTTGATGGCCAGGGGCGAGTCCAGGAAGACGTCGGTCTCCGGCACCTCCCCGGTGTCGATCAGGGTCAGGATGTCGGCCAGCAGCTCCTGGGAGCGCTCCACGGCGAAGGCCGGGATCAACAGCGGTCCGCCGGCCTCGTGGGCGGCGTTCAGCTCCTCGGCCAACCGCCGGCGGCGCAGGGCCGGATCGACCGGTTCCCGCGGCCGGTCGCCATAGGTGGACTCGATCACCAGGTGATCGACGCCCGCCGGCCCCTGGGGGTCGGGAATGAAGTCCCGGCCGCCCGGGCCGAAGTCTCCGGAGAACAGGATGCGGACCGGGCCTTCCTCGGTGTCGACGGTGACCTCGATGGAGGTGGCGCCCAGGATGTGGCCGGCCTCCCAGTACAGGGCGCTGATCCCCGGGGCGGCGGCGACCGGCTCCCCCAGCTTGACCTTCTCGAACAGCTTCATGGTCCGCGCCGCGTCGACGGCGCGGTAGATGGGTTCGACGAGGGGGCGGCCCCGCCGCTGGTTGCGGCGATTGAGCTGCTCGACCTCGCTCTCCTGGATGCCCCCGGCGTCGGCCAGCATGATCTCGCAGAGGTCCCGGGTGGCGGCCGTGGCGTGGATCGGCCCCTTGAAGCCGGCCTTCATCAGCTTGGGCAGCAGGCCCGAATGGTCGATGTGGGCGTGGGTCAGGAGGACCGCGTCGATCTCCTTCACGTCGAAGGGAAAGGGATCGTAGTTCAGGGCCTTGAGGGTCTTGGGGCCCTGGAACATGCCGCAGTCGATCAACACCGTGGCCTTGTCCGTCTTCAGGCGCGCGCAGAAGCCGGTGACGCAACCGGCCGCGCCGTGGAAGGTAAGCTGGACGGTCATCGGCGGAGGTCTTTCAGGGCTTGGGCCAGCAACGGCGCCAGCGAGGCGGCGTTGGTCGGATGGGGGCACGAATCGCTGGAGAAGATCCGGCGCGCGCCGGCCTTGCGCAAGCGCAGCTCCGCGTCGGCGTCGAACAGGGCGTGGGTCACCACCACGTCGATCTCCGCGGCCTTGAAGGCCTGGAGCTGACGGATCGCGGCCACCAGGGTGCCCCCCGTCGAACAGACGTCGTCGATCAGCACGATGTGCCGGCCGGCCACCCGCGCCGGATCCGCGAAGGTCAGCTCGACCTCCCGGTCGCCGCGGCGGGTCTTGAGGAAGGTGGCGTGGGCGGTTCCGAGGTGGCGGGCCAGGGCGGCCGCCCAGGCCTCGGACTCGATGTCGGGGCCGATCACCAGGGCGCCCGGCGGCGGCGGCGGCAGGGCGGCGGCGAGGGGCTCGGCGGCCGACAGGGCCACCACCTCGGCGCCGTTGAAGGCGGCCTCCAGGTCCGTGGTCCGGTGCAGGTGCGGCTCGACGGTGACGATGGCGTCGAAGGCCTCCCCCAGCAGCCGGCCGGCCACGTCGCGGCTCAGGGGCTGGCCGGGCCGGAACACCTCGTCCTGGCGCATGTAGCAGAGATAGGGGGCCACCAGGACCACCCGTCCGGCGCCGCGCCGACGCAGGGCGTCGGCGGCCAGCAGCAGGGGCATGAGCTTGGCGTCGGGCCGGTTGAGGGAGCGATAGATGGCGACATCGCCTGCCGCCGGCCCGACCTCGGGCAGGCTCTCCCCATCGGGAAAGACGTACAGGCCCGCGATGTGCAGGGGCGCGCCGAGGGTCTCGGCCAGGCGTGAGGCCGCGGCCCGTTCGTCGGCGAAGGCGTGGACGCCGCTGATCATGCCGACACCGTCACGCCGCAGTCCTCGCCGCCGGCCTCGACGGCGAAATGGAAGTCGCTGGGCTCCGAGCCGTGAATGCGGAACAGGGGCTCGCCGGCCCGCACGGTGTCGCCGACCTTGAACAGCAGATCCAGGCCCGCGCCGGGATCGTTGGGCGCCCCGGCCAGGCGCGCGATGGTGGCGATGCGCAGGCAGTCGATGGCGTCCACCCGGCCGTCCCGGGGCGCGGCGACCTCATGGACCAGGGTCCCCAGCTGGGCCTTGATCGGCGAGGGGCCTTGGGCCGCGATCATGTCGTCGAGCTTGCGCCGCGCCGCGCCGCTCTCCAGCAGCTCGCGGGCCCGGTGCTCGCCGGCGCCGATCGGCAGGGCGGGATCGGCCTCCAGCACCCGGCCGGCCAGGCGGATGGCCTTCTCGCGCAGATCGAGCGGCGCGTCCTTGCGGTTCTCCAGCACCTCCAGGACGTCGCGGACCTCCAGCACCGGGCCGACGCCGCGGCCCACCGGCTGGTGGCCGTCGCTGAGGATGACGTCGAGGCTGAGGCCCAGGCGGCTGGCGACGAACTCGAACAGCTTCTTGAGGCGCAGGGCGGACCCGGCGTCGCGGATCTTGGCCGAGGGGCCGACCGGCACGTCCAGGACCAGGTGGCTGGAGCCGGCGGCGATCTTCTTGGACAGGATGGAGGCCACCATCTGCTCGGCTGTGTCGATGGACAGGGGCCGCTCCACCGAGATCAGCACGTCGTCGGCCGGCGACAGATTGACCCGTCCGCCCCAGACGATGCAGGCGCCGCAGGTGTCCACCACGTGGCGCATCTCGGCCTCGTCCAGGTCCACCCGGGCCAGGACCTCCATGGTGTCGGCGGTGCCGGCCGGCGAGGTGATGGCCCGCGAGGAGGTCTTGGGCATGCGCAGGCCGTGGGCCGCGACGATGGGGGCGACGATCAGGGATGTGCGGTTGCCGGGGATGCCGCCGATGCAGTGCTTGTCCACCACCAGGCCGTGATCCCAGGTCAGCTTGCGGCCCACCGACACCATGGAGCGGGTCAGGGCCAGGGTCTCCTCGGCGGTCATGAAACTGGCGCAGGCGATCAGGAAGGCGGCCACCTCCATGTCCGACCAGCGATGATCGGCCAGGTCGCGGGCGATGGCGTCGAACTGGAGCTGGTTCAGGGTTTCGCCGGCCACCTTGGCGCGGACGTGATCGAGGCTGCGGGCGGGCCGCGCCGGGGCGATCTCGACGCTGGCGCCGGCGGGCACGCCGAGTCGGTGGAACAGGGGCTCGGGCAGGCCCACCTCGCCGGCCCCCACGACGCTGGGATCGTCGCAGACCATGGGCGAGGCCAGCAGGCTGCGCCCGCCGGCGCGCACCTCCACCTTGCGCATGCCCACCAGCCGCTGGGGCCGCAGGGCGTGACAGTCGCGCGCGATGACCGCGACGTTTTCCCGGTAGGTGTCCAGCGGGATCGGCCTTGCGATCAGGCGCGCCCAGCCTTCCTGCGAGACGGTTCCTGTCGGTGGTGCGGGGTTCGAAGTCATCGTCGGAACCTGCGGTATCGCCAGGACGCCGCCCTGATCGAGATCAAACCCCGGCGCCCGGCCCGCGGTCGGCCCTACGGGCCGGGGCCGCCTCCGTAAGACTACTTAGGGGGACGCCCCGAATTTCCCGCGCCCGTCCTGGAGCGTAACCATAGCGCATCAAACGAGGGAACTTGCTGATGACCCAGGCCCATCTGCTCAACGAAGTCCAAGTCGCCAACGCCTTCGCCGCGCCGGCCAACACCGCCGCCAACGATATCATGGCGCGGATGGGCGTCCGGATGACCTTCGCCAAGGACGAGGAGATCTACGGCCAGGATGAGGAAGCCGACTTCATCTACCGCGTCGTCAGCGGCGCGGTGCGCACCTCGCGCCTGATGAGCGACGGTCGGCGTCAGATCGGCGGCTTCTACTACGCCGACGAAACCTTCGGGGTTGAGACCAATGGCCAGCACCGGTTCTCCGCCGAGGCGCTGAGCGACTGCGTGGTCCTGGTGCTGAAGGCCTCGGCCCTGCGCTCGGCGGTCGGCGAGGACGCCTTCCAGCGCCTGGTCTGGGCCGAAACCAATCGCGAACTGAGCCGCACCCAGGATCACCTGCTGCTGCTGGGCCGTAAGACCGCCTCGGAAAAGGTCGCGAGCTTCCTGATGGAGCTGGCCGACCGCCGCAGCGCCGAAGCCGTCACCCTGCCCATGGGACGCCAGGACATGGCCGACTATCTGGGCCTGACCATCGAGACCGTCTCGCGTATGCTGACCCAGTTGCAGAGCGCCCTGGTGGTGGAGTTCACCGGCGCCCGCCGCTTCCGCGTCAACAACCGCGGAGCCCTGGCCCGCATGGCCGCCTGACACTTCCCGGCGTGAGGGACGATGCGATGACCTACACCACCGTCCTGGTTCACGCCGAATCCAACCCGGAGGCCGCCGAACGCCTGACCCTCGCCGCCCAGGTCGCCCGCAAGTTCGACGCCACCCTCCTCGGGGTGGGGGTTGAAATGGTGGACTGGATGGGATTGAGCGATCCCTATGGCATGGTCGCCGCCGAGTGGGTGGCCCTGGCCCGCGAGCAGGTGGACAAGGATCTGGCCGCGGCCGAGGCCCTGTTCCGCAGCCACGCCGGCGCCGGACGCCACGAATGGCTGGCGCTCAGCGAGGCCCCCGCCCCGGCGCTGTCGCGCACCGCGCGCCGCGCCGATCTGATCGTGGCCGGCTGCGCGCCTCCGGACGATACCGCCCCCCTGCGCACCGCCGACGCCGCCGAACTCATCCTGCAGAGCGGCCGCCCCGTCCTGGTGGCCCCGCCCGGCGCCGTGGACCTTCGCGCCGAGCGCGTCCTTGTGGCCTGGAAGGATAGCCGCGAGGCCCGCCGCGCCACCGCCGACGCCCTGCCCTTCCTCAAGCGCGCCGAGGAGGTGGTGGTGATGGAGGTCTGCGATGCGGAAGGCGTCTACGACGCCGAGCAGCGCACCCTGGAGGTGGCCCGCCACCTGCAGAGCCATGGCGTCACCGCCCGTCCGCGGGTCAAGGTCGCTGCGGCCGCCCGCGCCGGGGTCGAACTGAACATCGAGGCCGAGGCCATCGGCGCCGACCTCATCGTCTCGGGCGCCTATGGCCACAGCCGGTTGCAGGAATGGGTGCTGGGGGGCGTGACCCGCGACTTCCTGCGCCGCCCCGAGCGCTTCGTCCTCTTCAGCCACTAGATCCTTCGCGGCCATGGCCCTTCCGGCCGGGCTCGCCCCCCTCACGAGAACGCCCACCGTCCAGGTTCTGGAGGCGGGCGTTCGTGTGGGCGGATGAGGCGGGATCAGTCGCGGGTCTTGCGGTCCTCCGAGCGGGTGGCGAACCGCCCGTAGGCGAGAACCACCATGAAGCTGACGAAGCCGACGACGACCATGGTGAGGTAGGGGGTCAGGTGAAAAGCCATTCTTTCTCTGTGCTCCGGGAAGTGCTGAACCCAGGATCAGAAATCCCGCCCTGGCCCGCCTTGACGGAGATCAAGCTTCACCGTCAGGGCTTGGCCTTCTCTCCCGGCCCGGGGCAGGGGAACTCCGCCTCCAGGGACAGGCGGATCAATTCGGCGGCCGCGTGGACCTGAGCCTCCGGGTGGGCCACCAACTGGGTCATCACCGCCCCGCGCACCTGTTCGGCCGTGGCGCCCGCGGGCAGGCAGATGGTGCGGCGGTCCGGCGAGCGCCGCGCCTCGCGGGCCAGGAGCTGATCCACCGAGCCCACCAGATAGCCCAGGCAGAGCACGCTGCTGACCTCGGCGTCGGGACCCTGGGCCATGCAGAGGGCGACGAACTGGCCGCCGTTCATGTAGCCGGGCACGCCGGGCGGCGGGGGCGGAACAGCCGTCACGATGGAGAGGGCCAGGAGCCAGATCATATCGTCTCCACCGGGCGGGACGCCGGGCCTCGACCCTCGCCCATTGAGGGTCCGCCGCCTTGCGTTGGATCAAGCGCAGCGGGGGGTTGACCTACATCAAGGTCCGCCGCCCCGCGACGGGTTTACGAAACTGGAGGGGCGATGACGGCCCCGGACCGCGTGAGTTTCAGTCGATGGATTACAAGGCCGCGTTTCGCACCGCTCTCGAGCAGATTCATGCCGAGGGACGTTATCGGGTCTTCGCCGACCTGAAGCGTCATCGCGGTCAATTCCCGAAGGCGACCTGGACGCGCGAGGACGGGACCTCTTCGGAGGTGGTCGTCTGGTGCTCCAACGACTATCTGGGCCAGGGCCAGAACCCGGTGGTGCTGGACGCCATGCACCAGGCCATCGACGAGGCCGGGGCCGGGTCGGGCGGCACCCGCAACATCTCGGGCACCACCCATTACCATGTCGAGCTGGAGGCCGAGCTGGCCGACCTGCACGGCAAGGAGGCGGCCCTGCTGTTCACCTCGGGCTACGTCTCCAACGAGGCCTCGCTGTCGACGCTGTACAAGATCCTGCCGGGTCTGGTGATGTTCTCCGACGAGCTGAACCACAACTCGATGATCTCCGGCATCCGGGCCGGCAAGCGCGAGCAGCGCCGGGTGTTCCGCCACAACGACCTGGCCCACCTGGAGGAGCTGCTGGCCCGCGAGCCCGCCGACGCGCCCAAGCTGATCGCCTTTGAGAGCGTCTATTCCATGGACGGCGACATCACCGACATGAAGGCGATGGTGGCGCTGGCCAAGAAGTACAACGCCATGACCTATCTGGACGAGGTCCATGCGGTGGGCATGTATGGCCCCCGCGGGGCCGGCGTGGCCGAGCGCGACGGGGTCATGGACCAGATCGACATCATCGAGGGCACCCTGGCCAAGGGCTTCGGGGTGATGGGGGGCTATATCGCCGCCGACGCGGTGATCGTCGACGCCATCCGCTCCTATGCCGACGGCTTCATCTTCACCACCTCGATCCCGCCGGCCCTGGCCGCCGGGGCCGTGGCCTCGATCCGCTACCTCAAGGACCACAACGAGATCCGCGAGGCCCACCAGGAGCGGGCCGCGGCCCTGAAGGCCAGGCTGGCCAAGGCCGGCCTGCCGGTGATGCCGTCTGAGAGCCACATCGTCCCGGTGCTGGTCGGCGACCCCCACCACTGCAAGATGATCTCCGACATCCTGCTCGAAGAGCACGGGGTCTATGTCCAGCCCATCAACTACCCCACCGTGCCCCGCGGCACCGAGCGGCTGCGCTTCACGCCGTCGCCGGCCCACACCGACGCCATGATGGACGACCTGGCCCGGACCCTCGAAATGCTGTGGGAGAGCTGCAACGTCCGGCGGATGGGCGGCTACGCCGCCTGAGGCGGCCGCGGCGACAATCTTCGGTCTTGTGCCGGATCGCAATCGATCCTAGCCCAGCACCATGTCGCCGTCTCCGCATCCGCCGTTGAGCCCAACGATCGCGGCCTGGCGTGGCTATGGCCTCTCCATCCTGGGCGTGGCCCTGGCCCTGGGCGCGCGCCTGGCCCTCGGCCCGGTCTTCGAAGGCCGGCCGATTCTGCTGCTCTTCGCCCCGGCGGTGCTGTTCGCCGCCGCGGTGGGGGGACCCTGGCCGGCCCTGCTGGCCGCCGCCCTGAGCCTGGGCGGCGCCGTGGCCGTCAGCGACACACACCTGTTCAACGACCCGGCCGAGCTGGCCGAGGCCGTGCTGTTCGTGGCCCTGGCGCCGGCCATCGCCTATGGCGGTTTCCGCCTGCAGCGACAGTCGCGCCGCGCCGCCGACGCGGTGCTTCACCTGGCCCAGCGCGAAGACCACCTGCAGTCCATCCTGGCCACCGTGCCCGACGCCATGGTGGTGATCGACGAGCAGGGGGTGATGCAGTCCTTCAGCGCCACGGCCGAGCGGCTGTTCGGCTGGAAGGCCGCCGAGGTCATCGGCCGCAATGTCAGCATGCTGATGCCCCAGCCCTATCGGGACGCCCATGACAGCTATCTCGACCGCTATCGCCGCACCGGCGAGCGGCGGATCATCGGCATCGGCCGAGTGGTGGTGGGCGAGCGCAAGGATGGCTCGACCTTCCCCATGGAGCTGGCGGTGGGGGAGATGCAGTCCCAGGCCGAACGCTATTTCACCGGCTTCGTCCGCGACCTCTCCGAGACCCAGGCCACCGAGCGCCGCCTGCAGGATCTCCAGGCCGAGCTGGTCCACGTCTCGCGGCTGACGGCGCTCGGGGAGATGGCCTCGGCCCTGGCCCACGAACTGAACCAACCGCTCTCGGCGATCGCCAACTATGTGAAGGGGTCGATCCGCATCATGGATCAACCGGCCCCGGACACCGCCAAGGTGCGCAACGCCCTCGTCCAGGCCGGCGAGCAGGCCCTGCGGGCCGGGGAGATCATCCGGCGGCTGCGCGACTTCGTCTCCAAGGGCGAGACCGAGCGCCGCATCGAACCTCTCCCCCAGCTGATCGAGGAGGCCGGCGCCCTGGCGATGATCGGCGCCAAGGAATACGGGGTGCGCCTGCGCTTCGACCTGGCTCCCGAGCCCCGGATGGTGCTGGCCGACAAGGTGCAGGTGCAGCAGGTGCTGCTGAACCTGCTGCGCAACGCCATCGAGGCCATGCACGACAGCCCCGTGCGTGAACTGACCGTGGCCTCCATTCCGGGGCCCGACGACATGGTCACCATCACCGTCGCCGACACCGGCCCGGGCATCGACCCGCAGATCATCCAGCGGCTGTTCCAGCCCTTCGTGACCAGCAAGAGTCAGGGTATGGGCGTCGGACTTTCCATTTCGCGCACGATCATCGAAGCTCACGGCGGCCGCATCTGGGCCGAGCCAGGCCCGAAGGGCGGTACGGTGTTTTCCTTCACCCTGCGCGCGGTTCCCGAGGAGGAGCTTTCTGTTGCCGGCTGATTGCGTCCACATCATCGACGACGACGAGGCGATCCGCGATTCCCTGAGCTTCCTGCTGGAGAGCGCGGGGTTCGACACCCGCACCTACGACTCGGCCGAGCAGTTCCTGGAGAGCGCCGCGGGCCTGTCGGCCGGCTGCATCGTCAGCGACGTGCGGATGCCGGGGATCAACGGGCTGGAGATGACCCGCCAGCTCAAGGCGATGCAGGTGAACCTGCCGATCGTGATGATCACCGGCCACGGCGACGTGCCCCTGGCGGTGGAGGCCATGAAAGCCGGCGTCACCGACTTCCTCGAAAAGCCCTTCAACGACGAGGCCCTGCTGAACGCCATCAAGGTGGCCCTGTCGGAGAGCGCCCCGGGGGGCGGCGCCGTGCTCGCCGAGCCGTTCCGCGAACTGCTGGCCCAGCTGTCGCCCCGGGAGACCGAGGTCCTGCGCGGCGTCGTCGAGGGCAAGGCCAACAAGGTCATCGCCTTCGAGCTGGGGATCAGCCCCCGCACCGTCGAGGTCTATCGCGCCAATGTCATGACCAAGACCGGCGCCGCCAGCCTGTCGGAGCTGATCCGCATGGCCCTGCTGGCCGGGTTCGCCTAAGCCCTGGATTGCGCTGCATCAAATACGCACGTCCCGACTGCCCCTAGGGTCTCCAGCTTAGAGTGGAGACCGGACTGCGTGTCGAACCCCCCGCCCAACATCATTCTCGTGGACGACGACATCGCCCTGCGCACCGCCCTGACCTTCACCCTGGAGCTGGACGGCTTCGTGGTGACCGCCCTGGGCAGCGGCGAGGATCTTCTCAACTGCACCCTCCCGGGGGCCCCGGCCTGCCTGGTGCTCGACCAGAACATGGGGGGCCTCACCGGCCTCGATTGCCTGGCCGAACTCCGCTCGCGCGCCATCGACATGCCGGCCCTGCTGATCACCAGTCATCCCCGCCAAAGCGTCCGCGACACCGCCGCGGCCCTGGGAGCGGTGATCGTCGAGAAGCCGCTGCTGGGGGACGCCCTGCTCTCGGAGATCGACGCGGCGCTGAAGCGGCAGGCGGCGAACCTGAACTAACTCCCCCACGGCCGAGTTGACTCCCATCAAGGCGCCCGGCCCCGACCCCGCGCCAGATGAACTCGACTGCAAGGGAGATTTCGCCGTGCGCCCGAAAGGTGACGTCCCGACCCCCGATTCCGCCGCCCCGCCGGAGGCCGAGCTGCAGCGGCGGATCGTCGAGGTGCTGGACGAGAACCACCTGATGAGCGTGGCCACCAACCGCAGCGACGGCTGGCCCCAGGCGACCCTGGTCAACTATCTGCGGGAGGGCCGCGCCCTCTGCTTCGTGGTGGCGCGCGACAGCCAGAAGTTCGCCAACATCGTCCGCGACCCGCGGGTGTCCCTGGCGATCGGCGGCGGTTCGCCGGGCGCCCGGGGCCTGTCGATGTCGGCCCGGGTCCATGAGGTGACCGAGCCCCACCGGATCGAGCAGATCAACAAGCTCATCTGGGCGCGCGCCGAGGCGAAGGCGTTTTCGCCCCACCCCCTGTCGGCGGCCGTCGCGGTGCTGCAGGCCGATCCGGAGATCGTGGCCCTGACCGACTACGCCGTCCCGCCCGGCCGCCGGGACCTGGTGCGGATCGTCGAGGACTGGCGCGTGGAGAGGCTCTAGGCCGCGGCCGCGCCGAGACGGCCGATGGTGCGAAGCCAGGCTTCCCGACGGGCGGGCTTGCCCTCGACACCGCCCAGGATCGAGTGCCGGATCGGGCTGACCCCGGAGATCCAGAGGATGCCGCGCTCCAGGGCCCGCAGGCCGGCGGCGTCGAACACCCAGCGGAAGATGGGGGCCGGCATGCCCATGGTGACGATCATCCGGGCCGAGCGTCCCTTCAGCAGGCCGCCCATGCCGCCGCCGTCCTTGCGCAGGGCGAAGCCGTAGCGGAACACCTGTTCCAGGAAGGCCTTCAGCAGGGCCGGCGCACCCCCCAGCCACAGCGGAAAGATGATCACCACATGGTCGGCCCAGGCGATGGCCGTCTGGGCGCTGGCGATCACCGCCGGCGGCGGGCTGTCCTCGAAGTCCTGTTTCGAATGGATCATCGGGAAGTCGAGGGCGCCCACGTCGATTCGGCGGATCATGTGGCCGGCCTCGCTGGCGCCCCGGACATAGGCGTCGGCCAAGGCCGCGGCGAACCGCGTGCCGGCGGGATCGGGGTGACCGTTGATGACGACGATCTTGCGGGCCATCAAAGCGCCTTGGCGTGGCGCCCGGCTTCAGGGGCGAAATAGGTGTCGAAGACCGCGCAGACGGTCCTCACCACCAGGCGGCCAAGGTCGGTGACAATCAGGCGGTCGCCCTGCATCACCACCATGCCGTCGTCGGCGAAATCGGTCAGCTCGGCGAGTTCGTCCTTGAGGTCGGCCAGGACGCGCCCGTGACGGGCGCAGACCGCACCGAGGTCCACCTGCAGGTCGCACATCAGCCGCTCGATGATCTCGCCGCGGAACCGATCCTCCGGCGTGACCGGAACACCGCGGGCGATGGGGAGGTCGCCGGCGGCGATCGCCGCGCGCCAGCCCAGTTCCTGGGCCACGTTCTGCACCAGACCCTGGGGCAGGCTGCCGATGGCCGAGGCGCCGAGGCCCAGCAGGGTCTGGGCGCTGTCGGTGGTGTAGCCCTGGAAGTTGCGGCGCAGGCGGCGCTCGGTCTGGGCGCGGGCCAGGTCGTCGGTGGGCAGGGCGAAGTGGTCCAGGCCGATGCGGACATAGCCCGCCGCCATCAGGTGCTCGGCGGCCGCCTCGCTCTGGTCCAGGCGCTCGGCGGCGCCCGGCAGGGCGGCCTCGTCGATGAGCTGCTGGTGGGTCTTCATCCAGGGCACGTGGGCGTAGCCGAACAGGGCCAGGCGCTCGGGCCGCAGGGTGAGGATCTTGTCCACCGTGCTGAGGGTGTTGACCGTGGTCTGCTTGGGCAGGCCGTACATCAGGTCCAGGTTGATGGAGCCGACCCCAGCCTCCCGCAGCCAGCCGACGCAGGCGGCGATCTGTTCGAAGCTGACCTCGCGGTTCACGGCGGTCTGGACGGCGGGCGTCAGGTTCTGCACCCCCAGACTCGCCCGCGACAGGCCGTGGGAGGCCGCGGCCTGCACCCAGTCGCGGGTCAGGACCCCCGGGTCGAGCTCGGCGGCCACCTCGGCGTCGGCGGTCAGGTCGAAGATCTGGCGCAGCCGGCCGAAGATGGCGGTCATCTCCTCCGGCGACAGCATGTTGGGGGTGCCGCCGCCCAGGTGGATGGCGTTGGCCGCCAGGCGGTGCGGCAGGGCCTGCTCCAGCAGGTCCATCTCGGTGATCAGGTGATTGACGTAGTCGCGCACCGGCTCGTGGCGGTTCACCGCCCGGGTGTTGCAGCCGCAGTACCAGCAGAGCTGGGCGCAGAAGGGGATGTGCAGATAGAGCGACACCGGATCGGTGGCCGGCAGCTCGGCGAGCCAGCGGCGGTAGGTGGCCGCGTCGACCTCGGGGGAGAACTGGACCGCGGTGGGATAGCTCGTATAGCGCGGGGCGCGACCGTCGTACTTGGCGATCAGTTCGTCCATCGCCAGGGTGACCGGCTTGGGAGCGTGCAGGACAGAGGGCGGGGTCGACAAGGCGGCGGTCTCCGGAACGGTGTTCGCGCCATTGAGACTCAATGGCCTTCCCGCGCCCTGACCTGGATCAAACCCGCGGCAGCGGCGCGTCCTCGGGGTCGTCGATGAGGATTCGGGCGGCGTCGCCGTCGGGGTCCTCGTACTGGCCGTTGCGGACCGTCCACCAGAAGGCGCCCAGGCCGATGAGGGCCAGCAGGACCGAGAAGGGGGCCAGCAGGAAGAAGATGTTCATCGGCCGGCCCGGTTCATGCGCAGGGCGTTCAGCGTGACCGCCAAGGAGGAGCCCGACATGGCCAGGGCCGCCAGGAACGGATTGATCAGGCCCAGCATCGCCGCCGGCGCCGCGATCAGGTTGTAGAGGGCCGAGAAGCCGAAGTTCTCCAAGGCCCGCCGGCGCGCCGTGCGGGCGACGTCGAAGGCGGTGACCACCGCCCCCAGGGCCTCGCCGGAGAACACCAGGTCGGCGGCGTTCTGGCTGGCGTCCAGGGCCGTGCCCGGCGCCATGGCGGCGTGGGCCTTGGAGAGCGCCGCGGCGTCGTTGAGGCCGTCGCCCACCATCAGCACCTTCTGGCCCGCCAGGGACAGGGCCTCGACGGCCTCGGACTTCTCGAAGGGGGTCAGGCCGGCGCGCCACTGTTCGACGCCCAGTTCGTGGGCCACGGCCGCCACCGGACCGGCGTGGTCGCCGGAGAGGATCTCCACCGTCAGGCCGCGGGCCTTCAGGTCCTCGATGGCCGCCCGGGCGTCGGGGCGGATGGCGTCATGGAAGGTGAAGCGGATCTTGGTCTCGCCTTCGAAGGCGAACCAGAACTCGCTCTCGTTGGCCGAGGGCTCGGCGACGCCGACGAAGGCGGCGCGGCCCAGGCGCGCGCGGCGGCCGCCGATCACGCCCTCGACGCCCTGGCCGGGGGTCTCCACCACGTCCTGGGCCAGGGTCTCGCCCGGGTCCTCGGCGGCGAGCGCGCGGGCCAGGGGATGGGCCGAGGCCCGCGCCAGGGGCGCGGCCAGGGCGATGGCGGCGGGGACCGGGTCCACCAGAGTCGGCCGTCCCAGGGTCAGGACCCCGGTCTTGTCGAACACCACGTGGGTGATCTCGGCCAGCCGCTCCAGGGCGGCGCCGGACTTCACCAGCACCCCCTTGCGGAACAGCCGCGCCGAGGCGGTGATCTGCACGGCCGGCACGGCCAGGCCGAGCGCGCAGGGGCAGGTGATGATCAGGACCGCGACGGCCCGCAACAGGGCCTCGCGCGGACCCAGGCCGAGGCCCCAGCCCAGGACGAAGGTCAGGGCCGCGGCGGTGTGGACCACGGGCACATAGATGGCCGCGGCGCGGTCGGCCAGGCGGACATAGAGGGACTTCGACTGGGCGCCGGCGTCCACCAGCCGGGCGATGGCGGCCACGGCGGAGTCGTCGGAGCGGGCCAGGGCCTGGAGGGTGAGCGTCCCCCACAGATTGAGGCCCCCGGCGCGGCAGACCTGGCCGGGTCGCACGGCGATGGGGCGCGTCTCCCCGGTCAGCAGGGCGTTGTCGAGCTCGGAGCGGCCGGACTCCACATGGGCGTCGACCGGGATGCGCTCGCCGGGCCGCACCAGGATCAGATCGCCGACGGCGACCTCGCTGAGGGGCTTGCGGTGCTGGGCGCCGGCGGCGTCGAGGACGGTGGCGCTGGGCGCCTGCATGGCCAGCAGGTCGGCGGCGGCGCTGCGGGCGCGGCTGCGCAGCTTGTGATCCATCCAGCGGCCGATCAGCAGCAGGAAGAGCAGGGAGACGGCGGCGTCGAAATAGGTGTCGCGGCCGTGCAGGAAGGTCTCGACGAAGCTGATCCCCAGGGTCAGCAGGACCCCCAGGGAGATCGGCACGTCCATGTTGGCGCGGCCGACCTTCAGGGACCGCCAGGCGGACTCGAAGAAGGGCATGCCGGCATAGAGGGCGCAGGGGGCGCCGATCAGACCGCTGAGGATCTGCATCATGGTGCGGGTGGAGTCCCCCAGTTCCTGGCCGAACAGGCCGGCCCACAGGGGCACCGAGAACATCATGGCGTTGCCGGCGCCGAAGGCGGCGACGCCGAGCGCCAGGGCCAGGCGGCGGCCCTCCTTGTCGTGGGCGGCCGCGGCCAGGCCGGGATCGTAGGGGGCGGAGGGATAGCCCAGCCGCTCCAGGACGCTCATCACCCGGGCGGGGTCGCCGGTGCGATCGGCGAAGGTGACGGTGAACTTGCCGGAGGTGAGGTTCAGGCGGGCGCGCTCGACGCCGGGCATGGCGGCCACCGCCGTCTCGATCTTCGACAGACAGGCGGCGCAGCGCGCGCCCTTCACCAGCAGGTCCAGGGTCGCGCCGCCGTCCTTGTCGGACTTCAGGAAGGCCGAATAGTCGGGCGCCGCGTCGTAGGTCACCGCCATGTCAGCCTCCGCTCGGCCTCGAAGCGGGCGCCGGCGCGGTTGCTGGCCACCAGGCTCAGGTCCCAGGCGCCGGTGAGGCCGGCGACGCGGGCGACATAGGTCCCGGGCGCGGTCTCGGCGAACTTGGCGGTCTTGCGGCCGGACTCGGTGGCCGGGCGCTCCAGCTTGGCGTGGACGGCGAGCCCGGTGACCGGGGCCCCCGCGCGGTCGCGGAAGGACACCGTGACGCCGCCACCAGCGCCGGACTGGGCGGTGGCGCGCCAGCCGAGGCGATCCTGGGCCGCCAGCTGGGCGAGCTTCTTATTGTAGGCGACGCCGTCCTCGTAGGGGGTCACAGAGACCTCTCCGGGGAAGGTGCGGATGGCCATGACGGTGAAGCCGGTGTCCACGGCGATCACGACGAGGAAGAAGCCGACGATGATGGCCAGGACGTGGAGGCCACGCAGCTGGAATCCGGTGGGGGATGCGGTCTGGCTCATCGCGCGTTCGCGGCTCCCGAGAGGAAGTTGGTCTTGACGGTCATGGCGTCCCCATCGGCCCGCAGGGCGAAGGCGGCGGGCATGTTGGGGGCGTCGATGGCGGCGGCCGGGACGGTGACGAAGACCCGCACGGCGCGGACCTCGTTGGGCTCGACGCGGACCCGCAGGGCCTCGCCGTCGGTGGCCGCGCCGGGGGTGCGCAGGCGGGCGCCCGGCGGTCCGGTGAAGGCGATCGCCACATCCTTCGGATAGAAGCCGCGGTTGGCGATCTTCAGGGTGTACCCGTCGCGGATGGCCCCGTCATGCAGGCGCACGAACATCGGATTGCGGTCGCGCAGGACGTGGACGTCCAGGGCGCTGCGGTGGGTCATGCCCCAGATCATCAGGGCGCTGACCAGGGTGAGCGCCACGGCGTAGTAGGCGGTCCGCGGGCGCAGCAGGCGATAGACGGGGGTCTGGCGGACCACGCGGGCGGCCACGGCGGCGTCGGTGTCGTAGGCGATCAACCCCTTGGGCCGGCCGACCTTCTCCATGATCTCATCGCAGGCGTCGATGCACAGGCCGCAGTTGATGCACTCCAGCTGGGAGCCGTCGCGGATGTCGATGCCGGCGGGGCAGACCACCACGCAGGCGTTGCAGTCGATGCAGTCGCCGCGGCCCTCCCAGGTCGCGCCCTTCTTGTGGGGGCCGCGGGTCTCGCCGCGGTCGCGCCGGTAGGTGACCTGCAGGGAATGCTCGTCCAGCATCGCCCCCTGGATGCGGGGCCAGGGGCAGAGATAGGTGCAGACCTGCTCGCGCATGAAGCCCGCGAAGGCGTAGGTCGTCACCGTGAGCAGGGCGCAGAAGATGTAGGCGGTGGCCGGCGCCTGGCCGATCCAGAAGTGGCGGATCAGGGTGGGCGCGTCATGGAAGTAGAAGATCCACGCCCCGCCGGTGCCGAAGCCGATGGCCAGCCACACGGCGTGCTTGCCGATCTTGCGCCAGGCCTTGTTGAAGGACCACGGATCGGCGTCCAGCTTCATGCGGGCGTTGCGGTCGCCCTCGAAGGCCCGCTCCACATAGATGAAGAGGTCGGTCCACACCGTCTGCGGGCAGGCGTAGCCGCACCAGAGGCGACCGAACATGGCGGTCACCAGGAACAGGGCGAGCGCCGAGATCACCAGCAGGCCGGTGATGAAATAGACCTCCTGCGGCCAGAGCTGGATGCCGAAGAAGTAGAACCGACCGCCGGCGAAGTCGACGAGCACCGCCTGGTCCGGAAGGGCGCCGGGGCGCTCCCACCGGATCCAGGGGGTGACGTAGTAGATCGTCAGCATGACGATCAGCAGGATCCACTTGATCCGTCGCCACTGGCCATGGACCAGCTTGGGATAGATCGGGGTCCGGGGCTTGTAGAGGCCCAGGGTGAAACCCTTGGCCCGCGCCTTGGCCGCCGCGGAGACGGGGCCGGACCCCTCTCCGGTCGGGGGCGGCGTGGGCTTGGTCCGATCGATGACGACGGTCATGGGGGTACGCTCTACTGGCCGCCGGCGTTGGCGTGGATGTAGACCGCCAGGGCCTTGATGGTTTCGGGGCTGAAGCGGGCCTCCCAGGTGGGCATGACACCACCCTGGCCGTTCCAGATCTGGTTGTGGATGTCGGCGCGTTCGGGCCCGTAGAGCCAGTCGGCGTCGGTCAGGTCAGGGGCGCCCTTGGTGATGTCGCCCTTGCCCTGGGGTCCGTGGCAGATGGAGCACTGCTCGATGAAGACCGGCGCGGCGCGCTTGATGGCGGCCACATTGGCCGGCCGCCGCGAGAGGGCGACCACGAACTCGGTCAGGTCGTCGACCTGGGCCGGCTGCAGCATCTGATCCCGACCGAAGGCCGGCATCTGCGACTGGCGTGCGTGCGGGTTATCCGAGCGGATCCCCACCTGGATGGTGTGCTGGATGTCCTCCAGGGTGCCACCCCAGAGCCAGACGTCATCGCGCAGGTTGGCGTAACCCTTGGCGCCGGTGCCGCCCACGCCGTGACAGGTGGCGCAGTTGTCGCCGAACACCGACTGGCCCACCGCCAGGGCGTAGGCCTGGAGCTTGGGATCCTTCTCGATGGTCTCCAGCGAGGCGGTCCGGAGCATGGCCCCCTCGGCGCCGCGCAGGTGCTGCAGTTCGGCCAGCTGCTTGGCCACCTCGACGCGGTCGGACTGGTGCAGGACCCCCTTGGCGTAGCTGTTGACGCCCGGCCAGGAGGGCATCAGCACCCAGTAGATCGCCGCGATGACGATGCAGCCGTAGAAGATGTACAGCCACCAGCGGGGCAGCGGATTGTCGAGTTCCCGAATGCCGTCCCACTCGTGGCCGGTGGTTTCGACGCCGGAATGTTCGTCGGTTTCACGATGGGACATGGTCGTCCTCACTGTCCTCCAGCGGCAGAGCCGCGAGGCGTTTGAAATCTTCGGCGTGACGTGGCCAGAGGGCGTAGATCAAGCCGGCGAAGAACAGCAGCCCAAAGTAGAGGGTGCCGCCCTGCTGGGCGAAGCGCGCGAGCGCCTCGTAAGAGAGGTCGCTCATCGCTGATTCTCCGGGCTTTCCGCGTGATAGGTCCGGAAGTCCACCAGGCCGCCCAGCATCTGGAGATAGGCGATCAGGGCGTCCATCTCGGTCAGCCGGCCGGGATCGCCGTCGAAGTCGCGCTGGGCGATCTTGGCGCCGTAACGCTTCTTCAGGGCCGTGGCGCGGGAGTCGAAGGGATCGGCCTGGGCCTCCAGATCGTCCGTGGCGTGGTCGATCTGATCCTGGGTGTAGGGCACCCCGACCTTGGTCATCGCGGCCAGCTTGTCCTGGATGTCGCGATAGTCGAGATCCTTGTCACGCAGGAAGGCGTAGGGCGGCATCACCGATTCCGGCACCACCGACCGGGGATCGGTCAGGTGGTCACGGTGCCAGCCGTCGGAGTACTTGCCCCCGACTCGGGCCAGGTCAGGCCCGGTGCGCTTGGACCCCCACTGGAACGGGTGGTCGTACATGCTCTCGGCGGCGAGGCTGTAGTGACCGTAGCGTTCGACCTCGTCGCGCAGGGGGCGGATCATCTGCGAGTGGCAGACATAGCAGCCCTCCCGGACGTAGATGTCCCGGCCCTCGAGTTCGAGGGGGGTGTAGGGGCGAACCCCGTCCACCTTCTCGATCGTGCTCTCGAGGTAGAAGAGCGGCGAGATCTCCACCAGGCCGCCGATGGAGACGACGATGACGATGCCGATGATCATCCAGAGCGAATGACGCTCGAAGTTGGCGTGTTTCTTCCACATGGTCTGGCCCCCTACTCAGCCGCGACGAAGGCGGGGAGCGAGCTGGCGCCTTGAGGCAGGGCCTCATGACCCGGCATCCGAACCGTCCGCCACAGGTTGTAGGACATGATCACGGCGCCCGAGAGGTACATGAGACCTCCAAGAGTCCGGATGATGTTCTCGATATGCTTGGCCGCGACAGTCTCGACGAAGCTGTTGGCCAGGAAGCCTTGCGGCGTGTACTCGCGCCACATCAGGCCCTCCATGATGCCGGAGACCCACATCGCGGCGATGTAGAGCAGGATGCCCGTCGTCGCGATCCAGAAGTGCCACTCCACCAGTTGGTTGGAGTAGAGCTTGTCCTTCTTCCACAGCCACGGAACCATGCAGTAGACGGCGCCGAAGCTGATGAAGCCGACCCAGCCGAGCGCGCCGGAGTGCACGTGGCCGATGGTCCAGTCGGTGTAGTGGGAGAGCGCGTTGACCTCCCGCAGGCTCATCAGCGGGCCTTCGAAGGTGGACATGCCGTAGAAGGCCAGGGCCACCACCATCATCCGAATGACCGGGTCGGTGCGCAGCTTGTCCCAGGCGCCCGAGAGCGTCATCAGGCCGTTGATCATGCCGCCCCAGGAGGGCATCCAGAGCATGATGGAGAAGGTGGCGCCCAGGGTCTGGGTCCACTGCGGCAGGGCCGTGTAGTGCAGGTGGTGCGGGCCCGCCCAGATGTAGATGAAGATCAGCGACCAGAAGTGGACGATGGACAGGCGGTACGAATAGACCGGCCGCTCGGCCCGCTTGGGCACGAAGTAGTACATCATCCCCAGGAAGCCGGCGGTCAGGAAGAAGCCGACTGCGTTGTGGCCGTACCACCACTGCACCAGGGCGTCCTGGACCCCGGCATAGACCGAGTAGCTGCGATGGTTCAGCAGGCCCACGGGCAGGGCCATGTTGTTGACGATGTGCAGGATGGCGATGGTGATGATGAAGGCGAGATAGAACCAGTTGGCCACGTAGATGTGGGGTTCCTTCCGCTTCCAGATGGTGCCCAGGAAGACCAGCAGATAGGCGACCCAGACCACGGTCAGCCACAGGTCGACGTACCACTCGGGCTCGGCGTATTCCTTGGACTGGGTGATGCCCGCCAGGTAGCCGGTGGCCGCCAGGACGATGAATAGCTGATAGCCCCAGAAGACGAACCAGGGGGCGACGCCGCCGGCCAGCCGCGCGCGGCAGGTCCGCTGCACCACCCAGAAGGAGGTGGCGATCAGGGCGTTGCCGCCGAAGGCGAAGATCACGCCGGAGGTGTGCAGGGGGCGCAGGCGGCCGAAGTTCAGCCAGCCCGCCTCGGGGAAGTAGAAGATGTTGGGCCAGGACAGCTGGGCGGCGATGACCACCCCCACCAGCATGGCGACCACCGCCCAGAACATGGTGGCGATCACCCCGGCGCGGATCACGCCGTCGGAATAGCGGCCTGGATCAGGCTTGAACTTCCCGTAGGCCACCCCGGCCGTCATGGCCGCCGCGCCCAGGACGAAGGCCGCCAGGAAGATGAAGGCGTGGAACCGGAACAGCGGATCCTGGGTGAACGCCGCGGCGAGCAGGGCCCCGAAGGCCCCGACGCCTGTGAATATATAGAGCAGAACAGCGTCCAATGGCGCGCCGTCGTCCTGCCGGATCGAAACCTGTGTCATGAATCCCCAACCCGCTTAGCGAATGTGGTCGGGGGATGCCGGGTATCGTGGGGTAAGGCCTTGACGTAGATCAACGCCATCCAAGAGGTCGCGGGGCACCACTGTCCAGGCCGGATATCCGGCAGTGGAGCAGGAACCCGATGCCTCGTATTCAATCAGCGGACCCGATGCAGTCCGCCCTGTTCGCCGCCGTCGCGGCCCTGGCCGCCGCCGCCGCGGGAACCGCCGGCGTGGCGCTCGCTCACATCTGGACCACCTCGCAGCGCGGCGTGATCTGCGGCCTCGACCAGGCCGGGGACGCTCACTGCTGGGCCTGCTACGCCGCCCCCCTGCTGGCCCTGGCCGCCCTGAGCCTCTGGGGCGCCGCCGAGCAGCGCCTGGCGCGGGTCGCGGCCAAGGCGCCCCGGGCCCGCTGATGGCCCGCATCTTCGCCACAGCGACCTTCGCCGCCGTCCTGGCCATCGCCGCGGCGGGCGCGGCCCAGGCCGCCGCCGATCCGGTCGCCGCCGCGCAAGCCCGCGGCCGCGTCTTCGCCGAGCGCAACTGCGCGGCGTGCCACACCGTCGGCGCCACGGGGGCGAGCCCGCGCCGCAAGGCGCCGCCGTTCCGCCTGCTGGCCGGCCGCTTCGTTCCCCTGACCCTGCAGCGCCGGCTGACCGAGATCAGCGAGACCGGCCACTACGACATGGCGCCCTTCGCCATCCATTCGGACGAGGCCAGCGACGTGGCGGCCTATCTGAACAGCCTCGAGCGCCCCTAGGCGCCACCGCGTTTCGCTCGCAGCGGAACGACCCGCCCCGCCTCCGCCGCGCCGCCCGATCGCCCGACCGGCTCAAGGTCCGGCGCAGAATCCGCTGGCCTGAGCAGGCCGATTTCCACTCCGCCGGGCGCCCGGGCGCGATACTCGCGCCTTTCGGCGGGTCGAAAAGTCGCCGTGCGGTATTCACCGGGCGATGCGCCGCCGCGACACGGCGCGGCTCGCTCGCGCTCAGTTTTGAGAACTCGCGTCGGTTGCACTACCCGATCTGGTGAAATCCAAAACTCAAGTTCGCTGAGCGATTTCTACCCAATATGAGTATAGGCCCAAATGCAGGACACCGGTGGCGCCGGGATCGAGGGGCGTAATGCGCGTCATGTGACAGCCATGAGACCGCAAATGGGCGGCCGTGAGGACTGATTTTCAAGTTTCGACACTGAGAACGCGGGGTTTTTCACGCCTTTGTCCGCTCTGACCGGCACAATGTCGGGGTGCGACCGTCATGTCGCTTTGCAAAGTTGTAATATTCGCCTTTACTCACCGAATCTTGCAGTGACGCGCTGGTTTCCCCCGATCGTGCGCGCCGAAAGGCCCAGGAGAAAAACACCGTGGCGGAGCTATCCAACAAGACCCCCGATCCGATGGACGTCGCGCTCGGCGCGGCGGTGCGCATCCGCAGACGCACCATCGGGATGTCGCAGGAAGCTCTCGCTGAACAATGCGGCGTCAGCTTCCAGCAGATTCAGAAGTACGAGAACGGCGCCAACCGCATCTCCTTCTCCCGCCTGGTGCAGATCGCGCGCGCCCTGCGCTGCCGGGTCGTCGACCTGATGGACGTGCTGGACACCCCTGGCCATGACGCCGTGGGCGACCTGGACCTGCTTTCGCGCATGCGGACGCCCGGGGCCCTCGAGCTCCTGGCCGCCTTCGAGAAGCTGCCCCAGGACGCGCGCGCCTCGCTGGTGAGCTTCATGCGCGCCCTGGCGGGCCCGGAAGGCGCCCTGCGCAGCAAGCAAAAGGAAATGGCCTAGCCGCGGCAGGCCGAGGGGGAAGCGGGGACGGCGACGCGGCCGATCCGGCCGCGGCTTCGTCCAACCGGCAACGGACGGCGCCTCCGCCGGGAGAGGGCCTCCGTCGACGTTCCCCGGACCGGGCCCCGAGCCCTACTCCGCCTTCAGGTCGACCGCGGCGATCTTCCCGCGCTCTTCCTTCTCCTGGTAGCTCACCTTCTGCCCCTCGTTGAGGGCGCGCAGGCCCGCGCGTTCGACCGCGGAGATGTGGACGAAGACGTCCTTGCCGCCGTCGTCAGGTTGGATGAAGCCGTAGCCCTTGGTGGTGTTGAACCACTTGACCGAACCGGTGGCCATGTCGTGTCGCTCCCTGACAAGCCGTTTCAGGTGGACGATCAGGCCTGCGCGAGTTCGCCCGGGTGACAATCCTGGTGGTCTGGGAACGGCGCTTTGTTCGGGTCCGCCGAGGGCGGGGGGAAGAACGTCTGCAGGCCCAAATCAGCGATTGCGGGGGAATTTGTTCAACGCCCCGGCGAAACGGTCAACCCAAAATGGCGGTCAGCTTTCGGCCAGCACCTTGTCGATCACCGCCTTGGCGTCGGGTCCCGACCAGTCGGCGCCGCCCGACAGGCGGGCGCGTTCGACCCCGTCCTTGCCGAAGATGACGGTTGTGGGCATGCCTGTGGCGGCGGGCTTGAAATCGTAGGGCAGCTTCAGCTTCGGGTCCCGGTAGAAGACCAGGGGCGCGTGCTGGCCGATGAAGGCGCGGGCCTTGTCGGCGTCCCGGTCGCCATCGACGCTCACCGCCACGACGGCCACCGGCTGCCCCTGATATTCGGCCGCCAGCTTGGCCAGGGTGGGCATCTCGATCACGCAGGGACCGCACCAGGTGGCCCACATATTGACCACCACCACCTTGCCCTTGAAGTCCGCCAGGCGGAGTGTCTCGCCGTTCGCGCCCTGGAAGCTGGTGGCCGGCGCGGGGCCGGCCTCGGCCGGGAAGACCAGCTTGGCCATCTCGCCCTTGGCCAGAGTCTTCAGACTGGTTGTCTGGCGGGGGTTTATGGATGCCTGCGCCATGATGTAGACAACCGCCGCGACGCCCAGCAGGGCGACGCCCCAGAGCGCGCCTTTCAGGAGGCCCGATTTGGGCTTCGCCGTCTCCTCGGGTGCTTGGCTCATATGTCCGACGACTCCACTCACGGTTCTGACAAGCCCGCATCTGGCCAGGCCATGTGGGGCGGAAGGTTCAGCGCCAAACCGGCCGAACTGATGCAGGCGATCAACGTCTCCATCGGGTTCGACAAGCGCCTGGCGCCGCAGGACCTGGCGGGGTCCCGCGCGCACGCGGCGATGTTGCGCAAGCAGGGCGTCATTACAAGCGCCGACGAGCAGGCCATCCAGGGCGGCCTGCAGGCCATCGAGGCCGAGATCGCCGCCGGGACCTTCCCGTTCCGCGACGAGTTCGAGGACATCCACATGAACGTGGAGGCCCGGCTGCGGGAGCTGATCGGTCCGGTGGCCGGCCGGCTGCACACCGCGCGCTCGCGCAACGACCAGGTGGCGGTCGACTTCCGCCTGTGGGTGCGCGACGCCTGCGACCGCACCGTCGCCCAGTTGCGCGCCCTTCAGCACGCCCTGATCGCCAAGGCCGAGGCCCACGCCGAGACCCTGATGCCGGGCTTCACCCACCTGCAGCCGGCCCAGCCCGTCACCTTCGGCCACCACCTGATGGCCTATGTGGAGATGTTCGGCCGTGACGCCGGCCGCTTCTCCGACGCCCGACGCCGCATGAACGAGTGCCCGCTGGGCGCCGCGGCCCTGGCCGGCTCCCCCTTCCCCATCGACCGCGACGCCACCGCCCGCGCCCTGGGCTTCGACCGGCCCACCGCCAATTCCCTGGACAGCGTCTCGGACCGCGACTTCGCGCTCGAGGCCCTGGCGGCGGCCACCATGGCGGCCATCCACCTGTCGCGCCTGGCCGAGGAGATCGTGGTCTGGATGACGCCGCAGTTCGGCTTCATCAAGCTGACCGACGCCTTCACCACCGGCTCCTCGATCATGCCGCAGAAGAAGAACCCCGACGCCGCCGAACTGGTGCGCGCCAAGGTGGGCCGCCTGCTCGGCTCCTTCACCCAGCTGGCCGTGGTGATGAAGGGCCTGCCGCTGGCCTATTCCAAGGACATGCAGGAGGACAAGGTCCCCACCTTCGAGGCCTTCGACGCCCTGGAGCTGTCGCTGGCGGCCATGGCCGGGATGGTGGCCGACATGGAGCCGGTCTCGGCCCGGATGGCGGCGGCGGCCGGCGCAGGCTTCTCCACCGCCACCGACCTGGCCGACTGGCTGGTGCGGACCCTCGACATGCCCTTCCGCGACGCCCACCATGTCACCGGCACGGCGGTGAAGCGGGCCGAGGCGCTCGGCTGCGACCTCTCCGACCTGCCGCTCAAGGAGCTCCAGGCCCTGTCCCAGGGGATCACGGCCGAGGTCTATGACGTTCTGACACCGCGCGCTTCGGTCGGAAGCCGCAAAAGCTACGGCGGCGCCGCGCCGGACCAGGTTCGCGCTCAGATCGCGCGTTGGAAGGATATGCTGAAATGACCCTTCGCCCCCTCGTGATGATCGCAGCCCTCGCGCTCGCCGCCGCCGGCCTGTCGGCCTGCGGCAAGATGGGCGAACTGGAACGTCCCGGCCCCATCGGCCACGCCCGCTCGAACGCCGACGCCGGCGCCGAGCCCACCCGCTCGATCCGCACCATCGATCCGCGCGACACCAATTCCGACCCTTCGCCCTCGCGCTCGGTTCCCATCGAGAGCACCAACAATCCCATGGCCAGCGGACCTCAGGGCGCCCTCAACGACCCCTACGCCCGCCCGCGATGAACCACTTCGAGGTCACGGGCGGCGAGCTCGCCTGCGAGGACGTCAGCCTGACCGCCATCGCCGAGGCGGTCGGCACGCCGGTCTATGTCTATTCCACGGCCACCCTGGAGCGGCACTACACGGTGCTGCGCGACGCCCTGGTCAATGAGGGCCTGGGCGACCCGCTGATCGCCTTCGCCGTGAAGGCCAATTCCAACGTCGCGGTGCTGCGCACCCTGGCCCGGATGGGCGCCGGGGCCGACACGGTCTCCGAGGGGGAGATCCGCCGCGCGCTGGCCGCCGGCGTGCCCCCCGAGCGCATCGTCTTCTCCGGCGTCGGCAAGACCGAGGCGGAGATCGCCTTCGCCCTCAAGCACGGGGTCGGCGAGATTAATGTCGAGTCCGAGCCCGAGATGCACATGGCCTCCCAGGTCGCCCAGTCGATGGGGACCCGGGCCGTGATCGCCATCCGGGTGAACCCCGACGTCTCGGCCGGCGGCCACGCCAAGATCTCCACCGGCAAGTCCGACAACAAGTTCGGGGTCTCCTTCTCCGAGGCCGAGCGGCTCTACGCCCAGGCCTCCAACAACGCCGGCCTCAAGCCCGTCGGCGTCACCTGCCACATCGGCAGCCAGATCACCCACCTGGCCCCGCTGGAGGAAGCCTTCGTCAAGATGCGCGGCCTCGTCGAGCGCCTGCGCGGCGAGGGCCTGGCCGTCGAGCGCCTGGACCTGGGCGGCGGCCTCGGCGTGCCCTATTTCAACATGCCCACGCCGGCCTCGCCGGCCGAGTACGCCGCGATGATCGCGCGCACCATGCACGGCCTGGACGTCCAGTTCGCCTTCGAGCCCGGCCGGATGATCTGCGCCAACGCCGGGATCCTGCTGTCGAGGGTGCAACACATCCACGAACGGCCCGAGGGACGGAAGTTCGTGGTGCTGGACGCGGCCATGAACGACCTGATCCGGCCGGCCATGTACGACGCCTATCACGACATCCGCCCGGTGAAGATCCGGGCCGGCGACCCTGTCACCTATGACGTGGTCGGTCCGATCTGCGAGACCGGCGACACCTTCACCCGCGACCGCGACCTGCCCCGCCTGGAGGCTGGCGACCTGGTGGCCTTCATGAGCGCCGGCGCCTACGGGGCGGTGATGTCGAGCGAGTACAACAGCCGCCTGCTGGTGCCCGAGGTCCTGGTGAACGGCGACAAGTTCGCGGTGATCCGCCCGCGCCCGACCTATGAGGACATGCTCGCCAGGGAACGGATGCCCGACTGGCTCTGACTTCAGGCGCCGTGCGAAGTGGCTGTGGCTTCAGAGACCGAAGGCTGAATGAGTTCGCGCACAGCGTCGGCCACACGTGCCGCGTCGTCGCGCAAGAGGATGATGGAGAGCGGCTTCTCCCGACCGTCCTTAAGCTTGAAGACCAAGGCCTTGGATCTCCCAACGCCCCGACCTTCAACGGAGACTAGGTCGCTGAGCTTCCAAGACCAATTTGCCCATCCCACGAAGAATAGCTTGTCACGGGCGACGTAGAAGGTGGTGGACCTAGCGAAAGCTATGAGCATCGTGCCGCTGCCCAAAAGGGCATAGATCCCAAAGGGAATTGCGACGGAGAGATAGAACCAACCAATCGGACTGGTAGGTCTTTCCGATTGCGCGCCAATAATAAAAAGCGACGTGACGAATGCCCATAGCGACGCGATGAACACGACCGCCAACGTTACTCGTGTCTGGTCAAATATCAGTCCTTGGACTTTTCTCTTTCCTTCCGACACGCTCCTCGCCTCCGTTTTCGGGCGGCGCCTAGTCATGCAGGCGACATGCCTGGGCAGGGCCCATGACCGTCAGTCCAGGGCCCCGATGTACGGCAACCCCCGCAGGGCCCCAGCTGCGTCCATGCCGTAGCCGACGAGATACCGCGCCGGCGCCTCCCAGGCGACGAAGTCCGGGACGATGGCCCGCGGCGTGGGCCAGGGCTTGGAGGCGAAGACGCAGGTGAAGGCCTGGGCGGCGCCCGCGTCGCGGACCAGACGGCTGGCCTCCGACAGGGACAGGCCGGTGTCGATGACGTCGTCAATGATCAGGGCGGTGCGGCCCGACAGGGGGCGCTGCAGGTCGGCGCGGACCTCGCAGCGGCCCAGGCTGGCGCGCTCGTCGCCATAGGAGGCCAGCCACAGGGCGTCGAAGCGGACGTGACGGCCCTGGCGCGACAGGGCCCGGGTCAGGTCCGAGGCGAACCACAGCCCCCCGGTGAGCAGACAGACGGCCACGGTGTCGTCGTCGATGCGGGGGGCGATCTGGGCGGCCAGGGCCTCGACCCGGGCCGCGACCTCGGCCTCGCTCAGCAGGACGGTGGGGACGCGGCCCCCGACACTGGGATCAGCCATGGGGCTCCAGGGCGTAGGGACTGTCGGAGGACAGCGGCTTGGCCTCCACCGGCGAGGGGGCGAGGCCTGGCGTTTGGGTCTCGGGTTCCGGCGCCTCCGAGGCGCCGCGCAGGGACGGGGCGTGGGAGGGCGCGGGGATCGGCGCCTTGGCGTGGGTCTTCTTGCCCTTGGAGGTCTCGGTGTCCGGCGCGAAGGAGATCTGCAGGTCGTGGGCCGTGGTGGGCGGGTCGAGGATGGCCAGCGCGAAGTGGCGGGTCTCGCCCGGCGGCACCACCGGATCGGCGGGGCGGGCGATTTTGGTGACGATGGCCTTGCCGGCCTTGTTCAGCAGCTCGATCTTCAGGGGCGGGGTGACGATCGGGTGATCCTCGACATTGCGGATCATGCCCGAGATCGACAGCGCCGCGTGGCCGTCCTGCAGGGCCGGCTCGGCGCGGGGCCCCTCGATCACCAGGCCCAGCGTGTTCACCGGCAGGCCGGCCAGAGCATAGGCCCTGGCCGAGCCCGGCATGATCTTGACCACGTCGACGCGGAACACGACGGCCAGGCCCACCACGACGGCGAGCGTCGCGGCCATGCCGGCCCAGACGATGCCGTGGGCGGCCGCCTCGCGCACCTTGCGGCTGGTCTCCACCTTGGCGCGGATCACCTTGGGCAGTTCGGCGCCCGGCAGGTCGCTGAGCGCCGCCGGCGCCTCGAGCTCGGGCTCGGGCGCCTCGCGGGCGATGGCGCCCTCCTCCTCCGACAGGTCCAGCTCCAGGGCCGCCTCGGGATAGGCCGTCCACTTGTGACCGCAGGAGGCGCACTTCACCGTGCGGCCCTCCGGGGCGACCTTGCGGTCGTCCACGAAGTAGCTGGTCGTGCACTCTGGACAGGTGAGGATCATGAAGGCTGAATTGGTCTCTTAGCCCAAGTTATTGGTTTCGAACGGCCTTCTTGAGGCCGCCCCGGTATCATTTGTCGTATCGGCGATCAAATCCCCTCCGGCCCCCGGACCGGACTGCGACTCCAACGCGCAGTCTTATCGCGATTCCTGGAATTTGGGACTTGCGCCCCCGCAATTCCTGGGGGCGACCGATCGTCCGTGCCAGATTCGCGCCGTGGGCGAGTGGGGGCGCGAGGCGCCGGCCCCGGCGGCGGTTCCGCTGGCGCATCGTTCGAGCTTAGGGTAGCCGGGAAGGCCGATGTCCAGACAGCCGCATGCGCAGGGCGCGCTCGACGCCGACCGGGCCATCCTGGCCTTCGACGATGTGTCGATGCGCTATGGCCGGGGCCCGGAAACGCTCAAGGACCTAAGCTTTTCCCTGGCCCCGGGGTCGTTCCACTTCCTCACCGGAGCCTCCGGCGCGGGCAAGAGCTCGCTGCTGAAGCTGATCTACCTCGCCGCCAAGCCCTCCAAGGGCCTGATGCACCTGTTCGGCCAGGACGTGTCGGCCATCCCCGTGAAGGAACAGCCGATGCTCCGCCGGCGGATCGGGGTGGTGTTCCAGGAGTTCCGGCTGCTGGACCACATGACCGCCTTCGACAACGCCGCCCTGCCCCTCCGGATCGCCGGCCGCAAGCCCGACAGCTACCGGCAGGACGTGGCCGAACTGCTGGCCTGGGTGGGGCTGCGCAGCCGCATGCACGCCATGCCCGCGACCCTGGCCGGCGGCGAGAAGCAGCGCCTGGCCATCGCGCGCGCCGTGGTCAACCGCCCCGACATCCTGCTGGCCGACGAGCCCACCGGGAACGTCGACCACGAGATGGGCCTGCGCATCCTGCGGCTGTTCGTGGAGCTCAACCGCCTGGGCACCACGGTGCTGATCGCCACCCACGACCAGGACCTGGTGGCCCGCTCGGGCAAGCCGGTGCTGCACCTGGAGGATGGACGGCTGACGGCCCTCGGACCCGTCGGGGGCGCGGCATGACCGACTTCGATCCGGGCCGCTGGAAGCCCGCTCCCTTCCTGCCCGAGGCCGACGCCCGGGACGGGTCCCTGACCTTCGTGGTGGCGACCCTCTGTTTCCTGGCCTGCCTGACGGCGCTCACCGTGCTCGCCACCGACCGGGCCGCCCGGGGCTGGAGCGACCAGCTCACCGGCCAGGCCACGGTGATCGTGCGGCCCAAGGGCGCCGAGACCCCCGACAGCGCCGCCGCCCGCGCCGCCGAAGCGCTCTCCGGGGTGCCCGGGGTCGGCGAGGTCCGCGCCCTGGAAAAGGAGAAGGCCGAGGCCCTGGTGGCCCCCTGGCTCGGCGACGCCGCCGACCTGGACGACCTGCCGGTGCCCCGGCTGGTGGCCGTGGAGCTGGACCGCAAGGCGCCGGCCACGGCCCAGGCCCTGGACAAGGCCCTCAAGGCCCAGGGCCTCGACGCCGTGGTGGACGACCACTCGGTCTGGCTCAAGGACATCCAGCACGCCGCCGGCTTCGCCCGCTGGATCGGGATCGGAGTCTTCGCCCTGATCGCCGCCGCCGCCGGGGCCGTCGTGGCCTTCGCCACCCGCGCGGGTCTCACCGCCCGCCACGAGGTGGTGGAGGTGCTGCACCTGGCCGGCGCCGAGGACAATTTCATCGCCCGGCTGTTCCAGGTGCGGTTCGCCCGCATGGCCGCCGTCGCGGGCTTGTTCGGCGCGGGCGGGGCGGCGATCATGGGGGCGATACTGCGCCTCATGGGAGGGGGCCAAGGCTTGACCCCTGTGCTGCCCATCGCCTGGACCGACCTGCTGGCCGTCCTGCCCTGCCCCGTGGCCGCGGGCCTGGTGGCGGCGGTGGCCGCGCGCCTCACCGCCCAGGCCCTGATCGCGAAGATGACATGAGAAGCCTGGTCGCCCTGCTGGTTCTGACCGCGATCTGGACGGCGGGGCTGCTCGCCTTCACCGCGCGGATCGAGACCTCGACCCCGCCGCCCGAGCCGGCGCGGGCGGACGGCGTCGTGGCCCTGACCGGGGCGGGCTCCAATGAGCGCCTGGCCGCCGGCGTCAGCCTGCTGGAGGACGGCAAGGCCGCCCGGATGCTGGTTTCCGGGGTCAATCCCGAGGCCAGCCGCGAGGACATCCGCACGGTGAGCAAGGCGGTTCGCCGGCTATATGACTGCTGCGTCGATCTGGACTTCACCGCCGCCGACACGGTGGGCAACGCCCGGGAGACCGCCGACTGGGCCCACAAGCTGCGCTATCACAGCCTCATCGTGGTCACCGCCGACTACCACATGCCCCGCGCCATGCTGGAGCTGCGGGCCACCATGCCCGACATCGACCTGCGCCCCTATCCGGTGGCCACCAAGGTGGTGGACTCCAAGCGCTGGTGGCGCACCACCGGCGGCGCCCGCTTGATGATCGTGGAATATTCCAAGTATCTGGCGATCCTCGGCCGCGAGGCGGTGCGGAGCCTGGGGCCCAAAGAGGCCCCGGTCCAAGACAAGAAGGCCTGACCTTGCAGAACCTGCGCTCCATCCTCTTCGTCGTGACCTTCTATGCCTGGTCGGCCTTCGTCGCGGTCCTGCTGCTGCCCCCGCTGCTGCTCGCGCCGCGCAGCTGGACGATCGCGGTGTTCCACCTGTGGAGCCGGGGGATCATCTGGCTGCTGAAGGTGGTGGCCGACATCAAGGTCGAGGTGCGCGGCCGGCAGTTCATCCCCACCACCCCGGCCCTGGTGGCGCCCAAGCACCAGTGCATGTTCGACGTCTTCGCCCAGTTCTCCCTGCTGCCGGACGCCTGCTTCGTCACCAAGAAGGAGCTGATGTGGATCCCGTTCTTCGGCTGGTTCGCCCAGAAGGCGACCATGATCGAGGTCGACCGCGCCGGCCAGGCCACGGCCCTGCGCAAGTTGGTGAAGGACGCCAAAGACCGCTTCAAGATCCCCCGCCAGCTGGTGATCTTCCCGGAGGGCACGCGGGTCGAGCCCGGCGTGCCCGGGGACTACAAGCCCGGCATCGCGGCCCTGTATCGCGAGCTGGACCTGCCCGTCTATCCGATGGCCACCAACGCCGGAGTCCACTGGCCGCGCCACGGCTTCCAGCGCATCCCGGGAACCATCGTCTTCGAGTACCTGGAGCCGATCCCGGCCGGACTGAAGCGGGCGGAGTTCATGCGCACCCTGCAGGATCGCATCGAGACCGCCACCAACCGGCTGGTCAACGAAGATCCCGCTCACATTGCTCGACCAGCCCCAGCAACCGCGACATGACCGCGTCGTGGACCCCCTCCTCTCGCAGGTGGTCCACCAGGTCGCGCAGATAGTCGACATTGCGTCCCGACAGGCCCGTGGCCCCGCAGATTAGCTCGGCCTGGCGCTCCAGACTCAGAGCGCCGGCCCACTGCGGATGGCCGATGTCGGAGAGGAAGACCAGGGTCTCCACCCGCCGGCCGTCGGCCAGGCGGACGAAGGCCGAGCTTTCGACATAGGTCTCCGTGGGCTGCTCGCGTTCCCGCAGATAGGCGTAGACGGACTCCCAGTCCTTTTCGGCCACCCGATAGGCCGCCCCGCGCACCGCGCCGCCCGGGGCGAGACCGAGCACCAGGCCCGGGCGTTCATAGGTGCCCCGGTGGTGGACGGAATAGATGCAGAAGGCGCGGCGGCGGCCATGTAGGGTGGCGCCCTGGCGCTCGACATAGTCAAAGCCAGGTCGCCACATCAACGATCCGTAACCGAAAACCCAACGCTCAACAGACATGGCCCGCCGTTCCAAGACCCCCGAAGCTTCCCCTGTGCCCGATCCGGAACCCGCCCGCAAACCGCGACGGTTCTGGCTCTACGCGCCCTTCGTCCTGCTGCTGATCGGGATCGCGCTGTGGACGGCGCTCTGGTTCCAGGTGCGGAGCCAGGCCGCGACCCGCATGGACGCCGCCGCCGACCAGCTGCGCGCCGCCGGCTACGAGGTCTCCTGGAAGGATCGGGTGCTGGGGGGCTATCCCTTCCGCCTCGACGTGGTGCTGACCGAGGCCCGCGTGCGCGACCCTTCGGGCTGGGCCCTCGCCGTCCCCAAGCTGGAGGGCGAGGCCTTCCTCTATTCCCTCGGTCACTGGATCATGGCCGCGCCGGACGGCCTGACCCTGACCCGTCCCATCGGCGGGCCGGTGGAGGTGCGCGGCGAGCTGCTGCGCGCCAGCCTGGGGGACCTCGGCAAGCGTCCCCCCAGCTTCTCCTTCGAGGGCCGCAAGCTGACCTTCGCACCCGGCGCCGGCGCCCAGCCCTTCGGGCTCTCGGCCGCCGACAAGGTGGAGCTGCACCTGCGCCCCGGTCCCGACGACCAGGGGGCGGTGATGTTCAAGCTCGACAACGGCAAGGCCCAGCTCAGCGGCCTGTTCGCCCGCCTGGCCGGGGACAAGCCGGTCTCCATCGTCTGGGACTCCGTGCTCACCAAGATGAGCGGCTTCAAGGGCCAGACCTGGCCGACCGCCGTCCGGGCCTGGAGCAACGGCGGCGGCCTGATCCAGGTGCGCCAGGCCGGGGTCACCGCCGGCGACGCCCTGATCGGGTCGCAGACGGGCCAGCTCGGCGTGGGCTATGATGGGCGGCTGGTGGGCTCCATGGACGTCACCCTGCGCCAGGCGCCCCAGGCCCTGGCCGCCATGGCCGCCAACGGCTCGATCCCGCCGGAGACGGCGCTCGCCGCCGCGGCCGTCGCGGCCGCGCGGGAGGACAGCGCCTCCACCGCACGCGCCACCCTGACCTTCGAAGCCGGCCGCACCACGCTGGGGCCGGTGGCGATCGGACCCTCGCCCCGGATCTACTGATGCTCGGACAGCCCTCCGCCGCCCCCGCCGCCTTCTCCCGCCGCCGCACGGGGCCGAGCCTGGGGCGCGGGGGCATGGTGGCCGCCGCCCACCCGCTGACCGTCGCCACGGCCCTGGACGTGCTGCGGCGCGGCGGCAATGCGGTGGACGCGGCGGTGGCGGGCGGCCTGACCGCCGCCGTGGTCATGCCCGAGATGTGCGGCCTGGGGGGCGACCTGTTCGCCATCGTCCATCCGCCGGGCCAGGCGCCCCTGGCGGTGCTGGGCAGCGGCGTCGCCCCGCGAGCGGCCACCCTGGAGCAGATGCGCCGCCACGGCGATCCCAGCCCCACCGGGGTGAAGATGCCCTTCCGGGGGCCGCTCTCGGTGGGAACGCCGGGCATGGTCCACGCCTTCGGAGCCCTGCTGGCGCGGTTCGGAAGCCGGCCGCTCGCGGAGCTGGCCGAGCCCGCCATCCGCTATGCCGAGGGCTTTCCCCTCACCCCCATCGGCGCCCACTTCCTCGCCACCTCCGAAGAGCTGCTGCGCCAGTATCCCTCCTCGGCGGCGGTCTTCCTGCCCGGCGGCGAAGTCCCCCAGGCCGGATCCATCCTGCGCCAGCCCGACCTCGCCCGCACCCTGAGGGCCATCGCCGCCCAGGGGACGCAGGCCTTCTATTCCGGCGACATCGCCCAGCGCATCGGCGCCTTCATGGCCGCCCAGGGCGGCGCCTTGTCGGCCGACGACCTAGCCCGCCATGAGACCGTGCTGGCGCCGCCGATCTCCACCACCTATCGCGGCCGCACCGTCTTCCAGACCGGCCTGCCCAGCCAGGGGATGATCCTGCTGGAGGCTCTGAACATCGCCGAACGGATGGATGGCGCGACCCTGGCCCGCAGCGACGCCGCGGCCATCCACCTGTTGGCCGAGGCCATCAAGCTGGCCTATGCCGACCGCCTGGGCTTCGCCCTGGACCCGGCCTTCGGAAACCCGCACCTGGAGACCCTGCTTTCCAAGGCCTGGGCGGAGAGGCGCTTCGCAGCCATCGATCCCGAACGCGCCAATCCCACCGTCCCGGCCGGGGAGATGGCGGAGGGCGACACCACCTATTTCTGCGTCGCCGACGGGGCCGGGATGATGGTCTCGCTGATCCAGTCGGTCTCCTCGAACTTCGGCAGCGGCGTTGTGGCCGGCGACACCGGGATCGTGCTGAACAACCGGGCTGGGCGCGGCTTCTCCCTGGAGGATGGCCACCCCAACATCTTCGCCCCCGGCAAGAAGACCATGAACACGCTGAACTGCTTTTCGGTGGCCGACGCCAGCGGCGCGCCGGTGGTCGTCGGCGGCACGCCGGGCGGCGACGGTCAGCCGCAATGGAACCTGCAGACCCTGGTGGCCCTGATCGACGGCGGCCTCGACGTCCAGGCGGCCACCGAGGTTCCGCGCTGGACCGTCTGGCCGGGGACCGATCCCTCCACCCTGCCCAATCCCTACGAACTGCAGATCGAGACCCGGGCCGGCGACGCGGTCCTGGCCGGACTGGAGGCCCGCGGCCACACCCTGCGTCGCTTCTCCCCCTGGGGCGGCGGCGGCGCGGCCCAGGTGATCGCCCGTGATCCGGTCACCGGCGTCCTGGCCGGGGGCTCGGACCCTCGGGCCGAGGGCATGGCGCTGGGCTTCTAGGCCAGGGCGGCGGGCAGGTCGCGCGGCGCGGCGCACAGGGCGTGGGCGCCGGCCTCCAGGAGTTCCGCCTCCGAGCCATAGCCCCAGAGCGCGCCGATCCCCTTCAGACCGTTCGTACGGGCCGCGATCATGTCGTGGCTGCGATCACCGACCATGGTCGCGGTGGCCGGGTCGATACCCTCGACGGTCAGCATGTGCGCGATCAGGTCAGACTTGTCCTCGAAGGTTCCGTCGACGCCCGCGCCATAGATCCCCGCCAGATAGGGCCGCAGGCCGAAATGATCGGCTGTCGCCTCCGCGAAGGGTTGGGACTTGGCGGTGCAGATGAACAAGCGGCCCGCATAGACCTCGCGAAGCTCGCCGAGCGCCTCGACGACGCCAGGATAGACCACCGCCTCCTTCAGGCCGCGCTCGGCCACATAGGCGCGGTACAGGCGCACGCCTTCCTCAACGTCGGCGTCCGGGCCCAACAGGCGGCGGAAGGAGACCCGAACCGGCGGGCCGATCAGGGCGCGCAGGTCGATATCCGGGGGCGGCTCGCGCCCCATGGCGGTCAGGGCGGCGCGGACACCGGCGAGAATGCCAGGCGCGGAATCGGTCAGGGTGCCGTCCAGATCGAGCAGCAGGGTCGGGGCCATGACCGGACCGTAGAGGCGCGGCGTCGACCTCGCAAAGTGGGCAACCGGTTTCCCGTGCAACTTTATTGCGGCGGACGCCCCTATTGCGCGGGGTCCCGCGATGACTTAAGCGCCGAACCTTCGTTTTCGGGGGACAAAATGGCCGACGCCGATCCCAAGCCCGCCGCGCCGTCGCTGGACGCCGTGCGCGCGCGCCTGGACGAGATCGACGCGGCCCTGCTGGCCCTGATCGACGAGCGCGCCGGCCTGGCCAAGGATGTGGCCGCCGCCAAGCAGGCCGCCGGCGACGGCGACAAGTTCGCCCTGCGCCCCGGCCGCGAAACCGCCCTTCTGCGTCGACTTCTCGCCAAGGAGCGTTCGGCGGCGAGGCCCAGCCTCGTCGTCCGCATCTGGCGCGAGCTGATCGGCGACAGCCTCTCGCGCCAGGGGCCTTTCCACATCACCGTCTGGGGCGGCAAGGACGCCGCCCGATCCGTGGAACTCGCCCGCCACCGCTTCGGCGCCGCCCCGCCCCTGCGGGCCACCCCCAAGGCCGAGGAGGCGCTGGCCGCCGCAAAGACCCTGGGCGGGGTGGGCGTCCTGACCCTGGCCGCCGACACCCCCTGGTGGGGCCGGCTGCTGGCCGACCCCAAGCTGCAGGTGTTCGCCGCCCTCCCCTGCCTGGCCGCCTGGGGGCCGATGAGCGCGCTGGCCGTCGCCGAGGTCGAGGTTGAGCCCACCGGGGACGACCGCACCTTCTGGGTCACCGACGCGCCCGGCTCGGCCGCCGCCATCGAGGAGGCCCTGGGTCGCGATGGCGTGGCCGGCGACCTGATCGCCGAGGCCGGCGGCCTGAAGCTTTTCGCCCTGATGGGCTTCTACCAGGCCGGCGACGAACGCCTGGCCCGGGCGCCCGGGCGCCTTTCCGGGGTTATCGGGGCTGCGCCGGCGCCCCTGGACGTGTAAGAGGCGGGCCTCATCCCCGCTTGAAGCGTCCCATGTCCGACACCGTCCTCGACCGCGCCGCCGCCCCGCGCCCCACGCCGAAGCCCGGCATCCTCGACATCGCCTGCTATGTGCCCGGCAAGTCCAAGGTCGAGGGGATCGCCCATCCGCTGAAGCTGTCGGCCAACGAGAACATCCTGGGCTGCAGCCCCGACGCCAAACGGGCCTTCGCCGGCGCCGTCGATCAGCTGCACATGTATCCCGACGGCCGCACCACGATCCTGCGGACCGCCATCGCCGAAAAGTATGACCTGGCGCCGGAGCAGCTGATCTTCGGCTGTGGCTCCGACGAGATCTTTCAGCTGCTGAACCAGGCCTTCCTCGAACCCGGCGACAACATCGTCCAGGGCGAGTTCGGCTTCGGCGCCTACGCCATCGGGGCGCGGGCCTGCGGGGCCCAGGTGAAGTTCGCCAAGGAGATCAACCACCGCATCGACGTGGACGCCCTGCTGGAGCAGGTGGACGCCCGCACGCGCCTGGTCTTCGTGGCCAATCCCGGCAACCCCACCGGCACCTGGATCACCGGCGAGGAGGTGCGCCGCCTGCACGCCGGCCTGCCCGCCAGCGTCATCCTGGTGCTCGACGGCGCCTATGCCGAATTCGTCGCCGACCCCAGCTTCGAGGACGGCATGTCCATGGTGCGCGAATTCGAGAACGTCGTGGTGACGCGGACCTTCTCCAAGCTGCACGGCCTGGCCGCCCTGCGGGTGGGCTGGGCCTATATGCCCGCGCCGATCGCCGACGCGCTCGACCGCATCCGCCTGCCCTTCAACGTCAACATCCCGGCCCAGCTCGCCGGCGTCGCCGCCCTGGGCGACGACGACTTCCAGGCCCGCTCCCTGGCCCTCGTGGAACAGTGGCGGCCCTACCTGATCCAGCAACTGGGCGGCCTGGGTCTCGAACCTGTGCCGTCGGCGGCCAACTTCGTGCTGGTGGGCTTCCCGAAGACCCCCGGCAAGACCGCCAAGGAGGCTGAAGCTTTCCTGGCGTCGAAGGGGATTATCGTGCGGGGCGTCGGCGGCTACGGCCTGCCCGACCACCTGCGGATCACCATCGGCCTGGAAGAGCACAACCGCGCCGTCGTCGAGGCGCTCGCCGCCTTCGTGAAGTCCTGATGGCCGAGGTCCTCTTCCCGCGCATGGCCGTGATCGGCTGCGGCCTGATCGGCTCTTCCGTGATCCTGGCGGCCCGCGAGGCCGGCGTCGTGGGCGAGGTCATCGTCGCCGACCTGAGCGAAGCCCACCGCGCCCGCATCGTCGAGCTGGGCTATGCCGACAAGGTCACAGGCGACATCGCCGAGGCCGTCGCCGGCGCCGACCTGGTGGTCTTCGCCGTTCCCGTCCTGGCCATGGGCGAGGCCGCCAAGGCCGCCGCCCCGGCCATGAAGCCCGGCGCCATCGTCACCGACGTGGGCTCGGTGAAGGGCTCGGTCGCCGCCGCCCTGACCGCGGCCCTGCCCGACAATGTCTTCATCGTGCCCGGCCACCCCATCGCCGGCACCGAGCATTCCGGCCCCGACGCCGGCTTCGCCGAGCTGTTCCAGAGCCGCTGGGTGATCCTCACCCCCCAGCCGCGGCAGGACGAGGCCTATCTCGAAGCCGTCAGCCAGCTCTCGGAGTTCTGGCGGGCCCTGGGCGCCAATGTCGAACAGATGGACGACAAGCACCACGACCTGGTCCTGGCCGTCACCAGCCACCTGCCCCACCTGATCGCCTACAACATCGTCGGCACCGCCGCCGACATGGAGGAGGTCACCCAGGCCGAGGTGATGAAATACTCCGCCGGCGGCTTCCGCGACTTCACCCGCATCGCCGCGTCGGACCCCACCATGTGGCGCGACGTCTTCGTGGCCAACAAGGAGGCGGTGCTGGAGATCCTCGGCCGCTTCACCGAGGATCTGCAGGCCCTGTCGCGCCAGATCCGCTGGGGCGAGAGCGACAAGCTGTTCGAGCTCTTCACCCGCACCCGCGAAATCCGCCGCGGCATCATCGCCGCCGGCCAGGAGAGCGCCGAACCCAACTTCGGCCGCGACCGCGGCAAGCACTAGGTCGTAACCTCTAGGGGCCGTTCGCCGGGGGGCGCATGCCGGAGTTCCTGCCCACACTGGACCTCATGCTGCGGGGCGCGGCCTGCGGCCTGCTGATCCTGGTGGCCGGTCTGCTTATGCGCGACCACCGGCAGGTCACGGCGGCGCGGTTCGGGGCCCTGTTCGCCCTGAGCGCCACGGCCTTCACCCTCGCCACGACCCTTGAACTCCACGGCCGCCTGGGGCTGCTGACCGTGCCCATCCTGGCCCTGATGGCGGGCGGCAACCTGACCTTCTGGCTGTTTTCGCGGGCGATGTTCGAGGACGGCTTCCGGCCGCGCCTTTGGCATGCCCTGGCCTGGGCGGGTATCGTCGCCGTGGGACTCTACGAAGCCCTGGTCCTAGGGCCCGAGATGACTACGATCGCCATCGCGGTGCGCGGGTTCCTGGTGTTCGAATCCCTGGGGCTTGGCCTGCTGGCGGCGGGTCAGACCCTGGCCTCCTGGCCCGCCGACCTGGTGGAGCCGAGGCGCCGCGCACGCCCCTTCGTCATCGGGGCCGCAGCCGGGTTCATCGCGCTGAACGCCCTGGCCGACCTGTTGGGACCTCGCGCGACCCTTCCCGACGCCGGCAGCCTGATCCGCGCCCTGGCCTTGGCGCTCATCGCCCTGGGCGTCGCCGCCGCCCTGCTGCGGGTGGCGGGCGCGGAATGGCTGTCGCCGACGAGCGTCGCCGCGCCCCCGCGGCCCATCGAGCCGGCCGACCAGGGCCTGGCCGCCGCCCTCGACCAGGCCATGCGCGTCGAGCGCGCCTATCGCCAGGAGGGCCTGACCATTGGAAAGCTGGCCGAGCGGCTGGGGACGCCGGAATACCGGCTGCGGCGCCTGATCAATTCGGGCCTGGGACAGCGCAACTTCAACGCCTACCTCAACAGCTACCGCATCGCCGAGGCCAAGGCGGCTCTGGCCGACCGGGCCCAGGACGCCGTGCCGGTCCTGACCATCGCGCTGGACGCCGGGTTCAATTCCCTGGGGCCGTTCAATCGCGCCTTCCGCGCCGAGACCGGCATGACCCCGACGGATTTCCGGCGCGCGTCCGCCGATTCCGGAATCGGCCAGCCGGAGTTCAAACCCGGCGAGCACGGCGGCGCCTGAGGGACAAGACAGGGGGCCACCTTCCCTGGAGCCCTCGCATGACATCCCTTCCTTCCTGGCTGCTGATCGCGGCCACCCTGCCCCTCGCCGGCTGCGGCGCGCTCAGCGGGGCGGCCCATGTCGCCACCGGCCTGGCCAGCCACCAGATCTGCTCGGCCGCCTTCGTCTCCAGGATCGATCCGCAGGCGTTCCGCCGCGAGGCCGTGGACCCGGAACTGGGGCCGGCCCGCTGGCTGATGCGGACCAAGGTGGATCGCGAAAGCCGGTCGGTGAGCGCGAGCCTTGCGGGTCTGGCCCCGACCCGGGCGGTCTATCGCGGCCCCTCGGGCTGCTTGGTGCTGCATGGCGCGCCGCCCCCTGCCGCACCCGAACCGATCCCGGCCTCGAAACCGCGCCCCCTGGCCAAGGCGCCGGCGTCGGCGGCCATCGAGGCGGCCATCGACCGGGCCTTCGTCGAGTCCGCCGAGCCGTGGCGGCGGACCAAGGCGGTGGTGATCCTGCACGATGGCCAGATCGTCGGCGAACGCTATGCTCCGGGCTATGGCCCCGACACCGCGATCACCGGCTGGTCGGCCGCCAAGTCGGTGACCAATGCGCTGGTGGGCGTCCTGGTCCGGCAGGGCAGGCTCTCGGTGGACGGGCCGGCGCCGGTGGCCGCCTGGCAAGGCGACAGCCGCCGCGCGATCACCGTCGACAACCTGCTGCGGATGACCAGCGGCCTGGCCCTTGGGGACTCGCTCAACTCAAGCCTGAAGAGCGCCTTCGACCCCTCGGCCCGGATGCTGTTCGCCGAGCGGGACATGGCGGGGTTCGCCCAGGCCCGTCCCCTGGCCGCCGCGCCGGGGACGAGCTGGACCTATGCCGACGCCAGCCCGACCCTCACCTCGCGGATCATCCGCGACCAGGCCGGCGGGACCGAGGCGGCCATCGACCGGGCCTTCGTCGAGTCCGCCGAGCCGTGGCGGCGGACCAAGGCGGTGGTGATCCTGCACGATGGCCAGATCGTCGGCGAACGCTATGCTCCGGGCTATGGCCCCGACACCGCGATCACCGGCTGGTCGGCCGCCAAGTCGGTGACCAATGCGCTGGTGGGCGTCCTGGTCCGGCAGGGCAGGCTCTCGGTGGACGGGCCGGCGCCGGTGGCCGCCTGGCAAGGCGACAGCCGCCGCGCGATCACCGTCGACAACCTGCTGCGGATGACCAGCGGCCTGGCCCTTGGGGACTCGCTCAACTCAAGCCTGAAGAGCGCCTTCGACCCCTCGGCCCGGATGCTGTTCGCCGAGCGGGACATGGCGGGGTTCGCCCAGGCCCGTCCCCTGGCCGCCGCGCCGGGGACGAGCTGGACCTATGCCGACGCCAGCCCGACCCTCACCTCGCGGATCATCCGCGACCAGGCCGGCGGGACCGAGGCGGCCATGCTGGCCTTCGCCCGGCGCGAGCTGTTTGATCGGATCGGGATGGAGCATCCGACCCTGGAGCTGGACGCCACCGGCACGCCGCTCGGCGCCACCCACCTGTGGGCCAGCGCCCGGGACTGGGCTCGGTTGGGCCAGCTCTATCTGGACGACGGCGTCGTGGACGGCGAGCGGATCCTGCCGGCGGGCTGGGCCGACTATTCCGCGCGGCCGACCCCGGGCGCGGAGCGGGTGGGCTATGGCGCGGGCTTCTGGACCAACCGGGGCGCGGGCGCCGGCGCGCGGCGGCGGATCGATCTGGGGATGCCGGCCGACGCCTACTTCGCCCGCGGCCATGACGGGCAATATGTGGTGATCGCGCCCTCCGCGCGCCTGGTGGTCGTGCGGCTGGGGATCACGCCGGCGCCCGGCAACGACGTCGAGGGCGTCGCGCGCCTGGTGGCCGAGGCCATCGCCGCGGTCAGGCCGCCGTCTTCCTGACGATCTCCTCGGCGGCGCGGCCGGTGAGTTCGGCCATGTGGTCGAACTGCGCGGTGAAGGTCCCCAGCCCCTGGGTCAGGCCGCGCAGCTCGGCGATCAGGTCCAGACGCTCGGAGCGTGGCAGGCCCACCTCGATCTCGTCCCAGCCGGCCCAGCCCTCGCGCGGCTGGAAGCCCATGATCTGGCCCCGTCGGGCGGAGACCGCCTGGGTGATCTTCGAAGTGCTGGCGGCCGGGGCGTGGATGATCAGCCTCTCCACCGGCTCCAGCAGATAGGGCGCGCACTGCGGCAGGGCCTCGCTCATGGCCAGGCGGCCGGCGGCGCGGAAGGCCATTTCCGAGGAGTCGACACTGTGGTGGGAGCCGTCGATCAGCACCACCTCCACATCGGCGACGGGGAAGCCGAGGGGGCCGCGCTCCAGGGCGTCGCGCACCCCCTGCTCCACAGCGGGAATCCACTGCTTGGGCACCACCCCGCCGGTGATCCTCTGGCTGAAGGTCAGGCCCGAGCCGCGCGGGCCGGGCCTGATCTCCAGCACCACGTCGCCGAACTGGCCGTGGCCGCCGGTCTGTTTCTTGTGCCGGCCGCGCTGGGTGACGCCTTTGCGGATGGACTCCCGATAGGAGATCTTAGGCCGGGCCGCGGCGACCTCCAGGCCGAAGCGGCGGCGCAGGCGCTCCAGGGTCACCTGCAGATGGGCCTCCCCCTGGCCGGTGAGCAGGGTCTCCTGGGTCTCGGGATCCTGGACCACATGCAGGGAGGGGTCCTCCTCCGCCAGCCGCGCCAGGGCCGAGGACAGGCGCACATCGTCCTTGCGATCCTTGGCGGCGACGGAGAGGGCGTAGAGCGCCGGAGCCTCCGGGGGCGTCAGCCTGGGCCGGCGCGGCTTGCCGTCCATGGAGATCACCTCGCCCGGATGGGCGGCCTCGATCTTGGCGATGGCGGCCACCTCGCCGGGGGCGGCGCGATCGATCTTCCGCGTGGCCGAGCCGGAGAGCGCCAGCAGGCCGCCGGCCCGGGCGTGCTGGCCGTCGGGGGCGGTCAGCTCCTCCCCGTCGCGCAGCTCGCCCCCCATGACCCGGGCATAGGTCAGCTTGCCCGCCTGGCCGGCGTAGGAGGTCTTGAAGGCGTAGGCGCAGGGACCGGTGAGGCCCAGGCGCTCGGCGGCCCGGTCCACCTCCGGGGTCTCGTGGCGCAGGGCCTTGAGCAGGCGGCGCACCCCCCAGCCGTTCAGAGCCGAGCCGAAGAAGACCGGCACGATCTGGCCCTCCCTCATCTCCGCCATCAGGTCGGCGAACACCTCGTCCTGGCTGGGGGTCAGGTCCGAGAGCAGCTGCTCCATCAAGGCGTCGTCATAGTCGGCCAGCTGCTCCAGCATGTGGAAGCGCGCCTGGGCCTCGACCCCAGCGATGTCGGCGGGCAGGTCGATGCGCTCCGAGGCCTGGCCGGGCCGGTAGACAAAGGCCCGCTCCAAGGCCAGGTCCACGAAGCCGGTGACGTGCTCGCCCTCCACCAGGGGGATCTGCCGGGCCACCAGGGGCGCGGCGCTCACCGGCGCCAGGGCCGCCAGCACCTCGTCGAGGGTCCCGCGCGCCTGGTCGATCTTGTTGACGAAAACGGCCCGGGGGACCCCGAGCCGTTCCAGCTCCTTGAAGACCGGCGCCAGCAGGGCCGCGCGGCCCGGCTGGGGGTCGGCGACAATGACCGCAAGGTCGACGGCGGGCAGGGCCAGATCGCCGGCGGCGCAGAATTCCGTGGAGCCCGGCGCGTCGATCACGGCGTAGCGGTCGCCCATGAAGGTGAAGCCGGCGACGTTCAGCTCCACCGACTGGCCTCGCTGTCGGGCTTCCGGGCTAGCGTCGCCGACGCTGGTGGCGCCCACCTCGCCCTGGCGCGGGAGGGTCCCGCTGGCGAACAACATGGCTTCCAGGAGCGTCGTCTTGCCGGTTCCGGCCGCCCCGACGAGGGCGATGGCGCGCACCGAGCCGCTATGGCCATGAGCCATGATCGGATCCTCCGCAGGTTGGCGTACGCGCCTCCAACGGGCGTGACCGCCGCGGAGCCCATGCTTCACCCGCGCGCGGCGCGAGGCAAGCGCTAGGGTGGGGTCGCGCCGATTCGCACGGACTCTTGAAGGATGACGCCCTTGAACGGTTACGCTTGGCTCGGCATCGCCATCCTCGCCGAGGTGATCGCCACCACCGCCCTGAAGGCGTCGGACGGTTTTTCGCGCCTGATCCCCTCCCTCATCACCGTGACGGGCTACGGCGTGGCGTTCTTCTGCCTGTCCCACTCCATGCGCACCGTGCCGGTGGGGATCGGCTACGCCATCTGGTCGGGGATCGGCATCGTGCTGATCACCCTGCTGGCCTGGCTGTTGTTCAAGCAGAAGCTCGACCTGCCCGCCGTGCTGGGCATGGGGATGATCCTGGCCGGGGTGCTGGTGATCAACCTCTACTCCAAGGCCGTGGTCTAGCCGCCGTCCACCACGCTGATCAGCACCCCCATATTCTTGATGAAGGCCGAGGTCGAGATCCCCGTCACCGGGGCCTCGGTCGGATAGGGCGAGGTGTCCCAGGCGTCCCCCACATGGGTCTGGGAATAGTCCCCCGGGGTCGGGGTGGCGGGACCGGGCCCCGAATAGGGATGGCTGGTGGCCACCAGCGGGGTCGGCCACCAGCCCTCGGCGTTCAGCTCCGACACCAGCCTGGCGGCGGCCTCTGGGCTGGCCTTCAGGGGCGCGAGCGACCCGCCGCCGTTCAGGTCGGAGGTGGAGAAGTCCTGGTTGGCGAAGAAGCGCGGCAGGGGTCCCTTGTGGCTCAGGGGCGAGCCCTGGGCCACCTTGTCCGGCGGCGTGGCCTGCAAAGCCGCATAGCGGGCGCGCAGAGCCTCCAGCGGCACGGTCCGAAAGGCGCCGTAATGGGCCAGGGTCTTCTCGGGACTGTAGTCCACATAGTACTGGCCGTTGACCACATTGGACCCGCGGCGGTGGACGTAGAGCGGCCGGTCGGTCCCGATCTCGATGAAGGTCGGATGGGTCTTGCCGTTTCTCGGCTGAGCCAGGGCGACCCTGGCCAGCCAGTCCAGGGCCTCGGGGACGCGGGCCAGGTAATTCGGATCGCCGGTGAGTTCGTAGAAGTTCATCAGCTGGGCGGCGTTGGCCGCCGTGGTGTGGGTGGCGAGCGCCCGGGGCTCGTAGCTGCGGGCCGCCGCCGGCTTCAAGTCGTCCACCCTATGCTGCAGCCCCCAGCCGGCCTGGGGCGCGGGTTGCTGGGTGATGACGAAGACGTCCATGGCGCGGCGGATGGCCGGGCCCACGCGCGGGTCGCCCAGGGTCTGGGCCACCATGACCAGGAACTTGATGTTCTCGCCGGCCACATCGTCGTTGAAGGTGATGTAGCCGGTATAGTCGGCGCCGTGCTTGGTGAAGGGCCGGCCCGCGGGCCAGCGCTGCGGCCAGCCGCCGTTGGGGTATTGGCTGTTCAGAACGAACTCCAGCGCCCGGTCCAGGGCCGGCTTGAACTTCGCCTCCCGCTTTTCGAGGTACATCCGCAGCAGAAGCTGCATGGCCTCGGACGAGCCGGCGTCATCGAAGGTGGCGTTGCCCCAGTCATGCTGGAATTCCTCCATCCGCCAGGCGTTGGCGCCGATGGTCTCGTACCATTTCGCCTTGGCCGCCTCGCCGCCGAAGTCGATCAGATAGTTCCAGCCGCCGGTGGGCAGCTGGCCGGCCATCAGGCACTCGGCGGCCTGGGTGGCGGCCCGGTAATAGGTCTCGTCCCCCGTGGCGTGATAGGCGTCGAGGAACAGGTGGCCCACCGTCCCGGTCCCCGGCGGCTGCACCCAGACCTGGGTGGGGCTGGCCTCCAGCTCCCCCCAGCGCCGGGAGAAGTCCGGCAGGTAGGACCAGACATAGCCCCCATGGACCGCGGCCTTGTCGGTCATGAAGGCGGTGGCCCGCCTCATGGCCGTCAGGATCTCGGCGCGGCCGGCCTCCGCCGCGGCGGCCCCGGGGCGGGCGAAGGCGCCGGCGAGGGCGGCGAGGATGACCCGGCGGGTCGCGTGCATCTGGAGCCTCCCTGGCGATATCGCGCCCATGATGACACCGGTGTCAGTCCGCGCAAGCTCCGACGCCGGCCTTGATTTTCCCGCCGGAATGATAGGCTGGTTCCCAGAGACGTCACCGGGAAGAACACATGGCCGATCAGCCGGCGCGCGCGCGCTTTGAAGCCCAGGTCGCCCAGGGCGGTGACGGGGACGACGCTCGTCGCCTGGCCGCGGCCCTCCGCGGTGGCGGCGCGGGCCACGGCGAGCTGGCCGCCCTCTTCGTCCACGCCGCCGTCGCCGCCCCCGAGCGGCTGGCGGTGATCTATGACGGCGCCACCGAGGGCTGGCTCGGCGTCGCCCCGCGCGGGCCGATGATCGAGGCCCATGGGAGACCCGCCGCGATCGACCCCACGTTCTGGGGCCCCTTCTGGGACCTGGTCGACGATCCCGAGGCCGGGCGTTCGGCCGGGGACATCACCGAACGCACCGCGGCCCTGGCCGGCCTGATGACGCCCCCCTTCCGGACCCGGGTCGCCGAGACCGCCCGGCTCTATCCCGGGGTCAAGGAGGCCGCCGCCGCCGGCTATCCGTCCAAGTTCTCCCTGGAGGCCCTGACCCGCTGCCCGAAGGGCTCGCTGGGGGCGGAGTTCCACGACCTGATCGTCGACAACGGCTTTGACCTGGAGGTTCTGGACCGCGAGGCCCTGGGCCTGGCCGACCTGCCGGCGCCGCTGGACTATCTCAACGCCCGCATCCTGCAGTGCCACGACCTGTGGCACATCCTGGCCGGCTACCAGACCACCATCCTGCACGAGGTGGCGATCTCCGCCTTCCAGATGGCCCAGTTCGGCCACCACTATTCGGCGATGTTCCTGGCGGTGGTCACCAGCAAGATGGCCCTGAACCAGCCCGAGACCCTGCCCCTGTTCCTGGACGTGATCCTGACCGCCTGGACCCACGGCCGCCAGTGCCCGCCCCTGATCGGCCTGGACTGGGAAGCGCTGTGGGACCAGCCGTCCGAGGCGATCCGCGCGGCCACGGGCGTCACCCTCTACGCCTCCCCCTACCCCGCCGACCTGTTCGAGCAGCTGCGGGCGGCCTAGACCTGCGCTAGTCGACCACCGCGTCCGCCTCCAGCTCCACCAGCCAGTCGGGATCGATGAAGCCGGACACCTGGACGAAGGTGCAGGCGGGCCGGGCCGCGCCGAACACTTCGCCATGGGCCCGGGCGGCCTCGCGCCAGGTGGTGATGTCGGTGAGCATGACCCGAGTGCGGATCACATGCTGCGGTCCCGCCCCGGCGCCCTCCAGGGCCGCGACGATGATCTCCAGGCAGCGCCGGGTCTGTTCATAGACGTCGCCGACCCCGTGGGTTCCGCCGGCCGCAGAGATCGGCGCCGTGCCGGCCACGGCGATGACATTCCCCACCCGCACCGCCCGGGAAAAGCCGATCTCCGGCTCCAGGGGCGATCCCGAACTGACCTGTCGCCTCATGGGGTCCCCAGGAATTCCGTCGTGGCCTCGATGGCCTCCACCAGGCCGACGCGCTCGATCTTCACCCCCTCCGGCAGGCCGGAGAACAGGCGGGTCGGGGCCGCGGCGTCCAGCATGACGAAGACCCCCTTGTCGTCGGCCCGGCGGATCAGGCGGCCGAAGGCCTGGCTGATGCGGTTGCGCGCCACGCTGTCGTCATAGGCCTTGCCGCCGAACCGGACCCGGCGGGCCTTATGCAAAATGTCGGGGCGCGGCCAGGGCACCCGGTCGAAGACCAGCAGCCGCAGGGAGCGGCCCGGCACGTCCACCCCGTCGCGGACCGCGTCGGTGCCCAGCAGGCAGCTGTCGTGCTCCGCCCGGAAGATGTCCACCAGGGCGCCGACCTCCAGGGGATCGACGTGCTGGGCGTAGAGGGCCAGGCCCTGGTCGGAGAGCGGCGCAGCGATCCGCTCGTGCACCGCACGCAGGCGGCGGATGGCGGTGAACAGACCCACGCCCCCGCCCCCGGCGGCCAGGAACAGTTCGCGCATGGCGGCGGCCACCTGGCGCGGGTCGTCGCGGCCGACGTCGGTCACCACGAAGGCCCGGGCGTTGGTCTCGTAGTCGAAGGGCGAGGCCAGGCGCAGGGTCTTGGGCCGGTCGGGCAGGCGCGCGGCGCCGGTGCGCATCTCGGCCAGGGCGAAGGGATCGGCCAGGCTGGAGTCGGCCAGGGTGGCGCTCGTCACCAGCACCCCGTGGGCCGGGGCGATGACGGTATTGGTCAGCGGCTCGGTGGGATCGACCCAGTGGCGGCGGCAGGCGGCGTCCACCACCCGGCCATAGAGGAAGGTGGCGTCGAACCAGTCGACGAAGTCGGGATCGTCCTCGGAATCCTCGTCGATGGCCCTCAGCATGGAGCGCCAGGCCGGCAGGGTCATGCGGGCGCGACGGTCCAGGCCGCGCAGCGCCCCTTCGATCCGGGCCCGGTCGCCGGGCGGCAGGGTGGCGGCCTCGTCGTCCAGCACGTCCTCCAGGTGACGGGCCAGGGCCAGGAGGGGCGCCTCGATGGCGGCCAGGGCCGAGGCGGCGGCCCGCGCGGTCTCGCGCACCAGGTCCAGGGCGGGACGGGCGGCGCACTCCATGCCCACTTCGGACGGCGCGGCCCGCGCCCGGAGCTGCTCGATGATGGCCACCACGAAGTGCTCGATGGGCCCCATCGGATTGACCTCGCCATTGGGCGAGGCCACGCGGCCCGACCAGCCCTCTCCGGGCAGGGCGGCGGCGGCGCGGGTGGCGTCCACCAGGGCGCGCTTGGCGTCGTCCCGGTCCCCCAGCACCTCCATCAGGCGGGCCTCCAGGCCCCGGCCCCGGCGGCCCCGGCCCTCGGGCCCCCGGATCCAGCGGCGCAGCTCGGCCGACTCCGCGCCCGACAGGGCCGCGGCGAAGGCCGCGTCGGCGGCGTCGAACAGGTGGTGGCCCTCGTCGAAGACGATGCGCTTGAGCTGGGTGGTCTCGCCGTCGGCCTTGGAGCCCCGCGCCGCCCGGGCGCCGTCGAAGGCCGCCTGGGTCAGGACCAGGGCGTGGTTGGCGATGACGATGTCGGCGCGGCGCGAGCCGCGAACCGCCTTCTCCACGAAACAGGCGCGGTAGTGGGCGCAGCCGGCGTGGATGCATTCCCCGCGCCGGTCCACCAGGTTGGCGGCGCTGGCCTGGCCCACCGGCGGGATGGCGAACAGGGTCGGCAGCCAGGCGGGGAAGTCGCCGCCGGTCATGTCGCCGTCGCGGGTGGCGCGCACCCACCGGGCGGTCAGCGCCAGGCCGATGAGGTCGGCCCCGCCGAGCTGGGCGGTGTTGGCCTGATCCTGGAAGTTCAGCAGGCAGAGATAGTTCTCCCGCCCCTTGCGAACCACGGCCTTCTTCGCCCGGACCTTGGGGTCGGGATAGATGGCGTGGCTCTCGCGCTCGATCTGGCGCTGCAGGGCCCGCGTATAGGTGGAGATCCACACGGCCGGACCATTGGCCTCGGCCCACAGGGAGGCCGGCGCCAGATAGCCCAAGGTCTTGCCGACCCCAGTGCCGGCCTCGGCCAGCATCATGCGCGGCTCGCCCTCCTTCTCGCGGGGCTGGAAGGCGAAGGCGGTCTCGGCGGCGAACTCCGCCTGCATCGGCCGCGCCTCATCCAGGCCCGCCTCCCGTAGCAGGTCCACCAGGCGCTGGGCGGCGGCCTCTGGCGCGATGGGGCGCGAGCCGGCCTCGCCGGGCGGCGCCTGCTCCTCCCACTCGGGAACGCGGGTCCACACATCCAGGCCCGAGCCGCGGAAGGCGTTGCCCACGGGGGCCGAGCGCAGGGCGCCGATCACGGCGGTCCCCCAGGCCCAGCCGGCGCGGGCCAGGGTCTCGCCGATGGCCAGGGCCTCCTCGCGGGAAGGTTCGGGGGTCAGGGCCAGTTCCGACAGCAGGGCGTGGCAGGCCTCCCGCAGCACCTGGGCCTGGGCCATGGCGCCCTTGGGCTCGGGCAGGCCCAGAGCCAGAGCCAGGCCCGCCGCCGACGGAGCGCAGAATCGCGCCGGCCGCACGAAGGCGAACAGCTCCAGGGCGTCGAACAGCCCCTGGGAGCGCGGCGGCGTATGCACCCCCAGCCGCTTGGCGGTCATGCCGGCATGGGCCACCAGCACCGGGCCGTGTTCGAAGAGGTCGCGGGCGTCCGGGGCCCGCAGCGCCTGCGCGCCGGCGGCGTCGGCCACCGCGGCGCGGGGACCGGGCAGGACGACGAGGGCGGGGGCCAGGGCGAGACTCGGGGCGAGCGCGTTCACGCGCCAGTCCTAGCGAAATTCACCCGCGAACGAAACGTGAATTCCAGAGAGGGCGGCGGCCGCCTGCGCCCTCTCCCGCCTCAGCGCTTGCCGGGCCCCACCCCATAGTCGGCGTAGGTCGCCACCACGTCGGGATCGAGCTTGCGGGCCGCGGCGATATCCTGCTGCCCGCCCTTGCGATCGCCCGTCTCCTGCTTGGCCAGCCCCCGCACATAGAGGGAGGGCGCCAGCTCCGGCTCGATCTTGAGGGCCTGGCTCAGGTCGGCGATCGCCTTGTCCATCCGGCCGAGCCGGAAATAGGCGAAGCCGCGGCTGTCCAGCACGCTGGCCACCTTCGGCTCCAGGTCGAGGGAGGTGTTGCAGTCGGCCAGGGCCTCCTCCAGACGCTTGCCGGCCCGCCCCAGCGCGAAGCAGCGGCCATTGAGCACCGAGGCGTCGGCCGGCTCCATCTTCACCGCCGTGTCATAGTCCTCCAGGGCGGCGTCGATCTGCTTCTTGCTGAACCGCGCCTCGGCCCGATCGATGAAGCCATCGACGGTGTGCGGCGTCCGCGCCAGGCGGATGGCCATCTCGGCGTCGGACTCGCGGTAGTTCTTCGGCCCCTGCAGCACCATCACCCCGTCCCAGAGTTCACGGAGCGCCTGCTTGGCGGCCGGAGCCTCGGCGGCGGGGAATTCCGAGGCCAGGGACCGGCTGGCCGAGTCGAAGGTGAGCGTCCCGTTCTCCAGGCGCGCCTTGCGCCGATAGTTCACCCCGGCGATCGTCGTGTCGACATCCTCGCCCTTCAGGGCGAAACCCTTGCCGCCCTGTGGCAGCAGGATGGTCTCCACCAGGGTCTCGTAGACCGGATGGGTGACGGCGTAAGGCGCGTCGGCCTGCGGCCCCGCATCGCGCTTGTAGTCGGCGACGGCCCCCAGTCGGCCATAGACCATCTCGTGCTCGAACAGACCGACATCTCCGTTCCACGACCAGCTCATGCGTAGGGTCCCGTCGGCCGCCATGACCACAGCGCCCGTGGCCTCGTCGAAGGTGAGGTCGGCCCGCTCGATATCGATTCCGGGGAACTGGGAGACGAAGGACTTGCGCAGGATCTTGTCGATATCGGCTCGGGAAACGCTGGCGCTGGCCTGGCGCATGGTGATGGCGCCGTCGCCGCGGAGCCTGGCCTCGATATGCACCAGGGCCGGCGCTCCGAGCCCGGCCGTGGCGTCGATCCGCACCAGCCCCTCGGTAGAGGGGATGTCCAGGGGCTTCACCACCAGGGGCTCCAGGGTTCCTCCCGAGGCCAGAACCGGCAGGGCCCAGCCGAAGGCCGGAACCGCCAGTTCGTCCAGCGACCGATCGCCCGTCCGCGTCCCGTCCATCCAGTAGGTCCGGCCCCCGATGCGGGCCCGGATCAGGATGTGGTTGAACAGCTCGAGGTTGGGTAGGCGCTGGTCCATGCCGTCGCCCGCGACGGTGCTCACCAGGGCGGGCTGGGCGTCGATGTCCAGCTCCTGGAGCAGGGCCAGCAGGACCGCCGTCTTGGCCTTGCAGTCGCCGAAGGCCCGCGTCCAGGTCACGTCGGCGTCGGCGGGCAAATAGCCGCCCAGGTCCATGCCCAGATAGAGGTAACGGATGCGGTCCTGCACAAGGCGGAGCGCGGCGGCGGCCTGGGCCTTCGGGTCGCTGTAGGCGGCGCGGATCCGGGCCGCCTCGGCCCGGATGGGCGAGGACGGGGCGAGGGTCGCCGCCTTTCGATAGAGCGGCGCCATCAGGGCGGAGACCTCGGCCCAGGTGGCATAGTCGCTGAAGGTCACCGAGGGCCCATAGGCGTAGCGCCGGGGCGCGCCCTGAGGCGGCGGCGGCCGCTCGAAGGCCAGGAACTCAGCGTCGAAGACCTGGCCGTCGGGGGTGTCGCTCAGGGCGCCGACCGTCCAGTCGGCGGTCTTGCGCAGGCGGACCGGCTTGGTGGTCGGCCAGGTCGCCCGCAGGCGCAGGCGATCGATTCTCTGGCCCGCGAGCTGGGTGAGGACCATCTCCGAATGCCCCTGCAGGACAGGATCGAGGGTCTTCTTGGTGTAGGCGAACTCCAGGACGTCTCCGACGCGGAGCCCCTCCGGCTGCAGGGTCGCGGTGAGCATTCCGTCCAGCATCGCCCGTTCGAGGTTGGTCTCCCGCCGCAGCACGGTGAAGGTCTGGCCGCGGGCCAGCACGTCGATGACCTGCGATCCCCGGACGATCCGCAGCGCGTGGATGGTCACCACCTCGGTGTCCGGCTTCCAGATCACGGCCACGCCGGCCGCCCCAAGGCCCTGGGGGGTTTGAATCTTCATCGCCAGGCCGGTGTAGGTCTGGTTGCCCTCGGGCCCGAAGTTCAGCTGCACATCCACCAGCAGCCGCCGAAAGGGGGCCGCTTCACCCTCGCTGTCCACCGATTGCGAGACGGCTGCGGGCTTGACCCAAACGGCCGGTGGCCCGAACTGGAGCTTCTCGGCGGCGGCGGCGGCGCCCGCCCAGAACAGCAGGGCGCAGCCCAGCAAACACTTGAACATCGAAACCCCCAGACAGGGCTCGACGATAGCCGCCAAGCTTGGCTTTGCAACCTGACGGCGCGGAACCGGCGTGCCGGCGCCGGAATCTCCAGCGCCCGAACGCGAGACGAACATTAGAAAGCCGACAGATGCACTCAAATTGGTTACATCTCAACGGCAAGTTGCTCTAATCGAAGATTGATCGCCCCGGAGTCGGACACAGTATTGGTCGAAATTTTCTAGTTGGATCGGTATGTTTATTTACCGCGTTAGCGCTAGGCCACGATTCGAACGCTCATCTGGAACCGTAGAAATTGAACGCCCCCTCACGCTCATCGCGCCGGATCGATAGGCCGTCGAGATCGGATGTCTGGGTTCCGCTGCTACGCGCGGCGCAGAAGAACGCCGTGGCGACCATGGTCGTCCAGATCGCCGCCGCGCTCAGCATGCCCTTCGTGGGACGCGAGGACGCCCGGGACTGGTACCTGACCTGGCTGGCGGTGACGCTTTCGGTGGCGGTCGCGCGGGTGGCGGTCGACCAGGTCCTCAAGCGGCTGCTCAGCGGCGAAGCCGAGCCCGACGGCGCGCGGCTGCGTCCCTGGGCCATCGCCCATTCCCTGGGCCTGCTCACCAGCGCCGGGCTCTGGGCCCTGCTGGCCTGGACCCAACTCCCGGCGGAGACCGCCCAGACCCGGTTCGTGATCCTGATCGTGGTCTCGGCCCTGGCGGCCGGCGCCACCGGGGTGCTGGCCCCGCTGAAGCTGACCGGCCGCGCCTATGTGACCTTGATGCTGGTTCCGGCCTGTGGTCGCCTGCTGCTGGAGGGCCAGTCGGTCCTGGCCGCCCTGGGCCTGGTGTTCTGGGGGGTGATGATCGCCGGACACCGCAACAATCACGGCCTGCTGGTGCGCTCCATCGCCCTCGGGCGCGAGAACCTCGACCTGGTCGACCAGCTTCGGGCGCGCAACGACGAGATCGAGCAGATCAACCAGTCCCTGGAGCAGCGGGTCGCCGAGCGGACCGAGGCCCTGAAGGTGCTGGCGGTGGAGGCCCAGGCCGGCAGCCGCGCCAAGTCGGAGTTCCTGGCCACCATCAGCCACGAGATTCGCACCCCGCTGAACGGCGTGCTGGGGATGGCCCAGGTGATGGAGCGCGGTGAGTTGAGCGCGGCGCAGCGCGAGCGGCTGTCGATCGTCCAGGCTTCGGCCCTCGCCCTGCTGGGGGTGGTCAACGACGTGCTCGACATCTCCAAGATCGAGGCCGGGAACATGGCGATCAGTCCGGCCCCGTTCCGGCTGGACCTGTTCGCCGACGGAGTCCGGCGCCTGTACGCCGTCCTCGCGCAGGAGAAGGGGCTGGCCTTCGACCTGACCCTGACGGACCCCGCCCCCGGCCATCGGCTGGGCGACGAGGTGCGGCTGCGGCAGATCGTGTCCAACCTGATCTCCAACGCCCTGAAGTTCACCGAGGCCGGGGAGATCGCGGTGGCGATCACCGCCGACGACGACGCCGTCGTCGTCCAGGTCCGCGACACCGGTCCGGGCATCGCGCCGGCCGACCGGGCCCAGGTCTTCGAGCGGTTCGTCCAGGCCGACGGCTCCAACACGCGGCGGGCCGGCGGCACGGGCCTGGGCCTGGCCATCTGCCGCGAACTGGCCGTGCTGATGGGTGGGGAGATCTCGCTGGCCTCGACGCTCGGCGAGGGATCCTGCTTCACGGTCCGGCTGCCCATGCCGGTGACCGGCGAGGTCCAGCCTGCCGCCGCGCCAGCACCCGCCCCGGAGCCCGCGGCCAGCGGGCGCATCCTGGTGGTGGACGACAATCCCACCAACCGGCTCGTCCTGCAGACCATGCTGGAGGAGGGAGGCCTGGCCTCGGCGACCGCCCACGACGGTGTGGAAGCCCTCTCGGCCTGGGAAGGCGGCGACTGGGACGCGATCCTGATGGACATCCGCATGCCGCGGATGGACGGCCTGGACGCCACCCGCGCGATCCGCGCCGGTGAGACCGGCCGTAACCGCCCCCGCACTCCGATCATCGCCGTCACCGCCAGCGTGCTGGCCCACGAAGCCGAGGCCTACCGCGCCGCCGGCATGGACGATGTGGTCGCCAAACCCGTCGACGCCGACACCCTGCTGGACGCCATCAGCCGCCAGAGAGCCGCCGCCGCGGCGAGCTGAGGCCCGCGCCGCGCGCGTCTCCGGAGCGCGCCTTCCGGCGTCTCAGCTATCAGGAGGCGTCGGCGCGCCCATAAACCCTGTGAGTTGAAATCGATATACAGGCTCAAGCCGCCACCTCAGGTTGGAGAAGACAAGACGTCGGGCCGACAGACGCCCGCGTTTCAAGTGGATTTCCGGCGCCCACAAGACAGCGGGATGGGAAAGACTCATGCCTTCCAACTATTACTTCGAGACGATCTCGGCAGCTCAGCAGGCGGCCTTCACCAGTGCTGACTCCCTATTCTTTCCGGTCGGCGCCACCGCCAATCGGGTCTCGATTTCCTACGTGGCGGCGGCGGGCGCCAGTCCGGCCCGGATCGACATCAGCTATAATGGCCGCACCATCTCCCTCGACCCCAGCCTGGTGGCGACCGACTACCTGGGCTCGGTTTTCTCCGACAACAGCCGCCTGGTGATCGGCGGGGCGGCCGGGACCGACCTGTCGGCGGTCAACTCGCCGCTGGGCGATGCGATCTATGGCGGGGCCGGCGACGACATCCTGGACGGGGGCGACGGCGCCAACCTCATCCAGGGCAACCAGGGCCACGACGACATCACCGCCGGCGACGGCTCCGACACCCTGCTCGGGGGGCAGGGGGACGACACCCTCACCACCGGCGACGGCGCCAACTACGCCCACGGCAATCTGGGGAACGACGACATCCTGGGGGGCGACGGGGCCGACACCCTGCTGGGGGGCCAGGGCGACGACACCCTCGACGGCTGGGACGGCAATGACCTGATCTTCGGTGACCTGGGCAACGACATGCTGGTCTCCGGGTCGGGGTCCGCCACCCTGGTGGGGGGCGCAGGCGACGACTTCATCACCGACTGCGGCTGCGGCGACGCCTCGGTGGACGCCGGCTCGGGCGACGACCTGGTGGATCTGGGGGGCGGGAACGACGTCATCTTCGGCGGGACCGGCGACGACCTGATGAACGCCGGCGACGGGACGAACTTCGTGCAGGGCAACCAGGGGGACGACGGGATCTACGCCGGGACAGGGAATGACACCCTGCTGGGCGGCCAGGGGCAGGACGACATCGACGCCGGCGACGGCGACAACTACGTGCATGGCAACCTGGGCGACGACTACCTGCTGGTCGGCTCGGGGGACGACACCGTCCTGGGCGGCCAGGGCGCCGACACCCTCGACAGCGACACCGGCGGCCCCGACGGCAACGACCTGCTGTTCGGCGACCTGGGCAACGACTCGGTGTGGTCGGGATCGGGCGACGACACCATCTATGGCGGCGACGGCGCCGACGTGGTCGATGACGGCGGCGGGGCCAACCGGATCGACCTGGGCGCCGGCAGCGACTCGCTGCTGGGCGGCGACGGCGCCGACACCGCGGTGGGCGGCGAGGGCGCCGACGCCCTGAACGGGAGCGACGGGAACAACAGCCTGTCGGGCGACTCCGGCGACGACACCCTGCTGGCCGGGACTGGAAACGACACCCTGCTAGGCGGCGACGGCGCCGATGTGATCGCCACGGGCGACGGAACCCTCAACACCGCCAGCGGCGGAATCGGAAACGACAGCCTGGCCGGGGGCCTGGGCGCCGACACCCTGCGGGGCGAGGACGGGGACGACACCCTCGACGGCGGCGCGGGGGTGAACCTGCTCGACGGCGGCGGCGGCGCCGACCGCATCACCGGCGGCGGCGGCGGCGCGATCCTCGGCGGCGACGGCCACGACACCCTCATCGCCGACGGCGGCTACAGCATCGCTGGCGGTCTGGGGAACGACTCCGTCGCCCTGTCGGGCTCCGGCGCCAACACCCTCACCGGGGACGACGGGGCCGACACCCTCACCAGCAGCAGCGCCACCGGCGGGATCATCAGCGGCGGCGTGGGCGGCGACTCCCTGACGGGCGGCGGCGGCGACGACACCATCACGGGGGGGGCCGGCGCCGACACCCTGGCGGCCGGATCCGGAGGCGCCGACCGCTTCGTCTTCGCCAACGGCGACTCAGGCGGGGCGACGGGATCGCTGGACCTGATCACCGGCTTCACCGCCACCGGCGCGGACGACACCCTGGCCCTGGGGATCGCCGGCTCGGTGTCGAACTTCTCCACCGCCGGCGTGGCCTCCTACGCCCAGGCCCTGGCCGAGGCGAATGCCCTGATCAGCGGCGGCTCCCGGGACATCGTGGTGAGGATCGTGACCGGATCCGCCGGCGGCCTGGAGGACGGGACCTACGCCTTCGTCGACGGAGGCGGCCAGAACACGATCACCAACGCCATCCGCTTCAACGGCCTCACCGGCGTCCTGGACGCGTCCGACTTCATCTAGTCGAGACGCCCGCCCTGGATCATGATCCCCCCGAAAACCCCGTCGACAGCATGGGGACCGCGGGGGGAACATGACACGCCAGAAGGTGCTGGTGCTCTACTTGGCCAATTCGGCCCTCGACGCGCCGGTGGTCGCCTGGGCGGTCTATGACGGCACAGGCGCGACCCGGCCCATGGCCGGCGACAACGACACCCCGCCCTACCGCACCGGGGTCGAGGCCCTGCGGGACGGTTGGCGTCTGTTCCAGGCCGCCCAGATTCTGCCCCATGCCCGAGGCGAGGAATTCGACCTGGCCTACCTGAAGTACGAGTTCTTCTTCGAGCAGTTGGTGGAGGTCGCGGCATGAGCGAGCAATCGGTCCTGTTGGACTCCCTGCAGATGGCGCGCTTCGCCGCCCGGGGTTTCCTGCGCTTCGACGCCGCCGTCCCCGAGGAGATCAATCGCCAGTTCCTGGCCGAGGTGGGCGAGGCCGCGGCGCCGGAACCGGGCCGCAAGGTCCTGGGCGCCTTCGGCGAGCTGCTGGCCCGGGCCCAGATCCCGGAGGTCGCTCCAGGGACCTCCCTGTCGGGCGCCTATCCGCAGGGCTCGGCGGTCCGCCGCCTGCTGGACCTGCCTTTGGTGAAGGGGGCGATCCAGAGCCTGGTCGGCCCCGATCCTGTCTTCGATCACCACTTCCTGCACGTGACCTTCCCGCCCGCCTATTACGAGGCCGGCGGGGGCGAAAACGTCTCCCAGCACACACACCAGGACTCCACCATCGACCCGACCAAGGGCTTCGACCTCCAGGTCATGTACTATCCACACAAGGTGACCCGGGAGATGGGGGGGACCCGCTTCATCCCCGGCACCCACCTGCGCAAGGTCAGCGAGGTGGCGCTGGGCCGCTACCAGAACATCCGCGGCCAGCAGCACATGGTTTGCGAGGCCGGGACCCTGCTGTTCCTGCACAACGGCCTCTGGCACGGCGGCGGAGTGAACCTGGCCGACCGCACCCGGACCATGTTCAAGATCCGCATGAACCCCAGCGTACCTCAGGTGCGCCGGTGGGACATGACGACCCTGCCCGCCGAACCCGCCGCGCGGCCGATCTTCTATGTGAAGACCCCCCAACCGGAGACTGTGGAGTCCATCCTGATGACGCCGGAGCCCTGGTTCGAGCAGGACACCGGCCGCCTGGAGTTCGTCAACCGCATCAAGCTATGGCGCCATCTCAGCGGCGACCCAGGTTTCGACGCCGACCATTGGCTGGGCCGCCTGGAAAACCCCGCCCGGGCCTGAGCCGGCGAGGGAACGGGCGCCGGTCTGGGGCATTGGGGACGCGGCAATGATCGGCATTGCGCGTCCGCCCGTCTGTGCGCCCCGTATCCCTCAAATGAAACACATCCTGGTCCTGCCCCTCCTCGGGCTCCTCGCCGCCTGCAGCACGCCAACCCAACAGACGGGCCTACTGTCGACCTATGACGGCCTGACGGTGAAGCCGGGCGCGGTCCGGGCCAGCGTGTCGGACCGCAAGGACGAGGCTGGACTGGGGAAGGTCCAGCGGGTTTCCCTGTCCCCCACCCTCGTGGCCGAGAACACCGCGGCCTGGATGACGCCCGTCGAGCGCACGACCCTGCTGCGGGAGATCGACGCCCAGCTCTGCTTCGAACTCTCGGAGCGCTACGAGATCGCCGCGCCCGAGGCCGCCGCCGACGCGAAGGTCCACGCCATCCTCAGCCAGGTGCGGCCCACCGGTCGGGTCAGCTCCGCCGCCTCGGCGGCGGCCGGATTCTTCATTCCCGGTCCCATCGGCGTCCGCGCGCCGGGCACCTTGGGCGGCCTCGGCGTCGAGGCCGAGATGGTCGCTCCGGATGGCAAGCAGCTGGCGGCCATCACCTGGACCCGGCAGGGCATGGCCGTGGGCACGGACAACCCCTCGCTGAGCCGCATCGGCGACGCCCTGCAGTTCGCCGAGCCCTTCGCCGACGACGCCGCCAAGGCCATGACCGCCAAGGATCGCAAGCCGATCAAGATCGCCAAACCCGATCCGTGCGCCCAGTACGGATCGCGCATGCGGGTGGAAGGCATGGCGGCCAAGTTCGCCACCGGCCTCTACGTGCCGCAGATGAGCGGCGCCAAGGCCGAGACGCCCGCCAAGCCCTGACCCCGGCGCCTTTGCGCGTGAAACGGAACGGGAACATGCTATAGGGCGAGGGATGGCCGAAGACGCGGGCGCCGCCCCTCCCCTCCTGCCCCCGAGGTTCGCGGACTGGTTTGCGGCCCGCGGCTGGAGCGCGCGCGAACACCAGCTGGAGATGATCGCCAAGGCCCGCGCCGGCCGCGACGCCCTGCTGATCGCGCCCACCGGCGGCGGCAAGACCCTGGCCGGCTTCCTGCCCAGCCTGATCGAGCTGGCGGAACGCCCGCCGGTCAATACGCCCCGCGGCCTCCACACCCTCTACATCTCGCCTCTGAAAGCGCTGGCGGTGGACGTCGAGCGCAACCTGATGGCGCCGATCCTCCAGATGGGCCTGCCCATCGTCGCCGAGAGCCGCACCGGCGACACCGGCCAGGCGCGCCGGCAGCGCCAGCGGGTCAAGCCGCCGGACATCCTTCTGACCACCCCCGAGCAACTGGCCCTGTTCTGCGCCTGGGAGGGCGCGCGCCTCTATTTCGAGGACCTGGCCTGCGTCATCGTCGACGAGATCCACGCCATCCACGCCTCCAAGCGCGGCGACCTGCTGGCGCTGGACCTGGCCCGCCTGCAGACCTTCGCGCCGAAGATGCGGCGGGTGGGGCTGTCGGCGACGGTGGACGATCCCGACGTGATCCGCCGCTGGCTGGGCTGCGCGGCCCCGGAGCTGGAGAACCAGGTCGACCTGGTCCGCGGCCCCGGCGGCGCCCAGCCGATCGTCGACATGCTGTTGGCCGAGGGCCGGGTGCCCTGGGCTGGCCACACCGCCCAGCACGCCATGCCGGAGGTCTATGAGGCCATCAAGTCGGCCCGCACGGCGCTGGTCTTCGTCAACACGCGCTTCCAGGCCGAGTTCGCCTTCCAGGAACTCTGGAAGCTGAACGACGACGACCTGCCCATCGCCCTGCACCACGGCAGCCTGGCGGCCGAGCAGAGGCGCAAGGTGGAGGCGGCCATGGCGCGGGGCGAGCTGCGGGCCGTGGTCTGCACCTCGACCCTGGACCTGGGGATAGACTGGGGTGACGTCGACCTGGTGATCCAGCTCGCCTCGCCGAAGGGCGCGAGCCGCATGGTGCAGCGGATCGGCCGGGCCAACCACCGGCTGGACGAGCCCAGCCGCGCCCTCTTCGTGCCCGCCAACCGCTTCGAGATGCTGGAGTGCCAGGCCGCCCGCGAGGCGATCGCCGAGAACCGCTTCGACGGGGACGCGGCCCGCGCCGGCGCGCTGGACGTGCTCGCCCAGCACGTCATGGGCTGCGCCTGCTCCGAGCCCTTCGACCTGCTGGCGCTCTATGACGAGCTGGTCACCGCCGGGCCCTATCGCGATCTCGCCTGGGAAGACTTCGAGCAGGTGGTCGATTTCGTCTCCACCGGCGGCTACGCGCTCAAGACCTATGACCGCTTCCGCCGGATCGTGAAGGGCCAGGACGGCCGCTGGCGGGTGCGCGACCAGGCCACCGCCCAGCGCCACCGGATGAACGTCGGCGCCATCCTCTCGCCGGCGGTGCTGGCCGTGCGCATCGCCATGGGCAAGCGCCTGCAGGGCGGGCGCAAGATCGGCGAGGTGGAGGAGGGCTATGTGGAGATGCTGGAGCCCGGCGACACCTTCATCTTCGCCGGTCAGGTCTGGTCCCTGGTCGCCGTGACGGGCCTCGACGTCCTGGTGCGCCCGGCCATGGGCAAGGATCCCAAGATGCCCTCCTGGGGCGGCTCGAAGTTCGCGCTGTCGACCTTCCTGGCCAAGCGGGTGCGCGAGCTGATGTTCGACGAGACCCACTGGAAGGTCCTCCCCAGTGACGTCCGCGAATGGCTGGAGATCCAGAAGGACCGCTCGCTGATCGTGAAGGAGGAGGAGCTGCTGCTGGAGACCTTCCCGCGGGGGAAGCGCAACTTCATCGTCTGCTACCCCTTCGAGGGGCGCCTGGCCCACACCACGCTCGCCATGCTGCTGACCCGGCGGCTGGAGCGGATCGGCGCCGCCCCCCTGGGCTTCGTCTGCAACGACTATGCGGTGGCGGTGTGGGCCCTGAACCCCCTGGACGGACTCGATTTCGACGAACTGTTCGCCGAGGACATGCTGGGCGACGACCTGGAATCCTGGTTGTCGGAGAGCTTCATGATGAAGCGCGCCTTCAAGGGCTGTGCGATCATCTCCGGGCTCATCGAGCGGCGATTCCCAGGCGAGCAGCAGAAGTCCGGACGGCAAGTGACCTTCTCCACCGACCTCATCTACGACGTGCTGCGCCGCCACCAGCCGGACCACCTGCTGCTGCGCTGCGCCCGGGAGGACGCCGCCACCGGCCTGGTGGACGTGGCGCGCCTCGGGCAGTTGCTGGCCCGCATCAAGGGCAAGATCCGCCATGCGGCCCTGGATCACCTGTCGCCCTTCTCAGTCCCCATCCTGCTGGAGATCGGCAAGGAACGGACCCCAGGCCAAGCCGGCGAAATGATCCTGGCCGAGGCCGAGGGCGACCTGATCGCCGAGGCCTTGGCGTGAGCGCCCTCGCCCAGCCCCGCCACGTCTATGCCTGGGGCCCCAGCCCCTGCGGCGGCCTGCGCACCACGCTCTCGGGGGCCGCCGTGACCCTACGCACCAGCGGGGCCCTCTGGATCGAGGCCGAACGCATGCTGGTGGTGGCCGACCTGCACCTGGAGAAGGGCAGCGCCTACGCCGCGCGCGGCCAGATGCTGCCGCCCTACGACACCCGCGACACCCTGCGGCGGCTGAGCGCCGAGATCGCGGCGACGCAGGCCTCCGCGGTGGTGCTGCTGGGGGACACCTTCCACGACCGCGCTTCGGAGGACCGCCTGGCGGCCGACGACGCCGAGCAGCTGCGGACGCTCGCGGGCCTGACCCGGCTCATCTGGGTGATCGGCAACCACGACGCCGACGGCCCTCGCGCCCTGCCCGGCGAGGTGGCCGACGAGCTCACCGTCGCCGGCCTGCTGCTGCGGCACGAGCCCCAGGGCGGTCTGCAGCCCGGGGAGGTGGCGGGCCACCTTCACCCCTGCGCCAAGGTCACCGCCTCGCGCGGCACGGTGCGGCGGCGCTGTTTCGTCACCGACGGCGAGCGGCTGGTGGTCCCGGCCTTCGGCGCCTATGCGGGCGGTCTCAACATCCGTGACCCGGCCTTCGCCGGCCTCTTCGCCCGCGATCCCCTGTGCGGCGCCCTGGGATCGGGCCGGGTCCACGCGGTGGGATGGCGCTCGGTGGTGGGGGATTGATCCCCTACATCCTCATCGCCTGTTCCAGGGCCATGGCCAGGGACACCGAGGCCCCCAGGGTCAGCACCGTCATCAGCCGCGGATAGCGGGCCGGCACGTCGGGGGCGGTCTGGTCGAACAGCCACTGGACGATGAAGGCGCCCATCAGGCCGGTGATGATCCAGGCGGTGGGGAGGTCGCCGCGGGCGACGAGCAGGCCGAAGCCCACGATGGGCGAGATGATCGAGCCCGCCAGCCTCTGCCAGCGGGGAGTCTCCAGGCTGCTCTCCAGCCCCCAGCGAATGCCCCCCAGGAACCCGAGCATGATGGCCGACCAGGCCAGCAGGACGTTCAGGGCGTGCCCCGACCACCTCGCCGGACCATAGGCGTAGATGATCGCCGAGATCGGGAAGGCCGACAGGCCGACCAGGGCGATGGCCCACATGGGCTTGGGCGCGGAGGTCTCGGCGTCCATCAGGCGTCAGTTCCTCCGGAAGGTGACCGAGGCGGCCCAGCCCGCGCCGAGCGCCAGGGCCATTGAGACCAGGCCATATAACCATGGGCTACGATGGGCGAAGAGGTAAAGGGTGCGCTCAACCCCGGCCTTCTCCACCGTCAGGGGACGGACCTTGCGCGACACCGGCTGGCCGTCCTGGAACAGGATGATCTCGGCCTGGTAGGTTCCGATCGGGGCGTCGGTGGGCAGGTCGATCTCGGCCTTGAACAGGCCCTTGTCCACGAAGGTCACGCCGCGGTCGTCGGCGTCATACAGGCCCGCCGTCTCCTTCAGCCGCACCACGGCGCGCCGCCAGTCCAGATAGTCGCCCCCCAGCCGGCTCACCACCACGTCGCGGACGCCGTAGCGGGTCTCGATATGCTCCTCGAAGGGGGCGTTGATGGCCAGGTGGTCGATGCCGGCGCCGAGGCGCCGCAGGGTCCCGAAGCCGGCGATCTGGTCCAGGGGTCGGGTGGAGGCGGTCATGTAGAAGCCGGGCGCGCCCCGGAACACCACCGGGCGGCTGTTGACCCAGACCCCCGCCACCTTGGTCTTGCGCGCGATGCGGATCGCCTGCTCGGGGCCGCGCACGATCACCACGACGTCGCTGGGCTTGGTGGTGGGGTCGAAGACCGCGCCATAGAGGACGATGCGGGCGCCGTGGAAGCCGGAGGTCACCCGCACCTGGGTGGTGGTGAGCGCCGCCGAGACCGCCGCCGGCGAGGCGGTGAGCTGGGGCGCCGTGGGGGACGGGATGTCGAGCGGCATCATCCCATCCCCGACATCAGGACGAAGGGCTCGTCGGGGGTGAAGAACAGGCCAAGCCCCATGCGCAGGCCCACCAGCAGCACGATCAGGGCCAGCAGGGCGCGAAGCTCCTCGGCCCGGAACCGCGAGGAGGCCTTGGCGCCGAGCTGGGCGCCCAGGACGCCCCCCACCAGCAGCAGGGTGGCCAGGACGATGTCGACGGTCTGGTTGCGTCCGGCCTGCAGCACCCCAGTCAGCGAGGTGGTGATGATGATCTGGAACAGGCTGGTGCCCACCACCACCCCGGCCGGCATGCGCAGGATGTAGACCATGGCCGGCACCAGGATGAAGCCGCCCCCCACCCCCATGATCGCCGAGAGGATGCCCACGAAGACCCCCAGCAGGATCGGCGGGATGACGCTGATATAGAGGCGCGAGCGCGGGAAGCGCATCTTCAGGGGCAGGCCATAGAGCCAGAGGGGCCGGCGGTCGCCCCGCGGCTTGGCAGGGTGGCCGCCGCGACGGCGTAGGATCGCCTGCAGCGACTCCACCAGCATCAGCCCGCCGATGACGCCAAGGAAGATCAGGTAGGAGAGCGAGACCACCAGGTCGGCCTGGCCCAACAGGCGCAGCCAGCGGAAGATCTCCACGCCCACGATAGAGCCCGCCGCGCCGCCGGCCGCCAGGATGCCGCCCATGCGGAAGTCCACCGCCCGCCTGCGGGTGTAGGAGATCACGCTGGAGGTGGAGGAGGCCGCCACGTGGTTGGCCATGCTGGCCACGGCCACGGCCGGCGGAATGCCCATCAGCACCAGGACCGGCGTCATCAGGAAGCCGCCGCCGATGCCGAACAGGCCCGAGATGAAGCCCACCAGCGCGCCCAGCGCCACCAGGAGCGGCGCATTGACCGAGACTTCGGCGATGGGGAGGTAGAGGTCCACGGTCGCCCCTTATCGCGCCCAGACTAAAGAATTAGAGCCGGATTCAGGCCTCAAGATGAAGCCGTCCGGCTAGGCCCTTACCGGGTGAAGACGGAAAGCCTGGAAACCGTCGTCGGATCGAGCTGGCCGGTGGGCGACATGCCTTGGTCGCGTTGGTAGGCGGCCACCGCGAGCTTCAGGGCGCCAGACGCGCTGCCGTCGGTGGGGCCCTGGTAGTAGCCGAGCCGCGAGAGGGCGCGCTGGGCGGTGATCACGGTGGGCGAGGCCGCGCCGACGGCGGCCGTGGCGGTCGGCGCCACCGAGGGATTGGGCTGGGCGGCGCGGAAGGCCGCCGCGGCGCGCTCGGCCACGGCGCGAGCGTCGGGAGTCAGGCCGGAGGCCACCCGCTGGGCGCTGGAGCGGGCCTCGCCGTCGCCGGTGCGGGCGGCGATCAGGTACCACTTGTAGGACTCCGCCGCGTTCTGGCTGACGCCGAGGCCCTGCTCGTAGAGGGCGGCCAGATTGTACTGGCTGTCCACCAGGCCAAGGTCGGCGGCGCGGCGGAACCACTGGGCCGCGGTGGTGGAGTTCTTCGGGCCGCCGGCGCCGGAGATGTAGGAGATGCCCAGGTTGTGCATCGCCTTGGGATCGCCGCCCTCGGCCGCCCGCTCGGTCCAGCGGCGGGCCTCGACGAGGTCCTTCTTCACCCCGCCCGTGCCGTTCTCGTAGAGCTTGGCCAGGTAGAACTGCGCCGGCGCGTGGCCGAGATTGGCCACGGACTTGAGCTGGTCCAGGCCGCCCGGCTGCTTGGCCTCGACGGCCGCCGCGGCGGTGGCGAAGCGCTGGGCGAGGTCGGCCGCCGGCGGGGTTCCGGGCGCGATGGGCTGGGGCGAGAGCGCGATGGCCACGCGCGGACCGTCGCCGAAGGGCGTCGTGTCGGCCTCCGGCGCCATGATCTCTTCGGAGCGGCCGCCGTTCAGGGAGGCCAGGGCGTCGGCCACCCGCTTGGGCGGGGCGCCGCCGGGCTTGCCGTCCATCAGCATGAAGCTGGCGGTGGCCAGGCTCAGGCAGGCCGCGCCCCCCACCACCATCAGGGCGGTCTGCAGGGAGGATCCGGCGCGGCGCTTGGGCCGGGCGCCGAAGCTGGCGAACAGCGAGGTGCCCGGCTCCTTGGCGATCTTCTCGGCCTTGGCCTTCTTTTCCTTCACGGGCTTGGCCCGCTTCGACTTGCCGTCATTCTGCACCGAGGCGCGGGCGGCGGCGCGGGCCTGCTCGATCACTTCCCGGGTCGAGAGCGGTCGGCCGGGCTCGGGCGCCGGCACGGTGTTGGAGCCCAGGGGCTCCTCGTAGATCTCGGCCGGCTCCTCGACCTCGGCCAGTTCCTCGCCGATGGGGGCGAAGCCGTCGGCGGCCTCGAAGTCCTCGGCGTCGAAGGCGGGGCGCTCGGCCTCCCCCAGGAAGGGTTGGCCGGGGAAGCCCGTGGGGGCGTCCGGACCGGTTTCCGGCGGAGCGAAGGCCTGGCGCGCCAGGGGATCGGCGGCAGGTTCGGCGGGACCGAAGCTCGGGAAGGGATCGGGGCCAAAGGGCGACAGGGGCTCGGGCGGAACCACCGGCGCACGCACGATCGGGGCGGCGGCCACCTGTTCCGACAGCCGGCGGTGGGACTCGCCCAGGCGCGCGTCGATCTTCTCGCGCGCCTCCTCCAGCATACGGGCGGTGCGTTCCTCGCTCTGGCGGATGCGCTCCACCAGGTCGTCGGAGGCGCGCTCGCTACGCTGGTTCATGCGCTCGGTGACGCGGGCCACCTGTTCGCCGACGTCGTCGATGGCCTGGGCCGAGCGGCGCTCGGAGTTGGCGATGCGCTCGGAGAGCTTCTCGGTGATGCGCCCGATCTCGGCGCCCAGGCGTTCCAACGCCTCGGCATGGACGCTGTCGGTGCGTCCCAGCTTGGTCTCCATGGCCTGGGCGATCCGGGCCACCTCGCCGCCCACCGTTTCGATGGCGTCGGCGCTGCGGTGCTCGGTCGCCTGGACCCGGCGATTGAGGTTGTCGGCCACGGTCAGGACCTCCCGGCCCATTTTCTCGATGGCCTGGGCCGAGCGCTGCTCGGCCAGGCGGACATGGTCGCTCATCTCCGCCAGCTTGCGCTCCATGCGGTCAAAACGACCCTCGGCCGAGACCTGCAGCTTCTGGGCGATCTCGCCGCGGGCGGCGTCGACCCGGCGGGTGAGGTTGGCGGCCAGTTCCTCCAGCCGCTTGTCGATGGCCGGCGAGGCGCCGCCCTCCACGACCCGGATGCGGCCGTCGAGATTGGAGAAGGCGTCCTTCAGCCCTTCCATGGCCGCGGCGGTGCGCGACTCGGCGTCGGCCAGGCGATCGCCGACCCGGGTGACCACCTCCTCGATCAGGGCGGTGGGATCGCCGCCGCCGCGGGCCTCGACCTCGTTCACCCGGTCGCGCAGGGCGGTCAGGGTCTCGCGGGTGCGGTTCTCGCCCTCGTAGAGATGGTTGGCGACCTTGCCGAGCGCCTGCTCCAGGGCGCGCAGGGCCTCGGCGGAGCGGGGGCCGGCGGCCTCCTGCTCGACCCGGCGGATGCGCTCGGCCAGCCGGGCCTGCTCGGTCTTGGTCTCGTCGACGGCGCCCTCGAAGCGCGCGGCCACGGCGATGTTCTCGCGCTCTGCCAGCTCGATGCGCGACAGGGCTTCGCGGACGGAATGCTCGACGGCGCTGATCGCCAGGCCGGCCCGGCCCTCGGAATGCTCGATGCGGTCGGTCAGGCGGTCGAGGGCCATGGTGACGCGACCGATCTCGTCGGCCGGGTGCTCGGGCGCCTCGTAGCGGCTGGCGGGTTCGGGGGCCTGCGACGCCTGGGGCCGGGGCGCCTCGGCGCGGGGCGGCTCGACATAGACCGGCTCGGGGCGCGGGGCCTCGGTGAGGAAGGCCTCGGGCCGGAGCGGCTCGTGGTCCTGGCCCCTGAGCTCGGTGAAATAGGATTCCGACGTGACTTCGTCGGGACCCTCGTCCTCGAGGATCATCCGGTTCAGCCATTCACCCAGAGTCATCCCGGAGCGCCGGGCGAGGTCCTTAGCGACCTCCCGGGCTTTTGGGTCGATCCCTTTGACGCTCCATGGCGTCCCCGAGCTCATACCGAATCGTTCTCCAAAGGATCGACTTCGGACGCTAGCTACCGATCCTTGGGGTGTAAACGCGACGTTAACGCTAGATATAGCGTCTTGAGCGATTGGCTGTGGATGAACCCCGCGCCCGGCGAACCCAGGCGGGGCCAGGGATGGCGTCGTTGCGACGGTCAAGCGGCGAAGCGACTTTGCGGTCGCCGCCCGCCTGCGCTACGCCGTCGCACATGACGCTTCCCGTGACCCTTGGATTGATCGCCGCCGCCCTGGCCATCGCGATCTTCGCCGGCTGGCGCGGCGCCCAGCCGCCCAATCCGCTCAAAGGCGTGCGCATGGCGCCCCATCGGCTGATCATGGTGACCGCCGCCGCCGCCGCCCTGATCCTGCTGGTCCACCTGGTGAACCTGCTGGGGGTGACGACGGGACGCTAGGTCAGGCCGCCAGCGGCGGCGCCTCCGGCTCCTCGGCCTTTTTCGGACGCTTGGCGAGGCCCGCCACCCCGCCGGAGGAGAGCAGGCCCACATCGGCCAGCAGCAGGGGAATGGCCCACTTACGCGGAGCGGCGATGTAGCGGGGCTGCCAGACGGGGTCGTACTTGTCCTTGTACCGGCGCACGCCCTGGAAGTTGTAGATCTCCTCGCCGCGCTCGAAGAACAGCTTGCCCACCCGCGACATCACCGGCGCCAGAGGGCGGTCCTCCAGCCCCGCCAGGGGGGCCATGCCGAACTCGAAGGCCTGATAGCCCTGGGCCCGGCCCCAGGCGATGAGCTCCACGAACAGGTAGTCCATGATGTTCTTCGGCCCATTGGGTCCGTAGCGCATGAGGTCCATGGAGAACGAGCTCTTGGCCGCCGTGGTCCATAGGGTGGCGAAGGCCACGATGGCGCCGTGGAACCGCACCACCGCCACGGGAAACTCCGAGACGTAGCCGGGGTGGAAGCCGCCCATGGAGAAGCCCTTCTCCCCGCCGGCGTGCTCGGCCAGCCAGACGTCGGAGACCGCCGCCAATTCCGGGATGATGTCGCTGATCCGTTCCGGCGGCAGGACCTCGAAGGTCGCCCCCTCCTCGGCGGCCTTGCGCCAGGCGCGTCGCAGGTTGCCCCGCCGGCGGCCCTCGAGCTGGAAGCTCTCCAGGGGCACGGCGGCCGACTCGCCGACCTTCTGGATGGAGAAGCCCAGCTCCACCACGTCGGGCAGGTGTTCGGCGCCGATGCCGTAGATGCCCGGCCTCGCGGCATGGGCGTCGGCCAGCTCGCGGAAGCGCCACAACAGCTCGAGCTGCTCGTCGCGGCGGCCGACCGGCGCGCCCAGCGCGATCCAGGAGCGGCCCCGGACCCCGAACATCAGGAAGCTCTCACCGCTGGCGGAGAACAGGAACCGCTTGTCCCCGAGCAGAGCGAGGTTGGAGCCCGGCTCGGCGACCTCGGCATTGGCCAGGATGTGGCGCACGCGCTGGAAGTCCGGATCGGCCTCCCCCACCACCTGCGGCGTGGCCGCGGTGGCCACCATGCGCCACAGGCCGAAGGCGAAGAGGGCGATGGCCGCCCCGGCCCAGGCGCGGATCGAGCGCGCGGCGTCGGCGTCCACCATCATCCGCCAGAAGGGCTGGTCGGCGTAGTCGGCGTGCTGGAAGGACCAGAGGCCCAGCAGCCCCGCCCCCATCAGAACCGCGAAGGCCGAGGCCAGCCACCCCGGGGTGATCTCCATGCGCGACAGCCGCGCCAGCCTGGGGAAGGCCCCGCGGAAGGGCAGCAGCAGGAAGGCGAGCGCCACGAGGGCCGCGGTCTCCTCCCAGACGAAGCCCTTGAGCAGCGACAGCGGCGCGGCCAGCAACAGGGCGCCCATGGTGGCCGCCCAGGCCGCGTCCAGCCGCGCCCGCAGGCCGAAGGCCAGCATCACCAGGGTCAGGCCCAGGATGCTGGACAGGAAGTGGCTGACCTCGATCAGATAGACCGGCGTGACCTGATAGAGGCGCAGGAAGCGGTCGGGGACCGAAGGCGTCGCGCCCGACGCCACCAGCATCACGCCGGCGGCCAGGGTCAGGACCGCGCCGATGAAGGGGGCGACCGCGAAGGCCGCCGGCTTCAATTCTCGCCAAAATCTCATTCACGGTCCGTGCTGCGGCGAAAGGCCGGCCGCCTTCATAGCTGATTTTTGAGCTTTGGGCCGGGTCAAACAAGCGTTTCGTTCCTTGCTCTTGAGGGCCCCGACGCTAATGTGGCCGGGCGAAAAGCTTGAGACCTCGGGAGGATTCCATGGCCGACTTCGGCGGCGGCGACATCGACACGTTCCGCAAGGACGTTCGCGCCTGGCTGGAGGCCAACTATCCGGCCGAGCTGCGGGATCCCAAGGCCAAGACCGATCCGGAAGCCGTCTGGGGCGGCCGCGCCTTCGCCGGCGGCGACGACCCCCAGGCCGTCTGGACCAAGCGCATGGGCGAGAAGGGGTGGACCACGCCCACCTGGCCCAAGGAATACGGCGGCGGCGGCCTTTCGCCCGCCGAGGCGCGGGTTCTGGACCAGGAGCTGGCCGCCGGCCGCTACCGTCCGGGCGTGCTCGCCTTCGGCATCTGGATGCTCGGCCCCGTGCTGCTGGAATACGGCAGCGAGGCGCAGAAGAAGACCTTCCTGCCCCCGATCGTCCGCGGCGAGATCCGCTGGTGCCAGGGCTATTCCGAGCCGGGCGCCGGCTCCGACCTCGCCAGCCTCGCCACCCGCTGCGAGGACAAGGGCGACCACTGGCTGATTAACGGCCAAAAGATTTGGACGAGCTACGCCGACAAGGCCGACTGGTGCTTCTGTCTGGTGCGGACCGATACGAGCAAGAAGCATGAGGGGATCAGCTTCGTGCTGATCGACATGCGGACGCCGGGGGTCGAGACGCGGCCTATCCAGTTGATTTCAGGGGAGAGTCCGTTCTGCGAGACCTTCTTCACGGACGTGAAGATCCCCAAGGACCAGCTGGTGGGCAAGGTCAACGGCGGGTGGGAGATCGCCAAGCGGTTGCTGCAGTACGAGCGGCAGAACATCTCGGGCGGGTTCGGCGGCGGCGGCGGGGCCGGAGGCTCGGCGGCGGACCTGCCGGTGGTGGCCAAGAGCTACAACGGGACCGATGACACCGGTCGACTGGCCGACGCGGACCTGCGCCAGCGGATCACCCGCAACGAGATGGATTTCCGCTCTCTGCGGCTGACCATCGCGCGGACGGCGGCGGAGGCGCGGGCCAGCAACGGGCCGAGCGCGGCGACCTCAATCATCAAGTACGCGGCCGCCGAATTCGCCAAGGAACGCTCGGAGCTGATGATCGAGTCCATGGGCCATCAGGGCCTGGGCTGGGCCGGCGACGATTTCACCCCGGGCGAGCTGACCGCGACCCACGGCTGGCTGCGGTCCAAGGGCAATTCCATCGAGGGCGGCACGACCGAGGTGAACATCAATGTGGTGGCCAAGCGGGTGCTGGGCCTGCCCGATCCGAAGTAAGCGCTTACATCCAAGGCGCCGCTCAATTTCAGGGCGGCGCTTCCTTTCGATTTGAACGACGGATTTTCAGAAGGCGATTTTCCCATGGCTGACTTCGGCGGCGAGGACACCACCGCATTCCGCGCGGAGGCCAAGGCTTGGCTCGACGCGAACTTCCCTGAATCCCTGAAGAAGAACCCGGCGGCCCAGCTGGCCGCGGCCATGGGCGGGACCGAGACCCCCGACGCCAAGGCCTGGCGCCAGGCCATGGGCGCCAAGGGCTGGGGCACGCCGACCTGGCCGGCCCAGTACGGCGGCGGCGGCCTCTCCCGCGCCGAGGCCCGGGTCCTGGCCGAGGAGATGGCCAAGATCGGCGCCCGCAACCCCATCGGCGGCATGGGGGTGATGATGTTCGGCCCCACCCTGGTGGAATACGGGACCGAGGAGCTGAAGCGCCAGCACCTGCCCGGCATCATCAAGGGCGAGGTCCGCTGGTGCCAGGGATACTCCGAGCCGGGCTCCGGCTCCGACCTGGCGAGTCTTCAAACCCGCGCCGAGGACAAGGGCGACCACTGGCTGGTAAATGGCTCAAAAATTTGGACTTCTGGCGCAAATCTGGCCGACTGGTGCTTCTGCCTGGTCCGTACCGACACCTCAAAGAAGCATGAGGGCATCAGCTTCCTGCTGATCGACATGAAGACCCCCGGCGTCGAGGTCCGCCCGATCCGGCTGATCAACGGCACCTCGCCCTTCTGCGAGACCTTCTTCACCGACGTGAAGGTCCCCAAGGACCAGCTGTTCGGCCCGCTGAACGGCGGCTGGACGGTGGCCAAACGGCTGCTGCAGTTCGAGCGCGACAACATCTCGGCCGGGCTGGGCGGCGGCAACCTGGGCGCGGCCCAGGCCACCATGACCGTCAACGAGGCGGCCAAGCACTACATCGGGACCGACGAGACCGGCCGGCTGGCCGACACCGACCTGCGCCGCCGGATCACCGAGCACCTGATGGAGACGAGAGCCTTCCAGCTGACGGTGCGCCGGGCGGCCGACGAGGCCAAGTCCAACCAGGGCCCCTCCTCGGCCACCTCGATCATGAAGTACGCCGGCGCCAAGATCGCCCAGGACCGCAACGAGCTGATGGTGGAAGCCATGGGCCACAACGGCCTGGGCTGGGACGGCGAGGGCTTTGAAGCCAATGAGCTGGCCACGGTGCGCGCCTGGCTGCGCTCCAAGGGCAACTCCATCGAGGGCGGCACCTCGGAGATCAATCTCAACGTGGTCTCCAAGCGCGTCCTCGGCCTGCCGGACCCCAAGTAGGGGGACTCCGAAAGACCGCTTTTTGTGCTATAGTGATTTATAAGAATTTGAATTTAAGGGAGAATTTTCATGGCAGATTTCGGAGGCGCTGATCTCGACGCTTTCCGCGCCGAAGCGCGCGAATGGCTCGAGGCGAATTTCCCCAAGTCCCTGAGCAAGAATGTCGACGCTCAGCAGGCGGCTCTGATGAGCCCCGACAAGCCCACCGGCGACTTCGCCGTGTGGAAGGAGCGCATGGGCGCCAAGGGCTGGGGCGTTCCCACCTGGCCGGCGGCCTATGGCGGCGGCGGCCTGTCCCCGGCCGAGGCCCGCGTGCTGCAGGCCGAGATGGCCAAGATCGGCGCGGTCAACCCGATCGGCGGCATGGGGGTGGGCATGTTCGGCCCGACCCTGCTGGAATACGGGACCGAGGAACAGAAGCGCAAGTATATCCCCGACATCGTCACCGGCAAGGTCCGGTGGTGCCAAGGTTTCAGCGAGCCGGGTGCCGGTTCCGACCTGGCCTCCCTGCAGACGAAAGCTGAAGACAAGGGCGACCACTTCTTGGTGAATGGGTCGAAGATCTGGACGAGCGGCGGTCAATACGCCGACATGATCTTCTGCCTGGTCCGCACCGACCAGTCGAAGAAGCACGAAGGCATCTCCTTCGTGGTGTTCGACATGCACCAGCCGGGCGTCGAGGTCCGTCCGATCCGCCTGATCGCCGGCTCCTCGCCCTTCTGCGAGACCTTCTTCACCGACGTGAAGGTCCCCAAGGAGAACCTGATCGGCCCGCTGAACGGCGGCTGGACGGTGGCCAAGCGGCTGCTGCAGCACGAGCGCTCGGGCATGAACGGCGGCCGCGCCGGCCCGGTGGCCGAACCCGCCCTGGGCGTGGTGGCCAAGAAGTATGTGGGCGAGGACGCCGCCGGCCGCCTGGCCGACAGCGACCTGCGCACCCGCATCATCATGAACGAGATGGACAAGAAGGCGCTGGCCCTCACCGTCCGTCGCGCGGCCCTGGAGGCCAAGGGCAATTCCGGCCCCTCGGCGGCGACCTCGATCATGAAGAACGCCAACATGAAGGCCATGCAGGACCGCGCCGAGCTGACCCTGGAGTTCATGGGCCACCAGGGCCTGGGCTGGGAAGGCGCCGACTTCACGCCCGAGGAGCTGGCCGCCGTGCGCAGCTGGCTTTCCGGCAAGGCGGGCTCGATCTATGGCGGCTCCAACGAGGTGCAGAACAACATCATCTCGAAGCGGATTCTGGGGCTGCCTGACCTTACGCAAAGCCATTAGAGTGGCCTTCAAGGCCCCGCTTCCCGCCCATCGCGGGTGCGGGGCCACCCCGTTTCGAACGACCTGATTTTCAAGGAGACTTTTTCAATGGCAGACTTTGGCGGCGGCGACCTGGACGCCCTGCGCACCGAGGCCAAGGAGTGGATCGCGGCGAACTTCCCCGCGTCCCTCAAGGGCCGTCCGAACCCGATGATGCGGGAAGAGCGCTCGACGCCCTCCCCGGAGCAGGAAGCCTGGCGCAAGGCCATGGGCGAAAAGGGTTGGGGCGTCCCCACCTGGCCCAAGGCCTATGGCGGCGGCGGCCTGTCCCCCGCCGAGGCGCGCGTGATCCAGCAGGAGCTGGCCCGCGCCGGGGCCTATAACCCCATCGGCGGCATGGGCGTGATGATGTTCGGCCCGACCCTGCTGGAGTACGGGACGGAAGAGCAGAAGCAGGAGCACATCCCGCCGATCGTGAAGGGTGAGCTGCAATGGTGCCAGGGCTTCTCCGAGCCGGGCGCCGGCTCCGACCTGGCAAGTCTTCAGTGCAAGGCCGAAGACAAGGGCGACCACTTCGTCATTAACGGCCAGAAGATCTGGACGAGCGGCGCCCAATACGCCGACTGGTGCTTCTGCCTGGTCCGCACGGATACTTCGAAGAAGCATGAAGGCATCTCCTTCGTGCTGTTCACGATGCATCAGCCGGGCGTCGAAGTCCGCCCGATTCCTCTGATCGCCGGCAACTCTCCTTTCTGCGAAACCTTCTTCACCGACGCGATCGCCGACAAGAAGAACCTGGTGGGCCCGCTGAACGGCGGCTGGACCATCGCCAAGCGCCTGCTGCAGCATGAGCGTTCGGGCCTGTCCGGCGCCGGTGGCGGCGGCATGGGCTTCGGCGGCCGCGGCGTCGTGCAGATGGCCAAGGACTATGTGGGGGTCGATGAGACCGGCCGCCTGGCCGACACCGACCTGCGCACCCGCCTGATCATGAACGAGATGGACGGCCGCGCCTTCCAGCAGACCGCCGTGCGGTCGATGATGGAAGCGCGTTCGAACTCCGGCCCCTCGGCCGCGACCTCGATCATGAAGAACGCCGGCACCCGCTGGATGCAGGACCGCGCCGAACTCACCCTCGAGATCATGGGTCACCAGGGTCTGGGCTGGGAAGGCGAGGACTTCACCGCCGAGGAGCTGGGCGCCGTGCGCGGCTGGCTCGGCGGCAAGGCCACCACCATCTATGGCGGTTCGCAGGAGGTGCAGAACAACATCATCTCCAAGCGCATCCTGGGCCTGCCGGACCTGACGCAGAACAACTGATGCGGAGCTCTCTCTGACGTCATCCCGGACGGCCGCCAGGCCGATCCGGGACCCAGGGGCCGGAGCAATCCCCCCTCGGTCCCGGCTCTCCGCTTCGCTTCGGCCGGGATGACGTGGGAGGGGACCCCCGCTTTCGCAAAACAAACCAACTTCGAGATTCAATAGGGAATTATTTGAAATGGCCGTTCTGAACGAAGAACAGAGCATGCTCCGCGACGCCGCGAAGAGCTGGACCCAGGAAAAGAGCCCGGTGACCGCCTTCCGCAAGATGCGCGATAGCGGCGTGGACATCGGCTACGACGCCGCCGCCTGGAACGAAATGGCCGAGATGGGCTGGGCCGGGGTGATCATCCCCGAGGAATACGGCGGGTCCGACTTCGGCTACCTGTCCATCGGCCTGATCCTGGAAGAGCTGGGCCGCACCCTGACGGCCTCCCCGCTGCTGGTCTCCGCCGTCGGCGCGGCCTCGGCCCTGGTCCTGGGCGGCACCGACGCCCAGAAGTCCGAGTGGCTGCCGAAGATCGCCGAAGGCACCGCCGTCGGCGCGCTCGCCGTCGACGAAGGCGCCCACCACAACCCCGACAAGGTCGACACCACCTTCGCCGGCGGCAAGATCACCGGCAAGAAGACCTTCGTGCTGGAGGGCTACAAGGCCGACGTCCTGATCGTCTCGGCCAAGGGCCCGGACGGCGTGGGCCTCTATCTGGTGCGCGGCGACGACGCCGGCGTCAGCCGCAAGCGCCTGGCGCTCGCCGACAGCCGCGGCGCGGCCAATATCGAGTTCAAGGGCGCGGCCGCCGAGCCCCTGACCGGCGGCGCAGAGCTGGTGGAAAAGGTCCTCGACCGCGTCCGCGCCGCCCTGTCGGCCGAGATGCTGGGGGCCGCCGTCCAGGCCTTCGAGACCACCCTGGACTACCTCAAGGTCCGCGTGCAGTTCGGCCAGGTGATCGGCTCCTTCCAGGCCCTGCAGCACCGCGCGGCCAAGATGTTCACCGATCTGGAACTGGCCCGCTCGGCCGTCGAAGCCGCCCTCCAGGCGATCGACGCCGGCACCCCGGACGTGCCGGAGCTGGTCTCCCTGGCCAAGGCCAAGATGGGCGACACCTTCCACCTGGTCTCCAACGAGATGGTCCAGATGCACGGCGGCATCGGCATGACCGACGCCCACGACGCCGGCTTCTATCTGAAGCGCGCCCGCGCCGCGGAAGCGGCGTTTGGGAACCAAGCGTTCCACCGCGACCGGTACGCCAAGATCCAGGGCTACTAGGCCGCTTCGACCCTCGGCTTGCCGAGGGTCGGGACGGGCTCTGAGCTAGAAGCGAGAGACCCCGCTGGTGCGAGCCGGCGGGGTTTTTCAGGCCATCTTGGCAGGTCGTCCGGCCACACTCGACTACTTGTCAACACCCCCGGCTCAGGGCACCGTAACCAAATATTCAACGGTAAAGATTGACATAGGCCACCAGGAAACTACATACGGTCGCCGTTCCGAGAACGAACCGGGAACCTTCCGCGATTTTGCGCGTTGCGGATGGCAGGAGGGCGAAGCCAGAGAGGTCCAGATGCAAACACCGAAGCGTGTAAATCTAGGTGATGAAATTAAAAGCAGTGGCGTTGGGCCCAAGCCCGTGATTGTTTTTCCATCCCCGAAGTCGGAGCCGAATCTCAAGGGCGCGACTGTATTTCCGCAGGATAGGAATGACCGCCAACGCCGCGTCACCACCCAAACCGCTAAGCTCGTGGGAACGCTTTCCCCGATCCGCTGATCTTCCTACTCAGTCACCGAAATACTGGGTAAAGGAAAAAGATAGATATCTAAGGCAACTCCTCATTCGCGATGTGGAGCATTCGACGGGTCGGCCCTTAATTGTTTTTTACTCGCAGCTGAGCGAGGAAATAAATCATACCGATCCAGATGATCTTTCAGAAATGTTAAGTGGCATTTCAGGACGATCAGCAGATATTCTTCTTCAGACGCCTGGTGGATCGGTCGATGCTGCCGAGAAGATTATCTCTATACTAAAATCTTATTTAGACGATTACCGCGTTATCGTTCCAAGCTGGGCCAAGTCTGCAGGTACGGTAATCGCACTTTCGTCCAACAAAATTATTCTCGGGGTCAACTCTGAACTGGGGCCAATCGACCCGCACTGGAGCACCGCCAACGGGATGGTCCCATGCGAGTTAATAGCGCAAGATCCAGCTTTCGGTTGGCACCTACAGCAAATGGCTCAAATGGCTGTTGATCGGATGATTGCACTCAGCCGTGATCTCCTTGAGCGGGGCATGATGAGCGCACGCTCTGCCGCTGAGATTGACGAGTCCATCGCCAAAATCTCCGCCTCGTCGGGGTACAAATCTCACGGCGCAGTAATCGACTATTCGGAAGCCCATGCGCTAGGATTGGACGTCGAATATTGGCCTCCAAATGACGAGCTCTGGCGTCGTATTTGGATGCTTTACTGCATGTATGACCATGACGCTAAGGCGGGAAGCTTCGGAAAGATATTTGAGGGAAATATATTCTCAATGTCCCGGCCGATTACGCCAACACCTTAAATCCTCAGAATATCAGAACACAAAAATGTTCGACGCCCGTCCAACCGCAGAACTAATTCAAATCGCCCTAGCAGGCGGGGGATTCGAGTTAACGGCTTCTACTCGATCAACCTCCGACTTGATTTCCCTAGCTCGGGCTGCAGCTAGAGGCGGCGGTCGCATAACCCTTCGGGGATTACAAAATCGAACGACCGCTGAGGTGGTGTCCATATCGTCCCAAGGAAATGGGCAGATATTTTTCGCCGACTAACCTCAAATTACACTGACAATTAGTCTACTTGAGCTGCTGATAGGATGCCTGCAATAGCGCTATTATGTCGGCCGGATCTATATCACCAACTAAATTCCACATCTCTTCTAAGCTTATCCGGTTTGTCTTGACCACGCCGTGGAAGAGAATTGTCCATCCGCCGCTTCCGCAAATTTGGCAGAGTATAGCTTGATCTTCGGGATCTACTGCGACGAAGGTCGGTCTCACAGCCTGCTTGATTAATTCAGCTTTCGCCTCTGGTTCCGCGTTGATAGCCTCTTGAGCGAGCATTGCGTTCGTCAGCAATCCCAGCGCTCTTTTCTTTTTCCCGTCCGAATTCTGAACCCCAAATACATTTATTAGAACCTCGTACGAGGTCATAATATTATCGCGGTAACATTTCAGGTATGCAGAATCTTCTAGGGACTTTCCTCTATCCAATTTCGTCAACGCAACGCAGTGCGCGGCTCGGATATCTGAAATAACATCCATCCTCGGGACCTCATCAGCGCCGAAGGTCCTCTTAATAGCCTTAGCTTGAGGATGCGTAATAAAATTTTGAAGCACATGTGACAATTCATGAAATATATATAGCCCCACGGCATCAATCTCTACGTTCCGCTTTTCTTCTGCCGGCAGGCCGTTACCAAATAAATCCACAACGAAACGAACGACCCTCTCTAACGCAGAGGCATTGAACTGTATTTCCTTCGTTTCATCGAGGACAAAGCCGGCATCGCCCAAGTCGTTTGCGACCGTCAAACGATGGGCGTCCATGACGCCTATTATTTCGGACAGAGGAGTCGACAGCAGGGCATTTTCGGCTTGCCACGAGGTCAAAGCAGCATGAGCGGCCGCACAAGCTTCGGCTAGCAGGAAATTTAGATGAGCGAGACCTTCGTCTGAAACGGTCCTGTCACCACCATTCTCGCCATCAACTAGCACTATTTGGTCCATGACGACGAATACCCCCTTACGAGGCAACAGCTTTTGCTGGCGCTCTATAACGGCACCCTTAACCGTCGTTTACACGTTTTGTTTCCGTCGCAAACTTTAATTTACAGCTTCGCACGAGTCTAAATATGCTATCGTTTCGCTTGGCCTTAGCGACCTCGCTCACTTAGGATTTCAGATGGCTCAGAACGCGCATGGAAAGTCCGGAGGGACTGCGGTAACCGTTCAAGGTTCGCAACCCGCCTCTGGCTCCAAAAATGCCGTCCTTTTGCCTAACGGTGCTGATCGCATTTCGACTTGGTCCAGCTCCACATTCGACCGAGTGCGCGCGGTTACAGTCGTTAGCGCTACAAGAATAGTAACGACTTCTTCGCATTTAAGCTCTGCGAACAGCGTCGACCCTATAGACTCTAAGACGGCTGGAACTTTTGAGAAATTAACTGCTGATTTTCAAGCTGTTGAGAGCGCATTGATTGGAAATCTAAAGATCCACAACTGATCTACGCGTTTCGATCTTAAGCAATATTATGGCTGTCGCTGCGAGCCTTGGTGCCTCCCCCTCCCTCAACGAAACCCTCGGCCAGCAGCGCGTGGTGTCGAACGCTGAGGGCCGCGCGGTGATCGAGTATGTGGCGGGGGCGCATATGTGCCACTCGGGCGGGGTGGTGCAGGGGGGCTTTATCTCGGGCTGGCTCGACGCGGCCATGGCGCACGCGGCGATCAGCGCCGCCGGGGGCGAGGTGACGCCGATGTCCCTGGAGCTGAAGGTCAGCTTCTTCGCGCCGGCGCGGCCCGGCCTGGTGATCGCCGAGGGGTGGGTGGAGCGGCAGGGGCGCTCGGTCTGTTTCCTGGAGGGGCGGCTGACGGACGCGTCCGGGGCTGTCCTGGCCAAGGCGTCGTCCACCGTGCGGCTGATGGATCGCGCCCGGGTCGAGGGGGCGGCGCGGGCGGCGGCGGGGAAATAACCCCTTACCGCTCATCAGCGGGTGATAAATGTTCTTGTTTTGTTCGACATTCGCCGGCTTCCATGGCACACTCCCCCCGGTGTCGAGGTTCGATCCGCCCTGTTCTCCCGCCAACCCCTGGCGGCCGCCGCGGGAGCGGGTCGTGCCGGACTTCGACCATACCGGCGGGTGGAAGCCCTCGGCCTATCGGCCGGCCATCGGGCGGGTGATCCTGGCCCGGGTCGAGGTCGGCGAGACCATCACCTCCATCGTGGCCGATCCGCAGATGCCCTGCCGGGCGACCCTCTATCGCTGGCTGAAGATGCACGAGGACTTCGCCGAGGCGTACGCGGAGGTCCGCCGGGTGCTGGCCGAGAACACCCTGTGGTCGCGCGATCACGTTGCGGCCGAGCGGCGGGGCTATCAGGCGAAATTCGGCAAGCGGCGGGGGCGTCCGGGCGGGCAGAAGAGCCGCTACACCCTCTGTCGCGCCTGGGCCTTCTGCCAGGCGGTGGCGGGCGGGGCGACCCTGGCGCAGATGGCCGAGGACCCCAGCCTGCCGACGCCCAGGATGGTCTATCGCTGGCTGCGGCAGAGGCCGGAGTTCCGGGCCATGTACGAACGCGCCCGGGCGACCCAGCGGCTGATGCTGCAGGTGGATATCGACCGGGTGGTGGACCAGGTGGAGCTGACCGGCCTGCGCGCCGCCAAGCGGGACGTGGCCTGGCTGGAGGGCCGCATCGGCCGGCTGACCCCCAAGCTCTACCGCACCCGGCTCCAGCCTTGACGGAGGTCAAGGCGGGCCCCGGCGCGGGCCGCCAGGATCGGGGCCTAGCCGGAGATGCGCCATGGGCAACCTGTTCTACAAGCTGACCGCCATCATCACCGCCCTGGTGGGGGTGGCCGTGGCGGCCTTCGCCCTGACGGCGGCCTACCGCACCGACGACGACTGGGCCCGGGTGCTGTTCACCTTGGGCATGCCCGCCAGCCTGCTGCTGCCGGCGGTGGGGGCCCTGCTGGCGGTGGTGGGGGTGCTGATGTTCCGCCACGCCCTGAAACAGACCGAGCGGCCGTCCTAGCCCCGGCCCAGCAGCCGCGCGAGCCAGGATCGCTTCGGCGGCGGATCGGGCTCGCCGAGGCGACGCAGGCGGGTGAATTCGATCTCGCCCCAGGCCTCGTTGTCCCGGTCGGGACGCCAGCCGCAGAGCACGCCCACCAGCTCCATGGGGACATCGAAGACGACGTCGACATCGGCCTCGTCACCGCCCTCCTCCGCCTGGGCCGCCCGGGCGGCGGCCAGGATCGCGTTCAGCTCGGGCGGGGCCTCGCCCTCGACCGCGAGATCGCTCAGGCCGCGCTCCGGGTCGTGGTCGATGGCCCACCGGCGGGCGCCGTCGGTCCAGCCGCTGGCGCCGCTGTACATCACCGTCTCGCTGCAATAGGCGCTGACCAGGCGGGCGCCCTGGGACAGGGCCGCGATCTCCGCGGGGCTGAAGGCGTCGATCTCGCCGCGCGCCAGCAGCAGCCGGCCGTTGGGCAGTTCGGCGCAGGTCTGGGCGCGCCGCTGCCAGAACTCGGCCGGATCGCCCGAGTCCTCCAGCCCCAGCCGCCCCAGCGCCTCGTCCTTGCCGATCCCGTCGACGGCGACCCAGGATAGTGTCAGCCCCATCGCCCCGCTCCCTAAAGTGGAGCTTGAGACTATCGTTCCTCTTTCGTTCCCGTCAAGAGTGCGCGGGGAACGCCTGGGCGTGCGGCGGGTTCTCGTGTCTGCTCCCCCAACACGAAGGACGACCCCGATGAAAGTCAGTGAAGCCATGACCGCCCAGGTGGTGACCGCCGCGCCCGCCGACAGCGTGCAGAAGGTCGCCGGGATCATGCTCAACATCGACTCAGGCGCCGTGCCGATCGTCGAGGACGGCAAGGTCGTCGGCCTGGTCACCGACCGCGACATCGTCCTGCAGGTGGTGGCCAAGGGCGGCCAGCTCTCCACCCCGGTCAGCGACGTGATGAGCGGCGAGGTCCAGACCTGCAAGGAAGACGACAACCTGGCCGACGCCGCCGCCCAGATGGCCAGCCACCAGATCCGCCGCCTGGTCGTGGCCAACGACACCGGCAAGCTGGTGGGCATCCTCAGCCTCGGCGACATCGCCGTGGACTACGGCGCCAAGGTGGTGGGCAAGACCCTCGAAGAGATCTCCACCGACAACGACGCGTAAGACCCTCCGCTCATCCCGGCGAAGGCCGGGACCCAGGTCATAGGTCACAGCCTCGGATTCCGACCTGAATTCGGCGGATGTATCTGGGCCCCGGCCTTCGCCGGGGTGAGCGGGACTTTACGGCTTCGGCGGATAGGGGTGGAGGGTCCCGTCGGGGTCCTCCACCGCGCCGTCGGAGGCCAGATAGTCCGGCCCCACCGGCACCTTGCCGTGGCCGCCGGGGATATCGAGCACATAGGTCGGCTGGGCTAACCCTGAGAGCCGGCCGCGCAGGCTCCGCATCACCGCCTGGCCTTCGGCCAGCGTCGTGCGCAGGTGGCTGGTGCCGCGCGCCAGGTCGCCGTGGTGCAGGTAGTAGGGCTTGATCCGGCTCTCCACCATGGCCCGCAGCAGGGCCTCCAGCACCGCCGGGTCGTCATTGATCCCCTTCAGCAGCACCGTCTGGCCCACCATGGGAATGCCGGCGTCCACCAGCCGGGCGCAGGCGGCCCGCGCCGCGGGCGTCAGCTCGGCGGCGTGGTTGGCGTGCAGGGCGACATAGAGGGCCTGGGGCGGGACCTTCAGCGCCGCCACCAGCGCCTCGGTGACGGCGGCCGGATCGACGGCCGGGACGCGGGTGTGGATCCGCAGCACCTTCACATGCTCGATCTTCCCCAACCTGCCCAGGATGTCGGCCAGGCGGCGCGGCGACAGCACCAGGGGATCGCCGCCGGTGAGGATCACCTCCCAGATCTCGGGATGGGCGGCGATGTAACCGATGGCGGCGTCCAGGGCCTGGGGCGTGAGCGCCGGGACCTCGCCGGTCGGCCCCACCATCTCGCGGCGGAAGCAGAACCGGCAATAGACCGCGCAGGTGTGGGTCACCTTCAGCAGCACCCGGTCGGGATAGCGGTGGACGATCCCCTCCACCGGCATGTGGCTCAAGTCCCCCACCGGATCGGCGTCCTCGCCCGGCAGGACGGTGAGCTCGGCGAGGTCGGGCAGGAACTGGCGGGCGACGCCGGGCTCCTCCATCAGCCCGGCCATGGCCGGGGTCACGGCCACGGCGTACTGCGCGGCCACCCGCTCCAGGGCGGGCAGGCGCTCGGCCTCGAGGAGGCCGGCCTCAAGCAGGGCCGGAAGGTTGCGGAGGGTGGCGGTCACGGGCGGCCCCTATGACGCAAACGGGGGCGCGCGGCAAATATTGTCGGGCAAGCTGGGCTGTGCCACCTCTGGTGAATTCTTAGGCAGCCCATTTTCAAGAGACCCCCGATGCAGATCATCGACTTCGAGTGCGACACCCCCACCAAGGAGGCCGTCGAGGACACCGTGCGGCTCATCAAGTCCGGCCGCGGCTTCGACAAGGAGGGCTACGCCCAGCAGATGGCGCCCGGCTGGGCGGCCCAGATCGGCATGTCCCTGGAGGAATTCAACGAGGCCAAGCAGACCATCGGCCTGACGGCCCTGGCGCTGAAGCTCTGCGAGGTCGACATGACCAAGGCCATGACCCATGAGCAGGTCATCGCCATGCTGGACCAGGCCGGCGTGGCCATGGCCTGCATCGGCAATGCGGGCCGCCGGGCCAGCAACGAGGACGTGGCCGCCTTCGCCGCCGAATATCCCGACCGCCTGATCCCCTGGTTCCGCATCTGGGGCGACGAGGGCGAGGCCGGGGTTGCTGCGCTGGAGCACGGGGTGCGGGAGCTGGGGGTGAAGGGCTTCGAGATCAGCTCCTACCGCGAGCAGCGCTACATCAACGATCCCGCCTACCGGCCCTTCCTCGCCAAGTGCGTGGAGCTGAACATCCCGGTGCGGATCACCGTCGGGGTCCACCTGCTGTCGGACCGCCCCTACGACTACGCCCACCCGAAATATATCGACGAACTGGCCATCGCCTTCCCCGACCTGAGGATCGTCTCCGGCCTCGGCGGCTATCCCTGGATCCCCGACATGGTGGCGATCGCCGGCCGGCACCGGAACGTCTACATCGACTTCGCCTGCCGCCGGGTGAAGTACATGCTCTCGCCGGGGGCGGGCTACGAGGCCCTGATCTATTACGGAGCCCGCGGGCTGCAGGACAAGATCATCTTCGGCTCCGGCTGGGGCACCTCGATGGTCCCCCTGGTGCAGCTGGTGGCCGAGGCCGACGAGCTGCCCCTGAAGGCCGAGGTGCGGGCCAAGTGGATGGGCGGCAACGCGGCGCGGGTGCTGGGGCTGTAGGGGATGGACGAGGGCCGCGACCTCTCCCTCTGGAAGCAGAATCTCGGCGCCGCGCCCGACTGGCTTTGGGACCGGACGGACCTGGAGACCCTGGTCCTGGCCGACAACGGGCTGACCGAGCTGCCCGAGGGGATCGGGCGGCTGAGGGCGCTGCGGATGCTGGACCTGGGGCACAATGCGCTCACCCAGCTGCCCGAGGCGCTCGGGGAGATCGAGGGACTGGCGGACTTCCTCTACCTGCACGACAACCGGCTGACCGCCCTGCCCGCCTCGCTCGCGCGGATGACGCGGCTGCGCTACCTGAACCTCAGCGAGAACCCGTTCGAGGTGTTTCCCGAGGCGGTGAGCGCGATGACCGGGCTGCTGGAGCTGCGGATCACCGACGCCCGGCTCACGAGGATCCCCGACAGTGTCGGGCGGCTCGCCAACCTGCGGGAGCTGCACCTGCGCAACAACCGGCTCACGACCCTGCCGGCGGCGATCGGAGACCTCGTGGAGCTGCGGCAGCTGGACCTGCGCGGCAATCCGCTGACGAGCCTGCCCGAAGCGCTGGCGGCCCTGCCCCGGCTGGAGAAGCTGGACCTGCGCTGGGTGGCCCTGGACCCGCCGCCCTGGTTCGCCGACCTCGAGGCGCGGGGGTGCGCGATCTATCGGTGAGCCGGGACCGAGGTTCCACCACCGATGAACGGCAAGGCCGCGTGGGCGTCGGCCCGTCGAGACGTCAGCCGCCGAACCTCACCCGCACGCCGCCATTGGCGACGAACCCCTCCAGCGGCGCCCAGGCGTCGGTGGTCCAGCGACCGTCGGGGGCGCGGCGGGGGAGGACGATGGGGGCGTACTCCGTCTGCCGGATGTTCAGCAGGTTCTCGAGGTTCAGGAAGAGGCTGACGTTTCCAAAGTGGCGCTCCACCATCGCGCCCAACTCGAAGTAGGGCTTGGACTTGCCGCGGTAGGGGTCGTCCTCCAGCGCCTGCCTGCCCGTGTAGTAGGCCTCCAGTCCCACGCGCCCCCACTGCGGCTCCCACATGGCCACGAGGCCGGCGGTATGGCGCGGGGTCAGGGGAATGGCCCGGCGCCCCGCGCCGCTGGGGTCAGGTTCGGTGGCGTCGACATGGACGTAGCTGCCGGTGAGCGTGATCTCGTCCCACCGGTAGCGGAGCAGGACCTCGGCGCCCCGGGTGCGGGTGTCTCCGGCGGCGTTCACCAGCCGCACCGCGCCGCCGCCTGCGGCGGGGCCGACGGTCTGGAGCTGCACGGCGTCGGCGATGCTGGAGGCGAAGATCACCAGGTTCATCTCCAGCGGCCCTGACCGGTAGCCGCCCTCCACCGAGCCGCTCTCGGCCACCTCGGCCTTCAGGCCGGCCAGCGGCTCCAGGCGCGAAAGGCCCGCGGCCTCGATCTCCTCGACGAAGGGGGTCGGCGCGTAGAAGCCGCGGCCCAGGGTGGCGCGGAAGGTCCAGGGACCGGGACGGTACAGCATGGAGAGACGGGGACTGAACTTCGTCCCGTAGCGGCTATGGGCGTCCACCCGGGCGCTCGCGGCCAGGGTGAGATCGTCGGTCACGTCCTGCTCCACCTGGACGAAGGCGGCCGGCGCGGCGTGGGTGTAGTCGAAGGCCGGAAAGGTCTTGGACCGGAACTGATCGCTCTGGCCCACCAGGCCCCCCAGCCAGTTGGTCGCCCCGGCCTGGCCCGACAGGGAGGCCTCGGCGAACAGGGTGGTGTGGCGGTCGTCCTCCCGCACCGCGCCGAACCGGTGGCTATGATCCTGGGTCATGGCCGAGGCGCGCAGATGGGCCACGCCCAGGCCTTGCAGCGGAAATTTGCCGACCAGGCCGGCGTCGTAGCGGCGGGTCTCCTGATCCTGGGGGAAGGCGGTCCCGTCGGGGACGGTGCGCCCGGGAAGGGTTCCGCCCCGCCGGTCCTCGTCCAGGGCGCCCAGGGTGACGAAGACGCTGGCGCCGCCGGCGCCGCTCCAGAACAGCCGCGGGCGCAGGGTCCAGCGCTCGTAGCCCGGCATGTCGGCCCAGCCGTCGCCGTCCAGGTCCTGGCGGCTCTGGCGGTGGGCGCCGGCGGTGATCGAGGCGCTCCAGCCATCGCTCAACGGCGAGGCTCCGTAGGCGGTGAGGTCCTGGCCGTCGCGGCTGGTGAGGTTGGCCAGCAGTTCGCCCTGCGCCTCGGCCGCCGGCCGCCGGGAGACCAGGTTGATGACCCCGCCGAGGGCCGACGGGCCGTAGAGGGCCGAGGCCGCGCCCTTGATCACCTCCACCTGGCCCAGGTCGGTGGGCGCGATCTGCAGCAGGCCGATGGAGGAGGCCTGGCCGCCGTAGAGCGGCAGGCCGTCGGCCAACAGCTGGGTGTAGCGGCCACGCATGCCCTGGACGCGGATGTTGGACGAGCCCAGGCCGGGCGAGGTGACCTGCACCCGCAAGCCGCCGGTCTCGCTGAGGAGCATGGCGATGTTGCCGGGCTTCATGAGAATCTTCTCCTCGATCTCCTCGCGATTGATCACCTCCACGCGGATGGGTTCGTCCTGCACCAGGCGGCCCGAGCGGGTGGCCTCCACCACCAGCTCCTCGACCTCATCGTCGTGGTCCTGGGCGTGGGCTTCAGCGGCGGTCAGGGCCAGGGCGAGGGCGGAAAGCGCGGCGAGGGGGGCGTTGGTCATGCGCCGGTCGTACAGGCTCTAGTGACTAGAGGATCAAGGCCCTATCGTCGCGGCATGACAGACAGCGTCCTCAGCATCGGCATGCTCTCCCGCCGCACGCAGGTGAAGGTTCCCACCATCCGCTTCTACGAACAGATCGGCCTGATGCCGCCGCCCGACCGGACCGAGAGCGAGCGGCGAGTCTATGACCAGGGTGGGGTGCGCAGGCTGTCCTTCATCCGCCATGCGCGACAGCTCGGGTTCTCGGTGGACGCGATCCGCTCGCTGCTGGCCCTGAGCGACGATCCCGAGCGCCCCTGCGACGAGGCCAATCACCTGGCCGCCGCGCAGTTGGCCGAGGTGGAGGCCAAGATTCGGCAGCTGGAGGCGCTGCGCACGGAGCTGAAGCGCATGACGGCGGCCGGCTGCAGCGGTCCGGCGGGGGAATGCCACGTGATCGAGGCGCTGGGGGATGTGACCTGCGCACACGGATGAGGTGGCAGGCCGGGGGATCGCGCTCAGCTCGCGGCGCGGGCCGGGGTCGTGCGCCGGCCGCTCACCGCCGCCCCCGCGCAGCCGCCAGCTCCTCCAGGCGCCGCTGGCCGTAGGTCTTGTCGTTCGGCGCGGTGGGCCAGCGGACCTCGCAGGTCCACTTGGCGGCGGCGCATTTGGGGCAGGGCTTGGTGGTCTTGCTGGTCAGGTCGGTGTGCAGGGTGCTGGAGGTTCCGGTCTTGGCGGCCACGAGCTGGGCGATGGCTTGGGCCGGGGTGACCGACTTCTCCCACTTGCAGCCACCGCAGCGGAAGAGGATGCGGACCTCGCGGTTGGCGGCCAGGACCGACAGGGGCAGGCCCGAGCCCTCCTTCTCGTCGCGGAAGGTCATGCGGCAGCCGCCGGGCATGTGGCAGAGCAGCTGGCGCTGGATCTCCTTCATCGACACATGGGCGTAGCCGCGCCGCAGCAGCAGTTCGACGTCGAGGTTGTAGTTGCGCCGGCAGTCGCGGGTGTAGCAGGCGCCGCGAACCATCTGCCGGCGGTGCATGTAGCCCCAGAGGGTGGGGTCGGGGACCAGCTCGCCGTTGAAGACGCGCCAGCCCTTGGGCGGCGGGATGTACTCGCTCATGACGCAGGCTCTGCTCCGATGTCGGAACAAACGCAGAACATCAAGGTTCGGGCGACTCCGCCCTGGATGTATTTTGGAGGGTGGCACAACCAGGGGCGCGATGGGGTGGAGACGCCTGCCGCCCTTCATAGGGGCGACAGCCGGGTTGCGAGATGCTCCCCCTCTGGGGGAGCTGTCAGCGAAGCTGACTGAGGGGGACTTTGACTCTGGTTTTCGTGTCGAGGGGTGGACTACGTCCATCCCCCTCCGTCACGGACCTGCGGTCCGCGCCACCTCCCCCACATCGGCCTGCGGCCTGGGGGAGGATCTTGGTGGGACCGCCCTCCGCCTAGATATCCACCACGATCTTGCCGAAGTGGGTGTTCGACGCCTGGTGGCGGAAGGCGTCGGCGAGGTTTTCCAGGGGGAAGGACTTGTCCAGCACCGGGCGGTAGCCGGCGACGTCGATGGCGCGGATCAGGTCCAGCTGGTGGCGGCGGCTGCCGACGGTGAGGCCCTGGACCTTCAGCTGCTTGCCCATGATGGCGACCGTGGGGATCGGGCCGGCATAGCCCGCCAGGACGCCGATCACGGCGATGTGGCCGCCGTTGCGGGTGGCGTTGATGGACTCCGGCATCGTGCCCGAGCCGCCGATCTCCAGGATGTGGTCGACGCCGCGGCCGCCGGTGAGCTTGGCCGCCGCCGCGCCCCAGGCGGGCTCGGACTTGTAGTTGATCAGGTGGTCGGCCCCCAGCGCCTTGAGCCGCTCCAGCTTGGCGTCCGAGGAGGAGGTGGCGATGACGGTGCAGCCATAGGCCTTGGCGATCTGCAGGCCGTAGATGGAGACCCCGCCGGTTCCTTGAACAAGAACGGTCTCGCCGCCCTTGAGCTGGCCGTCGGCCACCAGGGCGCGCCAGGCGGTGACGCCGGCGCAGGTGACCGTGGCCGCCTCGGCGGCGGTCCAGCCCTTGGGGGCGTGGGTGAAGGAGGTGGCGGCGGTGGTGATCATCTCGCGGGCGTAGCCGTCGGCCCCGTCGCCGGGCACGCCGGAGAAGCCGCCGTCCGGCGCGTCGACCCCGTCCAGCCAGGCGGGGAAGAAGGTGGAGACCACCAGGTCGCCGACGGCGAACTCGCGCACGCCTTCGCCGACGGCCGTCACCTCGCCGGCGCCGTCGGACATGGGGATGCGGCCCTCCGGCGTCGGGATGGCGCCCAGGACCACCATGTAGTCGTGATAGTTCAGCGAGCTGGCCCGCAGGCGCACGGTGATCTCGCCCGCGGCCGGGGGCTTGGCGTCGGCGATGTCGGCGTAGCGCAGGGTGTCGAGGCCGGTGGGGTGGACTGTCTGGATGGCCTTCATGGGGTGTCGCCTAATGCTGAATTTCGTTGGCGACAGTGAGACGCGGCTCCCCTCGGGGAACGCAACACACATCCGCTCATCCTGGCCTTCGCCGGGATGAGCGGATCAGCTGACGGAGATTCTGTCGACGGCGGAGAAGACCTAGCCCCCGCCCCCTGACAATTCCCGTCATCCCGGGCGACCGCAGGGAGACCCGGGACCCAGGGGGATTGATTGCGGCCCCTGGGTCCCGGCTCTCCGCTTCGCTGCGGCCGGGATGACGGGGTGGAATTACGCGATCGGCAGGTCGAACAGCAGTTGGCCGGCGAACCGGGCCGGGGGCGAGCCGTAGGCGAGGATGCCGTCGTGGTAGCGCTTCAGCGTGAAGGTCTTGCCCCACTTGGCCTCCGCCTGCTTGCGCAGGGCCTTGTGCTCCTCCCAGCCGACGAAATAGGTGGGCAGCTGGGCCTGGCTGAGCTGGGCGCGGACCCACTTGCCGGCGGCCTCGCGCTCCTGCTGGAAGGCCTGGACGGTCATCAGCTTCATGGCGTCCTCGCGGCTGATGTTGTCGACGTGGACGGCCTGGTCCAGCAGGGCGTTGGCGCAGACCCGCAGCTGGAGCTTCAGGTGGACCAGCAGGTAGAGGGGGTCTCGGTCCAGGTAACCCTCGTCGGCCATGACGTCCTCGGCATAGCAGGCCCAGCCCTCCACGAAGGGCCCTGAGGAGAGCACCGCGCGCAGCACCGAGGGATAGGCGTTGGCGTGGGCCAGCTGCAGGTAGTGGCCCGGCATGGCCTCGTGGACCGTGACCTCCTGGATGCCCAGGCTGTTGTATTCGCGCAGGAAGCTATCGGCCTGGGCGTCGGTCCAGTCGTCGGGGATCGGCGAGATCTTGTAGTAGGTCTGCTGGCCCTTATCGAGCGGGCCCGGCGCGTCGCAATAGGCCACGGCGACGCCGCGCTGGAACTCCGGCACCAGGCCGATCTTCACCGGGTCGCTGGGGACGGTGACGATGTTCTTTTCACGGACGAAGGCGGTCGCCTGGACCAGGCAGGCCTCGGCGGCCTCCACCAGCTTGGTGCGGGCGGGCTTCTTGGCATAGGCGTATTCCAGCGCCGCCTCGATGGCGGCCTGGCGCTGGGCCTCGGTGGGATTGGCCGGCGTCGGCGGGGAGCCGGGCTTGCCGGCCAGGAATTTCGCCGAGATGTCGTACATGGTCGCCCGCAGCGAGGTCATCTCGGCGAGCGCCCGGGTCTTGATCTCGGCGCGGCTCAGCGGCGAGTTCAGCGCGAAAGCCAGCTTGGCGTCGTAGAGCTCGGCGCCCAGGCGGAAGTCGCCCTTGGCGCCGGGGACCAGCACGGTCTCCAGCCACTTTTGATGTTCGTCGATGGCGGCCTTGCAGGTCTTGGCCGCGGCCTCCAGGCGGGCGCGGTCGGCGGGGGGCAGCTTGCCGGCGTCGGCGACGACGCCGTCCACCAGGGAATGCAGCCCCTTGTTCTGGCCCACCACGGTGTCGGCGTGGATCTTCGGCACGCGGGCCGGGACGAGGTCGGCGCGGCACTGGGCCAGCAGGGCCGGCAGCTTCTCCATGCGCGCGGTGGCGCTGCGCAGGCGTACCTCAAGGGGGGCGAACTCGCGGGCCGTCAGGGTGTAGAGGGCGCCGCCGGCCACGGCGTTCCAGGTGAGCGGGTCCCAGGCGTAGGGCTGCAGGGTCTGGGTGGTCCAGAGGTCGCTGCGAACCTGGTTCTCCAGGATGGCGGCGTCGACCTGGTTGGCGCGGCTGAGCTGGGCCCGCGGCGTGGCCTTCAGGGCGGCCAGGGTCTCCGAGGCCAGCTTGACCACCGCGGCTCGGCCCTTGGGGCCCATGTCGTCGATCAGGTCGTCGAAGCGGTGGTCGCCGATCTGGGTGGCGCTGACCGGGGACAGCCGCATGGAGGCGTCCACCCAGCCCTTGGCCAGGGCCTCGAACCTGGCGTCGGCCGGGGTGGCGGCCTGGGCCAGGGCCCCGAAGGTGAAGGGGGCGGCGGCGGTCATGCCGAGCAGGGTGCGGCGGGAGAAGTGGGGCATGGGCGTTTCCTGGTCCTGTTACGTTCAGTGTTACCAGGGGCCGCGGACCGGGGAAACGGCCCCGGTCCTTAACAATCGGTCATGCCGCTGGATGCCTCCAGGACGGGTGTGGCAAGGACCCGCCATGCTGAACCCCAACTCGCCCCTCGCCCGCCTGATGACCGCCCCGGTGCGCGCCGGCGCCGTCACCTGGATCGGTCTGCGGCCGGCGGCCCACGCGCCGATGACGCCGGTGGAGTCCGCCACCCTGGTCGCCGCCCAGGGGATCGAGGGCGACCGCTACCGCACCCGCAACAACGGCGGGCGGCAGGTGACCCTGATCCAGGCCGAGGACCTGGCGGCCATCGCCAGCTATCTGGGCCGCGAGGCCGTCGGGCCGGAGGAATTGAGGCGCAACGTCGTGGTGCGGGGCGTCAACCTGCTGGCGTGCAAGGAGAAGCGCTTCCGCCTGGGCGGCGCCTTGCTGGCCTATAGCGGCGAGTGCCATCCCTGCTCGCGGATGGAGGCGATCCTGGGCGTCGGCGGCTACAACGCCGTGCGCGGCCACGGCGGGATCACGGCGCGAATCCTGGATGGCGGGACGGTGCGCCTCGGCGATAGTCTCGAGGTCCTGCCCGCGGACTAGAGGAGCTCCCGCATGATCCAGGCCGCCTGCCACTGCGGCGCCGTCACCTTCGAGGCCGAGGCGCCGACCGAGGTGACCGACTGCAACTGCAGTCTCTGTCACAAGCACGGGGCCCTGTGGGCCTATTACAAGCAGGGGGTGGAGATCCACGGCGAGACGGTGGCCTACCTGCAGGGCGACAGGACGCTGACCACCCACCATTGCCCGACCTGCGGCTGCATCACCCACTGGAAGTCGCTCGATCCGGCCTATCTGCGCATGGGGGTGAACGCGCGGCTGATGCCGCCGGAGGTGCTGGAGGGCATGCGGGTGAAGCGGCTGGACGGCGCCCACGATTTCGCGACCCTGGGCCACTACATCTTTGGGACTTTGCCAACTGGCTAATTCATGGCAAAGGCCGTGAAGCTTCACCGGAACCCCGCCATGCCGACCTACGCCTTCGTCACCCTCGACGTCTTCACCGACCGCCCCTTCGGCGGCAATCCCCTGGCGGTGTTCACCGACGCCCGCGGCATGAGCGACGCCCAGATGCTGGCCCTGGCTGGCGAGATGAACCTGTCTGAGACCACCTTCGTCCTGCCGCCGCAGGACCCGGCCCACACCGCCCGGGTGCGGATCTTCCATCGCACCGGCGAGATGCCCTTCGCCGGCCACCCCAGCATCGGCACCGGCTACGTCCTGGCCACGATGGGCCATGAGGGCGCCCTGACCCTGGAGATGATCGCCGGCCTGGTGAAGGTGGACATCGACCGCGACGCCGCCGGCGCGCCGAGGGGGGCGGTGATCGCCGCGCCGCAGGCGCTCACCACCGGGGCGGAGATCCCGGCGCAGGAGGTGGCGGCCTGCGCCGGCCTGGCGGTGGGCGACGTGCTGACCACGGCCCACACCCCGATCCTGGCCACGGTGGGGGTCCCCTTCATCATCGCCCAGGTGACGGCGGACTCGCTGAGCCGCGCCGAGCCCGACGTGGCCGCCTTCCGCAAGGCCGAGGCGGGACGGCCGGACCTGGCGGGGCGCTACTCCCTGCTGATCTATGTGCGCGACGGCCAGGACATCCGGGCGCGCATGTTCGCGCCCCTGGCCGGCACCTATGAGGATCCGGCGACCGGCAGCGCCAATGCGACCCTGGCGGCCCTGCTGGTGTCGCTGTCCGGGGCCGAGGAGGGCGCCTTCAGCATCAGCCAGGGGGTGGAGATGGGGCGGCCCAGCGTGCTGAAGGCCACCGCCCGGCGGACCTCCGACGGGGTGCGGGCCACGGTGGGGGGCGGCTGCGCCCCGATGTTCCGGGGCGAGGTGACGCTGTAATCCCCGCTCGTCCCGGCGAAGGCCGGGATCCAGGTGAAACCCACCGAAGTCGGATGCGCATCCGAGGCTGAGCCTGGGATAAATCGCGCGCGTCCGGGATGAACCTGGGTCCCGGCCTTCGCCGGGATGAGCGGTTGTCAGTGTGTCACGCTTGCGGCGCGGGGTGCGATACGCCAGATAAGCGACTGACTTGCAGGAGAGCGGCCCAACATGGCGCGGACACCCAACTACAGCTTCGAGCGGATGGAACGCGACAAGGCCAAGGCCGCCAAGGACGCCCAGAAGGCGGCCGCCAAGGCCGAGAAGAAAGCCGCCGCCGCCGCCGAGAAGGCTCCGAAGGACTAGACCCCGACCGGCCCCGCCTTCGCGCGCCGATCGCTAGGCGGCTTCCAGCCCCATGGTGCGATCCAGGGCCTCGGCGATCTGCTGCGGCTGATACGGCTTGGCGATGAACTCCGAGCGGCAGACGCCCTCGGCCGCGTGGCGGGCCGCCGCCGTGCCCGAAATGAACACCACCGCCAGGTTCGGATAGGTGAGCCGGGCGGCCCGCGCGACCTCGAACCCGTCGGGACCCTCCCCCAGGTCGATGTCGGTGACGAGGGCGGTCAGGGCCCGCCGGGCCCCCAGGGTGTCCAGGGCGCCCTGGGCTGTGTGAGCGCAGAGCACGTTATAGCCAAGCTCTCGCAGGGCAGTGCAGGTGTCCAAGCTGCACAGGGCGTCATCATCGACGAACAGGATGGGATCGTCATCGACAAACGTAGTGGGTTTCGGGAACATGACTTTCAAACCTCTAGGAGATTACTCAACCTCCGAGAGACAGATTGTTTCCATCATCCAGGGATTATTTGTCGGATAGCCGACAAACCATGCTTAAGCTCGAACAGTATTCGAACACTATTCAGGCTGGAATGCGCACCGGCAGGTATTCGTAGCCCTTCACGAAGTTGGAGCGCAGGCGGCGGGGTTCGCCCACCACCTCGATGACCGGGAAGCGCTTGAGCATCTCCTCCCAGACCACCCGCAACTGCATCTCGGCCAGGCGTTGCCCGACGCAGCGGTGGACCCCGAAGCCGAAGGCCACGTGATGGCGGGGGCGCTCGCGGTCGATGACGAAGGCGTCGGCGTCGGCGATGGCCGAGCCGTCGCGGTTGCCCGAGACGTACCACATGGCCACCTTGTCGCCCTTGGCGATGGTCTTGCCGCCGATCACCGCCTCGGCGGTGGCGGTGCGGCGCATGTGGGCCACCGGGCTCTGGTAGCGGATGATCTCGGGCACCATGCCGGGGATCAGGCCGGGATCGGCCCGCAGCCTGGCGTACTGGTCCGGGTTCTCGTTGAGGGCCAGCAGGCCGCCGGTGATGGAGTGGCGGGTGGTGTCGCTGCCGGCGACGATCAGCAGGACCAGGTTGCCGATATATTTGTAGGGGTCGCCGCCGCCGTCGGTGGCCGGGTCGTGGGCCAGCATGGAGATCAGGTTGTCGGCCGGGGGCTCGGCGGCGCGCTGGCCCCACAGCGCCACCAGCTTGGTGAAGGTCGCCATCAGCTCGGCCTGGCGGGCGGGCTCCCCGGCCGGCGAGCCGCCGCCCAGGATCGGGGCGGCCAGCAGCAGGTCCGAGGCGCGGGGCAGCAGGCGGCGCTCCTCGAAGGGGAAGTCCAGCAGGGTGGCCAGCATCTGGCCGGTGAGCTCGACGGAGACCTTCTCGACGAAGTCGAAGGTCTCCCCCACCGGCAGCTCGTCGAGGATGGCGGCGGCGCGGCTGCGGATCAGGGGCTCCAGGGCGGCCAGGGCCGCCGAGGCGAACATCGGGGTCACCACCCGGCGCTGGGCCTCATGGCTGGGGCTGTCGCGGCTGATGAAGCTGGCGCCGGCGGCGGCCTCGAAGGAGTCGCCGAGCGCGATGCCCCCCAGCTCGGAGCTGGAGGAGAAGGTGACGGGGTCGCCGTCGACGGCGACGATGTCCTCGAAGCGGGTCACCGACCAATAGGGGCCGAACTCGCTGGCGGGACAGTAGTGGACCGGATCCTCGGCCCGCAGGCGCTCGAACCAGGGCCAGTGGGTGTCGGTGCGGAACAGCTCCGGGTCGCCGACGTGGAAGGCCTCCAGCGGGGTGGCGTAGGCCTTCTCGCGGGCCTCCGCAGCGATGCGTGCGCCGTCGGCCATGGCGGCCTCCCTGGAATTGCGCGGCCCTGAGCTTGACCGTCGTTATGCGGATCAGAGACCATCGCCGGCTCCCTGTCCATTGTCGGAGGCGTCCATGGCCGGCCGCATCATCCTGCTCACCGGGCCGCCGGGGGCCGGCAAGACCACGGTGGCGCCCCTGCTCTGCGCCAACGCCCCGGGGCCCCTGGCGGTCCACCTGCACACCGACGACTTCTACCGCGCCATCAAGAAGGGCTGGCTGGCCCCCTGGACGCCGGAGTCCCACCCGCAGAACCTGGTGGTGGTGGCGGCCATGGCGCGGACGGCGGCGACCTACGCGGCGGGCGGCTACGAGGTGGTGGCCGACGGCATCATCACCGACTGGGTCAAGCAGGCCTTCGTGGAAGCAGCCCGGGAGGCGGGCCTGACCCTGGACTTCGTGGTGCTGATCCCCGACCAGGCGACGGCGGCGGCCCGGGCGCGGGACCGGACCGACGATCCGGTGGCCGACTACGCGCCCTATGTGGCGCTCTACGACCTGTTCGCCGCCGAGGACGCCCGCCACCGCCTCGACAGCGGCCGGCTGACCCCGCCCGCCCTGGCCGAGCGGGTGCGCGAGGGGATCGAGGCGGGGCGGTTCGGCTTGGCGGGCTGAGAGGAGAGGGCGCGTCGGACGGGTTAACGGGCTTCCACTTAACCCTGACGCGCTCTAGGGGCCGAAACGGGCGAAGCGTCGGCTAGTCGTCGGAACCTGCGGCCGGCCCTGGGGTTGATTCAGCAACGAACCCCCGCAATCCAGGAGCCTCCCCATGAGCACCGACATGACCAACCGCGCCGACGTCGAACGTCGGCTGTGGGACGAGATCGAGAAGCACAACACCGGCATGCTGGGGATCACAGGCGCCGCGGCCCACCACACCCAGCCGATGACCGCCTTCGTGGAGCCGAAGACCAACCAGATCTGGTTCTTCACCCGCACCGACACCGACCTGGCCCGCGAGATCGGCGAGGGCAAGCCCGCCATGTTCGTGCACCAGCAGAAGGACTTCCAGGCCTGCATCGCCGGGGAACTGACCCTGCAGCACGACCCCGACCGGATCGCCAAGTACTGGAACGCCGTCGTGGCCGCCTGGTACCCGGACGGCAAGGACGACCCCCACCTGACCCTGCTCTGCCTGGACTGCGACAACGCCCAGGTCTGGGTCAGCCAGGGCGGCCCGGCCAAGTTCGCCTGGGAGATCGCCAAGGCCAACGCCACCCACACGACCCCCGACGTGGGCGGCAGCGCCAATCTGAACTTCCACTAAGGGGTCAGCCGAACCCCGAGGAAGCGTTCGCCCCGCCGTGGCCCGCGGCGGGGCGTTCTTTTGGTGATGTCCTACTCAGCGGATAGAGATGAACCGCCAAGGTGAAGAGCAAGGGCAGGATGATCTTGCGAGAGAGTCTCGGAGATCAATAGACGACCGCGAATGCAATCAACGGCGAGGCTCCGAATTATTCAAAGCGGAGTGAGCATTACGCGACCCCGATCTATGCCTTGATTTTACTAACTGCATTTCGGAATTGTGTCGCGTTCTCGACAGTCTGCGCCCCGCGGCCTCGATAACTTGCAACCTTCGCCGTCCGGCGACGTTCGATTCCCCGATGCAAAGGCTTCTTCGTTCCTTGCAAAACCGTCTGCTCGCCGCCCTGACGCCGGCCGACTATGGCCTGGTGGCCCCGCACCTGACCCATCTGGACCTGGAACGGGGGCGACTGCTCTACGATCCCGGCGACCTCATCGACACCGTCTACTTCCCCCATGACGGGGTGATCTCGCTGCTGACCCTGATGGAGAGCGGCGCGGCCATCGAGAGCGCCACCATCGGCCGCGAGGGCGCCCTGGGCCTGACCGCCGCCGTGGCGCCGCGCCAGTCCCTGTCCCGGGCCATCGTCCAGACCCCCTGCCGCGCGGCGCGGATCAGCGCCGCCCAGCTGCACGAGGCCTGGGAGCGCAGCCCCCGCATCCGCGTCCTGGTGGACAACCACACCGAGGCCCTGTTCGGCCACGCCGCCCAGTCGGTGGCCTGCAACGCCCTGCACTCGGTGGAGGCGCGGTTCTGCCGCTGGCTGCTGACCTGCCGCGACCGGATCTCCACCGACACCGTGGCCCTGACCCAGGAGTTCCTGGCCGACATGCTGGGGGTGCAGCGCACCACCGTCACCGCCGTGGCGCGGACCCTGCAGGCCCGCGGCTACATCCGTTATCGGCGCGGGGTGGTGGACATCCTGGACCGGGCGGGACTCGAGGCCATGGCCTGCGAATGCTACGGCGTGGTCCGCCGCACCTATGAGCGGCTGCTGCCGGCCCCGGTGGGCGAGGCCTAGAGCGGGAAGGTCAGCTTGGCGGTGACGCTGGGCTGGGAGGTCAGCGAGAACTCGCCGCGCACCTGGGCGGCCAGGCTGCGGATGAACCACAGCCCGAAGCGCTCGCGCGCCGCCGGCGATCCGGGATCGAAGCCGCAGCCGTCGTCGGTCACCGTCAATTCGTAGCGGCCGTCCTCGGTCTTCAGCAGGCTGAGCTCGACCATGCCCGGCCGGTCGCCGGGATAGCCGTGGGACAGGGCGTTGCCCACCAGCTCCTGGGCGATCAGGGCCAGGGTTGAGGCCGCCGTGTCGGGGGTGAAGAGCTGGATGGCCGAGACCCGCACCTCGGCCTTGCGCGAGGCGTGGCGGCGGCGCCAGACCGGCGCCATCTCGGCGAGATAGGCGGTGAAGTCGACGCCTTCGGGGGTGCGGTGGCGTTCCAGGGCGCCCAGGGTGCCGATGGCGTCGGCCATCCACAGAAGCTGGCGGCGCGCCTCCGGCTCGGCGGCCCGCTGGCTGCGCATGCGGCCGAGCGCCGACATCAGCTGGAAGGTGTTGGCCATCCGGTGCCGCAGGTCCGAGGCGGCCCGCGCGTCACGATCATTGGTCTCGTCGCTCATGCGGCCGCGGCCCCACGCGGTGAATATGATCTGAAGTAGAACCGGGCGAAACGCCCTCGTCCGTCGGACCGGCGACAGATATCGCAGGAATTCGGCCGCCGCTGCACAAAACCTATCCTCAGAGGCGAAAAGTCGCGCAGGCCGCGCGCGCCATCATCACCTGGGAGCGGACCGCCCCGCAGGTTCCGGGCTAGGATCGGTCCATGAATCGGCAAAGACGCACCCTGCTGGCCGGCGTCGCGGCCACCGCCACCCTGGGCGGCCCCGTCCTGGCCGCCGCCAATGGAGCCCCGCCCATGTACGGACTGATCGGCAAGATGACCGCCAAGCCGGGCCAGAGGGACGCCCTGATCGCGATCCTGCTGGAGGGGATCTCGGGCATGCCCGGCTGCCTGAGCTATGTGGTGGCCCAGGACCCGGCCGACCCGGAGGCCATCTGGATCACCGAGGTCTGGGACAGCCAGGCCAGCCACCAGGCCTCGCTGGCCCTCCCCTCCGTGCGCGAGGCCATCGCCAAGGCCCGCCCGATCCTGGCCGACATGGCGCCCGGGACCGTGACCACCCCGGTGGGCGGCCACGGCCTGGCCAAGGCCTAGTCCCTCTCCTTCCATCGGTGCTTCATCTGGGCGCGGCCGGCCTTGTGGCGGGCGATCCAGACCTTGCGCACCTCGGCCCGGACCAGGGGGTCGTCCTTGGCCTCCAGGTGGGCCAGCTCCCGCTGCAGCTTGGAGAAGCTCTTCCAGCGGCCGGGATCGAGGCTGCCATCCTCCAGCGCCGCCCGCACGGCGCAGCCGGGCTCGGTGCGATGCGCGCAGTCGCCGAAACGGCAGCGGGCCGCCAGGGCCTCGATGTCGCCGAAGGTGGCGGCGACCCCGGCCTCGCTGTCCCACAGCCCCAGCTCGCGCATGCCCGGCGTGTCCAGCACCAGGCCCCCGGAGGGCAGCAGGATCAGCTCGCGGTGGGTGGTGGTGTGGCGGCCCCGCGCCCCCTCCTCGATGATCTCCTGGGTGGCCATCAGGGCCTGGCCGGCCAGGGCGTTGACCAGGGTGGACTTGCCCACCCCCGACGAGCCCAGCAGGACGGCGGTCTGGCCCGGGCCCAGCAGGGCGGCCAGGGCGTCGAGGCCCTGGCCGGTCACGGCCGAGACGGCGTGGACCGGGCAGCCGATGGCGATGGACTCCACCTGCGCTGTCAGGGCCTCGACGTCGTCGCAGGCGTCGGCCTTGGTGAGCACGATGACCGGCTGGGCGCCGCTCTCCCAGGCCACGGCCAGGTAGCGTTCCAGGCGGCGCAGGCTGAGGTCGGCGTTGAGGGAGGCGGTCAGCAGGGCGATGTCGACATTGGCCGCCACCGTCTGCGGGGCGACATTGGGGCCCGAGGCCTTGCGGACGAAGACGCTGGAGCGCGGCAGGACGGCATGGATGGTGGCCGCCCCCTCCTGGGGCCGGGCGGCGCAGGCCACCCAGTCCCCGGCCACGGGATAGCCGCCCTCGCCGGCCTCGTGGGCCAGGCGGCCGGAAAGCTCGGCGGAGAGATCGCCGTCGAGGGTGGCCAGGCGGTAGAGGCCGCGCTGCTGGACGGTGACGCGGCCGGGCGTCAGCCCGCGCGCCGCGAAGGGTTGGAAGTGGGTCTGGAGCGTGTCGCTCCAACCATAGGTCTTAAGCAATGGAATGATCCGTCGATCGAGGGTCGCGTTTGAGCGCCCGGCCGACGGAGAGGTCTAAGGTATCAGAATACCCGGTCGGCGGCGCAGCGGAGGGGGGTCTGGAGGAGCACAGTCATCTTCGAAACCCTCCTTTCCGGGCGCGTGGTCGATGGGCAGAAGCTAGGCGCGGGGTTCAGCGGGGTCAAGTGAGAGGCGAAACCACCTCGTCATCCCGGCCGCAGCGCAGCTACGCGCCGCGCTTCGCGGTCCCGGATCGGCCTGGCGGCCGTCCGGGATGACGTATTAGAGCGGCAGGGCGGTGGTGAACTTGATCTGCTCCATGGCGAAGGAGGAGGAGACGTCCCCCAGTTCCGCCGTGGCGATCAGGCGCTTGTAGAAGCGGTCATAGGCGCCGATGTCGCGCACCACCACCTTGAGCAGGTAATCGGTCTCGCCGCTCATCCGGTAGAACTCCACGACCTCGGGCAGGGCCGAGGCGCCCTTGGCGAAGGCGTTGAGCCAGGCCTCGTCGTGGCGGGCGGTGCGGACCGAGACGAAGACCACCAGGGACAGGTCCAGCTTCTCGCGGTCCAGCAGGGCCACGCGCCGCTCGATGACGCCGGAGTCGGTGAGGCGCTTAACCCGTTTCCAGCAGGGGGTCTGGGACAGGCCCACCCGCTCGGCCAGGTCGGCGATGGCGATGGTGGCGTCGGCCTGCAGCTCCCGCAGTATGCGCCGGTCGATGGGATCGAGAAGATTGTCCATGCAGATCGCCACGATTGGAGAATATTCTTCTCTTCTACCCGGGTTCACCGGCGAAATCGACAATGATCCTCTCGGCGGCCCGCCGCATCCTGGCCTCAGCAGACAAGGGGCGCGCCATGATCGAGAGCTTCACCCGACATCCCCACCAGGTGGGCGAGACCTATGGCGAGCACATGGCCGCCGCGGCCGGCTTCGGCTGGACCCTGATCGGCGCCGGGATCGCCTGCGTGATCCACGCGGTCTTCCCCTTCCTGTTCGAGAAGACCGCCAGCGCCTGCGTCGCCCGCCTGCACGGGACCATGGCCCTGCGCGGCCGCCTGCCCCGCCACGACGAGACCCTCGTGCAGATCTAGGGGCTCGATCAGGTCCCGGTGAGTTGTCCGAGATCAAAGCGAAGCCCCGGGGGCCGAGCTAGAAGAGGCTGGCCGTGTCAGGGTCGGCGACGGGCAGGCTGGTCAGGGCGATCCGCATTGGCCAGGCGCCAGCCCGGATTCCGCGCCAGCCGCAGACGCGGTGGCGCGCCTGGCTGAAGCGGATAACTTATCAAGTGTCCAAATTTGACCTGATCGATGCTCAACTTTCCCTAGAAGGTTGAAGACTTCTCGTTTTCAGAAAGAGATAACCATACGGATTTGTTGTCCTAAACAACCAACGATCCCTCCGCGCCGCTGCTCCTGCGAATATTTGCTTCATTTTTCGACCGGTCGATGCGAAGACCGCAGCCGCCCTTAGAGCTGAGACCCTCGGTATTCGAATTGTCAGACGAACCGGATCCCTATGAAGCCCTTGGCCGGGCCATCGGCCTGGCGCAGCGGCGCTGGACGGCGCTGTTCAATGAGCAGATGGCGGCCATGGGACAGACCAACCTGCGCTGGATGGCCCTGTCGCGGATTTCCGAGGCCGCCGAGGGGATAAACCAGCGCGAGCTGGCCCGGATGCTGGGCGCCGACGAGCCCAGCCTGGCGCGGATCATCGCGGCGCTGGAGGCCCAGGGCCTGGTGCAGCGCCGGCGCGCGGCCAATGACCGCCGCGCCAAGATCCTGCAGATCACGCCGGCCGCCGAGGCGATCCACCAGGAGGGCGTCCGGATCGGCCGCGAACTGCGGGCCCACGCCTTCGGCGACCTGCCCGAGGCCGACCTGGCCGCGGCCCTGCGGGTGCTCACCCACGCCAGCGAGCGGCTGGCGCCGCGGACCTGGAGCGTGATCCGCTCCGATTGAATCGGAGCGGCGCTCCAGCTTGCTGTCTTGTCGCGCAATTTTCCGGCGAACCGGTGTCCACTTCGTCGGATTGCGCTCTAGCTCAGCAGGGTGAAGTGCACGATCGAGCGGTGGACGTCGTGCATGTAGACGTCCGGCGCGCGGCGCAGGGTCATCAGGGCGCTGGCCTCCATGGCGTTCCAGGACAGCAGGGCGGTGATCAGGTTGAACAGCAGCCGCTCGTCCAGTTCATAGATCAGCCGGGCGCGGTCGCCTTCCTCCACGGCGTCGAACAGGCCGCAGGCCTCTGAATCGGTGGCGAAGCGGAACAGCAGGGCGCGCGACCCGTCGGGCCGGCGGGCGTCCAGATAGATGTCGGCGCTCAGCTCCAGGCCCATCTTCGCGCAGCGGGCGGCGTAGTTGGCGGCGCATTTGCGCAGGGCCCGGTTCCAGTCGAAGGCCAGGTCGGGCGGCAGGTGCGTCTGGGTGAAGCTGGGCGCCTGGTCGGCCAGGGTCAGGGCGTAGCCGGCGCGGTCGGCGTCGGTGAAGCCGCGATAGGGGGCGCGGGGGTCCTGGGTCACGGTCAGGCCGGCGCTGTCGAGCACGTCGCCGGGATAGAGCTTGGCCAGGGTCTCGCCCTGGCCCAGGCTCGCCAGCTCCTGGGCGAGTTCGCTCTCCAGGGGCTGGGGCAGGAACCGCGACAGGGCCGCCGCCGGTCCGCCCAGCACATATTCGCCGCCGGCCGGGACCACGGCGCGCGGGCCCAGGGCCTTGAACACCTCGCGGAAGTTCCCCCCGGTGCGGCGGCGCAGGGCCGCGGTGGCCGCCGCCTTGGCCGCGTCGTCATAGTCGCCCATGGCCATGGGATAGAGCGAGGCCGAGGCGTAGGGCAGGATGGCCACGTCCGGCCGCCCGTAGGTCTCGGCGATCCGCGCGGCGTCGGGGGGCAGGATGGTGTTGTCGACGGCGTTGAACAGGGCGGTCCCGTCGGCGTCCCAGAGGTAGATCGAGGTGTCCAGGTCGTAGTCGACCTGGGTCGCGTCGCCGACCGTGTTGCCGTGGAAATCCTTGAACAGTACGAAGCTCGCCCCCTTGCCGCCCAGGGGGGCGCGGGTCTCGAAGGGGTATTCGGTGATGTGGGTGAAGCCCAGGGCGCGCAGGGCGTTGCGCAGGTTGGGCGTGTTCAGCTTGCCGATCACGATGGGGGTGGCGCGGTCGAAGGGCGCCAGGGTCTGCGGGTGCAGATGATCGTGGTGCAGGTGGCTGATATAGATGGCGTCGGGCGCGCAGGCCCAGATCTCGGCCTTCAGGGCGTCGGGAACCGGAGGGAAGTTCCACCAGGTCTGCTGGCAGGGCCCGTCGAACCAGGGGTCGGTCAGCAGGCGCTCGCCGGTGGACAGGGTGATCAGGAAACAGGCGTTGGCGACGTAGCGGATCTGCATGTCAGGCGGCCCGCGGCTGGGCGATGACCGTCACGCTGCGCCCGGCGTTGCAGCCGAACAGGGCCTTGGCCAGGTTGAGATAGGCGGCCATGCCCTCCCGGGCCAGGATCAGGTCGATGGCCATGCGCGCCCGGTGCGCCCCCTTCCCCGCCGTGGGATCGGCGATGTAGTTCGAGCCGGGGTGCATCAGGTACCAGTCGATGGGGAAGGTCGCGAAGCCGAGCTTCAGATCGAAGCCCAGCCGGTCCAGCAGCGGCGGCAGGTTGGCGGCGTTGAAGTAGTTCAGGTGCTGGGGCGGGGCGAGCCAGAAGTCCCGGTCGATGACCCCGGCCTCCCGCGCGGCCAGCTGCAGGGGGCTGTAGTCGTTGGGCACGGTGATGGCCACCACCCCGCCCGGGTTCAGCAGGCGCGGCAGGCGCACCAGCAGGGCCTCGGCGTCGACGACGTGTTCCAGCACGTGCTCCATGACGCAGACATCGACCCGGCGGCCGGCGTCGATCAGCCGGTCCAGGCTCTCGAAGGCGTCGCCGAACTCCGCGCGGTCCAGAAGCTGCGGATTGAACCGCGCCAGGCCGTCGCGGGAGAAGTCGAGGCCGTGGACGTCGTAGCCCTCGGCCTGGGCCGCGGCCATCAGCCAGCCCTCGCCGCAGCCGATCTCCAGCAGGGCGCCGGGGGCCGCGCCGGACCGCGCCTGCGCGATCGCCGCCAGCATCTGCCGGGCCAGCAGCTCGCGGTGGGCCAGTTCGGTCTCGGTATAGGCCGGGGCATAGGTGCCGTGCGACTGCTGGAAATATTCCTGGGCGTAGAAGGCCTTCAGCTCCTCGGAGCTGGGGGTGGGCGTGACGCGCCGCCACCCCTCGGGCTGAATCGCGAGGTCGGTCACGCCGGTGATCCTTCAGAAGCTGACCGACCCAGGGTGGCAAGGCGTGGTTAACAGTCGCTTAACCATAACCGCCGGCGCGGCGGGACGGGTTCCTAGCCGGCGAAGCGCGGCGACAGCAGGAAGCCGAAGCCCGAGATCACCCGGCGCACCAGTTCGTCGGCGGCCTCCCCCTCCCCCTGCATCAGCACCGCCGAGGCGATGCCGCGGCCCAGCACCCAGATCACCAGGGAGATCTCCTCCACCCGCTCGGGCGGCACGCGCGCGTCGCCGCGGAAGGCGGTCTGGAAGCTGGCGAAGGCCTGCTGCTCGGCGGCGCGGACCTCCCGGTTGGCGGCCAGGGCCTGCTCGGTCTGCATCAGGGCGTAGAGCTGGGGATGGCGGCGGATGAAGCTGAGGAAGGCCGACGACGCCCCGTCGATCCGGTGGGCGAACCGGTCGGACGCCATGGCGTCCTCGATCTTGCGGGCAAGTTCGCCCCAGCCCTCGATGGCCAGCGCCGCCAGCAGGGCGTCCTTGTCGTCGAAGTGGTGATAGAGGGTGGCCACCCCGCTGCCGATCCGGGCGGCGATGGCGCGCAGCTGCACCCCCTCGGCCCCGCTCTCCTCCAGCAGGGCGCGGGCGGCGTCCAGGGCGCGCCGGCGCACCGTGCCCGGGCTGGCCATGTCTTGCTTCATGGGAACGACAATGGCCGCGGACGCCGCCCGCGGCCAGCCCGGCGCGCGTCTAGACGCGGGACGGCAGCACCACCTGCATGTCCTCGTAGCCCTTCACGAAGATCGAGTAGCTGCGCTTGGGCTCGGCCAGCAGCTGGATGTCGGGGAAGCGCTTGAGGATCTCCTCCCAGATGATGGTCAGCTGCAGCTCGGCCAGGCGGTTGCCCACGCAGCGGTGGATGCCGAAGCCGAAGGACATGTGCTGGCGCGGCCGGGCCCGGTCGATGATGTAGGAATTGGGGTTCTCGATCACCGTGTCGTCGCGGTTGCCCGAGACGTACCACATGGCCACCTTGTCGCCCTCCCGGATGGTCTTGCCCCCCAGCTCGAAGTCCTGGGTGGCGGTGCGCGCCATGTGGGCCAGCGGGGTCTGCCAGCGGATGGTCTCCGACACCATGGAGGGGATCAGGGACGGGTCGGCGCGCAGCTTGGCGTACTGGTCGGGGTTCTGGTTCAGGGCCAGGACCGAGCCGGAGATGGTGTTGCGGGTGGTGTCGTTGCCGCCGATGATCAGCAGGGCCACATTGGCGTGGAACTCCTGCTGGGTCATGGTCCGGGTCTCCTCGCCGTGGGCCAGCATGGAGATCAGGTCCCCGGCCGGCTCGGCGTTGACCCTCTGGTTCCAGAGCTCGGTGAAGTAGCCGAAGCACTCGGCCATCATCGCCCGCATCTCCATCAGGTCGGCGGCCGGTCCGAAGCCCGGCGCCGTGGTCATGGCGTCCGACCAGCGGGTCAGCTTGCGCCGCTCCTCGAAGGGGAAGTCGAACAGGGTCGCCAGCGTCATGGTGGTGAGCTCTTTGGAGACCAGGTCCACCCAGTCGAAGGCCTCGCCGATCGGCAGCGAGTCCAGGATCAGGCCGGCCCGCTCGCGGATCAGGGGCGCCATGATCTGCAGGGCGTGGGGCGAGACCGCCGGGCTGACCGTCTTGCGCTGCACGTCGTGGCGCGGCGGGTCCATGGCGATGAAGTTGGTGGCGGTGTTGTTGGGGTCGCGGAACCCCTGGGCGGCCTTGGGCGTCAGGGTGATGCCCTTGGCCGAGGAGAACACCTGGTGGTTGGAGTCCACCGCCAGGATGTCGTTGTACCGGGTGATCGACCAATAGGCCCCGTAGTTCGAGTCCGGCGTGTAGTGGACCGGGCTCTCGGCGCGGAGCCGCTCGAACATCGGCCACATGGCGTCGTCGCGGAACAGCGAGGCCCGGGCGGGGCTCAGCTCCTCCAGCGGGGTCTCGTAGGCGGCCTTGCGGGCGGCGGCGCGCTTGTCCTTCAGGATGTCCACGGTTCCGTCAGCCATCGAAAATCTCCCTGCCCGGCGCGGCGTTTTTCACGCGCTGTTGGGTCTATCGAGACCTTCCGAACATGGTTCGACAAGGGCGCGCTTTGACGGGGGCGTCAGGACCGGAGGTGGGATGGCGGAAAGATTGGAGCGGGCGATGGGATTCGAACCCACGACATTCAGCTTGGGAAGCTGACGCTCTACCCCTGAGCTACGCCCGCGAAGGCCTTGCGGAGCAAGGCTTGCAGTGGGGGTTCTCTAGCGGGTCTCCAGGGCCCACTCAAGGGCTAGCCGTTGATCACCCGCCGCGCCACAGGGGCCCGGGGCTTGCGGGCCAGGCTCGGGAGCCCCCTAGGCCCGCCCCATCGCGTCGAGAAACCCTTTCCCCAGCGCGAGAGACTCAAGGTCGCGACGAGCATCTCCGGGGGCGAACGTCTGCAGGATATCCGCGGCGCCGGCGATCGCCGGCGCCCATGCGCCCTTCTCGGCCTGCCGGATCAGATGGACCGACCCATACCAAGGCATCTGGGCGCCGCGCCTCATATATCGCCACTCCGTATACTGAGGGAGTAAGGCGAGGCAGGCCTTGCCCAGGGCCCCGGCGAGATGGACCGTGGAATTCTGCACCGAGACCACCAGATCCAAGTTTGCGATCAGATCGGCGAAATCCTGGAAGTCGTAAAGCTCTTCCGCCGGAAAATGGCGAATCGGGCACGCCAGTCCAGCGTTCGCCTGCTCGATCTCGGCGGCGACATCGCCGTACTGTAGGCTGACGAACTCACAGCCCGGCGCTTCGAGCAGGGGGCGCAGGGCCGTCAGGTCCATCGAACGGTCCGCGCGACCAGTCTGAGGCACGCCGCCGCGCCAGGAGAGGCCGACCCGCAAACCCGCCGGGCGCTCCCCGAGTCTCGTCGCCCAGCGCGCGACACCCTGCGCCTGCGCCTTCACATAGGGGCGACCCGGGAAGTCGGCCGCCGTCCTGCGGAACGCCGAGCCGAGGCTGCTCATCGCCAGCAGGACATCCACGGCTTCACTGTCCACCTGGGCGCCGCTCGGATGGACGAAGGACACGGTGGGGAACGCGTTCTGCAACAGGCGCATGAGCCGCGGTTCGCAGAGGCACACGACGTTCTTGGCCGTGACCTGCAGGTCCGGAAGCATGCTGGCGAACATGACTTGATCGCCGATGCCCTGATCGCCGATCAGCAGCACGCGCTTGCCGATCAGGTCCGACTTCGCCGGGACCGTCGTCAACAGAGGGATCATCTGGAGCGGAACGAAGCCTCGGTTGCGGGAGATATCCTCCAGGCGCCAGCGGGCGGCGTAGTCGCGCCAGCCCTCGGCGAAATCGCCGTTCGCCAATCGGAGAAGGCCGCATTCGTGTTGGGGGACGGCCGATTGCGGCTGCAGGCGTGCGGCCTCCGCGAAGGTGGTCAGGGCCTCGTCGTTCTCACCCAGCGCCCGGTGCATCTTCCCGAGGCGCACCAGCGTGTCGAAGGCCAGCGCTTCGTCCCGCAGGGCCTCGCGGTAGGCCTCGATCGCCTCCCGCTCGCGACCAGCGTTGGCCAGGGAGTCTCCGCGCATCTGCCACGCGACACCGAAACTGGAATTCGAAGCCAAGGCGGCGTCGGCGATGGTCAGGGCGTCGTCGTAGCGGCCCTGCAGTTGGAGGAGCCGGCTCAGAATCCACAGAGGCTGCGGCGCGCCCGGGCTGACGCGGTGAGCCTTGCGCGCCAACGCCTCCGCCTCCCGGTCCTGACCGTCGGCCGCAAGTTGGCTGGCGAGGGCGACGAGCGCCTCCACGTCGCGTGGATTCTTCAGAAGCCGATGGCGCAGCTGATTGACGACCTTGCGCGGATCAGGCGCCTGCATCGGACCTCGCGGCGTCCATGGTGCGCGCCAGGGCCGCGCGCCACTCGTCGGCATAGTCGCAGTCCGCGTACTCGGCGAAATACGGACCGCCGCGCGTGAAATGCGCGATCTTGGCGCTCGGGTTGGACGCGTATTCGCCCACCAGCCAGTTCCATTCGAGCGGTAGCCCGCCGATCTCCTCCTCGCCTTTCAGCCATCGAAACTGGTGCAGGTCCAAGCCGCTGGCGGTGTCCACATACTCGGGCGTCAGGGCGCTACAGCGCGCGTTGTTGAAGAGGATCACGCTCGACCAGTTCTTCTTCGGATAGGGCAGCTGCTGGTTTCCGAGAAATTTCTGGCGGTCGCGGGGCGTATACTCGTGCTTGGCGACGATCGCCGCGAAACGATCGTCGGCGAGGGCGAACAGCTCGGCGATGTCCGCGCGCACTAGCATGTCGCAGTCCATGAACAGCGACCAGCCCTCGTACCCCGACAGGTAGGGGGTGAGGAAGCGGGTGAACGAGAAGTCGGTGGATTGCTCCGGCGCCCGCGGCCGGCTGTGCAGCGGCCCGAGCGTGGAAAGCGCGATCGGTACGATCCGGATCGGACGGGATGCATGGTCGATAATGCTCTGACAGAGCGTGTGGTAGGCGACGCGTTCGGCGGCGTCGTAGCCGATGTAGATGTCCAGGGTGGGGGAAGGTGACAACCGAGGCTCCAGGGACTGCGCGGCCGGGCGAATTCCCCGAACCGACGCCAACCTTTTAGCGACAGCCTACGCAAACCCAAGGGAATCTGGTTCGAGACCGCGCCAGCGGGTCTCTAGGGCTTGCTCAAGGGCTAGCCGACGCCGTTGATCACCCACTGCGCCACATAGGCCTGGGCCTTGCGGGCCAGGCCGGGCGGGCCGGAGAAGTAGAACTCGCTGCCGAACAGGCTCTTCTGCTCGCGCCAGGCCAGGGGGCCGGTGTCCTCGGTCTGGAGGATCTGCCGCAATCGGTCGCGCTTGGCGGTGGGCACGAAAGCTATGTAGGTCGCATCGGGCATGGCCGTGATCCTGCATCCCTCGGGATCAGGAACGACGAGTCGAGCTTATACATGGTTAACGCCGACAAGTGGGCGCGATTGACCTCCGCGGCGCCTCGCCGCACGATGCGTCCACAAGAGATCGACGGGAGACGACCATGGCCGACGGCGAGATGCTGCAGCAGGCGAAGTTCCACGCCATGACCGAGGGCACCCAGGAGGACTGGATGGCCATCGTCCGCGGCAACGGGCCCTTCACCCGCGAACTCCCCGACCGGATGCTGGCCCACCTGCGGATGCTCAAGGAGGACACCGGCGGCTATCCGGTGGACCGGCTGGAGCACAGCCTGCAGACCGCCACCCGGGCCTTCAAGGCCGGCCGCGACGAGGAATATGTCGTCTGCGCCCTGATGCACGACATCGGCGACCTGCTCTCGCCCTCCAACCACGCCGAGATGGGGGCCATGATCATGAAGCCCTATGTCAGCGAGCAGAACTACTGGATGATGGACAAGCACGGCATCTTCCAGGGCTACTATTTCTTCCACCACCTGGGCCTGGACCGCGACATGCGCGAGCAGTACCGGGGCCATGAGTGGTTCGAATACACCGCCCAGTTCTGCCACCTTTACGACCAGAACAGCTTCGATCCGACCTACGAGTCCATGCCGCTGGAGGCCTTCGAGCCCATGCTGCGCAAGGTCCTCGCCGCGCCCAAGCGCTCGATCTACAAGCGCGAGGCGGTCGAGGCGGAGTAGGCGGGGCCGCCCTTCTCTCCCCCAATCGTCATCCTCGGGCTTGTCCCTAGGATCCATAAACACCGTGGCGCAGGGTGGCCCGGGCGGCGCCGTTCGCGCCCTCTGCGGACGGCCGGAGATCATGGATCCTCGGGACGAGCCCGAGGATGACGGTCGTGGATTGGATAGGTGCGCCTCGGCTAGCCTTCTAGAGGCTCCCCGCCCACAGCTGGAAGTGCTTGGACAGCTTCAGGCCCTGGCGCTGGTAGTGGCCGCCCAGGGCGCCGTAGAGGCGCGAGGGCCGCGCGGTGAGGGGTTCATAGACCAGGCGGGCGACGGTCTGACCGTCCTCCAGCAGGAACGGGGTCTCGTGGCTGCGGACCTCCAGCACCCCCTTGGAGCCCACGCCCTGGGCCTCCTCCGTCCCGAAGCCGGGGTCGAAGAAGCCGGCGTAGTGGACGCGGAACTCGCCCACCGAGGGGTCGATGGGGGTCATCTCGGCGGCTTCCAGCACCGGGATCTCGATCGCCTCCTTCGAGGCCAGGATGTAGAACTCCCCGGGATCCAGCAGCAGTTCGCCGCGCTGGGGGGTCAGGGGCTCCCAGAAGTTGCGCGGGTCGTGGCCGTCGACGTGATCCATGTCGATGACGCCCGCGTGCCGGCGGGCGCGGAAGCCGGCCACCCCGTCCGACAGGTCGACGCCGACGCTGCGGGTGGCGAGCTTGGGCGGCGCCCCGCGCTTGAGGCGAAGCTGGTTCAGCCGGGTGCCGGTGCGCACCAGGATAGAGAAGGTCTGGGGCGCGATCTCGATATACATCGGCCCGTCATAGGCCTCGATGACGTCGTCGAAGGCCGGCTGGTTGTCCGACAGCAGGCGCACGAAGACGTCCACCCGGCCCGTCGAGCTCTTGGGATTGGCCCGGGCCGAGATCCCCGGCGGGAGATGCAGGCGCTCCTGCAGCTCGGCGATATAGACGCAGCCCTTCTCCAGCACCGCGCCCTTGGACAGGTCCAGCTCGTGCATGGCCACGTCGGCGATGCGGCTCGCCACCGTGCGGCCCAGGCGGGGCAGGAAGCTGGCGCGGACCCGCCAGCAGCGGGCGGCCAGGCGCAGGTCGAGGCTGGCGGGCTGCACCTGGTCGAAATCGAAGGCGGTCGCCGAGAGGATGGCGCCCTGGGCGATCAGGTCGTCGATGGATTGGCAGGGGAGAATCCCCGCGCGCGTCGCGTCGGTCATCGCTGGGACACTCGCCGCGCGGGGGTGGGTTGGCAAGTGCGGCGTGGTGGCCGGAGGGCCCCCAACTCCGCTCATCCCGGCGAAGGCCGGGACCCAGATCATAAAGCGCCGAGGACGCGGAAGGACCCGCTCGGGCCTCTCCGGGCAGGCCCAACCATACGATCTGGGCCCCGGCCTTCGCCGGGGTGAGCGGGCCTTGGGGCTGGGCGCTCTCCGCCCGACCCCTTGCCGCCTAGTGCTTCTTCCCGACCTTGGCGGCGATCTCGCCCAGCATGGCGACGGCGGCGCCCACCCCGAACAGGGCGAGCGCCTCACCGAAGGTCGCGGCCGGCCGCAGCACCGCCGGAACCACGCTCTGCAGGTGGTCCGAGAGGGCCAGGATCACCAGGTTCAGCGCCCCGAAGAAGGTCAGGAGCAGGCTGAAGACCCGGATCGCGAAGTTGACCGGCATCGGTCCTAGTAGCTCTTGGCCGGACGCTTGGCGGCGATTTCGGCCAGCAGATAGATCATGGCGCCGAGGCCGAGCAGGCTCACCGACTGGGCGAACCCTTCCACGAGCATGAGCTGATGCGGGATCTTGGCCGCCAGGTCGGCGGGCAGGAAGCCCAGGGCCACATTGACGAGGCCAAGCACGACCAGGATCAGTCCGAGAAGGCGAAACAGCATGTTGAGCGGCATTGGTAGGTGTCCTCCCTATAGTTAAGGCGGAGGTTGCCGTGTTTTTGGGCAGAGGCGAAGCCGATTCAGCCGGACGGCGAACGGCCAAGCTTGACCCGGGCGCGCGCCTTGAGGTTCATGCCGCCCTCCCTGAAGGGCTTCGCAGGAAAACTGGGTTCCGGTTCGCCGCGCGAAGGCGCCTTCTGCGCACGTCTTAAAGGAGCGCCCCATGGCCGAAGATCCGAACACCTGGCAGCAAGAGACCAAGCTGGTGCGCGGCGGCATGGCCCGCTCCCCCTATGGCGAGATCTCCGAGGCCCTCTACCTCACCCAGAGCTTCGCCTATGAGAGCGCCGGCGCGGCCGACAAGCGCTTCTCCGGCGAGGAGCCGGGCTTCATCTACCAGCGCTTCGGCAACCCCACGACCCAGATGTTCGAGGACCGGCTGGCCCTGCTGGAGGGCGCCGAGCAGTGCCGCGCGACGGCCTCGGGCATGGCCGCCGTCCATGTGGCCCTGCAGGGCCTGGTGCGGGCCGGCGACCACATCGTGGCCGGCCGGGCCCTGTTCGGCTCCTGCCGCTGGATCCTCTCGGAATGGATGCCACGGTTCGGGGTGGAGGTGACCTATGTCGACGCCACCGACATCGAGGCCTGGAAGAACGCCGTGCGTCCCAACACCAAGGCCTTCCTGGTGGAGACCCCGGCCAATCCGCTGCTGGAGATCACCGCCATCGGGGCCGTGGCCGACGTGGCCCACGCCGCCGGCGCCAAGCTGGTGGTGGACAATGTCTTCGCCACCCCGATCTACCAGAAGCCCCTGGCGCTGGGCGCCGACATCGTCGTCTATTCGGCCACCAAGCATATCGACGGCCAGGGCCGGGTGCTGGGCGGGGCGATCCTCGGGGCGACCGAGCTGATGACCCAGAGCTACAAGGACATCCTGCGCCACACCGGGCCGGCCCTGTCGCCCTTCAACGCCTGGGTGCTGATCAAGGGCCTCGAGACCCTGGAGCTGCGGGTCACCCGCCAGACCCAGAACGCCGCCAGGATCGCCGACGTGATCGGCGCGCATTCCAAGTGCAGGCAGGTGATCTATCCCGGCCGGCCCGACCACCCGCAGGCCGCCATCATCGCCAATCAGATGTCGGGCGGCGGCAATGTGGTGGCCTTCGACCTGGGCAGCCGAGAGACGGCCTGGCGGTTCCTCGACACGCTCGCCATCATCGACATCTCCAACAACCTGGGCGACGCCAAGTCCATGGCCACCCACCCCTGCACCACCACCCACCGCTCCATGCCCGAGGCCGAACGCCTGGAGATCGGCCTCACCGAGGGCTGGGTGCGGATGAGCGTGGGCATCGAGGGCGCCGGCGACCTGACGCGGGATGTCGAGCGGGCGCTGGACGCGGCTTAGAGCCAGGTGTCATCCCGCATGGAGCGCCGAAGGCGCGGAAGTGCGGGACCCAGAAGCACCGATCCAACAGGCACGCCCCGCGCGTCTGGGTCCCGGTCTTCCGCGTGCCGCGGAAACCGGGATGACACTTTTGACTAAGCCTCGGCCAGGCTCGCCGGGTCCACCGAATAGGTCTTGGAGCAGTACTCGCAGGTCACGCTGATGTGGCCGTCGTCCTCCACCATCTCCGCCCGCTCGGCGGCGGAGAAGGAGGTGAGCACGCTCTCGATGCGGGCCTGGGAGCAGCGGCAGGCGGCCACCAGGGGCTTGGGCCCGAACACGCGCACGCCATCCTCGTGGAACAGGCGGAACAGCAGGGTCTCGGCCGAGATGGTGGGGTCGATCAGCTCGTCCTCGCCGATGGTCTCGAAGAAGGCCTGGGTGCGCACCCAGGCCTCGGCGGTGGGGCCGCGGTTCTCGTCCTCGGCGATGTTCTGGATCAGCATGCCGCCGGCCCGCCAGGTGGGGCCGTCGCCGAAGTCGGCCTGGCCCACGGCCAGCCGCACCCGGGTCGGGGTCTGCTCGGACTGGGCGAAATACTGCTCGGCGCACAGGGCCAGCGTCTCGCCCTCGATGGTGGTGATGCCCTGATAGCGGTCCATGTCGACGCCCTGGTCGACGGTCATGATGAAGACCCCCTCCCCCAGCAGGGTCTTGGCGCCCGGCCGCACGAAGCCCGAGGCGGCCTTGGCCACCGCGTCCTCGTCATAGCGGCAGTAGCCGCGCAGGGCGCCGCCGGTGTCGTAGTCCACCACCACGTAGCGGACCGGCCCGTCGCCCTGGGCCTGGACGATCAGCCGGCCCTCGAACTTCAGGTTGGAGCCCACCAGGGCGGCGAGCGCGCAGGCCTCCCCCAGCAGATTGGCCACCGGCTCGGGATAGGCGTGGGCGGCCAGGATCTCGTCGACGCTGGCGCCCATCCGCGCCAGGCGCCCACGCACGGGCTCGCCCTCGATCTGGAACGGGGCGACGAGGTCGTCGGGGGCGGTGAGGGTTTCGATGCTCATGGGCGGGCCATATAGGGGGGCTGGGGCGAGGTTGCGAGCTTCAGCTTGTCGCGGCCAGATCCTCCCCCAGCGCGCAGCGCGACTTTGGGGGAGGTGGCGCGCGCAGATATGCGCGTGACGGAGGGGGTGGCCGGCAGGGCCCAAGGAGTCAAAGTCCCCCTCAGTCGGCTTCGCCGACAGCTCCCCCAGAGGGGGAGCATCTGAGGATCAGCCAATCTTCCCGAAGCACCAGGCCAGGATCGACTTCTGGGCGTGGATGCGGTTCTCCGCCTCGTCCCAGGCGAGCGACCGCGCGCCGTCCAGCACCTCGCCGGTGACCTCCTCGCCGCGGTGGGCGGGCAGGTCGTGCATGAAGACGGCGCCGGGATTGGCCTTGGCCATCAGGGCCTCGGTGACCTGGTAGGGGCCCAGCGCCGCCAGCCGGTCGTCGCGGTCGGTGTCGCCCATGGAGACCCAGGTGTCGGTGATCACGCAGTCGGCGCCGGCGACGGCCTCGAGCGGGTTCTCCGTCACCGTGATCCGCCCCTGCAGGTCGGCGGCGCGGGCCAGGTCGACGCGGTCGGGATGATACTTGGCGGGGCTGGCGATCTGCAGCTTGAAGCCGAAGACGGGGGCCGCATGGATGAAGGTCGAGCAGACGTTGTTGCCGTCGCCGATCCAGGCCAGGGTCTTGCCCTCCACCGAGCCGCAGCGCTCCTCATAGGCCAGCAGGTCGGCGAGGATCTGGCAGGGGTGGCTCTTGTCCGACAGGCCGTTGATCAGGGGCACGGTGGAGACCGAGGCGAAGGTCTCCAGGTCGGCGTGGCGGTTGGCGCGGATCATCACCGCGTCCACCATCCGCGACAACACCTTGGCGGTGTCCTCGATGGTCTCGCCGCGGCCGAGCTGCATGTCGGCCGCCGTGGAGATGATCACGTCGCCGCCGAGCTGGCGCATGGCCGCGTCGAAGGAGAAGCGGGTGCGGGTGGAGTTCTTCTCGAAGATCATGGCCAGGGTCCGCTCGGCGCCAGGCGCGTCGGCGTCCACGCGGCCCTGGGTCCAGCCCTTGCGCGCGGCCTTGCGGGCCTTGGCGTCGGCCAGGATGGCGCGCAGGTCGGCGGGGGGAATCCGCCAGAGATCGAGGAAGTGTCTGACTTGGGTCATGGGAATCTCCCAACTCCCGCTCACCCCGGCGAAGGCCGGGGCCCAGGTTCAGCCTGAGAGCGTGGAGTCCTAATCTAAAGTCCCGGCCTTCGCCGGGATGAGCGGTGTGGAGTTAGGCCGCGGCTTTCGCCTGGGTTCGCGCCGCCTCGCAGGCGGCCTCGAGCTTGGCCATGGCTTCCTGGGCTTCTTCCAGGGTCAGGTTCAGCGGCGGCAGCAGACGCACGCAGTTGTCGCCGCCGCCGGCGATCAGCATATGCTGGTCGCGGGCATGCTGCATGAACTCGCGGTTGGGCGTCTTCAGCTTGATGCCGATCAGCAGGCCCTTGCCGCGGATGTCCTCCACCACGTCGGGGAAGCGCTCCTGCAGGCCCGAGAGCTGCTGGGTGAAGTAGCCGGCGACCTCGCGGACGTGGGCCAGCAGCTCGGGGCTGTTGAGCTCCTCCATGGCCGCCAGGCCCACGGCCATGGCGAGCGGATTGCCGCCGTAGGTGGAGCCGTGGGAGCCCACGGTCATGCCCTGGCCGGCCTCGGCGGTGGCCAGGCAGGCGCCCACCGGGAAGCCGCCGCCCAGCGCCTTGGCGATGGCCATGATGTCCGGCGCGGCGTCGCTGGCCCACTCATAGGCGAACAGCTTGCCGGTGCGGCCCAGGCCGCACTGGATCTCGTCGTAGATCAGCAGGGTCCCGGTCTCGTCGCACAGGCGGCGCAGGGCCTGGAGCTGCTGTTCGCTGAGCGAGCGGGCGCCGCCCTCGCCCTGAACCGGCTCGACGATGATCGCCGCGGTGGTGGGGCCGACGAGGGCCTTCAGGGCCTCCATGTCGCCGAACTTGGCCTGGATGAAGCCCGGCATGCGGGGACCGAAGCCCTCAAGATAGGCCGCGTTGCCCGAGGCGTTGACCGCCGCCAGGGTCCGGCCATGGAAGGAGCCGTCGAAGCCGATGATGTCGATCCGCTCAGGGTGGCCCTTGGCCCAGTGGTACTTGCGCGCCGTCTTGATGGCGCACTCGATGGCCTCGGCGCCGGAGTTGGTGAAGAACACCTCGTCGGCGAAGGTGGCGTCGGTCAGCACCTTGGCCAGCTTTTCCTGGCCCGGGATCGTGAAGATGTTGGACACGTGCCAGAGCTTCTCGGCCTGGTCCTTCACCGCCGCCACCAGCTTGGGATTGGCGTGGCCGAGCGCGTTGACCGCGATGCCGGCCATGCAGTCGAGATAGGCGTCCCCGTCGGTGGTGAAGAGTCGCGCGCCCACGCCTCGCTCGAACGCCAGCGGGGTGCGGTTGTACACGCCCATGATGTGATCGCTGGGAACGGGCGCGGCTTGCGTCGCGGTCTTTTCAGTCACTGGGGATACCTCCCAAAAGAGAAGCGTCCCCGGCGCGTGGCGGCGGGGACAGGAAGGCTCGACGTTTTCGTCTCCGAACCCCGATCTGTCAATATTGCTTGCGCGCGACCGATCGGTGACAGGGCCGGCCTCAGGGCAGGGTCAGGCGCACGTTCAGGCCCTGGCCGGCGGAGTCGAAGGCCAGGGTCGCCCCCACCTGCCGGCTCAACGCCCGGATCAGGCGGAAGCCGAGGCCGCCGTCGACGCCCGGATCGAAGCCCGGCGGCAGGCCCGGGCCGTCGTCCACCACCTCGATCTCGACCCCGCCCGCCTCGCCCCCGCGGCAGCGCACCAGGACGATCCCGGCCGGGGCGTATTTGAAGGCGTTGGTGATCACCTCCGAGACGATCTGGCTGACCGGCAGGACCTGCTCGGGGCGCACGGGACAGGCCGCCGGAATGTCCTGGATCAGCTTGGCCGCGCCCGACAGGCCCGCGGCGAAGGGCGCGCAGATGGTCCGCAGGTGTTCGCTGAGGTCCACGTCGCCGTGCTGGCCATGGGCGGCCAGGGCCCGATGCAGCCGGCCCACCGCGTCCACCTGGGCGCCGATGGTCTCCAGCAGCAGCCGGGTCTCGCCGTCCACGCCTGCCGCCTTCAGGCGCACATAGCCGCTCAGCATGGCCAGGTGGTTGGCGATCCGGTGGTCGGCCTCCACCAGCAGGCTGCAGTCGTCGCAGGTCGAGGCGACCTCGGGGACGGGTTGCTCGCCCCGACCGGCGGGCGGCGGGCCGCCGGCGATCCAGCCCTCACATCGCGACAGATCTACCTGCATGGCTTCCATCCGGCTCTCGGGAGCGCCCCACGCCCAGCTTCACCAGACGCCGATTCAACCCGCGGGCATTGACGACGATCAAGTTCGCGCGTGCCGAGAATCGCCGGTCCCCCGCCCTCAGACCTCCGCGCCCACCGCGCACAGCAGATCGTGCATCCAGGCGATGGCCGGGTCCCCCAGCCGGTCCTTCAGGGCCAGCAGCGACAGCTCGATGGGGGCGGCGGGATAGGGCGGGTCGGCCAGCTGGATGAAGCCCCGCTGGGCCGAGAGCAGGGCCAGGCGGCGGGGGATCAGGGCGGCCATGTCCGAGCGGGCGACGATCCCCAGGGCCGAATAGGTGTCGGGCACCACCACCCCCACCCGGCGCGACAGGCCGCTGTCGGCCAGGGCGGCGTCGAAGGCGCCCATGTCCTCCCAGCTCGCATGCATCAGCAGGCCGGTATTGGCGCGGCGCATGTCGTCCAGGGCCGGCTGGCGGGAGATCACCACATGCTGCAGGGAGAGCAGCGCCTCCAGGCCGATGGGGGCGCCGGCCAGGGGGTTCTGGGCGCGCACCACCCAGACCAGAGTGTCGGTCATCAGGGGGGCGATCGACAGCCGCGGCGGCCCTGCCAGCACCGCCCCCACCACGAAGTCGGTGCGGCGGGCGTCCAGCTGCTCCAGCACGTCGACGGCGGCGTCGGCCACCACCAGCTCGGCCCGCGGCGCCTCCTCGGCCAGGCGCTCCACCAGCCGCGGGATCAGGACGGCGCAGGCGTAGGAGCCGGCCACCACCGTGAACCGGCGCTCGGTGGTGGCGGGATCGAAGTCGCGCGGCGCGATGGCGGCCTGCAATTGGGACAGGGCGGCGTGGACCTGAGGCCCCAGTTCGGCGGCCCGGGCGGTGGGGGTCATGCCCTGGGTGCCGCGCACGAACAGCTCGTCCCCCAGGGCGTAGCGCAGCCGATTGAGCGCGTGGCTCACCGCCGACTGGCTGAGGCCGAGCCGCGCCCCGGCCCGGGTGACGCTGCGTTCGGTGAGCAGGGTGTCGAAGACCCGCAACAGATTCAGATCGATAGAGGGCATATGCAGCTCGTTCATTTGCTGCGTGACGACATATCATTTTGCTCATCGTGACGTCGCGTCTATCTGCACGGTTAGACACGAACCCGGGTCTGTGGGGAGCCTGGGCGCGTTGTCGTCTCCAAAGAACCTGCAGAAGGACGCGCCCGTGAGCGACGCCGAAGGCTATACCGCGATCGCAGACGCCGAGGTCCAGGCCGCCCAGTCCGGCGCGCGCGACACCTGGCTGCGCCGCTGGCGCTGGCCGCTGATCATCGGCGGGCCCCTGGCGATCCTGGCGGTCACCCTCTTCTTCGTCATCACCGGCGGCCGCTACCAGTCCACCGACAACGCCTATGTCCAGATCGCCAAGGCGCCGGTCTCCTCCAGCGTCGGCGGCCGGGTGGTGGAGGTCTACGTCAAGGAGAACCAGCGGGTGCGCAAAGGGCAGCCCCTGTTCCGCCTCGACCAGCGCGACTTCCAGGCCAACACCGCCCAGGCGGAGGCCAACCTGGCCCAGGCCCAGCTCCAGGTCCGCGCCCTGCGCGCGGCCTATGAGCAACAGCAGGCCGCCCTGGCCTCGGCCAACGAGACCCTCGACTTCGCCACCCGCGAGGCCGCCCGCCAGAAGGCCATGGTCGAGGCCGGGGTGGCCTCGCGCCAGTCCTATGACGAGGCCGTCCACGCCGCCCAGCAGGCCCGCCAGCAGATCGCCGTGGCCCGCCAGCAGGTGGCCGCGGCCCTGGCCAACCTGAACGGCGACCCCGGCCTCTCGACGGACCGTCAGCCGGCGGTGCTGGCCGCCCGCGCCCAGCTCGAGCGCGCCACCCTCAACCAGTCCTACGGCCAGGTGATCGCCGCCACCGACGGCGTGGTCACCCGCGTCGAGCAGCTGCAGCCCGGCGCCTATGTGAACCCCTCCCAGACGGTCTTCTGGCTGATCACCGGCCAGCCCTGGGTGGAGGCCAACTTCAAGGAGGACCAGCTGGAGGACATGAAGGTCGGCCAGCCGGTGACCATCAAGATCGACGCCGACCCCAAGCATCCGCTCAAGGGCCACGTCTCAAGCTTCAGCCCCGGCACCGGCTCGGTCTTCTCCGCCCTGCCCGCCCAGAACGCCACCGGCAACTGGGTGAAGGTCACCCAGCGCCTCCCCGTGCGCATCGCCTTCGATCACGCCCCGCCGGAGACCGCCGGCCGCGCCGGCCTCTCGGCCCACGTGAAGGTCGACGTCCGCGCCCCGGGCCGCGCGGCCAGCTAGGCCCTCGCCATGATCAGCAAGCACGACGCCGCCAACCGCTGGCCGATCACCATCTCGATCATGCTGGCCACGGTGATGAACTCCCTGGACACGACGATCGCCAACGTCGCCCTGCCCCACATCCAGGGCAGCGTCTCGGCCTCGCCCGAACAGATCACCTGGGTCCTGACCTCCTACATCGTCTCGGCGGCGATCATGACGCCGATGAGCGGCTGGCTGGCCGACAAGATCGGCCGCAAGCCCCTGTTCCTGATCTCCATCGCCGGCTTCACCATCGCCTCCATGCTGTGCGGCGTCTCCAACAGCCTGGCGGAGATCGTGATGTTCCGCCTGTTGCAGGGGGTGTTCGGCGCGGCCCTGATCCCGCTGTCCCAGGCCGTCCTGCTGGACATCAACCCGCCGGAGAAGCACGGCCAGGCCATGGCCATCTGGGGGGCGGGCGCGATCCTGGGGCCGATCCTGGGGCCTGCGCTCGGGGGCTATCTCACCGAGCACCTCTCCTGGCGCTGGGTGTTCTTCATCAACCTGCCCATCGGCATCATGGCCCTGCTGGGGGTGTGGCTGTTCATCTCGCCCGACCGCGGCGGCCGGGCCAAGCCCTTCGACTTCCTGGGGTTCGGGACCCTGGTGCTGTTCATCGGCGCCTTCCAGCTGATGCTGGACCGCGGCCCCAGCCTCGACTGGTTCGCCGCCCCCGAGGTCTGGGCCGAGCTGCTGCTGGCCATCATCGGCCTGTGGATCTTCGTGATCCACACCATGACCGCCAGCCACCCCTTCTTCGACCGGGCCCTGGTGCGCGACCGCAACTTCCTCACCGCCAGCGTCTTCGGCTTCTTCATCGGCATCCTGCTGTTCAGCACCATGGCCCTGCTGCCGCCGATGATGCAGGGGCTGATGGGCTATCCGGTGCTGACCTCGGGCCTGGTCAGCATGCCCCGCGGCCTGGGCTCCTTCATCGCCATGTTCGCCGTGGGCCAGCTGGTGGGCCGGGTGGACACCCGCGCAATCCTGATGACCGGCCTATCCCTGAACGCCGTCGCCCTGTGGATGATGATGGGCTTCGACCTCAACATGAACTCCAACCTGATCATGATCTCCGGCATCGTGCAGGGGCTGGGGATCGGCCTGATCTTCGTGCCGCTCTCGACGCTCGCCTTCGCCACCATCTCGCCGGCCCTGCGGCCGGAGGGGTCCAGCGTCTACACCCTGATCCGCAACCTGGGCTCGGGGGTCGGGATCTCGATCATGAACGCCCTGGTGGTCTCCAACACCCAGACCATGCACGCCTCCATGGCCGACCGGGTCAATCCCAGCGACCCGGTGACCCAGGCGGCCATGGCCGGCCGCTTCGACCTCACCACCGTGCCGGGCCTCTCGTCCCTCAACGCCGAGATCACCCGCCAGGCCACGATGGTGGCCTATGTCGACGACTTCAAACTGATGCTGATCATCACCATCGCCTGCATGCCCATGCTGCTGCTGATGCGTAAGCCCAAGGGCCTAGCCGGAGGCGCTCCCCATGTCGAAGTCGATTAGAACAAGGGCCCGCGCGGCCCTCACCGGGGTCAGCCTGCTGGCGCTGACCGCCTGCGCCGCCATGGGTCCGGACTTCAGGGCGCCCGCCGCCCCCGCCGCGCCGGGCTACGCCATGGCCGGGGACCGTCCCGCCCCCGGCGTCGTCCTGTCGCCCGAGAGCCGCGCGGCCGGCCCGTGGTGGAGCGCCTTCGGCTCGGCGCCGTTGGACGCCGTGGTGCGCCAGGCGCTCGCCGGCAGCCCGACCCTGGCCGAGGCCGACGCGACCCTGGCCCGCGCCCAGGCCGAGCTGCGGGCGACCCAGGGCCAGGGGGATCCCAGCATCGACGTCGTCGCCGGCGCCCAGCGCGAGCGGATCAACACCCAGGCCTTCGGCTTCACCGGCTTCCCCAGCCCCACCATCAACCTCTATTCCCTGGGCGCCACGGTCACCTACGACCTGGACATCTTCGGCGGCCAGCGCCGCAAGGAGGAGGCCGCCCAGGCCCAGGCCGAGGCCCTGGCCCGCCGCGCCGACGCGGCCTATCTGACGCTCACCGGCGACGTGGTGATGCAGGCCATGAGGATCGCGGTCCTGCGGGCCCAGATCGCCGCCGTCCAGGGCATGATCTCCGACGACCGCCAGACCGTGGCCATGGTCCGCAAGGCGCAGCAGGCCGGCGGCCAGGCGCCCTCGGCCATCACCGGGGGCCTGGCGCAACAGGCCCAGGACGAGGCCCTGCTGCCGCCGCTGCAGAGGCAGTTGGACGCCGCCCGCCACCGCCTGGCCCTGCTGGTGGGCCAGTCGCCCGCCGCCTGGACGGCGCCCGATTTCGACGTCGCCGACTTCGCCGCGCCCGGCGTGGTTCCGGTCAGCCTGCCCTCGGCCCTGGTCCGCCGGCGGCCCGACATCCTGGCCGCCGAGGCCGAGCTGCACGCCGCCACCGCCCAGATCGGCGTGGCCACCGCCGCCCGCTATCCCGATATCCGCCTGAGCGCCGGCCTGACCCAGCAGGCCATCCATCCGGAGGACCTGTTCAGCCCCGACTCCGCGGGCTGGAACCTGGCCGCCAACCTGGTGGGGCCGGTGGTGCGCAGCAAGACGCTGAAGTCCCGCCAGCGGGCCGCCGAGGCCGAGGCCCGGGCCGCCCAGGCCCGCTACGACGCCACGGTGCTCCGGGCCTTCGTCCAGGTCTCCGATGTGATGAGCAACCTGGCGGGCGACCAGGCCGCGCTCGCCGCCCAGACCCGCGCCCAGCGGGCCGCCGAGGCCACCCTGCGCGACGAGCGCAAGGCCCTGGAGCTCGGCGGCGGCACGATGCTGTCGGTGGTGGACGCCCAGCGCCAGCTCAACCAGGCCCGCCGCAACACGGTCGCCGCCCAGGGCCAGGGCCTGGCCGACACCGCCGAGCTGTTCACGGCCACGGCGGCGGACTGGCGGGTGGGGAGCTGACCACTCCCTACCGCTCATCCCCGCGGAAGCGGGGACCCAGGCTTTTTCTGTTGGTCAGCGCTCCAGGATAAAACACCTGGGTCCCCGCTTTCGCGGGGATGAGCGGAATTGATGAGGCGGCCCGCCCCTCAGGTCTTCAGCTTGTAGCCGGTCTCGAACATCCACAGGCAGGTGAAGAAGAAGGCGACCACCAGGCCGGCGGTCATGCCGATCCCGGCCCCCAGCGAGCCCTCGGCGTGACCGATGAAGCCGTAGCGGAAGCCGTCGATCAGATAGAAGAAGGGGTTGTAGTGGCTGGCCGAGCGGAAGGGCTCGGGCAGGCGCTCCACCAGGTAGAAGGTGCCCGACAGGAAGGTCATGGGCATGATGATGAAGTTGGTCACCGCCGACATGTGGTCGAACTTCTCGGCCCACAGACCGGCCATGATCCCCAGCATCCCCAGGATCATCGCCGCGCCGATCCCGAAGTAGAGCACGGCCCAGAGGTGGGCGATGGGCAGGTGGGCGAAGGGCAGGATGGCCAGCCAGGTCACCGCGCCCACCACCACGCCGCGGGTGGCGGCGCCCAGGGCGAAGGCGGCCACCTGTTCGATGGGGGTCAGGGGCGGGGTCAGGAAGTCGCCGGTCAGGCCGTTCATCTTGGCCTGCAGCAGGCTCGACGAGGAGTTGGAGAAGGCGTTGTTGAGGATCTGCATCATGATCAGGCCCGGCGCCACGAAGGTGGCGAAGGCCACCCCATGGACCGGGGTGCGGGCGCCCTGGGCGGCCACCACGAAGACCATCATGTAGAGCAGGGCCGTCACCACCGGGGCGGCCAGGGTCTGGGTCCCCACCTTCCAGAAGCGGCGGATCTCTCGGAGATAGAGGGTTCGGAAGCCGGCCCAGTTGACCCCGTGATAGTCGCGGGGCTCGGGCGGCATGATGGCGGCGGCGGTCGGCATATCCTTCATGGGCGCTGATGTGCGCCCGGGCGCCGCGAAGCGCAAGAGTGCGACCTTCCGACGCTATATGTGGTTCCTGTGGACGAAGGGGGGGGCGCCTATTGTGGGTCTTAAGGATCTGTTTACGATATCTAGTAGTTGGTGAGTGCGTGAGCACGCGCTGCCACAACATATTGATCCTGGGTCTGCCGCACGGGGCTGCCGGAACCAGGACACCGCGGAGGCGAGACCATGGGTTGGACGGACGAACGCGTCGAGAATCTTAAAAAGCTCTGGCAGGATGGTCTTTCCGCCAGCCAGATCGCCAAGCAGCTTGGCGGTGTCACCCGTAACGCGGTGATCGGCAAGGTGCACCGGCTGGGCCTGTCGGGCCGCGCCACCCCCTCCAAGCCGGCGCGTCCGGTCTTCAAGGCCCCGCGTCCGCAACGCGCCGTGGCTCAACCCGCCGCCCCGCGCCGCATCGCCGAGCCCATGGTGGCCCAGGCCCCCGCGCCGCCGCCCGTGCGCTATATCGACGAGGCCCCCGGCTCGGCCACCGTGCTGACCCTCGGCGCCCACATGTGCAAGTGGCCGATCGGCGATCCGTCCACCGACGGCTTCACCTTCTGCGGCCGCCGCCAGGACGACGGTCCGTACTGCTCCGAACACGCCCGGGTGGCCTATCAGCCGGCCCAGGCCAAAAAGCGCTCGGGCCCCAACGAACTGGCCCGCTCGCTGCGCCGCTACATCTAGTCTGCCTTGGAGAGCTGGCGAGGGTTTGGGTTTGCGCCCACCCTCGCTAGACCCTGACCGTTTCGGGTGGACTCACCTGAAACGGCAAGAAGGGTCCAGATTCAAAACATGAGAGCACGTCGGGCGGCGGAACCGGTATCCACTTCCGCCTGCCGTGCTCTAGTCTCCGCGCATGACTGACCTCGCGCCAGAGTCGACCGACTCCAACGCCAAGCCCTATTCCGTCTCCGAACTCGCCTTCGCCCTGAAGCGGACGCTGGAGGACGCCTACGGCTTCGTCCGCCTGAGGGCGGAACTCTCCAAGGTCACCTTCCACGGCAACGGCCACGTCTACCTGACCCTCAAGGACGACCGCGCCGCCATCGACGGCGTCGTCTGGAAGGGTTCGGTCAGGAACCTTTCGGTCCGGCCCGAACAGGGGCTGGAGGTGATCGTCACCGGCAAGATCACCACCTACCCCGCCGGCTCCCGCTATCAGATCGTCATCGAGACCATGGAGGCCGCGGGCGTCGGCGCCCTGCTGGCCCAGCTCGAGCGGCTGAAGGCCAAGCTGCAGGCCGAGGGCCTGTTCGAGGCCTCGCGCAAACGGCCCCTGCCCGCCATGCCGATGGTGGTGGGCGTCATCACCAGCCCGACCGGGGCGGTGATCCGCGACATCCTGCACCGCATCCGCGACCGCTGGCCCTGCCGGGTGATCGTCTGGCCGGTGGTGGTCCAGGGTGACGCCGCCGCCGCCCAGGTGGGCAACGCCATCCAGCGCTTCAACGCGCTGGCCCCCGGCGGTCCCGTGCCGCGCCCCGACGTCCTGATCGTGGCGCGCGGCGGCGGCTCGGTGGAGGACCTCTGGGCCTTCAACGACGAGGGCCTGGCCCGCATCGTGGCGGCCGGGACGATTCCCTTGATCTCGGCGGTGGGCCACGAGACCGACACCACCCTCATCGACTTCGTCTCCGACCGCCGCGCGCCGACCCCCACCGCCGCCGCCGAGGTGGCCACGCCCGTGCTGGCCGAACTGCGGGCCGCCATCGGCGACCTGTCCTCGCGCCTGCACCGCCAGGGCGGCCGGGTGGTGGAGGATCGTCGGCAACGGGTCACGCACGCCAGCCGGTCGCTGGACCGCGTGCCCGACCTGGTGGAAATGGCCGCTCAGCGGTTCAATCTCGCCGCCAGCCGCCTGGCCGCGGCCCTCAATCGCAACATCGCCGTCCACGACACCCAACTGATCCGCACGGCCTCACGCCTGACCCCGATGCTGCTGCAGCGCCCGCAGCAGGTGCGGAGCGAACGGCTGGCGGGAGTCGCCGCCCGGCTGGCGGCCGGCCTGGAACGCAATGTCGCCGTCCACCGCGGCGAGCTCACCCGGCTCACCGCCCGCCTCACCCCGGCCCTGCTCCAGCGACCACGCCAACAGCAGGCCGAGGCCCTGTCCCGAACCGCCCTGCGCCTGCGGCCCGCCCTCGACCGCGGCCTGGAGCGGATGACCGAACGTCTTGTCAGCCTGGGGAAACTCCACGCCTCGGTGGACCCCAGCGCGCCCCTGAAGCGCGGTTTCGCCCGGGTGCACCGGGCCGACGGCTCCCTGGTCCGCGAGGGCGGCGCCCTGCGCAGCGGCGAGGGCGTCCGCCTGGTCTTCGCCGACGTGACGCGCCAGGCCACCATCGACGGGACCCCCAGCGCCGCGCCTGAGCCGCCGCCGGCCCCGGCCCGGCCGGCTCGCCCGCCGCGGGCGCCGCCCTCGCCTTCCGCGCAGGGCGATCTGTTCTGAGGCCGTCGCGTGGGATAGAGTGGCGCCCATGAACGCCCATGATCGCAACCTCCCCGGCTCCACCGCCGACCTGGCCGTCCTCCACTATGGCGACGGCGAGTTCGTGGTCCTGAAACAGGGCCGCTACGTGCTCTGCGCGGTCTCCGGGGTGAAGATCCCGCTGGAGGCCCTGCGCTACTGGAGCGCCCCGCTGCAGGAGGCCTATGCCAGCCCGGCCGAGTCCCTGGCCCGCTGGCAGGACACCAACCGCTGAATCGGCGCGGCGCCCTCCTGGGCCTGGCGGCGGTCGGTCTCTGGACCCCCGCCCGCGCCGCCGCGCCCGGCCTGACCCTGACCGGCCGCTACCAGCAGGGCGGCTTCGCCCTGGGCCGCACCACACCCCGCGCCCAGGTCTTCCTCGACGGCCAGCCCGAGACGGTGGCCTCGCAGGACGGCTATTTCGTCGTCGGCTTCGACCGCGACGCTGAGCCCCAGGCCATCATCCGGGTGGTGACCGAGGACGGCGAGGCCAGCCATATCGCCAGGATCGCGCCGGGCAAGTTCGACATCCAGCGCATCAGCGGCCTACCCCCCAGCCAGGTGAACCCCACGGGCGAGGCCCTGCTGGCCCGCATCCGGGCCGAGGCCGAGCGCAAGGCCGAGGGCTTCGCCAGCCGCGCCGACATCGACGGCTTCAAGTCGGGCTTCATCGTGCCCCTGAAGACATACCGCCAGAGCGCCCGCTTCGGCGGCCAGCGCATCCTCAACGGCGAGCCGCGCCCGCCCCACTACGGCGCCGACCTGGCCGCCCCCACCGGAACCCCGATCCGCGCCCCCGCCGACGGGATCGTGGCCCTGTCCGATCCCGACATGCACTTCGAGGGGGGCCTGACCATGATCGACCATGGCCAGGGCCTGATCAGCGTCTATCTGCACCAGTCCCGGATCGACGTCCGTCGCGGCCAGCCGGTCACGCGGGGCCAGGTCATCGGCGCCGTGGGCATGAAGGGCCGCGCCACCGGCCCGCACCTGTGCTGGCGCATGAAGTGGCACGGCCGCAACCTCGATCCCATGCTGATGGTGGGCGCCCGCACGCCGGCCTAGAGTCCGGCGATCCAGTCGCAGACGGTCGCGATCGCCTCCGGCGCCAGGCTCGTCTCGATCTCCGCATACTCCGACGGCGCGCCGGTGATCGCCGGCTGCAGCAGGTGGTTGAGGCCCGGCGGGATCACGACCCTCGCCGCCGCATTGGCCGCGATGATCGCCGCCTGGTGCGCCCGCGGCGGCGTCTGGAGGTCCTTCTCCGCGAGCACCACCAGGGCCGGGCAGGTCAGGCCGCGCAGCCCGGCCGTGTGGTCGTGGGTGGCCCAGTAACGCTGCCAGGGCGTGGCGGCGATGGCGGCGCGCAGCTCCAGGCGCTCGGGCGGGTAGGCCGCCGCGGTGAGGATCTCCCGGGCCCGGGCCAGGGTCTGTTCGCGCGTGGGCGCCTTGGAAGCCTCGGAGAGCGCGCGGACGAAGCCGACCGTGCGGTCGAAATTCCGGGGGACGCCGCCCACCACGCGGGCGGCGTTGAACATCTCGGTCTCCAGGATGTCCTCGTCGGGGAGGGCCGTGGGGGTCATCATCACGCAGAAGGCGATGGCCGGATCGGCGGCGGCGATGTCGGCGGAGATATGCGCGCCCTCGCTGTGGCCCAGCAGGCCCACCGCGCCGAGATCGGACCGGGTTCGCAGGAAGGCGATGGCCGCGGCCAGGTCGGCGGCGAAATCGCCGGTGCTGGCGGTGTCGAAGCGGCCCTCCGATCGCCCCACGCCGCGCTTGTCGTAGCGCAGGGTGGCGAAGCCCCGGCGGGTCAGCTGGTCGGCCCAGAGCGCCATGGGCCTGTGACCGGCCACCGTCTGGTCGCGGTCGACCTCGCCGAACCAGGCGGAGAGGACGATGACGCGGTGCGGGCCGGGACCCGGCGGGCGGGTCAGGGTCCCCGATCGCATCGAGCCATCGGCGCCGGTGAAGGTGACCGCCTCCGCCTCATAGGGGAAGGGCGGAACGAGCGTCTGCGGGCGGGCGGCGTGGACGGCCGGCGGCGCCACGCCCCGCGCAAGGCTCACCGGGAAATCCACGCTGTTGTGGAAGCAGGTCCCCTGCAGCCGGTCGCCGGCCAGCCGCAGGTCGAAGGCGAGGTCCACGGGGAGGAGTTCGAAGACGACGCGATCGCCGTCGCGCCGCAGCTTCAGAGGGTCAACCGCGCCCGATCGACGGTTCATCCAAACGGTGTCGTCCTCGAACCGGAGGCCGAGCTTCACCTTCGTCGCGCCGGTGTCGAGGACGCCGTGCCAGTCGCCTGAGATATCTGGGGTCATGGACGGAAAATCGCCGCGCGCCGCACGGCCTGGCAAAGCACAATAGCTTGGCTTGATCGGGCCGCCGCGGCCTGACACCCTGTCAGGGTCGAAGGTTCAGGAGCCCTTGGCGCCGCCTACTTGCGGGGCCGCTTGTAGGTCTCGTTGGGCCAGCGCTTGTGGACCCAGAACCACTCGGTGGGACGGTCGCGGACACGGTCCTCGATGAAGGCGTTCACCCTTCGCACCCCGGCGGCGATGTCCTCGTTGCGGTTTCCCGTGTTCTTCAGGCGGATCGGGTCGTGCACCACCACCTTGAAGCGGGCCTTGTGGGTGCGTTGCACCGACATGGGCTGCAGGGGGATGTCGAAGCGCAGGGCGAAGCTTGAGGGGCCGGGCGCGGTGTAGCAGGTGACCCCGAACAGCGGCGCGGCCACCCCGCCGTTGAACTTCTGGTCGTTCATCAGGGCCACGCATTCGCCCCGCGCCAGGGCCCGGATCAGTTCACGGGCGCTCTCGGTCCCCTTCGGCGCGAACAGGCGCACGCCATAGCGGAAGCGGCTGCGCCGGAAGCTCTCGTCCACATAGGGGTTGTTCATCGCCCGATAGGTGATCTGGCAGGTGATCCCGGCATGGACGATGGCGGCCGGCATGACCTCCATCGAGGAGAAGTGGCCAGAGATGAACACCACGGACTCGCCGGTCTCGGCGATCTGCTTCAGGCGCTCGGCGTTCACCACCTCCACGCGGCTGGGGTCATTGATGATCTTGTCGAGGATCGGGAATTCCAGGGCCACCCGCCCCGCCTCGGCCCAGCTCTCCCGGGTCAGGCGCGCGATCTCGGCCTCGTCGGCCTGGGGGAAGGCGATCCGCAGATTGGTCTGGACGATGCGGTGGGTGCTGGTGAGCGGGCCCAGGCGCTGGAACAGCCAGGCGCCGAAATCCGACACCGCATCGATGGGGAACAGCCGCGCCAGGCCAGTGACCAGGTCGTAGGCCAGGGCCTCGAGCCGCCAGACGACGTGCTGGGCCAGGGAGGGTCGCGCTTCCGCCATGGCCTGTCCTAACCGGCGGTCCCCAGTCGCGCAACGCGAGCCGGACTCTCCTGGCGCGTGTCTTGCCCATTTCAGGCCAGACCGTCTCGCTTTGGGACGGCGCCAAACAAACGCGAAGAGGGGCGGTGCATCCCATGGGTAATGACATCGACGTTCATCTTGGTAAGCGTCTTCGCCGTCGTCGGCGGCTCCTGGGCCTGACCCAGCAACAACTGGCCGGCGCCTGCGGCGTGCGGTTCCAGCAGATCCAGAAGTACGAATGCGGCGCGAACCGCATCTCGGCCGCCCGCCTGTGGCAGCTGTCCGAAGCCCTGGAAGTGCCGGTCGGCTACTTCTATGACGGCCTCTCGGAACTGGCCCAGCGCGAACCGGCCAACGAGGGTGACGGCGGCGGCGAGATGTTCGCCCGCAAGGAAACCCTCGACCTGATCCGCGCCTACTACCAGCTGGGCGAGCGTCCGCGCCGCCGGCTGCTCGACCTCGCCAAGTCGCTGAACGGCGAACACGAGGCGGTCTGACCCCCCCCTCGTGAGTTTGGGGGGATATCGCGAGGGCGAGCGGCGGGATAAAGCGGGTGCATGCTCGCTCCCGACCGTCTCGCTGCTCTCGACAGCTTCCTGATCGACCTGAACCGCGCCTCCGCCGCGGCCATCGCCCCGCTGTTCCGGGCCGACCATGGCCTGGAGGACAAGGGCACCGCCACCTGGTTTGATCCCGTCACCGCCGCCGACAAGGGCGCGGAGGCGGCCATCCGCAAGCTGATTTCCGAGCGCTATCCCGAGCACGGGGTGATCGGCGAGGAATACGGCGAGGACCGCCCGGACGCCGAGTTCGTCTGGGTCCTCGACCCCGTGGACGGCACGCGGGCCTTCATCGCCGGCCTGCCGGTCTGGACCACCCTGATCGCCCTGCGCCATCAAGGCCGCCCGGTGCTGGGCTCCATCGGCCAGCCCTATATCGGCGAGCTCTATATCGGCCATGCGGGGGGCTCGCGCCTGCTGGCCCGTGGCCAGGAGAAGGCGCTCAAGGTGCGCCCCTGTCCCAAGCTCACCGACGCCATCATCGCCACCACCGACCCGGAAGCCAACTTCACCGGCGCCGAGCTGGGCGCCTGGACCCAGGTCCGCGCGGCGGCCAAGCTCGCCCGCCTGGGCTGCGACGCCTACGCCTACGCCATGGTGGCGGCGGGCACGATGGACATGGTGATCGAGGCGGGACTGAAGTCGTGGGACATCGAGAGCGCCATCCCCCTGATCGAGGGGGCCGGCGGCCTGGTCACCGACTGGCGGGGTGATCCCGTGGGCCAGACCGGCGGCCAGATCGTCATCGCCGGCGACCGGGCCTGCCTCGACGAGGCCCTGGTCGCCCTCAAGCGGTCAGCGAACTAACGACTATTTCTTCGGCGCGGGCTTCGCGGCCGCGGGCTTCTTGGCCGCGGCGGGCGCCTTGGCGGCCGCGGGCTTGGCGGCGGGCTTCGCGGCGGCCTTGGGGGCCGGCTTGGCGGCTGCCGGCTTGGCCGGGGCCTTCGCGGCGGCTTTCGGGGCGGCCTTGGCGGCGGCGGGCTTAGGCGCCGCCTTGGGCGCAGCGGCCTTGGCCGGAGCGGTCGCCTTGGGCGCCGCAGGCTTGGCGGCGGGCTTCGGAGCCGCGGCCTTGGCCGGGGCCTTGGCGGCGGCGGGCTTGGCGGCCGGCTTCGCAGCCGGCTTGGCGGCGGCCTTCGGAGCCGTCTTGGGCGCGGGCGCCTTGGCCGGAGCTGCGGCCTTGGCCGGAGCGGCTGGCTTGGCGGCGGACTTCGGCGCAGCGGCCTTCGCGGCGGGCTTGGCCGCGGCCTTCGCGGCCGGCTTGGCGGCCGCCTTGGACGTCGCGGGCTTCGCAGCGGCCTTCGGCGCTGTGGCCGGCTTGGGCGCAGGCGCGGCCGCCTTCGGCGCGGCGGCGACGGGCGCCGGGGCCGGAGCGGGGGCCGGCGCGGGGGTGGGGGCTGGAGCCACGGCCGCCGGCCTGGCGGGGGCGGGCTTTGGCTTGGCGCCGGTGATCTTGCCGATCAGAGAGTCGAAGGCGGCCCAGAAGCCGGAGCGCTTGTCGTCGGTTTCCATAAGAATCTCATGATAGGAGCCAGCCACGCTGACGAATTCGCCAGCCGGCAGATTTGATGCGGCCGCTCGTTGCGCCGCGTCGACGACAAGCTTGTCGTCTCCGGCCGATACGATGACCACGGGGATCTTCACGTCACGCAGGTGGGCGGGCTTGGCCAGCCAGGCCGTCGCCCGGAACGCGAAGTCGAGCCAGCCCCAGGTGGGGCTGCCAAGCGCCAGTTCGTTGTGGGCGGCGATCTGGGCGCGGACCCGGGCGAAGCGCTTCGGGTCGTGGGTGAGGGCGTTGCCCTCGAAACTCTCGTTGAACGGATTGGCCGGCTGTTCGGCGACATAGCGCGAGCCGCGCCCGATCAGGCTGTTGAAGGTGGCCATCAGCTTGGCCTGGTAGAGGGGCGTCGTTCCGGTCCTCACCCCCAGCATGGGAGCGCAGAGCACCGCGCCGGCGAAGCGGCGGGACTCGCCCTTGGCCAGGGCCAGCAGGGTCAGGCAACCGCCCATGGAGTGGCCGACGGCGATCCAGGGCTTGGGCAGGCGGCTCTCGAAGGCCGCCAGGATGGCGCGGTAGTCGGTGAGGAAGGTCTCGTAGCCGTAGGCGTGGCCCTTCAGGCGGTCGGACAGGTCGCGGTGGGACAGGCCCTGGCCGCGCCATTCCTGCACCAGCACCGTGAAGCCACGGTCCATCAGTTCGCCCACCACCTCGAAATACTTCTCGATGTGTTCGGTCCGGCCGGTGCTCAGCACCACCGAGCCCCGTGAGCCGCCCTTGGGGGCGAACAGGGCCGCGCGCAGCTTGGCGCCGCCGGCCCCGATGACCCACTCGGCCGAGCCGCCGGGGGGGATCGGCGCCTCGGGGACGGCGATCAGGGGCGCGGTCTCAGCCATGCTCGGCCACCATCTTGGAGAACAGCGCCTGGACCTGGGGCTGCAGGGCCATGGCCAGGCCCATGTCGGAGAGCCGCATGCGCCCCTTCATCACCGCCGTCATGGGATTGAGCTCGCGCTTGCCCATGGCCTTCAGGTCGGCCTTGCTGATGGTGATGGTCAGGTCGGCGGGCTTGTCGTCATTGCTGACCGCGCCGCCGTCGATGTGGATGAAGCCTTCGCCCTTCAGGTCGAACTTCACGGACTTGCCCAGGCCGGAGTCGTCGCCGACGCCCGACTTCACCCGTTCGGTCAGTTCCTGCAAGCTCGCCAAGGATTCGGCCCTTCCACAGTTGATGGGGCCGCACCTTCGCCTCTCAGGCGAATGATGTAAACGGCGACGCTTTTCCCAGGGTTAGCGGGAGGTTTAGACGCCCGCCGATCAGCCGGTCTTGACCGGGGCGGGACAGGCGTCGCCCAGCCGGCGCGCATCGGTGGTGAAGCGTCCCCCCAACGGCAGGCCGGCATAGGTGGTGTCGACGTCGGCCACCATCTTGAAGGTCGTGGGCGAGTAGCTGCCGGTGGCCTCGATGGCGACCTGGCGGCCCTTCTTGCTGGCGCAGGTGCCCTTCAGGGTGATCTTGCCGTTCTGGAAGATCCGCGTCGGATAGGTGCAGGCGTAGTGGCGGTTGCTGGGGCCCAGGGTGAACTTGGCCACCTCCGAGGGGGTGATGCAGCGCCGCTCCTTCTTGGTCTGGCTGATCACCGCCTGGACCTTGTTGGTCACCTCCCAATAGCCGGGCTGGATGGTGGAGTCCTGGGCGAGCGCCGGGGCGGCGGCCAGGGCGGAGACGGCGATCAGTCCGAGGGTCAGGGTGCGCAACATGTTCCAAGCTCTAGCGCCAAAGGATGCTGACAGAATAGGGCATCGAGGTGGCTTAGGTCTGACACGGCGTGTCGGGTCCCGTTCATCTTGCACATCGCGAGAGCCCTGCGCATAGTTGAGAACGCCTCGCAACAGCGCCGGAGGACCGCCATGAAGACCCTCGCCCTCGCCGACCTCGACCAGATCTATCGTCCACCCGGCAAGCTGGTGATCGACAAGGCCCTGGCCCGGATCGACCGGCACGGCCGCGCCTTCATCGCCCTCTCCCCCTTCTGCGTGGTGTCCTCGGCGGGCCCGGACGGCGCCATGGATGTCTCGCCGCGCGGCGGGGAGCCGGGCTTTGTGCATGTGAGCGAGGATGGAGAAACACTCTTCCTGCCCGACCGGCCCGGCAACAACCGGCTCGACACCCTGCGCAACCTGCTGGCGGGGTCCGGCCAGGTGGGGTTCATGTTCATGATCCCGGGCTTCGACGACGTCTATCGGGTGAACGGGCGGGCCAGCGCCAGCGCCGACCCCGAGCTGCTGGCCCAGTTCGTGGAGTTCGGGAAACCGCCGCGCCTGGTGCTGACCATCGCGGTGGAGGAGGCCTTCTTCCACTGCCCCAAGGCCATCATGCGCGGCCGTCTGTGGGAGCCCGAGGCCCGCATCGACCGGTCGGCCCTGCCCAGCCTCTCCGAGATCGTCATGGACCAGCTGCAGATGGGCAAGCCCACCCTCAGCGAGGCGCAGATCGTCGAAAGCTACAAGAGCCAGCTCTAGGCCTGCCGCAGGGCCTCGACGGCCATCTTCACGGCCCGCGCCATTTCCGCGTTGATCGCCGCGGCGCCGACGAAGGGCTGGTGGGCGCGGGTGAAGACGGCAACGGCGTAGCGCGCGCCGTCCGGCCAGCCGATCACCCCGATCTCGTTGCGCACCCGGCCAAACAGGCCCCCGCTCTTGGCCGCCAGGGTCCCGCCGTCGGGGACGGCCGGCTCGAGGCGCCGGGTCACCTGCTGGCCCATCACCTCGCGCAGCATGGCGCAGGCGGGCGGCAGGGCGGCGCCGTCGGCCCAGACCGAGGCCAGCAGGGTGGTCATGTCCCGCGCCGTGGTGCGCGACCCCCGCGCCGGGTCGAGGGCGGCGACCGCGTCGAGGCGGGCGGGGTCGAGGCTGCCGGCCTGGGCCGCCGGGCCCAGCTTGCCGGCCTGGGCGGCCAGCAGTTCGGCGTAGGTGCGGAACTCCAGCTCCACCGCCATGGCGTCCAGCATCGCCTTCAGGTCGCTGACGATCCGCGTCTCGCGGCAGCCGCAGGTCAGGGCGCGGGCGTTGACGGCGTCCAGGCCGACCCTGGCGATCAGCACATCGGTGGCGGCGTTGTCGCTCACCGTCATCATCTGCCGGGCCAGGTCGCGCAGGGACAGGCGCACCGGGTCCTGGAAGTTCGAGAGGCCCGTCGGGCCTGGCGTCACCACCGCCGGGCGAAGGTCGGTCTGCTTGGCGGGATCGATCGATCCCTCCGCGGCCCGGGCGTAGAATTCGAGGGCCACCAGGACCTTGAAGACCGAGGCCGGGACCACCGGGCGGTCGGCCTCGAACCCCACCTCGGCGCCGGTGGCGAGGTCGCGGACGTGCAGGGTGGCGTCGCAGCCGGCGGCGGCGAAACCGGCCTGGAGGGCGGCGGCGATGTCGGGGACGGCCATGGGCTCAGGTCGGCTTCACGAAGCGCAGGGTCATCCGGTCGCTCTCGCCGATGGCGTCGTACTTGGCGTGGTCGAAGGTGGGATCGTCGGGCTGGCCGCGGGGGGAGGAGCGGCGGACCGGCGGCAGGGTCCAGACCCCGAAGGGATGGTCCTTGGTGTCCTTGGGGTTGGCGTTGATCTCCGAGGCCTTGTCCAGGATGAAGCCGGCCTCCTGGGCGAGCTGGGTCACATAGGCCTGCTGCACATAGCCGTCGGCGGCCAGGACGTCCTGCACCCCGCCCGGGTCGGCGCGATGCTCCTCGACCCCCAGGACCCCGCCGGGCTTCAGGGCCACGAAGGCGTCATGGAAGGCCTTCTCGGCGATGCCGGCGGCCATCCAGTTGTGGACGTTGCGCAGGAAGAGGGCCAGGTCGGCCGAGCCCGCCGGCGCCACCGCCCCGCTGGTGGGGCCAAAGGCGGTGATCACCACGTCGCCATAGAGCTTGGGCCGGGCCCGCAGCTTGCGGCGGTAGGCCGCGACGATCTCGGCCGAGGCCGGCTCGCCCGGATCGTTGGTCTGCAGGTCGGCGGCGAACAGCCTGCCGTCGGTGGCCGCCAGGAAGGGGGCCAGGATGTCGGTGTACCAGCCGGCGCCCGGCCAGAACTCCACCACCGTCTGGCCCGGCGCCAGGCGGAAGAACTCCAGGGTCTCGACGGGGTGGCGCCAGGGATCGCGGGCCTTGTCGGCGGCCGTGCGCCACTCGCCGGCCACCGCCTGGGCGATGGTCATCGGTCCGGCCTTGGGCGCCGGCGCCTTGTCGACCTTCTTGCCGCAGGCCGCCAGGGCCAGGCTCGAGGCGATCATCCCGCGTCGCGACAGCGAAACCATTGAGCCCATTGCGGAAGCGCACCCCTGATCGAAGACCTCAGGGGTGGTAGACTGCGCCGCGCGCGGGGTCAAAACCGCGCCCTCAGCCGGGCTTCACGAAACGCAGGGTCATGCGGTCGCTTTCGCCGATGGCGTCGTACCGGGCGCGGTCGAAGGCGGGATCCTGGGTCTTGCCCCCCTCGGTGGTGTAGCGCGAGGGCGGCAGGGTCCAGACGCCGAAGGGGTGATCCTTGGTGTCCTTGGGATTGGCGTTGACCTCCGAGGCGGCGGCCAGCTTGAAGCCGGCCTTCTGCGCCGCGGCGACGACGGTGGCCACGGCGACATAGCCGTCGCGGGCGTCGCCCTTCTGGGGCCGGGGATCGGCCCGGTGCTCCTCCACCGCCAGCACCCCGCCGGGCTTCAGCACGGCGTGGAAATCGGCCATGGCCTTGTCGAGCATCGGCGGCTGCCAGAGCCAGTTGTGGATGTTGCGGGCGGTGATCACCATGTCGGCCGATCCCGGCGCCCCGAGCGGCTTGGACTGGGTCCCGAAGTTGACGAAGCCGACCTTCCCGAACTTCGCCTCGTCGGCGTACCGGGCCTCGAGGGCCGCCCGGCCCTTGCGCGCGCCCTCCGACAGGGCCGGATTGTCCAGGTCGGCGGCGCTGGCGACATAGCGCCCGCCCGTGGCCTTGGCGTAGGGCGCCAGGATCTCGGTCCAGTAGCCGGTCCCGGGTGAGATCTCGATGATGGTCTGTTTCGGCTTCACGCCCCAGAACACCAAGGTTTCATAGGGGTGGCGGGCGCCGTCGCGGACGCTGTTGGCCTCCGTCCGGGCCGGGCCGGCGACGGCGGCCCGCAGCGCCTTGTCGTCGGCGGCCTGGGCGGCGGGCGCGAGGCTGATGAGGGCCAGGGCGGAGAGCAGGGCGAGGGAGCGGCGGGACATCCGGGGGCGAACCTTCAAGGTCTGGAGAGGCCCAGGACCCTAGGGGCCAAGGCTCGCCTGGCAAGGGGCCGGGCCATGACGTTTCCGTCAGAACAACCCCCTTGAAGGCGCAAAAGCCGTCCCTACCTATCCATTCGAAGGCGCTGGATTTCCGGGCCTTCCAGGCGGCGCGAGACTTCGGTGCGCGCTGAACCTGCATCCCTGAACTGCAACCTTGCTTACGCCAAGAAGGATGTGACCCACATGCGTACTGTCGATTTCTCCCCCCTGTATCGCTCCGTCGTCGGCTTCGACCGTCTCGCCGCCCTGCTCGAGACCGCCACCGCGGACGCCGCCTCCGGCTATCCGCCCTACAACATCGAGCGCACCGACGAGAACGCCTACCGCATCGAGATCGCGGTGGCCGGCTTCCGTCCCGACGAACTGAATATCGAGGTGAAGGAGAACCTCCTCACCGTCCAAGGTCGCAAGACCGCCAACGACGACCAGCGCCGCTTCCTGCACCGCGGCCTCGCCGAGCGCGACTTCGAGCGCCGGTTCCAACTGGCCGACTATGTGGTGGTGACCGAGGCCAAGCTCTCCGACGGCCTGCTGTCCATCGCCCTGAAGCGCGAACTCCCCGAGGCCCTCAAGCCCCGCCGGATCGAGATCGCCACGGGCGTCGAGACCGCGCCGCTGATCGAAGGCGAAAAGGCAGCCTAAGACCCCCCGCCTCAGGCTGGCTCAACGGAAGGGCGGCGCGGCGACGCGTCGCCCTTTTCCGTGGGCGATGTTGCAGGAACATCCCCAATTGCACGCCTTTGTATTCGTTCTGCAACCTGAACATTTCACCCAAGAAATGAGGTGAACTCAACATGAGTTTCGGCGTTCAGCCTGGGATCAGATTGAAGATGTCACATTCGCATCTCAAATTCAGACTGAAGGAAATAGAGATGAAGACTATCCTCGCCGGCGCCGTCGCCCTTTCGCTGTTGGCCGGCACGGCCGCCGTCGCCGCGCCGCACGGCTATGACAACCGCAACGACGCCCGCTACCAGGACCACCGCGACGATCGCCACGAGAACCGCCAGGGCGTCCAGCACCGCGACAACCGCCATCACTGGCGCCAGGGCGAGCGCCTGCCCTCCAGCTACCGCACCCGCGCCCACTATGTGGACTATCGCAAGCATCACCTGCGTCAGCCCCCGCGCGGCTACCAGTGGGTCCAGGCCGACAACAACTACGTCATGGTCGCCCTGACCACCGGCCTGATCGCCTCGATCATCGGCCACAACTAGAGCCCGTCGCCCGGGAGCCCTCGCGGCTTCCGGGCGCGCGCCCTCTCGAAGGACAGACATGAGAACCCTGCTTGTGGTGGGCTGCGCCCTGGCCGCCCTGGCCGCCTGCGCCCCCAAGGCGCAGAAGACCGTCGCCGCCATCGACCCCAGGACCTCCAGCCAGCTCGACGATCCCGCCCCCCGGGCCCCGGACCAGGGGCTGGCGGGCGGCCGCGCCCGGTTCGCCGGCGCCGACCTCAACCGCGACGGCAAGGTCACCCTGGCCGAGGCGGAGACCCAGACCAAGGACCGCTTCGCCCGTCTCGACGCCGACCACGACGGCGTGGTCACCGCCGAGGAGATCCACGGCGGCCTGCGTCCGCCGTACTAGAAGGCGCCGTGACGCCCCTCGCCGGCGGCGAAGCGGGCCGCGCCCTGCTGGGCCGAGCCCGAGCGCAGGGTCTCCAGGCCCAGCTCCACCTCGTTGCGCGTGGCCGCCTCCCAGTCCATCGACCATTGGGCGAGCGCCGAGCTCCGGTCGCTGCGCAGGCAGGCCTGGGGGAAGGCGCTGAGCTGCTCGGCCAGCGCGATCGCCGCGGTCAGGGCCTGGCCCTTGGGGACCAGGCGGTTGGCCAGGCCGATGGCGAAGGCCTCCTCGGCCTCCACGGCCCGCCCGGTGAGGATCAGGTCCATGGCCCGCGACTGGCCGATCAGCCTGGGCAGGCGCACGGTGCCCAGGTCGATCAGCGGCACGCCGAACCGGCGGCAGAACACGCCGAACACCGCCCCCTCCGCGGCCACCCGCAGGTCGCACCAGGCCGCCACCTCGATCCCGCCCGCCACCGCATGGCCCTCCACCGCGGCGATCACCGGCTTGGACAGCGTCAGGCGGGTGCAGCCCATGGGGCCGAGATCGCCCTCCCGCAGCACCGCATTGCCCCGCCCCTCGCTCACCCCCTTGAGGTCGGCGCCGGCGCAGAAGGTCCCGCCGCGCCCCTGCAGGACGGCGACGTCCAGGTCCGGGTCGGCGTCGAAGGCCTTGAAGGCGTCGTAGAGCTGCTGGGCGGTAGGCGCGTCGACGGCGTTGCGGCTCTGCGGCCGCTCGATGGTGACGACGGCGACGCGGCCGCGGGTTTCCACACTGACGGTCTGCACGGGGGCCTCCTCCTTAGGGAGGGAGCAGGCTACGCCCTTGACCGGACTTCAGGGAGTCAGGCCGCGCGCGCCAGGTCGAAGCCCAGGGTGGCGTGCAGCTGCACGTCGCGGACGCTGGCGCCCGACAGGCGGGAATCGGTGAAGTCGCAGCCCCGCAGATCGGCGCCGTCCAGGATCGCCCCGCTCATGTCGGCGCCCTGGGCGTGGGCGTAGCGCACCCTGGCGCGCTCGAAACTGGCGGCCGTCACCCGGGTGGCGCTGAGCGGCAGGGGGGTGAAGATGGCGCCGCGCAGATCGGCCTTGGTAAGGTTGACCCCGGCCATCCGGGCGCCGCGGGCGTCGGCGTCCTTCAGACAGATCCCGCGCAGGTCGGCCCCGTCGAACTGGGCGCCCTGCAGGTGGGTTCCGGTGAGGTCCAGGCCCATCATGATGGCGCCCTTGGCGCTCATGGCGCTGAGCCTCAGGCCGCGCAGCTGGTTGGTCAGGGGCCGCAGGTCCTCGCCGTCGAACATGGCCGGCTTGCCCTCGCGGCCGCCGGTCCGGCACCAGAGGTGGTTGGCCTGGGCGCGGGCCACCAGTTCCTCGGCGCGGGCCATGGCTTCGGGGCTGGGGGCGCTCACCGTCCCCTTCATGTTGGCGCCGCGGGTCCGCGCGCTGCCGACGTCGACGCCGGTCATCACCGCCTCGGAGAGGTTGGCGCCCTCGAAATTGGTGTTGGCCACTTCGGCGCCGTCCAGCATGGCGCCGCTGAGATTGGCGTCCTTCAGGTTGGCGCCGGACATCTTGGCGCCCTTCAGGGAGCAGTCGGTGAAGTCCGAGGCGAAGACCGAGGCGTCGTTGAGCTGCGACCCGTCCAGGGTCGCGCCCACGAAGATGGCGTTGTCGAGCTGGCCCTCGCGGGTCTGGTGGACCACCGAGGCCAGGCCCTTGGAGGGGTGGGGAATGGCCACCTGGCCGACGCGGAAATCGGCCTGGGTCAGGTCGGCCTGGGACAGGTTGGCGCCGCGCAGGCAGGCGCCGCGCAGGTCGGCCCGCACCAGGCGCGCGCCACGCAGGTCGGCCTTGCGCAGGTCGCAGCCGAACAGGACCGCGCGCTCCAGATTGATCCCCGCCATCCGCGCGCCGTCGAAGATCGAGGCCGAGACGTCGGCGTCGGTCAGGTTGCGGCCGGCCAGGTCGGCGCCGGACAGGTCGACGAATTTCAGGATCGCCCGCTTGCCGCCGGGACGGCCGCTCACGAACTTCTCATGGGCGCTCACGATCAGCTCGATCTCGCCGGGCGAGAGCTTGCGGCGGCCGGAGAGGGTGACGGTCATGCGGGTGAGCTTATGGCGAACATGGGTTTCTGAAGGCCGGTCTAGACCTCCAGAAGCAACTGAACCGTTAAGCTTTACCGAGGGTAATTATATTGTTTCACCGAGACCTCGCGCGCCCCACTTCTGGGCGCCCGCGAGGTTGGCCTGGCGCAGCTGGGCGTTGGTGAAGTTGGCGCGGCTCAGGTCGGCGTCCACCAGCATCACATGGCGCAGGTCGGCCCGGGCCAGGTCGGCGTTCTTCAGGCTGGCGCCCGTCAGGTTGCAGGGCAGGATGCGGTCGCCCCCCAGCAGCAAGGGTCCCATCTGGGCGTCGCGCAGGTCGGCGCTGGCGAGCTTCGCGCCCATCATGCGCGCGCCCCTCAGGTCGGCCCGGCGCAGGTTGCAGGCCCGCAGGTCCGCGCCCTCCAGATTGGCGCCCTGGAGCTGCACGCCCTCCATGTCGAGGCCGTAGAACACCGCCCCCTTGGCCGAGAGCGCGGTCAGGTTGAAGCCGCGCACCGTCTCCAGGGCCCGCAGGTCGGCGCTGTCGAAGACGCTGGGCGACCCCTCCTCGCCCCCGGTCTCGCACCAGCGGGCATGGTCGCGGATCATGGTCTTGTAGGGCAGGTCCGACACCGACTTGCCGGAGGGCTGGTCGGTCAGGGCGCCGCGCATGTCGGCCTGGCTGACGTTCCAGGCGAAGGTCTTGGCGCCCACCAGGATGCAGTCGCGCAGGTCGGCGCCGGCGAGGTCGGCCCCCGAGAGGTCGGCGCCGGCCATGTTGGCGCCGGTCATGGTGCACTGCTTGAGGTTGGCTCGGACCAGCTTGGCGTCCTTGAGCACCGCGTCGGTGAAGTCGGCCCGCACGGCCATGACCCCCGACAGGCGCGAACGCTCCAGGTTGGCCCCGGCCAGGATGGCGCCCTGCATCTCGCCGGCGCGGTTCTGGTGGGTCACCACCTTGAGCCCCTGGGCGCGGTCCACCGAGGCGATGCAGCCCTCGCGCAGGTCGCATTCGAAGAGGTCGGCGCCGGTGAGGTTGGCGTTGCGCAGGCAGGCGCCGCGCAGGTCGGCCCGGCGCATGGAGGCTTCGGTCAGGTTGGCGTTCTGCAGGTCGGCGCCGAACAGGTTGGCGTGGTCCAGGCGGGCGCCCTGCAGCTGGCAGTCGGCGAGGATGGCGCCGGTGAAGTCGGCGTCGCACAGGTTGCGGCCGCGCAGATCCAGGCCGCTCAGATTCTTCCAGGCGAAGACCGCCCGCGCGCCGCCGGGACGGGAGGTCCACAGTCGATCGTGCTTGGCGCAAATGGCGTCCACCTCCGCCTGTTCGAGCGGGTGGACATCTTGAATCGTCGCGGTTTGAAGGGACATGACTATGCCTGACGCTGGCCTACTGTCCCCAATTTAGGGTGTCGTAATTAACATGCTGTTTCCGCGACTTAGCGAAAATTAAAGTGAATAAGCGCTAAGCTTTCGGCGGCTCGTAGTCGGCGTAGAGGCCAAGAGCCTCGCCCTCCATCAGGCCAAGCTCCACCGTGACGCCGGCCGCCCGCAGGCGCGCCACGCCCCGTCCCGCCGCGAAGGTCGAGGGATCGCGGCAGGCGATCACCACCCGGCTCACCCCCGCCTGGGCCAGGCGCAGGGAACAGGAGGCCGTCCCGTTCGAGCGTTCGCCGCAGGGCTCCAGGGTGACATAGGCGCTGGCGCCCGCCGCCGCCGCCCCGGCCTGGTCGAGGGCCTGCTCCTCGGCGTGCGGCCGGCCGCCGGCCTGGGTCGCGCCCTCCCCCACCACAAGGCCGCCCGCCACGATCACGCAGCCCACCGACGGATTGGTTCCGGTGTTCCCGAGGTTGGTGCGGGCCAGCGCGATGGCGCGGCGCATGTGGTCCTGGTCGGCGGTCATGCCGTGGTTGTGAGGCGCCGGGCCGCCCCGCCGCAACCCCGGAGAGTTGAGCGCGTCCCGCCCCTCCCCCATAGTCGGGGGCTGAAGACCCCGGAGGACTCGTGACCGACGCGCTGGTGATCAAGGGCCTCAACAAGACCTTCCGCGCGCCGGCGGTGGACGACCTGAACCTCACCGTGCGCTCGGGCGAGCTCTACGCCCTGCTGGGGCCCAACGGAGCGGGCAAGACCACCACCCTGCGGATGGTGGCCGGGCTGCTGAAGCCGGATTCCGGGACGATCGAGGTGTTCGGCGTCGACGCCCTGGCCGACCCCACCGCCGCCAAGCGCCTGCTGGCCTGGGCGCCGGACGAGCCGATGCTCTACGACCGGCTGACCCCGCTGGAATATCTGGAGTTCGTCGCCGGCCTCTGGGGGGTCGAGGCCCAGACCGCCCGCGACCGCTCCGAGGAGCTGCTGCGGATGCTGGGCCTGTGGGAGGAGCGCGGCCGCCGCTGCGAGGGTTTCTCCCGGGGCATGAAGCAGAAGACCGCCCTGGCCGGCGCCCTGATCCACGATCCCCGGCTGCTGATCCTGGACGAGCCCCTCACCGGCCTCGACGCCGGCGCGGCCCGCCAGGTGAAGGACCTGCTCAGCGCGCGGACCCGGGCCGGCGCCACCGTCATCCTCACCACCCACATCCTGGAGGTGGCCGAGCGGATGGCCGACCGCATCGGCATCATCCAGCACGGTCGGCTGCTGGTGGAGGGCCGCCTGGACGAGCTGCGCGCCCGGGCCGGCGACCGCGACGCCACCCTGGAGGACCTGTTCCTCGACCTCACCGGCCAGGACGAGGCGGCCCCCGCGTGAGGCCGACCCCCGGCTCGACCCTGTGGCTGCTGGCCCACGAGATGCGCCTGGGCTGGCGCGGCGTGCTGGCGCGCCGGGGCGAGAACCGCCGCAGCGGCTGGGTCGCCCTGGTCAGCGTGGCCCTGGTGACCCTGCTGGCCGGCGTGCCCCTGGGCTTCATGATGCGGCGCATCGAGATCACCGTGACCCCCACCGGGATCGTGCTGGCCGACGCGGTCCTGGCGGTGATCTTCAGCCTGATGCTGTCCCAGACCGTGGCGGCCGCCGCCGACGTCCTCTACGACCGCGGCGACCTGGACCTGCTGTTCTCCTCGCCGATCTCGCCGCGCAAGGTGCTGACCGTGCGGTTCGCCGCCATCGCCCTGAACCTCTTCCTGGTGTTCTCGGCCTTCCTCGGACCGTTCCTGGTCCCCATCGCCCTGATCGCCCACCCGCCCTGGCTGGCGGCCTTCGGGGTCCTGGCGGTGATCGCCGTGGCCGCCACCGCCTGCGGCCTGGTGGTGGCCATGGCCCTGTTCGCGGCCATCGGCCCGCGCCGCACCCGCACCATCGCCCAGGTGCTCTCGGCCCTGATCGGGGCCGGCTTCTTCCTGGTCACCCAGGCCCGCACCATCTTCGGCCACGCCGCCGGGTCGGTCTGGAGCGAGCTGATGGCCGCCGCGCCGGCCATTCCCCTGCCCCCCGCCGCCGCCCTGCCCCTGAAGGCCCTGATGGGCGATCCCGGCGCGCTGGCGATCCTGCTGACGGCGGCCGTGGCGATGTTCGCCGGGGTGAACCTGTGGCTGGGGGGCCGCTTCGCCGCCGATTCCGCCGCCGCCGGCGGGGCCGAGGCCAGCGCCGTCAAGGCGCGGACCAGGCCCGTGGCCTTCACCGGCGGGGCCTTCGCCGCCACCATCCGCAAGGAGCTGCGGTTGATGGCCCGGGACGCGGCCCTGATGTCCCAGGTCATGCTGCGGGTGCTCTACCTGCTGCCGCTCGCCTTCGTGCTGCTGCGCAACGCCGGGACGCGGGAGACGCTGGCCCTGCCGGGCGGGGCCGCGGCGCTCACCTTCGTCGCCGGCCAGGTGGCCGCCAGCCTGTCCTGGATCACCGTCTCGGCGGAGGACGCCCCGGACCTGATCGCCTGCGCCCCCACCCCGGTCTCCACCTTCCGGCAGGCCAAGCTCGTGGCCGCCTTCATCCCGGTGGCGATCCTGCTGGCGCCGATCCTGGCGATCCTCATCGTCCTGGCGCCTGGGGTGGGTCTGGCGGCGACCGCCGGATGCGTCGCCACGGCGCTGGCCAACGGCCTGATCAACATCTGGTACCAGCGGCCGGCCAAGCGCTCGGAGTTCCGCCGCCGCCGGGGGTCGAGCTGGTTCTCCACCCTGGTCGAGCTGCTGGTGGGCGCGGCCATCGCCGCGGCCACCGGCCTGGCCGCCGCCGGCCAGCCCTGGGCGGCGATCCCGGCTCTGGTGGCCGGCGTCCTGCTGCTCGCCATCCGCCGCACCGACACCCAGATCGCCACGGCGCTGCGGGCCGCAGCCCGCTAGCTACCGTAGGTGGGCAGCTTCGTCGCGCGCTCGGCGTCTAGGTAGCGCGCCGAGGTCGGCTTCAGGGCGGCGTCCAGCTCGATCAGCAGCGGATTGCCGGTGGGAATCTCGACGTCGATGATCGCATCGGACGACAGGGCGTAGATCAGCTTGACGATGGCCCGCAGGGAATTGCCGTGGGCGGCCACCAGCACCGTCTCGCCGGCGGCGAGCTTGGGGGCGATCTCGGCGGTCCAGTAGGGGGCGACCCGATCCAGGGTGGTCTTCAGGCTCTCGGTGTCGGGCAGGGTCGCGCCAGCGTAGCGGCGGTCCTTGCTGAAGTCGAACTCGCCGCCGGGCGGCAGCGGCGGCGGCGGCACGTCATAGGACCGGCGCCAGATCTTCACCTGGTCGGCGCCGTGCTTGGCGGCGGTCTCGGTCTTGTTCAGGCCCGTCAGCCCGCCATAGTGGCGCTCGTTGAGCCGCCAGTCCTTGATCTCCGGCACGAAGACCTGGTCGGCCGCGGTCAGGGCCAGCCAGCAGGTGCGGATGGCGCGGGTCAGGACCGAGGTGAAGGCGCGGTCGATCTGCAGGCCCGCGGCCTTGATCAGCTCCCCGCCCTTGGTTGCCTGGGCCTCGCCCTCCGGCGTCAGGTCCACATCCACCCAGCCGGTGAAGCGGTCCTCGAGGTTCCAGCGGCTCTGGCCATGGCGCAGCAGGATCAGGGTGGGCACGCGGAAACCTCCATTGTGGCGACGCCTGCGGGCTAGGGCGCGGGGGCCGGGGCGTCAAGGGTTCGCTGGCCCAGGCCGATTCGAGCCGCTATATGCGGACGACCATGCGTGACCGCCTGTTCTTCCCCGCCCTGGCCCTGGCCGCCCTGCTTATGGTGGCGCTGGCCGCCGTCTGGCCCCAGGGGCTGGGCGACCGTTCGTGGGGGCCCTTCGGACACACCCCGGCGCAGCGGACCCCGGCCATGCAGGCGGCGATGAAGCGCGAATCCGACGCCTCGAACCAGCGTCTCAACCAGGCCCGGCAGGCGGTTTCCGACCTGCAGAGCCAAGCCATATCGCCGACCCAATGACCGATTTCGACGCCGTGGCCGTGGGCCGCCGGGTGCTGGCCGCCGAGGCCGCCGCCCTCACCCAGCAGGCCGACGGCCTGGGGGAGGCCTTCGCCCGGGCGGTGGACATCCTGCACGCCGCCAAGGGCAAGATCGTCTGCTCCGGCATCGGCAAGTCCGGCCACGTGGCGCGCAAGATCGCCGCCACCTTCGCCTCCACCGGCGCGCCGGCCTTCTTCGTCCACGCCAATGAGGCCAGCCACGGGGACCTGGGCATGATCGCCGAGGGCGACGTGGTGCTCTGCCTGTCCAAGTCGGGCGAGGTGAAGGAGCTGGCCGACGTCCTGGCCTATTCGAAGCGCTTCCACATCCCGCTGATCGCCCTGACCGCCGACGCCAAGAGCGCGCTCGGCAAGGCCGCCGACGTGGTGCTGCAACTGGCCGACGCCGCGGAGGCCACCGCCGAGGTCAAGGCGCCCACCACGTCGACCACCCTGCAGATCGCGCTCGGCGACGCCCTGGCCGTCGCCCTGCTGGAACGCCGGGGCTTCACCGCCCGGGACTTCAAGACCTTCCACCCCGGCGGCAAGCTGGGCGCCATGCTGCGCACGGTCGGGGACCTGATGCACGGCGCCGACGAACTGCCCCTGGTGTCCCTGGACACCCCCATGGCCCAGACCCTGCTGGTGATGACGGAGAAGGCCTTCGGCATCGTCGGCGTCACCGGTCCGGACGGCGCCCTGCGCGGCGTGATCACCGACGGCGACCTGCGCCGCCACATCGACGGCCTGATGGGCCACACCGCCGGCGAGGTCATGACCCCGGGCCCCAAGAAGACCGCGCCCCCCGGCATGCTGGCCGGCGAGGCCCTGGCCCTGATGAGCGACCCCCTGCCCATGGTCACCGTGCTCTTCGTGGTGGAGGGCGCAAAGCCGGTCGGAATCTTGCGCGTTCACGACCTGGTGCGCGCCGGCGTGTAGCAAACGTCACGAAACGTAAGTTCAAGGCTCGCGTTCGCATGGTCTTAAGGCCTCAAGACCTTTAAGACCCCTGCACGAACACGTCCGATGGAGTTCCGATGCTTCCTGTCCCGCGCGCCGACCTCGTCCCCAATACCCTCGACTACGAAATCTATCCGCTGGTTAAGGCCACCGGCTTCCGGGAATACGACGCGCGCTGGCTGCTGGGGCCCGACATCAACCTCCTGGGGATCGAGGCCCTGGGGGTCGGCCTGGGGACCTATATCCAGGAGCTGGGCCAGAAGAAGATCGTGGTGGGCCACGACTTCCGCTCCTACTCCATCTCGGTGAAACAGGCCCTCACCGTCGGCCTGCTGGCCGCGGGCTGCGAGGTGCTCGACATCGGCCTGGCCCTGTCGCCCATCGCCTATTTCGCCCAGTTCGACCTCGACGCCCCCTGCGTGGCCATGGTCACCGCCAGCCACAACGAGAACGGCTGGACCGGGGTGAAGATGGGCGCCCAGCGGCCCCTCACCTTCGGCCCCGTCGAGATGGGCCGGCTGAAGGAGATCGTCCTGGGCGGCCTGGGCAAGTTCCAGCCCGGCGGCTCCCTGACCCACGTCACCGGCGTCCCCGAGCGCTACGTCGCCGACATCGTGCGCCGCGTGGCCGTGAAGCGTCCCCTGAAGGTGATCTGCGCCTGCGGCAACGGCACGGCCGGCGCCTTCGCCCCCGACGCCCTGCGCCGCATGGGGGTCGAGGTGATCGAGATGGACTGCGAGCTCGACTGGACCTTCCCGCGCTACAACCCCAATCCCGAGGACCACGAGATGCTGCAGGAGATGGCCAAGGCCGTCCGCGAGCACGGCGCGGACCTGGCGCTCGGCTTCGACGGCGACGGCGACCGGTGCGGGGTGGTGGACGACACCGGCGAGGAGATCTTCGCCGACAAGATCGGCCTGATGCTGGCCCGCGACCTCTCGGTCCTGCACAAGAACGCCACCTTCGTGGTCGACGTGAAGTCCACCGGCCTCTACGCCACCGACCCGGTCCTGGCCGCCAACGGCGCCAAGACGGTCTACTGGAAGACCGGCCACTCCTACATCAAGCGCAAGACCGCCGAGCTGGGCGCGCTCGCCGGCTTCGAGAAGAGCGGCCACTTCTTCTTCAACGATCCCCTGGGGCGCGGCTACGACTGCGGCCTGACGGCGGCCGCCGCCATCCTGGCGATGATGGACCGCAATCCCGACAAGAAGCTCTCGGAGCTGAAGGACGCCCTGCCCATCGCCTACACCTCCCTGACCATGTCGCCCCACTGCGGCGACGAGGTGAAGTACGGCGTGGTGGACGATGTGGTGGCCGAGTACGAGGCCCTGGCCCTGGCCGGCGGGACCATCCTGGGACGGAAGATCGTCGAGGTGATCACCGTCAACGGCGTCCGCGTCGCCCTAGAGGACGGTTCCTGGGTCCTGGTGCGCGCCTCCTCCAACAAGCCGGAGATCGTGGTGGTGGTGGAGAGCACCCAGTCCGACGCCGACATGCGCGCCCTCTTCCATGAGGAAGTGAAGCCGCGCCTGGGCAAACGCCCGCAGGTGGGCGCCTACAATCAGGAAGTCTGATCCGCGCGGCGCCACTTTTGCTGCGCCGCAAAAAGATGTACCGGCCTGACGCAGGGCCTGCTCGAACTCGGGGATAGAAGATGCACGTGACGATGATTGGCACCGGCTATGTGGGCCTGGTGAGCGGGGCCTGCTTCGCCGACTTCGGCCATGACGTGATCTGCATCGACAAGGACGCCGGCAAGATCGAGCGCCTGAAGAACGGGGGCATCCCGATCTTCGAGCCGGGGCTGGACGTGCTGGTGGCCCAGAACGTCAAGGCCGGTCGCCTGTCCTTCGACACCGAGGCCGCCGCGGCGGTGAAGAAGGCCGACGCGGTGTTCATCGCCGTGGGCACGCCGTCGCGCCGCGGCGACGGCCATGCCGACCTCTCCTATGTCTACGCCGCCGCCGAGGAGATCGCCGGCCTGCTGGACGGCTTTACCGTCATCGTGACGAAGTCCACCGTGCCGGTGGGCACCGGCGACGAGATCGAGCGCATCATCAAGGCCAAGCGCCCCGACGCCCAGTTCGCCGTGGTCTCCAACCCGGAGTTCCTGCGCGAGGGCGCGGCCATCGAGGATTTCAAGCGCCCCGACCGCGTGGTGGTGGGCCTGGAGGACGAGCGCGCCCGGCCGGTGATGACCGAGCTCTACCGGCCGCTCTATCTCAACGAAACGCCGATCGTCTTCACCAGCCGCCGCACCAGCGAGCTGATCAAGTACGCCGCCAACGCCTTCCTGGCGCTGAAGATCACCTACATCAACGAGATCGCCGACCTCTGCGAGGCCCTGGGCGCCGATGTCCAGCAGGTGGCCCGCGGCATCGGCCTGGACAAGCGGATCGGCGGCAAGTTCCTCAACGCCGGCCCAGGCTATGGCGGCTCCTGCTTCCCGAAGGACACGCTGGCCCTGGTGCGCACCGCCACCGACGCCGGCAGCCCGGTGCGGCTGATCGAGACGACGGTGGAGATCAACGACGCCCGCAAGAAGGCCATGGCCACCAAGGTGGCCGCCGCCCTGGAGGGCGATCTGGCCGGAAAGACCATCGGGGTCCTGGGCCTGACCTTCAAGCCCAACACCGACGACATGCGCGACGCCCCGGCGCTGGACATCATCCCAGCCCTGCAGAAGCTGGGCGCCAAGGTGCAGGCCTACGACCCCGAGGGGGAGGAGGCCAAGCACATGCTCAAGGATGTCGACTTCAAGGACGACGCCTACGCCGCGGCCACGGGCGCCGACGTCCTGGTGCTCATCACCGAGTGGGACCAGTTCCGGGCGCTCGACCTCGACCGCATCAAGGACCTGATGAAGGCCCCGGTCATGGTCGACCTGCGCAATGTCTACAAGCCCGAGGACCTGCGCTCGCGCGGCTTCAAATACGCAAGCATCGGCCGGGCCTAGGCCCGCGCGACAGGGCTATGGCGGCGGGGATGGGGCGCAGAGGCCAGGGCTCGCCCAGGGCGAGATCGGTCATGCCCCTGACGGGGCGTCGATCGGCGGCGTCCGAACCTGCGCGGTCTTAGCGGGCCAGCAGGTTGAGAAGCTCGGTCCCGATCCAGAGGGCGCCGGCCCAGAAGGCCACGGCGAGGAGCGCGACGAAGGCGAGGCAGGCGATCGAGCTGGCGGCTCGAGCCGGTCCTCGCGTCACGCCCGTGATGACGGGGTTACGCTGCATGTATCCTCCCAGAACTCTTTTCTTCGTCAGGGCCGGTCGAGCGGCCCTGAACATTACGAAGCTGACATGAATTCCAGGGGTTGAACACCCGAGAAAGCCCCCGGCTTCAGGTTGCCGCAGCGGCACGGGCCTTCAAATACGCGTGTAGGGCGCCGATTTCTTCGTGGCTCCAGGCGTTGAACCGCCCCGGCGCGGTCTCGCTCATCAGCCCGAGCCTGCGATTCCCCGCCGCGATTCCCGTGCGCAGCAGGCGCTCGAAATCGGCCTCGTCATAGGCGCCGGCGATGGTCAGGTCCGGCGATTTGACCCCCGCCGAGCCCTTCAGGTCGGCGCCGTGGCACTCCACGCAGGCCCGGGCCAGGCTGCGGCCCTGGGCGAACTGCGGGCCGAGGTCAGGCAGGCCCGTCTTGCCGTTGGCCGCGATCTGGGCCGGCGCGGAGCGGAACTTGCCCAGCACGGCCCCCAGGCGGCCGACCGGTCCGATCTGCTTGTCGATCTGCGGATGGCCGGTGGGCGGCGTGCTGCGCAGATAGGCCAGCAGGTCGGCGGTCTCGGCGTCGGTCAGGCTGGCGAAGGCCTCGGAGGGCATGATCCACAGAGCCCGACCGTCGGAGGCCACCCCCATGCGGATGGCGCGGGCCAGGTCGGCGTCCGACTGGTGGCCGATCTTCAGGCTGAGGTTTGGTCCCGCGATCCGGGCCAGAGGCATCTCGTCGAAGAACAGCCGGCCCTCCAGGGCGCCGCCATGACAGTCGTTGCAGCCATAGACCTTGGCCAGCCTCGCGCCCCGGGCCACGGCGCCGGGATCGCGCGACGCGGTGATCGTCACCGGCGCCTTGGCGTGCGGGGTCCGCAGCATGATCTCGGTCCCCCCGTAGACCAGGCCCACCGCCAGAATCACCAGCCCCGCCACACCGGCCAGGCCCAGGCCCAGCCACTTCAGGAAACGCGTCATCGCTCGCCCTCTCCAAGGAGCGGCGGAGATATTTCGCAAGCTTCAGCGGTTCAATCTGTGTGATTGCAGGGCCGTTCTGCGCAATTGCAGAGCGACCCGCGCAACCCTAGGCGGCGGCCTTCTTCACCGCGCCGACGATGTCGCGGACCACGTCGCGGACCAGCTTCTCGTCGTCGCCCTCGGCCATGACCCGGATCAGGGGCTCGGTGCCGGAGGCGCGGACCACCAGGCGTCCGGTCCCGTTCAGGCGGACCTCGGCGGCGGCCAGCACCTTCTTGACCTGCTCGTCCTCCAGGGGCTTGCCGCCGGCGAAGCGCACGTTCTCCAGCCTCTGAGGCACGGGCTCGAACTGATGGGCCAGTTCGCTCATCGGCTTCTCGGTTTGCTTCAGCACCGCCAACACCTGCAGGGCCGCCAGCAGGCCGTCGCCGGTGGTGGAGAAGTCCGACATGATCATGTGACCCGACTGCTCGCCGCCGAGATTGAACCCGCCCTCGCGCATCCGCACCATCACCGCCCGGTCGCCCACGGCGGTGCGTTCCAGCTTCAGATTGCGGGCGCTGAGGAAGCGTTCGAGGCCCAGGTTGGACATCACCGTCGCCACCACCCCGCCGCCGGTCAGGCGGTCGCGCTTGGCCCAGTTGTCGGCGATCAGGGCCATGATCTGGTCGCCGTCGACCACGTGGCCCTTCTCGTCGCAGATCACCAGCCGGTCGGCGTCGCCGTCCAGCGCGATGCCGATGTCGGCGCGATACTCCTTCACCGCCCGGACCATGGCCTCGGGGTGGGTGGAGCCGCATTCCTCGTTGATATTGGTGCCGTCGGGATCGACGCCCACCTTGATCACCTCGGCGCCCAGTTCGTAGAGCACCACCGGCGCCACCTTGTAGGCCGCCCCGTTGGCGCAATCGATCACCACCCGCAGGCCCGCCAGGCTCAGGCGGCGCGGGAAGGTGGCCTTGGCGATCTCCACATAGCGCGCCTGGCTGTCGTCGATGCGGGCCACCCGGCCCAGGCCCGCCGGCGGCGCCAGGCCCTCGGTCAGCCCCTGGTCCATCAGGGCCTCGATCTCCAGTTCGCGCTCGTCCGACAGCTTGTAGCCGTCAGGGCCGAACAGCTTGATGCCGTTGTCCAGATAGGCGTTGTGCGAGGCCGAGATCATCACCCCCAGGTCGGCGCGCAGGGACCGGGTCATCATCGCCACCCCCGGCGTCGGCAGCGGCCCCAGCAGGCGCACGTCCATCCCCACGCTGGCGAACCCCGCCACCAGGGCCGGCTCCACCATGTAGCCCGACAGCCGGGTGTCCTTGCCGATCACCACCATGTGCCGCCGGTCGTCCTGGGACATGAACAGCTTGCCCGCCGCCAGGCCGACGCGCAGCGCCACCTCCGCGGTCATGGGGTGGCTGTTGGCTTGGCCGCGGATGCCGTCGGTCCCGAAATAGGCGCGTTTGGTCATCTAGGTGGGGCTCTCGAAACGATACGAAACTGAGATTTAATCGACGCCCCGTTTGCGAATGCTAAAGGCGGCGCTGTCTTCAAGATTATCGCGGCTTAGGGCCACGGCAAAAGGAACTCCACGTCCATGTGCGGGATCATCGGCATTGTCGGCACGGCCCCCGTCCAGGACCGGCTGCTGGAGAGCCTCAAGCGGCTGGAATATCGCGGCTACGATTCCGCCGGAATCGCCGGCGTGGTGGACGGCAAGGTCGAGCGGCGGCGGGCCAAGGGCAAGATCCGCGCCCTCGAGGACGTCCTGGTCGAACATCCCCTGAAGGCCATGGTCGGCATCGGCCACACCCGCTGGGCCACCCACGGCGCGCCGTCGGAGATCAACGCCCACCCGCAGCAGGCCGGCCGGGTGACCCTGGTGCACAACGGCATCATCGAGAACTTCGCCGAGTTGCGCCGCGAGCTGGAGAGCCAGGGCCGGACCTTCGAGAGCCAGACCGACACCGAGGTCATCGCCCAGTTGCTGGACACCGAGCTCGCCTCGGGCCTGGAGCCGCTGGCCGCTTTGAAGGCGACCCTGGACCGGCTCAAGGGCGCCTACGCCATCGCCGTGCTCATCCAGGGCCGCGACGACCTGATCCTGGGCGCCCGCCGCGGCAGCCCCCTGGTGGTGGGCTATGGGTCGGGCGAGATGTTCCTCGGCTCCGACGCCCTGGCCGTCGGCCCCTTCACCACCCGCATCGCCTATCTGGAGGAGGGCGACTACGTCGCCATCGACCACAACACCGCCTCCATCTTCAACGAGCACGGCCAGGCGGTGACCCGCGAGATGCGCGTCGTCTCCCCCTCGGCGGCCCTGGTGGAGCGCGGCAACTACCGGCACTTCATGGAGAAGGAGATCCATGATCAGCCCGACGCCTGCCAGCACACGCTTTCGGCCTATCTCGACCCCGTCACCGGCCGCGCCACCGCCCCCGGCGGGGTCGACTTCGCCAAGATCGACCGCGTCCAGATCATCGCCTGCGGCACCGCCTTCTATGCCGGCCTGATCAGCCGCTACCTGTTCGAGCGCCTGGCCCGCATTCCCGTCGATGTCGAGGTGGCCTCGGAGTTCCGCTACCGCGAGCCGCCGGTCACCCAAGGCACCCTGGCCATCGTCGTCTCCCAGTCGGGCGAGACCGCCGACACGCTCGCGGCCCTGCGCTGGTGCAAGGCCCAGGGGCTGCAGACCGCCGCGGTGGTCAATGTCCACGAGTCCACCATGGCGAGAGAGGCCGACGTCCTCTTCCCCACCCATGCCGGCCCCGAGATCGGGGTGGCCTCCACCAAGGCCTTCACCAGCCAGGTGGCGGCCCTCACCGCCCTCGCCATCGCCGCGGCCGCCGCGCGGGGCAAGATCGACGCCGCCGAGGAGGCCCGCCTCTCCAAGCTGCTGCTGGAGGCGCCGCGCCTGATCGCGCAATCCATCGCGGTGGAGGAGACCATCCGGGCCCTGGCGCCCGAACTCGCCAAGGCCCGGGACGTGCTCTATTTCGGCCGTGGCGCCATGTCGGCCCTGGCCCTCGAAGGCGCCCTGAAGCTCAAGGAGATCAGCTACATCCACGCCGAGGGCTACGCCGCCGGCGAGCTGAAGCACGGCCCCATCGCCCTGATCGACGAGGCCACCCCGGTGATCGTCATCGCGCCCTCCGACGCGCTCTTCGAAAAGACCATGTCCAATATGAGCGAGGTCATGGCCCGCGGCGGCCCGATCATCCTGATCACCGACGCCGAAGGCGCCAAGCACGCGCCCCCCGGCATCAAGCTGATCATCGCGCCGACCTGCGATCCCCTGGTGGCGCCGCTGGTCTTCTCGGCCCCCATCCAGCTGCTGGCCTATTACGTGGCCGTGCAGAAGGGCGCCGACGTCGACCAGCCCCGCAACCTGGCCAAGTCGGTCACTGTCGAGTAGCCGACAGGCAGGGCAAGTTTTCGCAGGCCTTGTCACAAACGCCCGATGGATTTCGCGCCCTGGCTCCTCTAGTCAAAGCCCGACGGAGGACTGAATGACCAAACGCGTGCGCAAGGCCGTACTTCCCGTGGCGGGTCTGGGGACCCGGGTGCTTCCCGGCGCCAAGACCACGCCGAAGAACATGCTCAACATCTTCGACCGGCCGATCCTGTCCTATGTGGTGGAGGAAGCGCGCGCCGCGGGCATCGAGCACATCGTCTTCGTCACCGGGCGCGGCCAGGGCGCCATCGAGGACTATTTCGACGCCAATCCGGAGATCGAGAACGCCCTGCAGGCCAAGGGCAAGGCCGACATCCTGGCCGAGGTCCGCGCCGACCTGCCCACCCCGGGCGGCATGAGCTTCGTGCGCCAGATGGCGCCCCTGGGGCTCGGCCACGCGGTCTGGTGCGCCCGCCACATCATCGGCGACGAGCCCTTCGCCGTCATGCTGCCCGACATGCTGATGGCCGCCGAGGTTCCGGCCCTGGCCCAGGCCGTGGCCTCCTATGAGAAGGTCGGCGGCAACATCATCGCCGTGGAGCCCTGCCCGGACGGCGAGGCCCACAAGTACGGCATCGTGGCCCTGGAGCGCCAGGACGGCCGCCTGAACCGCATGACCGGCATGGTGGAGAAGCCCGCCCCCGGAACCGAGCCCTCGAACCTATTCATCTCGGGCCGCTATATCCTGCAGCCGGAGATCTTCGAGCTGCTGGAGCGCCAGGGCAAGGGCGCCGGCGGCGAGATCCAGCTCACCGACGGCATGGCCCAGTTGATGAAGAGCCAGGCCTTCCACGCCCTGGAATACGAGGGGACCACCTACGACTGCGGCGACAAGATCGGCCTGCTGCGCGCCAATGTGGCCTTCGCCCTGCGCCGTCCCGAGTTCGCCGAGGCCGCCCGCGCCGCGATCCAGGCCCTGCTCTAGGGGGGCCTGACCCTTGCGCCTCTTCGTCTTCGGTTACGGCTTCTCCGCCCGGGCCCTGGCCAGACGCCTGATCCCGCAGGGCTGGACCGTGGCCGCCAGCTTCCGCGACGAAGGCGGGGCCGCACGCCTGGCCGCCGAGGGCGTGGAGCCGGTTCCGGTGAGCGACCCCGACGCGATCGCCGCCGAGATGGGCCGGGCCCAGGCGATCCTGATCACCGCCCCGCCCAACGAACTGGGCTGCCCGGCCCTGCCGGCCCTGGTCCGGCCGATGGCCCGGGCTGGCGCCATTCCCGACTGGATCGGCTACCTCTCCACCACCGGGGTCTATGGCGACCGGCGCGGCGGCTGGGTGTTCGAGGACAGCCGCCTGGCCGCCCAGTCCCTGGAGGGCGCGCGCCGGGTGGGCGCCGAGCGCGACTGGCTCGAGGTGGGCCGCGGCATGGGCCTGACGGTCACCATCCACCGCCTGCCCGGCATCTACGGCCCCGGCCGCTGCGCCTTCGACCGCCTGCGGGCGGGCCGCGCCCGCCGGGTCGCCGCGCCGGGCCAGGTGTTCAGCCGCATCCATGTGGACGACCTGGCCGCGGGCCTGGAGGCCTCCATCGCCCGGCCGCGCGCCGGCGGCGTCTACAACCTCTGCGACGACGAGCCGGCTCCCAACAGCGAGGTGATCGCCTACGCCGCCAGGCTGCTGGGGATGGAGCCGCCGCCGGAGGAGGTCCTGGACCTCGACGCCCTCACCCCCTCGGCGCGGCGCTTCTACGCCGAGACCAAGCGGGTCTCCAACGCGCGCGCCAAGGCCGAGCTGGGCTGGCGGCCGATGTACCCGACCTATCGCGAGGGGCTGGCGGCGATCCTGGCGGCGGGCGGCTAGATCCGCGACAGCGCCCAACCCGCCGCCGCGCAGGCCGCCAGGGTCGGCAGCATGCCGGTCTTGAAGCGCAGCATGGCGATCATGGCGGCCAGGCTCAGCACCGCGGCCCGCCAGTCCAGACTGGACAGCACCGGCAGGTCCGGTCCGATCCCGAACACCGCGACCCGCTTCACCTCCCCGAACAGGGTGTGCAGGGCGAACCAGACCGCCAGGTTGGCGATCACGCCCACCACCGCCGCCGTCACCGCCGCCAGGGCCCGGGCCGCCGCCCTGTGTCCCCGCAGGGCCTCCACATAGGGGGCGCCCAGGAAGATCCACAGGAAGCAGGGGGCGAAGGTGACCCAGGTGGTGAGCAGGGCGCCCAGGCTTCCCGCCAGCAGGGGCGCGAGGTCCCCCGGCTGGCGATAGGCGGCCAGGAAGCCCACGAACTGCAGGACCAGGATCAGGGGCCCCGGCGTGGTCTCGGCCAGGCCCAGGCCATCCACCATCTCGCCGGGCGCCAGCCAGCCGAAGCCCTCGACGGCGGCCTGGGCCACATAGGTCAGGACCGCATAGGCGCCGCCGAAGGTCACCACCCCCATGGTGCCGAAGAACCCCGCCAGCCGGGTCCAGACGCTGGCGGGACCGGTGAGGACGAACAGGGCGGCGAAGGGCGCCAGCCAGAGCGGCAGCCAGACCGCCAGCACCTTCAGGACCCGGCCGCGCGACGGGACGACATGGGGGGCCTGCCCCCGGGCGATGACCTCGTCCACCAGGCCCCGCGGGCCCTCGTCGATATCCTGCTCGTGGCCGGGCGCCTGGAACAGGTCGGGCTTCAGCCAGCCCGCCAGGCCGGCCAGGGCGATGATGGCCGGGAAGGGAATGTGCAGCAGGAACAGGCCCAGGAAGGCCGCCACGGCCAGGGCCACTGACGCCTGGCCCTTCAGCGCTCGCCCGGCGATGCGGATCACCGCGGCGATCACCACCGCCAGCACCGCCGACTTCACCCCCAGGAACAGGGAGGCCGCCACCGGCGTCCCGCCGTAGAGGGCGTAGCCGATGCTGAGGCCCAGCATCACCAGGGCGCCGGGGAGAACAAACAGCAGGCCGGCCACCAGGCCGCCGGCGGTCCGGTGCATCAGCCAGCCGATATAGATGGCCAGCTGCTGCGCCTCGGGACCGGGCAACAGCATGCAGTAGTTCAGCGCGTGCAGGAACCGCCGCTCCCCGATCCAGCGGCGCTCCTCCACCAGCATCTTGTGCATCAGGGCGATCTGGCCGGCCGGGCCGCCGAAGCTCAGCAGACCGATCCTGGCCCAGACCCGCGTGGCTTCCCCGAAGGTCGGCATGCGGGGCGGGGCGGCCGGCTCCATCAGGCGACCTCGTCCAGGGCCGCCAGCAGCCGGGCGATGTCCTGCGGCCGCGACAGCCGGTGGTCACCGTCCTTGATCAGCGTGAAGACCACGTCGTCGCCGTTCAGCGCCTGGGCCAGCTCCAGGGCGTGGCGCCAGGGGACGTCGGGATCGGCCCCGCCCTGCAGGATGCGCACCGGCGCGGTGATCGGCACGGGCCCCGGCAGGATCGACCAGCGGGCGCCGTCCTCCAGCAGGGCGGCCGTGATCGGATAGGGATCTCCGTACTCGGAGGGTCGCATCCAGACCCCGTCCCGGGCCAGGGCCTCACGGCCGGCGGCGTCGATCCCGGGCGCCATCAGCTTCTCGGTGAAGTCGGGCGCGGGGGCGATCAGCACGAGGGCGCGGATCCGTTCGGCCCGCACCGCGGCGGCCAGGCAGGCGATCCATCCGCCCATGGAGGAGCCCACCAGGACCAAGGGCCCCGTGGTGAGCTCGTCGAGGACCGCCAGGGCGTCCTCCCGCCAGCGGGTGATGGTCCCCTCGGCGAAGTCGCCGTCGGACTCCCCGTGGCCGAAATAGTCGAAGCGCAGATAGGCTTGGCCCCGCGCCAGGGCCCAGTCCGCCAGGGCCTGGGCCTTGGTCCCGGCCATGTCGGAGCGGAAGCCCCCCAGCCAGACCACGGTGGGCTGCGCCCCCGCCACCCGGCGCCAGGCGATGCGCGCGCCGTCCGGCCGCGTCAGGAATCCGGTCTCTTGGCTCATACCCCGATCAATAGCCCGTGCGCGGCGCGCCGTCAGCGTGCGACGGGCTTTACGCGCCCCCGCAGTGCGTTATGCAGATGGCCGTGACACTGCCTCCCAACTTCACATTGCTGCAGGTCGTCCCCGAGCTCGAGACCGGCGGCGCCGAACAGACCACGATCGACGTGGCCAACGCCGTGGTGCGCGCCGGCGGCAAGGCCCTGGTGGCCACCCGGGGCGGCCGCATGACCGCGCGCCTGGAGGCCGACGGCGGCCGCCTGGCCCAGATGCCGGTGCAGTCGAAGAACCCCCTGGTGATGCTGGGCAACGCCGCCCGGCTGGTGGACCTGATCCGCAAGGAGAAGGTCAGCCTGGTCCATGCGCGGAGCCGGGCGCCGGCCTTCTCGGCCCTGTGGGCGGCCCAGGTGACGGGAACCCCCTTCGTGGCCACCTATCACGGGATCTACAACGCCAAGTCCAGGCTCAAGCGCTGGTACAATGCGGTGATGACCCGGGGCGACCTGGTGATCGCCAATTCCGACTACACCCGCGACCACGTCCTGGAGCAGCACGACCTGTCGCCGGACAAGATCGTCACCATCCCCCGCGGCGTGGACCTCGACCGCTTCAATCCGGCCCAGGTGACGCCGGAGCGCCTCGAGGCCCTGCGCGCCGCCTGGGGGATCGCCGCCGACGACCGGCGTCTCAAGATCCTGCTGGGGGGACGCCTGACCCGCATCAAGGGCCATCTGACCGTCATCGCCGCCGCCGCCCGGCTGAAGGCGGAGGGCCGGGGCGACTTCCTGATCATCTTCGCCGGCGACGACCAGGGCCGCACGGACTACCGCGAGGAGCTGGAGGCGGCGATCGTCGATGCGGGACTGTCGGCCGAGATCAAGCTGGTGGGCCACTGCGACGACATGCCGGCCGCCTTCCTGCTGTGCGACCTGGCGATCCTGCCCACCACCGTGCCGGAGTCCTTCGGCCGCACCGCCGTCGAGCCCCAGGCCATGGGGCGCCCGGTGATCGCCTCGGCCCACGGCGGCGCCACCGAGACCGTGCTGGACGGCAAGACCGGCTGGCTGACCCCGCCCGGCGACGTCGACGCCTGGGCCAAGGCCCTGGCGCTGGCCCTCGACGCCGGTCCCGCCAAGCTGGCGAAGATGGGCGAACTGGCCTCCAACCGGGCCCGCCAGCTTTATTCGGCCGAGGCCATGTGTTCGGCCACAATGGCGGCCTATGAACGCGTGCTGGAGGCCAGAGCCCATGGCGCGTGAGATCAAGAAGGTCCTGGTGATCAAGCTGTCGGCGCTGGGGGACTTCGTCCTGGCGCTCGCGGCCATGAAGAAGATCCGCGAGGCGCACAAGCGCGCCCACATCACCCTGCTCACCACCCCGCAGTTCGAGGGCCTGGCCAAGAGCTCGCCCTATTTCAACGCGGTGGAGACCGACGGCAAGCCCAACGGCCCCGGCGCCTGGCTGGCCCTGCGCGCCCGGATCAAGAAGGCCAAGTACGACCGGGTCTACGACCTGCAGACCTCCTCGGCCTCGAACCGCATCTTCCAGATGCTGCGGCCCTTCCCGCCCGAGTGGTCGGGGATCGCCATGGGCTGCGCCCTGCCGCACAAGAACCCGCACCGCAATTCCATGCACACCCTGGAGCGCCAGGCCGACCAGCTGAAATACGCCGGCATCTGGCCCGACGCCCCCACCGAGCCGGGCGCCGCCCCGCCGCCGGACCTCTCCTGGGTGCTGCGTAAGGCGCCGCAGGAACGCCCCGTGGCCGGGGGCGTCATGCCCCGGCCCTATGTCCTCTTCATCCCCGGCGGCTCGGCCCACCGGCTGGACAAGCGCTGGCCGGTGGAGCGCTACGGCGAGCTGGGCAAGCTGCTCTACGACCGCGGCTTCGACATCGTCATCCTGGGTGGCCCCCAGGAAAGCGCCGTGGCCCGCCAGATTCAGCGCTATGTGGGCAAGGCCCGCGACCTCACCGGCCGCACCGACTTCGCCCGCATCGCCATCCTGGGCGCCAAGGCGGCCCTGGTGGTGGGAAACGACACCGGCCCGCTGCATCTGGCCGCCGCCACCGGCGCCCCCACCATCGTGCTGTTCTCCAACGCCTCGGACCCCGCCCTGTCGGCCCCGCGCGGCCATGTGGCGGTGCTGCAGGCCGACAATCTCGGCGATCTGGCTGTGGCGAGCGTCGCACAGGCGGCGAATGCTTTGGCGCCAGCCCCCGGCGGCGCTTGATCGCGGGGAGCCGCAGGGTCATATACTAACTGAACACCCCGGAGCGCTCTCGCGCGGCCGGTGCGTTCGCCTTGAAATAGCTCACGGAGCAAAAGCCTATTCGCCGCCCCATGCAGGCGCCGCCCGTCAAAGACGGACCGCGCATCAATGACGATATCCGCGTCCCAAAAGTTCTGCTCATCGATCAGCACGGTGAGAAGCAGGGCGTGATGCCGACCTCTTCCGCTCTGGAGGCCGCCGAGGAGGCGGGCCTCGACCTGGTCGAGATCGTGCCGAATGCTGATCCGCCCGTCTGCAAGATCCTGGACTACGGCAAGTTCAAGTTCCAGGAGCAGAAGAAGAAGAACGAGGCGCGCAAACGTCAGAAGGTGGTGGAGATCAAGGAGATCAAGCTCCGTCCCAACATCGACATCCACGACTACGAAGTCAAAGCGCGCTCCATGCACCGCTTCTTCGAAGAGGGCGACAAGGTGAAGGTGACCTTGCGCTTCCGTGGCCGCGAACTCGCCCACCCCGAACTTGGCATGAAGCTGCTCCAGCAGGTGAAGGCCGACTTCGAGCCGGTGGCCAAGGTCGAGTACGAGCCCCGCATGGAAGGCCGCCAGATGATCATGATCCTGGCGCCCCGCTAAAAAGCCGGCGACAATACCGAAGGCGGCCGTCCCCAGGGGCGGCCGCTTTTTCGTGCGCCCTCCCTCCCCTTCATGGGGAGGGGCAGGTCGCCATAGCGACCGGGGTGGGGAAGTGTGGCCAGCACTCCCCACCCGTCCGAAGCTTCGCTTCGTCCACCCTCCCCATGAAGGGGAGGGAAGGTTTTCTCCCCCCCGCGACAACCGAGCGTCACGCTGGGTCTTTACGCCCCCAGCGGTGCAGCCTAACACCAGATCATTATGTCCCAGTCCGAGCCGTATAAGGCCCCGGCGCCGCGTTTTGCTGCGGCGTCGCTGATAGCCGTCATCTTTATCAACATGTTGGGCTTCGGGATCATCGTCCCGTTGTTGCCCTTCTACGCCAAGTCCTTCGACGCGGCGCCCTGGCAGATCGGGTTGATCTTCGGAGCCTATTCGGTGGGCGCCTTCTTCGGCGAACCCCTGTGGGGCCGGCTGTCGGACAAGTACGGCCGCAACCCGCTCTTGATCTCCACCATCATGGGCAACTGCCTCTGCTACCTGGCGCTGGCCTTCGCCCCCAACATCTGGGTGGCCTTCGCCATCCGCCTGGTGGGGGGCCTGGCGGCCGGCAACGGCGCGGTGGTGCAGGGCTACATCGCCGACGTCACCCCGCCCGAGAAGCGCGCCCGCCAGATGAGCTATCAGGGCGCGGCCTGGAACGTCGGCCTGATCATCGGCCCGTCGGTGGGGGGCTTCTTCGCCCACGAGGGCATGGGCCCGGCCGGCTTCCGCATTCCGCTGTTCATCGCCTCGGGCCTGGCGGCCCTCTGCGTGATCGCCATCGCCATCGTCATCAAGGAGAGCCGGGTCCGCGAGGAGGGCATCAGCCACCGGCCCAGCCGCTGGGCGGCCGTCGGCGAGGCCGTCAGCCATCCGGTGATCGGCCGCATGATGCTGCTGACCTTCCTGGTGGGCTTCGCCTTCACCGGCATCGAGAGCCAGTTCGGCCTCTGGTCCCAGGCCCGCTTCGGCTGGGGTCCGCGCGACATCGCCGTCTGCTTCGCCTTCACCGGCGCCACGGCCTTCTTCTTCCAGACCATGGTCACCGGCCGCATGTCGGAGAAGTACGGCGAGGGCGTGATGCTGGCGGTCGGCATGGGCATGACGGCCGTCGCCGCGGCCCTGCAGATCGTCTCCATCAACGGCTACATGACCATCGCCCTGATGTGCCTCACCGCGGCGGGCCAGTCGGTGGCCTTCCCGAACGTCGGCGCGATCATCTCGCGCACCGCCGATCCGCACCGCCAGGGTCAGATCATGGGGCTGAACAACGCCACCGGCGCCCTGGCCCGGGTGACCGGCCCCATCTGCGCGGGCCTGATGGTGCCGCTGCTGCGGGACGGCCCCTTCATCCTGGGGGCCCTGGTGGTGACGCCGGCCATCCTGCTGGCGCTCTCGGCCACCCGCCGGGCCATCGCGCTGGGCAAGCTGAACGAACCCACGCCGTGAGCCTGACCGCCGAGAAGCAGGACCTTCGCGCGCTGGTCATCCTGCTGTCGGTGGTCTTCCTCAACATCGCCGGCTTCGGGGTGGTGATCCCGCTGCTGCCCTTCTTCGGCAAGGCCTTCGACGCCCCGGCCTGGCAGATCGCCCTGCTGTTCTCGATGTTCTCGGCGGGGCAGTTCCTGGGGGAGCCCTTCTGGGGCCGGCTGTCGGACCGGGTCGGCCGCCGCCCGGTGCTGATCGTCACCATCGCCGTCAGCGCCCTCTGCTATGTGGCGCTCGCCTTCTCTCCCAACATCCTGGTGGCCTTCGTCGCCCGGTTCGCCGGCGGCTTCTTCGCCGGCAACATCTCGACCCTGCAGGGCTGCATGGCCGACATCACCCCGCCGGAGAAGCGCGCCGGCCGCATGGGGGTGATGGGCTCGGCCTTCTCCATGGGCTTCATGACCGGCCCGGCCCTGGGGGGCCTGCTGGCCCGGCCCGACCTCGGCCCCATCGGCTTCCAGCTGCCCCTGTTCGCCGCCGCCGGCCTGGGCCTGGCCTCGGCGCTCGGGGTGCTGCTGTTCGTGCGCGAGACCCGGCCCGGCACGCCCGACGTGCGGCCCCGCGGCCGTCAGGTCGCCCTGCGGGAGGCCTTCGCCCACCCGGTGATCGCCCGCATCCTGATCATCTCCTTCGTCATCGTCTCGGGCTTCGCCGGCATCGAGGCCACCTACGGCCTGTGGACCGCCGCCAAGTTCGGCTGGGGGCCGCAGCAGATCGGGCTGGCCTTCATGGTCATCGGGGTGATCGGCGCCTTCAGCCAGGGCATCGCCACCGGCTGGCTGGTGGCCCGCTTCGGCGAGCCCCGGGTGCTGATCGCCGGCCTGTGCCTGATGTTCGTCGGCATGCTGGTGCAGTTCACCTCCCTGGTCCCGGCCCAGGCGGTGCTCGGCCTGGCCATCGTCGGCTTCGGCCAGTCCATCTGCTTCCCCAACCTGGTGGGGCTGATCTCCAAGTCCACCCCGCCCGACCGCCAGGGCGAGATGCTGGGCCTCAACATGTCCAACAATGCGCTGGCCCGCATCGGCGGCCCCATCTATGCGGGCCAGCTCTTCAGCCTGGTCTCGCCGGGCGCGCCCTTCGCCCTCACCGCCATCCTCATCGTGCCGGCCCTGATCCTGGCCCTGCAGGTGATCAAGCGCGTGCCCCGCATCGCCCCGGTCGCCTAGCCCCCGCCGAACAATCCGGCCAGCAGGTTGATGGTCAGCGCCAGGACCACGGTGTTGAAGGTGAAGGCCACGATGCCGTGGATGGTCCCGATCCGCCGCAGGGTCTTGGAGGTGAAGGTGACGTCGGCGGTCTGGGAGGCCACCCCGATCACCGTCGAGAAGTGCACGAAGTCCCAGTAGTCGGGCGCCTCGCCGCCGGGAAAGCCCAGTCCCCCCACCACCTTGTCCCCGCCGAGCTCGGCGTCGGGCGCGTAGTACTCATGGGCGTAGTGCAGGGCGAAGATCAGGTGGACCATCAGCCAGGAGGCCGCCACCGTCCCGAAGGCCAGCGTCACCCGCAGCCCCTTCTCCAGCCCGTGCTCGCCCTTGGCCTGGGACAGCTCCAGGCCGATCGCCCAGACGCTGACCGCCGCGGCGACGGTGACCAGGGCCAGGATCACCCCCTGGCCCTGATCCTGGCTGGCCGCCTGGGCGCGGATCTCGCCCGGCGTCTTGTTCCCCATCATCCGCATCACGGCGACGACGAAGACCAGGCAGGTGGCGTCCCAGCCGAAGATGGCGCTGGTGCTGCCCCTCAGGCCGAAGGCGCCGCTCAGCGCCCAGACCACCAGGCCCACCGTGATCGCCGCCAGCAGCCGCGGCCGCGCCAGGAACGCCCCGATCACCGGCGCCCGCAGCACCGGCGGGATCGGCTTGAGGACGGGCTTGGGCGGGGACTTGGGCTTGGCGGCGGACTTGCGGGCCATGGGGCGCTCCGGATCGGGGGGTCATATGAACGCGCCCGGGCCCTGTTGTCCCCGGCGATGATGACCCGCGAACCGGACTCAAACCCTTGCTTTCCCGCACCCTTTCGCGTATTCGCCCTCCCCTTCGGAACCGTCTGGCCCAATGGCATGCCAGGACGGTTCATCAATACGCCAGAGGACGGGGCTCACGCTCCGCAGAGAAATGCCGAAACTGAAGACCAAGTCAGGCGCCAAGAAGCGCTTCAAACTCACCGCGTCGGGCATGATCAAGGCCGGCGTGGCGGGCAAGCGCCACCGGCTGATGAGCCACAGCGCCAAGTACATCCGACAAAACCGCGGCACCAAGGTCATGACGGCGTCTGACGCCAAGATCATCAAGACCTACCTGCCCTACGGCCTTTGATCGGAGAACTGACACATGGCACGCGTTAAAAGGGGCGTTGTCGCCCACGCCCGTCACAAGAAGGTTCTTGAGCAGGCCAAGGGCTTCTACGGCCGCCGCAAGAACACCATCCGCGCCGCCAAGGCCGCGGTGGACCGCGCCGGTCAGTACGCCTACCGCGACCGCAAGGTCCGTAAGCGTAACTTCCGCTCGCTGTGGATCCAACGCATCAACGCCGCGGCCCGCACCGAAGGTCTGACCTACGCCACCTTTATCCACGGCCTTGACCTGGCCGGGATCGAGATCGACCGCAAAGTCCTGTCGGACATCGCGGGCAATGACCCGGTCGCGTTTAAGGCCATCGCTGAGAAGGTTCGCGCCGCTCTGGCTTGAGGCCCGGGAGCTTTTCGCTCCTAAAGCATTCAAAGCCCTTCGGCCGAACCGCCGGAGGGCTTTTTGCTGTCCTCTTTCCGCGCCCTGTCACCCCCTCTAAGAACCGCGTGTCATGACCGCCAAACTCGAAGCCGACCTCACCGCCGCCATCGCCGCGGCCCCCGACCTCGCCGCCCTGGAGGCCGTGCGCGTCGCGGCCCTGGGCAAGTCGGGCGCCATCTCCGACCTGCTCAAGTCCCTGGGGGCCATGTCCCCCGACGAGCGCCGCGAGCAGGGGCCCCTGATCAACGGCCTGCGCGACCGCGTGGCCGCCGCCATCGCAAGCCGCAAGGCGACCCTGGAGGCCGCCGAGCTGGACGCCCGCCTGGCCGCCGAGCGGGTCGACCTCTCCCTGCCGCCGGCGCCGCGCCGAAAGGGCTCGGTCCACCCCACCATGCAGGTGATGGACGAGATGATCGCCATCTTCGCCGAGATGGGCTTCGCCCTGGCCGAGGGGCCGGACATCGAGACCGACTTCAACAATTTCACCGCGCTTAACTTCCCGCCCAAGCATCCGGCCCGCGAGATGCACGACACCTTCTTCCTGCCGCAGGACGAGGCCGGGGAGCGCAAGGTGCTGCGCACCCACACCAGTCCCGTCCAGGTCCGGGTGATGAACCGCACCAACCAGAAGCCGGCCGCCCCCTGGATCGCCGCGGGCCAGGAGCCGCCGATCCGCGTCATCGTGCCGGGCCGCACCTTCCGCAAGGATAGCGACCAGACCCACACCCCGATGTTCCATCAGATCGAGGGCCTGGTGATCGACAAGGCCATCCACATGGGCCACCTGAAGTGGACCCTGGAGACCTTCCTCGGCCGGTTCTTCGAGACCCCGGACGTGGTCACCCGCTTCCGCCCGCACCACTTCCCCTTCACCGAGCCCAGCGCCGAGATGGACGTCCAGTGCGACCGCTCCGGGGGCGAGGTGAAGATCGGCCAGGGCAAGGACTGGCTGGAGATCCTCGGCTGCGGGATGGTCCACCCCAATGTGCTGCGCAACTGCGGCCTGGACCCCGACGTCTGGCAGGGCTTCGCCTTCGGCTGCGGCGTCGACCGGCTGGGCGTGCTGAAATACGGCATGCCCGACCTGCGCGACATGTTCGCCAGCGATGTCCGCTGGCTGCAGCACTACGGCTTCTCGGCCTTCGCCGCCCCCAATCCCGCCACCGGCCTGAGCTGAGGAGCGCGTCATGAAATTCACCCTCTCCTGGCTGCGCGAGCACCTCGACACCGAAGCCACGGCCCCCCAGGTGGTCGAGGCCATGACCATGGCCGGCCTGGAGGTCGAGCATGTCGACGACCCGGCGACGAAGCTGGCCGCCTTCACGGTCGCCAGGATCGTGGAGGCCGTGCAGCACCCCAACGCCGACCGCCTGCGGGTCTGCCAGGTGGACACCGTGGACGGCCGCAAGGAAATCGTCTGCGGGGCCCCCAACGCCCGGACCGGCCTGACCACCATCTACGCCCCCATCGGCGCCTATGTGCCCGGCCTGGGCGTCACCCTGGTGGAGAAGCCGGTGCGCGGCGTGGTCTCCAACGGCATGCTCTGCTCGGCCTCCGAGCTGGAGGCCGCCAGCGAGTCCGACGGCATCATGGAGCTGGACGACAGCCTGGCCGTCGGGACCCCCGCCGCGCAGGCGCTGGGCCTGGAAGCCGTGATCGACTTCGAGGTCACCCCCAACCGCCCCGACTGGCTGGGGGTCGTCGGCATCGCCCGCGACCTGGCCGCCGCCGGCCTGGGGACCCTCAAGGACGTCGCCATCGCGCCGGTCCCCGGGACCTTCCCCAATCCGATCGCCATCAAGCTGCCCGCGCCGGAGGCCTGCCCGGCCTTCGCCGGCCGGCTGATCCGCGGCGTGAAGAACGGGCCCTCCCCGGCCTGGCTGGCCCAGCGCCTGACCTCCATCGGCCTGCGCTCCATCAACACCCTGGTGGATATCACCAACCTGATCACCTACGACCGCGCCCGGCCCCTGCACGTCTATGACGCCGCCAAGCTGACCGGCGGCTTCATCGAGGCCCGCATGGGGCGCGAGGGCGAGGAGGTCCCGGCCCTGGACGGCAAGACCTACGCCGTGACGCCCGAGATCTGCGTCATCGCCGACGGCTCGGGCGCCATCGGCCTGGGCGGGGTCATGGGCGGCGAGAGCACCGGATGCTCGGAGGCCACCACCGACGTCTTCGTGGAGAGCGCCTGGTTCGACCCGATCCTGACGGCCCAGACCGGTCGCAGCACGGGCATCAATTCCGACGCCCAGTACCGCTTCGCCCGCACCGTGGACCCGCAGTCCCTGGTTCCCGGCCTGGAGCTGGCGACGAAGCTGATCCTGGAGCTCTGCGGCGGCGAGGCGTCGGAGGTGACCTATGCCGGCGAGGCGCCCGCCCCGCCCACCGCGCTGACCTTCGACCGGACCTATGTGAAGCAGCTTTCCGGCCTGGATATCGGGAACGCCCGCATCGACGAGATCCTCACCAAGCTGGGCTTCGCCATCGACGGCGACCAGGTCACCCCGCCCTCCTGGCGCCGCGACGTCGAGGGCAAGGCCGATCTCGTCGAGGAGGTCGCCCGCATCCAGGGCTATGACGCCCTGCCCGCCACGCCCCTGCCGGAGATCGCCCGGGCCGCCGGCGGCGTGCTCACCGTTCGCCAGGGCCGCGTCCGCGTGGCCCGGCGCGCGATGGCCGCCCGCGGCTATGCCGAGACCATCACCTGGAGCTTCCTGGCCCAGGCGACGGCGAAGCTGTTCGGCGGCGGCGATCCCCGGCTGGTGGTGACCAACCCCATCGCCTCGGACCTGGACTGCATGCGGCCCTCCATCCTGCCCAACCTCATCGAGGCGGCCGGCCGCAACGCCCGGCGCGGCTTCCCCGACGCCGCCCTGTTCGAGATCGGCCCGCTCTATCGCGGCGACGCGCCGGAGGATCAGGTCACGGTGCTGGCCGCCCTCGTCGCCCCCCACGCGCCCCGGCGCTGGGACGGCGCCAAGGCCGATCCGCTGTTCGACCTGAAGGGCGACCTGATGGCGATCCTGGAAGAGATCGGCGCGCCGACCCTCCAGCTGGTTCAAGGCTCCACCTCCGACTGGTGGCATCCGGGCCGCTCGGCCCGCCTGCAGCTGGGCCCCAAGACCGTGGTGGCCGAGTTCGGCGAACTGCACCCGCGCGTCCTCAAGGCCCTCGACGTCGACGGCCCCCTGCTGGCCTTCGAGCTCAACCTCGACGCCCTGCCCGAGGGCAAGAAGAAGTCCGGCAAGTCCCGGCCCGCCCTGGACGCCTCGGCCCTGATGCCCCTGTCGCGCGACTTCGCCTTCGTGGTGGGCGCCGACGTCCCGGCCGGCGACCTGGTCCGGCCGATCCTGGCCGCCGACAAGGCGCTGATCTCCGAGGCCCGGGTCTTCGACGTCTATTCGGGCCCCGGCGTGCCGGAGGGCTCCAAGTCGGTGGCGGTCGAGGTTCTGGTCCAGCCCCGCGAGAAGACCCTCACCGAGGCGGAGATCGAGGCCCTCTCGGCCAGGATCGTGGCGGCGGCGGAGAAGACGGTGGGCGCCAAGCTTAGGAGCTAAGGCTTCCCTACTCCCGGCCCTCGCTCAGGCGCTCGCGGGCCTCGCGCTCGACGTCGGCGATCAGGGCGTCGGCGGCGTCGTTCTTGGTCTCGATCACCGGGTGCGGCGCGGGCTCGGGCGCGCGTTCGGCCTTCAGGCCCAGGGCCGTGAAGGCCTCGCCGCCCTCCTGGCCGAACAGGCTGCGCACCCGCAGGTCCATCTGCGGGAAGGGGATCTCGATCTGGGCCGAGCGCAGGGCGTCCTCGATGGCCCAGGTATAGGCCGCGTGCATGGCCGCCGGCCGCTTCACCGCGTCGAAGGTCGGCCACACCACCAGCTCGAAATTGAGCGCCGAGTCGCCGAACCCGATGAGCCAGACCTGGGTCTTGCGGTCCTCGGTCTCCGGCAGGGTGAAGGGGGTGGCGCGGGCGGCCTGGATCACCACGTCGCGCACCAGGGCCTTGTCGACCCCGTAGGCCACCGAGAAGGGCACGTGGATCCGCCGGGTGCCGCCCTTCAGGGTCCAGTTGATCACCTGGCTCTCGATCAGCTTGGAATTGGGGATGACCACATTGAGCCCGTCATTGGTGCGCACCCGCGCGGCCCGCGGCCCCACCTCGGCGATCACGCCCCGCACCCCGTTCTCCAGCTCGATGAAGTCACCGACATGGACGTGCGGATCGAAGATCATCACCAGGCCCGAGACGAACTCCCGGACGATCCCCTGCAGGCCAAGGCCCACCCCGACCCCCAGGGCGCCGGCGAACACCGCCAGCGAGGTCAGGTCGATCCCCAGGGTGGACAGGGCCACGAAGAAGCCGGCCAGGACCAGGCCGTAGCCCGACAGCTTCTCGACGATATAGATGATCGGCCGGCCGGCGCGGGCGCGGCCGCGCCATCGGCCCAGGCCGCCCGACACCAGCCGGGCGGCGAAGAATCCCGCCGCGACGATGATCGCGGCCACCGCCAGCTTGCCGGCCGGGACCAGCCATTGGCCGGTGGCGAACCAGGCCCAGACCGTGGCCGAGAGCTTCTCCAAGCGCGCACTCCTGCAAGGCGCCCGCCGCGCGGGCGTCGGGCCTCCAGAGCTACGCCGTAAGCGCCTACTGGTTCCCCGCCACCTGTTCCAGCCGGCCGAGAATCCCCGGCCAGCCGCCGCCCATGCCGCGATAGCCGGGCTCGTCCTGCGGCCGGAAGCCGGACTGCTCCATGCGCACCAGGACGCCGCCCTCGACCGGCGTCAGGGTCCAGGTGACCACGGTCTTCAGACCGTCCTGCGCCTGCTCCCCCGAGGCGTTCCAGCTGTAGACCAGCCGGGTCGGCGGCTCGAGCGCCAGCACCTCGCAGTCGGTCACCCCGTTCCAGCCCATCACCGGGGTCGCCCGGAAATTGAACCGGTGGCCCACCACCGGCTGGAAGTCGTTCTTCATCAGCCAGGTCTCGATCAGCGGACCGGTGGTGAGCGCCCGCCAGATCTTCTCCGGCGGGTGCGGCATGGTCCGCTCGACGATGAGCGAGCGTTGGGCGGGAAGGTCGTTCATGGGTCCATCTCCTTGAGCAGGGCTTCCAGCCGATCGAACCGCTCGTCCCAGAAGGCCCCGTAGAGGCTCATCCAGTCCATCAGCGGCGCCAGGCCCTGGGCCCGGGCGCGGTAGCGGACGTTGCGGCCCACCTTCTGCTCGGTCACCAGACCCGCCAGCTTCAGGGTCGCCAGATGCTGCGACACCGCCGGCTGGGAGACTCCGGCCCCGCGGGTCAGGTCGCCGACGCTCAGCTCCCCCTCCCGCGACAGCCGTTCGAACACCCCGCGACGCGTCGGGTCCGCCAGCGCCTTGAACAGATCGGCTTCCATGGGCAATTCATAAGTCTGCACTTATGGGTTAGTCAATCGCTTGAATCGCCCCAGGCGCCATCCCATACAGCCTGTATGTCCACGCCCGTCCCGACGCCGACCCACCGCCCCAAGCCTGTCCTCGAGCGCTGGCTGGAGACCGGCCTGTTCCGCGCCCGCTGGCTGATGGCGCCCTTCTATGTGGGCCTGATCATGGCCCTGGCCGGCCTGGTGATCGTCTTCTTCAACGAGGCCTGGCACGAGCTCAGCCACATCACCTCGATGAGCCCGGAGGAAGCCATCCTCATGGCGCTCTCCCTCATCGACCTGTCCCTGGCCGGCAACCTGCTGCTGATCGTCACCTTCTCGGGCTACGAGAACTTCGTCTCCAAGATCGACACCGGCGACGACGAGGACCGGCCCTCCTGGATGGGGACGGTGGACTTCTCGGGCCTGAAGATGAAGCTGATCGCCTCCATCGTGGCGATCTCCGGCATCGCCCTGCTGCGGGCCTTCATGCGGCTGTCGGAGAACGAGCCGATCCCGGACCGGACCCTCGCCTGGCTGGTGGGCATCCACCTGACCTTCGTGGTCTCCGGGGTCATGCTGGCCCTGATGGACCTGCTGGCCTCCAAGACCGACAAGCACTAGAGCTTCAGGCGAAGTCGGAACCGGTTCGCCGCCCGGAAGTGCGACAACCCCGTGGCGGCCGCCCCCTCCAGATCGTCATCCTCGGGCTTGTCCCGAGGGACGGACATGGAGAGTGAGGCCCGACCGGGCCCTAGAAGGGCCAGGCCCGCCGCTTCCGGCTGAAGCCGAGATAGCCGATATTGGCGCCCAGGCGCAGGCCGACCCCGGCGCGGATCGGGGCCAGGATCACGTCGTCGGACCGCAGGTAGTTCACGCCGAGCCCGCCCACCAGATAGGCCGAGCCCTCGACCCCGGGGAAGCGCTGGAACAGCACCTCCGGGTACTGCAGATTGTAGCAGAGGGTGAAGACGCGGCTGGCGTTGCCCCCCAGGTCCCAGCCCACCGACGGGCCCTGCCAGTAGACCTCGATCGGCTGGCGGTTCTTCATATAGAGCAGGCCGTGGCCGTAGCGGGCGCCGACGGAGATCGCGCCGGAGGCCTCCTGGCCCGCGATATAGGCGGTGGGCCGGCCGTTCTCCTTGAACACCCGCTCGATGGCGCCGCCGGCGGCCTCCGCCGTCACCCCCAGGAAGTCGGAGACGTTGTTGACCATCTCCTCGCGGGTGAAGGGCTCGGCCGGCGTCGGGTAGTCGGGGGTCTGGCTGGGGGGCGGTGGCCCGCCCTGGGTCTGGGGCTGGGCCTGGGCGGCCCCGGCGGCGCTCAGCGTGGCGAGGCCTGAAACGATCAGTGTGCGGCGATCCATGGCGGGTCCTTGATGACGGCGAGGCGAGCCTCCCATCCCTCGGCGCCATCAATGCGGCGGCTCAGCTTAACGTCCGATTAAGCATGATCGGCGGCGGACCCTCGCAGGGGCCGCCGAATGTGCTAGAGGCTGGCGCACCATGAGCACGCCTCTCTCCCACATCCGCAACTTCTCCATCGTCGCCCATATCGACCACGGCAAGTCGACCCTGTCCGATCGCCTGATCCAGGAGACCGGCGGCCTCACCAAGCGTGAGATGACCGAGCAGGTCCTGGACAACATGGAGATCGAGCGCGAACGCGGCATCACCATCAAGGCCCAGACCGTCCGCCTGGACTACAAGGCCCGCGACGGCGAGACCTATGTCCTCAACCTGATGGACACCCCCGGCCACGTCGACTTCGCCTATGAGGTCAGCCGCAGCCTGGCCGCCTGCGAGGGCTCCATCCTGGTGGTGGACTCCAGCCAGGGCGTCGAGGCCCAGACCTTGGCCAACGTCTACCAGGCCATCGACAACGACCACGAGATCGTCCCGGTCCTCAACAAGATCGACCTGCCCGCCGCCGAGCCCGAGCGGGTGCGCCAGCAGATCGAGGACGTCATCGGCATCGACGCGTCGGAGGCCGTGCTCTGCTCGGCCAAGACCGGCGAGGGCATCGCCGAGGTGCTGGAGGCCGTGGTCACCCGCCTGCCGCCCCCCAAGGGCGACCGCGACGCCCCGCTGAAGGCCCTGCTGGTGGACGCCTGGTACGACCCCTATCTCGGCGTCGTCGTCCTGGTGCGGGTCATCGACGGGGTGCTGAAGGCCGGGATGAAGGTGCGCATGATGAATGCGGGCGTCACCCACCAGATCGACCGCATCGGCGTCTTCAAGCCCAAGCAGACCGAGGTGGCCGAGCTCGGCCCCGGCGAGATCGGCTACATCACCGCCCAGATCAAGCAGGTGGCCGACGCCGCCGTCGGCGACACCATCACCGAGGAGCGCCGCCAGACCGCCACGGCCCTGCCCGGCTTCCGCGTCGCCCAGTCGGTGGTGTTCTGCGGCCTGTTCCCGGTGGACGCCGCCGACTTCGAGGACCTGCGCGCCGCCATCGGCCGCCTGCGCCTGAACGACGCCTCCTTCACCTACGAGATGGAGACCAGCGCGGCCCTGGGCTTCGGCTTCCGCTGCGGGTTCCTGGGCTTGCTGCACCTGGAGATCATCCAGGAGCGCCTCAGCCGCGAGTTCGACCTCGACCTGATCGCGACCGCCCCCAGCGTGGTCTACAAGATCGGCCTCACCGACGGCTCGGAGATGGAGCTGCACAACCCGGCCGACCTGCCCGATCCGGTGAAGATCTCCACCATCGCCGAACCCTGGATCAAGGCCACCATCCTGACCCCGGACGAGTATCTCGGCTCGGTGATCAAGCTCTGCCAGGACCGCCGCGGCGAGCAGCGGGAACTCAGCTATGTCGGCTCCCGCGCCCTTGTGGTCTACGACCTGCCGCTGAACGAGGTGGTCTTCGACTTCTACGACCGGCTGAAGAGCGTCTCCAAGGGCTACGCCTCCTTCGACTACGCCATCGAGGACTACCGGGTCGGCAACCTGGTGAAGATGTCGATCCTGGTGAACTCCGAGCCCGTCGACGCGCTCTCCATGCTGGTCCACGCCGACCGCGCGGAGGCCCGCGGCCGCGGCATGGTGGAGAAGATGAAGGACCTCATCAGTCCCCACATGTTCCAGATCCCGATCCAGGCGGCCATCGGCGGCCGGATCATCGCGCGGGAAACCGTGCGCGCCCTGCGCAAGGACGTGACGGCCAAGTGCTATGGCGGCGACATGAGCCGCAAGCGCAAGCTGCTGGACAAGCAGAAGGCCGGCAAGAAGCGCATGCGCCAGTTCGGCAAGGTCGAGATCCCGCAGGAGGCCTTCATCGCCGCCCTGAAGATGGACGCGGACTAGGAAGCGCCACACCGCAGCGTTGTGGAATAACCGGGTTATGCGATAGGCTGGAAGCTTCACCGGTCCGCGCGCGGCTGACGCCCAGCCTGGCGGCGGCCCGACAGAGGCCCTCGCCATGCCCCAGCGTGTCCTTCGCCGTGTCGCCGCGGCCGCCGCCTTCTCGACCCTGGCCCTCGCGGGTCTCGCCCACGCCCAGGGCCGCCCCGGGCCCATGACCGTCTCCCCCGGCGCCATGCGGACCATGACCGCCGATCCGCGCGACGCCCAGATCAAGGCCCTGCAGAACGAGGTCGTCTCCCTGCACGCCGAGGTGAACACCCTGACGGTGCTGGCCAAGAACCAGGCCAACCTCCAGTCGGCCCTGAGCGAACAGGTCAACACCCTGCAGGCCAAGTTCGCCAATCACACCCACGACGTCCCCACCGCCGGCGGCTCCTTCGGCTGGGTCAATCCGCTCGAATGCAGCCCCAAGCCCGGCGGGCCCGGCTACAACTGCACGCCCTTCCCGCTGTCGGTGCCCGGCAAGTACCTGGGCGCCGGGACCATGCTGCAGACCAAGCCGCCGAAATAGGCCTCAGCCGTCCAGCTCCGGGTAGTGGCGGAAGATCCCCGTCTCGTTGAAGGGGATGCGGCGCGGCGAGGCCAGGTAGGCGGCGATATTGGGCCGCGCCCGCACCCGCTCGGCCAGGGCCAGGACCCTCGGCAGCTCCGCACCCGCCCGCGCCATGGCCCTGGGGAAGGCGTAGGTCAGGCCCTCCACCACCTGGAACAGCGACAGGTCGGCATAGGTGACCGCCGCGCCGGTGAGCCAGCCGTCGTCCCCCTGGCGCGCCAGGATGGTCTCGAACCAGCCCAGGTACTTGGGGATGCGGTCGGTGCGGAAGGCCTTGGCGCGCACCTTGGCGGCGTCGGCCTGATCCTCGTAATAGTCGCCGACGTCCAGGGGATGGTGGGTGTCGTGGGCCTCGGAGACCAGGTCGGCGACCGTCAGCTGCATCTGGTTGACCCACAGCCGCCCGGCCTCGTCGTTCGGCGCCAGGCCGTGCTTGCCGCCGAGATAGAAGAGGATGTTGGCCGTCTGGCCGATCGCCCGGTCGCCGTCCATCAGGAAGGGCGGGGCGAAGGGCGGCGGATCGGCCTTGGCCATGCGGGCCATCAGGGCGCGCTCGCCCCCGCCCTCGATCTCCGGTCCCCGGGCCACGTCGCGATAACGGACGCCGGCGTCCTCCAGGGCCAGGCGCACGAACTCGCCCCGCCCCTGCAGGCCCGGCCAGTAGTGCAGTTCATAGGTCACATCGTCCTCCTTGCCCGAGGGCCACCCCCTCGCCTAGAAAGCGCCATCAAGCTTGGCTATGCAGCCCCATCACTGAGGAGTTCTTCGATGCGCAAGGTTCTGGTTCTCGCCGTCACCGCCGCCGCCCTGCTCACCGCGGCCTGCAACACCGTCTCCGGCGTGGGCCGCGACGTCTCCGCCGCCGGCAAGGCCGTCAGCGGCGCCGCCGACGACGCCAAGCACTAAGGCGCCAGGGCGAGGGTCAGGCGTCCTCCTCGCGGGACGCCGCCTCCGCGATCTTGACCCGGTCCTCCGGCGGCGACACCGCCGGATCGGCCTGCGCCATCTTGTCCTCGGCGGGCGTGGTGGGGCCGGTATGGCCATGCACGCCCTTGTCGCTGCTCGGCGCCGGTCGGTCGGAATTCATGAGCCTTCTCCGCGTCTTGCTCATCAATGGGTTGCGCGGGCGAGACGTTCCCGCTGGCGCGGTGGGACCTAACGACGCGCCACGAATGGGGAACCCCAAGCCCCGCCTGGGATTGCGAAGATCATGTACCCGATGCGACCCCCCGTCACCTTGGACTCCTCCGGGCCGGCTTCCCATATGCCGGCCATGTCCCGTCAAGAACCCCCCAGTCTGATCCAGGCCATGACCCGCGGCCTCCGCGGCAAGTGCCCCCACTGCAACCAGGGCGCCCTCTACTGGCGCTATCTGAAGGTCGAGCCCCGCTGCCAGGTCTGCGGCCACGACCTGTCCCAGTACCCCGCCGACGACGGCCCGGCCTATTTCACCATCCTCATCGTCGGCCACCTGCTGGTGGCGCCCCTGCTGTTCTTCCCGATCATCTGGCAGGCGCCCACCGCCATCATGGTGCCCGCCACCCTGATCCCCCTGGCCGGCGCGACCCTGGCCCTGCTGCCCCGGGTCAAGGGCGCCTTCATCGGCCTGCTCTATGTCCTGCGGATCAAGGAGCGGGACGCCCACCTGCACACCGCCGACATGGCCGACTAGAGCGTGGCGGCGGGAACCGGTTCAGGCGCCCGCCGCGGTCCAATCTCGAGGCTGGAGCCCTTTTCGTCCTTTCCGATCCTCTGAAAGGAAAGGGCTCCAGCAACCTTCGGCGCTCAGGCTCGTTTCCCGGCCTTACCGCCTGACCACCTGGTCAGGCTCTTGGGAGGCTAGACGCCATGTCGCTGGGGACCATTCTACTCATCATTCTCGTGCTCGCCCTGGTCGGCGCCCTGCCCACCTGGGGCCACTCGCGCTCCTGGGGTTACCTGCCCTCCGGCGGTCTGGGCCTGGTGCTGGTGATCGTGCTGATCCTGGTCCTGATGGGCCGGATATAGGCAGACCGGTCTTCGCTTAGGCTGAAACACCCTCTAGCATCCCCCCGAGCCAGTTTCGTTCGGGGGGATGTATGACGGTCACGGAAAGCGGCGGCGAACTGCCGCCCGAGGCGATGGCGCCGGGGCTCACCTCCCTGCAGCGCGCCAAGGCGATCCTCGGGGGATCGGCCGGCAATTTCGTGGAGTGGTACGACTGGTTCGCCTACTCCTCCTTCACCCTCTATTTCGCCAAGCACTTCTTCCCCAAGGGCGATGAGACCGCCCAGCTGCTGCAGGCCGCCGCGGTGTTCGCCGTCGGCTTCCTGGCCCGGCCCATCGGCGCCTGGTTCATGGGCCTCTACGCCGACCGCGCCGGCCGCAAGAAGGCGCTGACCGTCTCGGTCTCTATGATGTGCGCCGGCTCCTTCGCCATCGCCATCATCCCCGACTACGGCATGATCGGCACCGCCGCCCCGGTGGCCCTGGTGCTCGCCCGCCTGGTCCAGGGCCTGTCGCTGGGCGGCGAATACGGCGCCAGCGCCACCTACATGTCCGAGATGGCCGGCAAGAAGCGCCGCGGCTTCTGGTCCAGCTTCCAGTTCGTCACCCTGATCATGGGCCAGCTCACCGCGCTCGGCGTGCTGATCCTGCTGCAGCACGTCCTGCCCAAGGCCGACCTCGAGGCGTGGGGCTGGCGCATCCCCTTCGCCATCGGCGGGGTGCTGGCCATCGTGGTGTTCTGGATCCGCACCGGCCTGCAGGAGAGCCAGTCCTATCTCACCGCCCAGGCCGAGGGCGCCGAGCGCTCGCGCACCATGCTGCTGTTCGCCAAGTTCCCGAAGGAGACGGCCACCATCTTCGCCCTGACCTCGGCGGGCTCCTTGGCCTTCTACGCCTACACGACCTACATGCAGAAGTTCCTGGTCAACACCTCGGGCTTCTCCAAGGACGCCGCCACCGGGGTCACCGCCGCCGCGCTCGGGGTCTACATGTTCGCCCAGCCGATCTTCGGGGCCCTGTCGGACAGGATCGGCCGCAAGACCACCCTGGCCGCCGCCTTCCTGCTGGGAACGATCTTCACCTATCCGATCTTCTCGCGGATCGCGGCGACCCAGGACCCGATGATGGCCTTCGCCCTGATGTGCGCCCTGGTGCTGATCCTGTCGGGCTACACCGCCGTCAACGCGGTGCTGAAGGCCGAGCTGTTCCCGGCCCACGTCCGGGCCCTGGGCGTCGCCCTGCCCTACGCCACCGCCAACGCGGTGTTCGGCGGCACGGCGGAATATGTCGCCCTCTGGTTCAAGAAGGAGGGCATGGAGAGCGGCTTCTACGTCTATGTCGCCAGCATCATGGGCCTGGCCTTCCTGGTGGCGCTCACCCTGCGCAACACCAACCGCCACAGCCTGATCACCGAGGACTGACCGCGTGAAACTGGTGCTCTCGCCCCTCGACCTCACCGCCCTGATCGTCTTCCTGGTGGTCTGGCTGGCCTATGAGCCCCTGCTCAAGGTCGTGGCGCGGGGCAAGGCGGCCATCACCACCGACATGACCGTCATCCGGGTGGCCTGGATGCGGAACATGGCCGGGCGCGAGAACAAGTTCATGGACGGCCAGCTGCTGGGCCACGCCCTGAACTCGGCCTCCTTCTTCGCCTCCTCCAACCTGATCCTGATCGCCGGCGCCGCGGGCGTGCTGTTCGGGGGCGAGTCCACCTTCCGCAGCGCCTCGAGCCTGATCGCCGTCCAGACCTCCTCGCGCCTGCTGTTCGAGGGCCAGATCGCCCTGGTCCTGGTGGCCCTGGCCCGGGGCCTGCTGGATTTCATCTGGTCCATTCGCCAGATGAACTACTGCATCGCCGCGGTGGGGGCCGCCCCCGACAGCGAGGACGAGGCCTTCAAGGCCGCCTATGGCGAGGCCGCCGCCCGCCTGCTCAACCCGGCGCTCTCGGCCTTCAACGCCGGGGTGCGGGGCTACTACTTCTCCCTGGCGGCGGCGGCCTGGCTGTTCGGCCCCGTCGCCTTCATGGCCGCCACCCTGGGCGCCGTCAGCCTGCTGCTCTGGCGCCAGCGCCGCTCCAAGGCCGCCGGGGCCATCGCCGATCTCCGCCGGCTGCTGCAGGGCGGCTAGAGTCCCAGCTCTTTTCGCGCCGCCCGGGTCAGCTTGGCGGCCACCAGGCCGTGCGCGGTCTTCAGCCAGTCGGCGACCTCGTCGGGATCCAGCGCCGCCAGGTCGTCGAAGGACACCCACCCGGCCCGGGCCAGATAGGGCGCCGGCCTGGCCATGCCGCTCTGGGTCATCACCTCGTAGGCCAGGTCGGTGACCTTGAACATCAGGCCGCCGGCCAGGCCGGCGATGGCGAAGATCTTGCCGCCCACCTTGTAGACGTCGCTGCCGCCCCACTGGACGACCTTGGTCGCCCCGGGCAGGGCCAGGCAGGTCGTATCCAACTCTGCAGGGATCATGGAATTCCTCGGCGAAGGGGCGGCTCAATATACGGTGAGCGCGCGCCCTTCGCACGCCGCCCCGGGCTGACGCCGCGCCTCTTTCATGACAGTGTTATGCGAAACGCCAGGGAGGTCGGCGATGGGTAGGCGATTGCGCGGAACGCTGGTCCTGGGGGCGCTGCTCAGCCTCGGCGCGGCGGGCGCCGCCTGGGGTTCGGGCGGCGGCGGCGGCGGCGGCGGGGACATGCCCAGCATGTCGGCGCCCGCCTACGACCCGGCCGCCGAATATGTGAAGGCCATCGCGGCCCTCAACGACAAGAAGTACAAGGACGCCGAGCGCGCCCTGACCCACGTGGTGGACGCCGCCCCGAAGAACGCCGAGGCCTGGCGCCTGCTCGGCGTCGCCAACGCCGGCCAGAACGACCTGAAGGGCGCCCGGCGGGCCTATGAGAAGGCCGTGAAGCTCGAGCCCGACAGCATCGAGGCCCATCGCGGCCTGGGGACGGCCCTGGGCGGGCTGAAGGACCCCAAGGCCCAGGGCGAGCTGGACTGGCTGAAGGCCCGCGCCGCCGCCTGCGGAACCTGCGGCGAGGCCCCGGCCCTGGACGCTGCGGTCAAGGCGGTGGAGAGCGCCATGGCCGGGTCGGCGGTCGCCGCCTCGGGGCCCCTGCTGTTCGCCGGGCCCGCCGCCGGAGACCGCGCCTATGTCGCCGCCGTCGGCCTGATCAACGAGCATCGCTATGACGAGGCGCTTGCCTCCCTCGCCGCCGCCCGCGAGGCCCTGGGACCGCACCCCGACATCCTCACCTACCAGGGCTACACCTGGCGCAAGAAGGGCCAGTTCGACCGGGCCGAGACCTATTACCGCCAGGCCCTGGCCATCGCGCCGCGGCACCGGGGGGCCACCGAGTACTATGGCGAGCTGAAGGTGGAGCGCGGCGACCTGGCCGGGGCGCGGGTCATGCTGGCGAGGCTCGACCGCATCTGCGCCTATGGCTGCGCCGAGGCCGAGGAGCTGCGCCGTTGGGTCGACGCCGGCCGCGAGCCCTAGCCGCCGCCTTCGCCCTTCTCGGGATCGCGGCGGCCCAGGCAGCCGACACGCCCCTGCGCGCCCAGCGCTGGCTGTCGCCGGGGGCCGATGCCGTCCGCGCCCTGACCGCCGCCCCGCCGGAATGCCTGTCGCCGTCGCCGGACGCCCCGACCCGCCTCTCGGTGGAGATCGGCCGCGCCGCCTTCCGCGCCCCCACCCTGCTGGGAGGCCAGGCCGCCCGGGCCGGGGTCGCCTGCGAGACCTGCCACCGCTCGGGGCGGAACAATCCCGATTTCCAGTTCCCCGGGATCTCCGGGGCGCCGGGCACGGCGGACGTCACCTCCGCCCTGTTCAGCTCCCATCGCGGCGACGGGATCGACGATCCGCGCCCCATCCCCGACCTCAGCGGCCCCCGCGACGGCCTCAAGGTGGCGCCGGCCGCCCGCTCCCCCTTCATCCGCGGCCTGATCACCGAGGAGTTCGACGGGCCTGAGCCGCCGCCCGCCGTGCTGGCGGGCCTGGTGGCCTATGTCTCGGCCCTGTCGCCGGCCGCCTGTCCCCGCGCCGTCGCAGAGCCCATCGGGGTCAGGGGCCTGATGTCGGACGCGCGCCGGGCCATCGCCGCCGCCCAGGCCCTGGCCGCCCGCGGCGACGCCCCTGCGGCCGGCGTCATGGTGGCCGCCGCCCGCGCCCGCCTCTTCCTGATCGATGAGCGTTACGCCGCCCTGCCGCGCCCGCGCCGCGCCCTGCGCGCCGCCGACGCGCGCCTGGGCGCCCTGGCCCAGGCCCTGCGCGAGGCCCGGCCGGACGCCGCCGCCGGCCTCGCCCAATGGTCCGCCGACAGCGTGAAACTGGAAGCCGCGCTGGCCCGCCGCGAGGGCCGCTCCCTGTTCGATCCGAACCATCTTGCCGCGGCGCTCGGACGCCGCTTGCCCCGGGAACCTTCCTGAGTATATTGCGCGCCTTCGCGAACGGCCTCCGGGCGGTTCGCGACGGCCGGTGAGGTGGCGGAGTGGTCGATCGCGCACGCTTGGAAAGCGTGTTTAGGTGAAAGCCTAACGAGGGTTCGAATCCCTCTCTCACCGCCAAATTCCCCTCTTAGGTCACTGATAGACAAGGAGAAATGGGAATTCTACCGGCGCTCACCCCAACAAATACCCCAACTTATGCGCTGGATTGAGGTGGACACGCCGCGACCGCCGTGGACGGCAAGTTTATTTCACTGGTGGCGCTCCCGGCCGGTGATGTCGTGATCGCAATGTGGATTTCCACCATGGAGACCACTGTGACCGATATCTCTGACTAACTCCGGCAGGCGCGCAAAGTGCTCGCTCAGCTAGACAACCTCTCCCACCGCCGAGCCCTCGCGGAAATCCTAGGCCGGGCCGCATCTGACCCGCTTGTCCCCGAACCGCAGAGAATGGAGGCGACGGCGTTGGTCATAATGCTCGGGAAGCTTGACTGAAGACCGCGCGGCTCGCTCACTCCCCGTATGAGCCTCATCAGCCGTCTGTTCCCCAGTTCTCATGTTCGCGACGCGCTGGTCTACCTCGACAGCCTCGACGGCGTGATGGCCGGCCAGATGGCGTGGGACAGCGCGAAGGCACGGACCCGCAAGATGCTCGCTGACAATCCTCAAACCGTCCGTGAGACCGTTGTAGTGGACGGCCTGCCAATCAGGCAGATCGTCTTGAACGTCGTTAGCGATCTGATGGCGCAAGACCTCCACTCGGGCCGGGACCACGTTGGGCGCGGGCGGCTGGGGATGATCGGTAGCTCGAAGAAGGCCATCTTCGGATTGGCAATTGCTGAATCCGCAAAGGCGGGCTTCGTGACCGATGACGATGCGCGCGCCGCTCAGGCGGGCCTCAACGCAGGTATCGCGGAGGGGGGCTAGATGGCTCAGCGCAAGCGCGGTTCGGGCAGCCCATCGCTTTTCGGGATCGAAACCGCTCGGGACTTCTACGCCATGGTTGTCCAGGACTTCGACGATTTCATGGAAGATCCGCACTCGGCGCGCCGCGCCATCCATTGCGCGATCTCAGCTTACCATCTCCACGACTGGGTTTGGGGTGAACGGCTTGCTCGCGATCCAGACCTCCGCGCTCGTCTGAACTGCGGCGATACCAAGGGCGATTTTGTCAGTTGGCTCTGCCGAGCTATGTGGCACTTCGGGACTATCCAAGAGATCGCCACGGGCTCGAAGCACTTCCGCTCCGGTTCGGGCATGGAAGCTATGAAGGTGCAGGCTCCGCCATTCACGTTTGGCATTCCGGGGGCGGGTTTTGGCGAGGGAGCTTGGGGTGGGCCAGTAAGATACCTGCAAAGTCCAAAGCCCTTCGGGCCGAACGGTCAGGGCTATCTACTGATTGACCTAGGCCCAATCGATCCGGTCCACCAATATCAGCCAGCCGCTCATGTCCTTGAGGCGGTGGTCCGCTTATGGCGTGACTTCTTTAGGGCCTATAATCCTAAAGGCGAGGACGTCCCGTGCAGCGTCCACCACGTGGATTAGAGGTTCGCGTCCCTGTTAGACTTAGGCCCGCCCCGCTCGTGGCTTGTTTGGACCGCGTGTTGTTCAGGGTGCCCTGAGCTTCTTGGGCAAAGTCCGCGCACTCTCCTGGACATTGCCTGCGTAGGCGCCGAGGGTTGGCTCTCGGAAGTCAATCGGCGGGGTAAGGGTCATGAGCCAGCACGAGATCATAGAAGGTGAGTTCAAGGTGATCGCGCCCCGTGAGATCGAGTTAGATGACAGATACGTCGAGTCCCTGGCCGACGGGACGTGGACATTCTGGTTTGATGACTTCCCCGCGCTCGTCTCCATTGCGGTAACTATCATCCTTGCCTACCTCGCCAAGACGTTCCTCTCATAGGCTCGGACCACCGCGCCCGCTCGCATCGCGTTCAAATCGAGGTCGCATTCCTCTTCGACGCCTTCAACGAGTTCCCCGATCACAAATGGACGATTGGGATGGAGCGCCTCGTGTTCGACGGCGGTGCGGGCGGCGTTGCACTCACGGTGCAACAACTGAGCGTGGGCCTTGAAATCTTCTTAGGACAGAGCGACCGCAAGACACGCCGCGCTACCGTGCTAGCGGCAGACACGCGGCTCTAGGCACGCGCAACGACATAGACCCTGCAGAATTCTGATGATGGACGGCTGAACTTCGAACTCGCCGAGGAGGGTCGCCATCAGGACAGGCGGGCAGGCACGTGGCTGGGCTTCGGCATGGCGACGGCAGCATTGCTCTGGAGCATCCTATCAAGTCTAGCGGGTATCATCATCGTCATGGCGCTGACCGCGGGCGAATTCCGCTCCATGCCAGGATCAGCGCTGTGTCGCGAGCGGGCGTTAGCTTCTCTCCGAACAGCGGACGCTGGCTGGCACTCTTCGCTCTCCTCAACATCGTTGTATTTCCTAGGGTTGCTGCTTCACTCTAAGAATGTTTCCGAGCGGGAGGCGCTAGCTAAGCCGCTATTTGAGGGAGTGAAAGTGGCGTCGTCATACACGCTCAATTTGCACGAAGTCCGGTTGATCAAGGGGATGCTGGCATTGAGGCCTCGCCTGACCAATCAAGCGATACTGTCCTATTTCAGCCGACCAGGTCGTGACCTGAACCACCGCATCATCTCTGAGATCAAAGGCGGCCGTTGGAGCAAAGTTTCTGCAGCCTCCGCACCGGAAACCCGATCCTTCATGGCGATTGCAACTAGGTTCCAAGGGCCGATGCCGGGGGTAGCTAGCGCGCTATTCTCACGCACCGGCCTCAGACGTTTCCTAGGCCATCTACACCTGGACTGGTGGCCCGTCGGGCAAGGATTGTTCTCCTCTGGTGTAATTGAGTTCGACAGGAAGCCGTCCCTTGCGTGGGTCTATGACTGCGGATCTGCTTCGGAAGATATCGTCCTGAAGAAGGCGTTGGACGTGTTTGTGCGCCAGTCGAATGCGCGAGGCGTCAGAGCTTTGCGGCTTGTGGCCCTCTCCCATTTCGACATGGATCACATTTCAGGCTTCGTGCGCCTGCTTGGCCTCTTTCCGGCGAAGACAGTGCTTCTCCCCTACCTTCCGGCATGGCAGCGGCTGCTCATCGCCCTAGATCAAGGCCTCGCGCCAGGTAGCCCGCTCTGGGCATTTTATCTTGATCCAGCCGACTATCTGCAGAGTGCTCCAGGCGTCAGGATCGACGAGATCGTCTATGTCCAGGCGAGCGGACCAGACGATCTGCCCGAGGCCGCCGCCCCGCCTGAGCCCCCGGATACTCTAGACGCGGACGGTCCGGGTTCGGGCGAAGACGTTCTGAAAATTGAAGAGGGCGAGCCACCGATGGAGGCTGCAGACGACCCTAGCATCTCCAATCGCTCGCCGCGGATACGCTTCTTGGCACCAGGGGGACGGTTGCTGGTTCCCTTCTTGTGGGAATTCGTACCCTACAATGACGCACGTTTGGCGGCGAAGGTATCGCCCGCCTTCGTAGCCCGAGCTGACAACCTCCGGCGCGCTCTAATCGATCCCTCAAGGAAGGACCAAGCTAGAGTACTGAAGATTTTGAAGAAGCACTATGAGAATAGATTCCGAACCCCTGAGCACCGCAACTGCATCTCGTTGTATCTATATTCAGGCCCGCTCGGTTCAATGATCAAGTTCGTGGGCGAGCAAGACGGTCATTTTCTTTTGCGCGACGGAGAAAAGAGATTTTCGCAGATGCACACCGGGGACGCCTTCCTAAACAATGAGGACCGCTGGAACGCATTCAATCACTTCTATTCGCGCGGCGGCCGCCTGGCTAAATCAGCCTTTCTGCAAATCATGCACCACGGTTCGAAAAAAAATTGGCGGGCGGGCCTGGCCGATATGATGGCGCCCACCGTCAGCGTTTTTAGTTCCGAGCCCCTGACCCACAACAATCATCCGGATGCCGAAGTTCTCCGAGACTTTTGGCGGTACGGCCCGGTGCAGGTTGACCGCATCAACGGCTATCATTTCTTCGGCGGACTTTGGGTCTAACGTCTAAGTCAGTTTGGCGCCATGGACTGACATTCGCTTCCTTCACCGAAGCGGACCTTGTTCCTGAGCGTCACCGCTCGCCCCCATGCACCCGAAAGGTTCAGTTCATGGCCGAAGACGAGGTGCTGATCCGGCGCGCGGAGGTTGTGCGCATCCACCTCGATTGCCTTGATGCGCTCCTGAGGGAACCCGGCCAAGGTGCCTCCGAGGCGATCCGCGCGAGTCTGTCGTTGCGCTTCCTATTGGACGGAGCGCTGAACCAGGTCGCGCATGCCGCGGGCCTTCCGCTGGTAATCCCTGCACCTGCACTGGACACTGTGCCGATCGATCAGTGCCTGCTTTTCGCCTGCGGCGGATACGAAGTGGCTGGGACTCCGCTTGCACCTCATTACTCCTATCGAGAGCCCGGCCTTCACAGCGTCCATCGCGCTCAATTCGACCAGCAAGTGGCGGCTTCGCCTCGGACGCACGAGATGAATGAGGTGAAGCTCGGTCGATTTTGGCAGCTTCCCTGCATTGCTCTTGTTGGAGAGGTGTTCAGTCGGGAAACGACAGTGCGGTATGTGGCCAACAAGTGCGGCGGCGCTCACCACCATGATGACGCGGGCAAGTTCGATGAAATCGACCGCCGCTTGACCAGCATTGGTCACGTGCTGCGAGTGAACGGCAAGGGCTTGTCGGCCGTGTTCCTGGAGACGCTTGGGACCGCCTGGTTCCTCCTGAACGCGCCCAGTGTTGCCGAGCTACGGACGGCTCTCCGCAGTTGATGCCTGAGGCGCAGAAGGGACTGATATCCGAGCAAGCCTTTGGACTGGTGCAAGCGCATCCTCAAAGGCCAGCGTGCAACGAGCATCAGGTTGGGTAGCGGCCACGAGCAGACATTCATCTGGGTGCTGAAGGCGGACGTCAGACGCTCCAAACGTAAGGTCTGCTGACGACCAATGCGGGCCTCACGATGACCCGCCAGTGGCCCAGATTCGGGCGAAGACCCGCAACGAGCGTTGGATTGGAGGCCACCCCAACTGCATCACCTAACCTCTCTGCCCATGGCCTCGGAGAGCATGCCGCTCAATTCAGGGACGTCTGACCGCAGGATGTGGTCGAGGGTCTCGAATGTGGCAGCCAACCGTCGCACATAGTCGAGCCGAACCTCTCGCTCGCCCCCTGCATAGATAAGGGCCCGGGCGAGATGGGCGCGCATCCTACGGCCTTCGGGCGTGCGACCTAGCTCCTTCAAATCCCGAACGGCGACTTCGAGCATGTACTGGCGGAAGCTCTCACTGACATTGCTGGCCATCAAGACGGTGCGCATGCACTGACCAAGCGTCAGCGCCGCGGTAACCGGGATGCGCCCTTCGCCTCGAGTGGCATCCGGCGGTACGGCCTGGTGGAAACTTCCGGCCGGCAATTCGTCGACAAGACGAACCCAATCGCCGAGCGTACTGAAGGCCTCGTAAAGCAGACGAGCCCCACGCGTCGGAAACTCATCATTGATTTCGACGGATGGATCGCTGTCGGCGTAGCCCTCCACCAACTTCTTAATAATGTCCGAGAAGTACATTAGCCACATGTGGTAACGCACGCCCTGGAATGCTGCGCTTGTAACCATCACATCGAAGTAAAAAAGGCCGGCAAAGACCGGATCGTGCCAGCGCTCGGCCTCGAAACCTTCCGGTGAGCCGTTCAGAAATTCCACGTAGCCGGGCCCGCTGCCCGTCCGAAGCATTTTCAACATATGATCGCCAACAGGCTTCCAGGCGCCGAGCTCCTCAGCACGCTTCGCATCAGCAAACAGGAAGAACAGCAGCCGATTGCGATCCGGCATCGCATAACGGTGGCCCTCGGCGAAGTTCTGGTTTTGCTCGAGTTCCTGGGAGAGCGCGCTGCTCGGTGATGAGACTAGGTCCCTCATGTACGCCTCGAAGAAGTCCGCGCGCTGGTAACTTTGAATTCTAAGCAGGGGTAGCGCGAAATAGGGACGGCTCTCGACGATGAAGCGCCGCAGCGCGGGTGTGGTGAAGAGCAAGCGCAGAAGGTCCTGAGCGGCCTCCTCCGCGCTCCGTTGTGATGGTGCCAAACGCCCGAGCCGGCCGACGAAGGGCAAGAGGCGTCGCCAAGCCGACCAGCCGGTTGTCGGCTTCTCGGCCCGCTGGTCGAGAAGTGCTCGCCAGGCCCCCGTGATTTGCCCTTGCCCACGCCACTCCGCGAACTGCGCCGACAGGCGCTGGAGGGGCAGACTGCGGTCCGCGGCCCTTCCCACGAACGGAAGGTAGGGCTCGACGAAGTCGGTGAGCTCCGCGAAGCGTTGTTCGTATACCAGACGATCCGCCAGCCGCCGGATGGCTACCAGCGCACCGCCACCGGGCCGAGCCAGCTTGTGGACGCACCACGCCAGGATTATCCAGGCGAGGACCACCAGGAACGCTAGCTGGTTTGGCTTGAACGTTCCGTCCCGTGCAAAGGTCAGCAGATCGCAGGCCTCGCCTAGGAGCGCCGGGCAGGGTTGGCCCATCGCCTCGAACAGCTCGAGATAAAGAACGGCGATGAACGCGGTGACGGCTAGCGGAAGCTGGATCCATAGTGCCAGCCGCGCGCGCAACCGCGGCACAGGTGGAATGAGAGCGTAGATCGCCGCGCTGAGCGCGAGCACGGCGAGTAAGCCGTCTAGCGTCATCGGCGATGACCTTCCCAGAAGAGACGCCTACGAGCGGCAACAAGTTGCGAGTTCCGAGACTTCATACCTCAGGTTAAGCTTCTCGCACCATGTCGCAAACCTCCCCGCCCACGCTCCCCACACCGCCGATCGCCGGCGCATGTAGCAACTTGGGCAGCGTCCATGGATGAACTTCCGGCGATCACGGACAAGTACGATCGGGCGTATGTCGAAGCCGGCCTGGCGTCGCTGGAGGCCATGAACGTGTTCGCCCTGGAATTCTGTAAGGACGTCGCCGAGATTTACGACGTGCTTACTCGCGCGCGAAACGTCGAGCGCAACCCAACGGGGTTCGATCTAGACGACGCGCCGATTCTAGGCCTCCTGGTGAGGATCTCGAAACTTTTGCGGGAGGTCGCCTGGTACTACGAAGCGGACAAAGGTGAGATCGTCAGCATCCTTGAGCGACCTCTCCTAGAGGCCGCGGTCATGGCCTCGTACCTCTTGTCCAGCTCGGCCGAGATCATCGAGGACTACCGGAAATGTTCCTATAAGGATCGACTTCGCATCCTTCGTGATCTCGAGGCCGGTTCCCCCTTCTTAGACACCAAAGCCGGGAAACGGCTTCTGTTAGCCGTGCAGGATAAGCTTGCGTTTGAGGGTCTCACTAAGGACGACTTCGCGGCGCAGAAGAAGAACAGTTGGAGGGTACAGGGGAAGTCCTTCCGGACCATCTTCGGAGAGGTCGAGCACGACAATCTCTATTCACCGTCCTACGGGATCATGTCGGAGTCGATCCACGGGTCGTGGAACGAGTCGATGGACTGGTGCCTCGCGAAGAACGAGAACGGCACGTTCTCCAGCTATCCGCTCTACCATCCGGCCGACGTTCGCTACATCGTAGCGACGCTGCGGTTTACGCTCGAACCGTTCCGGAGATGGCTCACCCGCGTCGACATCGCGGACGAGAATCTGCTGGGGGTGCTGGACTGGATTGATCGCATGATCGCCCTGCTCTTCCGCACCTTCGACGAGAAATTCGACGGCTGATCAGTAGCTTCTCGGCCCACCGCAACCGTTGCTTGCGCCGGTGAGGCTTGGAGCCCATTTGAAGCACTCATGACAAAATCCGCCCACGGAAAAACAAGGACCGAGAAGGCGCCCGCCGGCGAAGGTGAGCGGCGCGCCGTCCGCGGCTTCGTGCGCCAATGGGATCTCAGTGCGAGGCTGCTCTACGAGGCGATCGCCGCCGGTCGCTTAGCCTGGGTGGGCCTTGCTGATCGCGGCGCAGGTCAGTTCGACGACTTGGTCCTCGGGATGATCGATGGAAGCGTCATCGCCCATCAGGTCAAGACGAGCCAGAACCCCGGCTCCTTCAGCCTCGACACCCTCATGCTCGGAGCGTCGTCTCTACTGGCAAGGCAACTCACCGCTCGCGACAAACTTGCCGCGGGTGGTGCGACCGTCATTCAGACCGTGCTGGCAACCGATGAGTTACCGCGCGTTGACGATCGCTTGCGTGGAGCATCGGAAACTTCGTCGACCGTATCGTTCCTTGAGCACTTTGAAATCCACCGCGACAGTTGGACCCTGCAGGACTGGAAAGCATCCGCCTTCGGAGGGTTCATCGATGAACTTCGTACCGCCTCCGCACTCGCTGACGATGCTTTTCTGGATGCCTTTAGGGGCATGCGATTCCTGACCGCGGGGGACGAACGCAGCCGCGGGCATCAGGCGGCAACCCCGAATGAACAGCGCCGGATTGCACAGTTGGCCTCCTTGATCCCGCGATTGGTGGCCCAGACTGGCGCGCCGGATAGATGGCCCGCCGCCGACTTCCTTCGCGAGCTTGGATGGCGCGACGCCTTCGAGCTTCGCCACGCCCACCAGTTCCCGATCGACGAGTTCGTCCAGAGCAACTCTGAGACCGAGGGTCGTCTTCAATCCGCGCTGGCAAACCCCGCCCTTCGCTATGTCAGCCTGCTTGGACCACCCGGCGTGGGCAAATCCACGCTGCTGCAGTCGGGCCTGCTTCCGACGCCAAAGGCAGTGATCGTCCGATACTTGGCCTTCGTCCCAGACGAAACCCACGGGCTTGGTCGCGCTGAGGCCTTCGACTTCCTTAGCGATCTGATTGCGCAATTGAAGCAGGGAGGAGTTGGCGGAAAGCTGATCCCCGCTCTGGAGTTGGAAGAGCTCCGGGCGCAATTTCAGCAGTTGCTCGCTGAGTGTTCAGCGCGGTGGAAGGCCGAAGGCGTCCGGACGGTCTTTGTTGTCGATGGCCTCGACCACGTCCCACGTGAGGAACGACCGGTCCGTAGTTTCCTCAACGAGTTGCCGCTTCCCACGGCTTTGCCGGAAGGCGTTGTCTTCGTCCTTGGATCTCAACGTCTCGAACTCGAAGGGATGCCACCGTCAGTCTCCGCGGCGGCCGCCGCCGATGGCGCCAAAGTCGTCGTCGCGCCCCTATCGCGCGAAGCCGTTCGGCAGTGGGCCGACCGGGCCACCTTACCCGCCGATGTCGATCGCGAACGTCTGTATGACCGGACACAGGGCCATCCCCTTTCGACGCGCTATGCGCTTGAGGCGCTCCGTCACGCCGACACGCTGGAGGCCCGTGCGGCATGGCTGACAGTAGGGCCTGCCTACGACGGGGACGTGGCGGTCTTCTACGAACGTGCTTGGCGGGAACTTGAGAACGACGCCAACGCCCGCAGGGCGCTTGCCTTCGTTTCCATCGCAGAGGCTCCGCTGAGCCCGACCAGCCTCGATGCTCTGGTCGGCGACATCTCAACCGATGCAGCCCACAAGGCAGCGCAACACCTTCTGATCATCGACCCCAGCGGGGGATGGTCGATCTTTCACAACAGCTTCCGCGTCTTCCTCGCCCAGCAGACAACGACACGCTTTGGGCGCGACGATCCTAATGGCCTACGGCGGCGCTATGTCGAACTGGCTGATGTGGCTAGGAACGCGGCGCTGGACGATCCTCAGCACTGGATGGAACTGCGCTACCTGGCCCGCGCTGGCGACCAGGACCGAGTATCGGATCTGGCGTCCGCAGATCGTTTTCGCTCGGAGTTCGTGGCCGGACGTGACGTCGAAGACATTCGTACGGACATCCGCTTTGCCATGCAGGCGGCCCGGTCTCGACACGACCTCACCATGCTCATCGAGCTGGCCTTGGCGCAGCATGAGATCACGATGCGCATCGGCGCCCTAGGTGATGAGGTCTTCGACGCCTACCTTGCTGTCTACGATCTTGAAGGTGCCCGTGGTCTCCTCAAGGCCGACCCTCCTTTCCTCTCGCCTAGCAAGCCGTTCGATCTCGTCGCCAAGCTCTTCTCGCTCGGCGCGGCTGCCCAAGCTCGCGCGCTCTTCGAGCAAGCCGAACCTCTCGACGAGATCCTCGGCGCGAAACCGGTCGAAGAATTCGGGCAACGCAGCACCCTTCCGGCATGGGCAAGACAAGCCTTAGCGTTCCGCACACCAACCCATGTGCGGGCAAGCCTTGAGCGATTGCGTCCGCCGCTTCAGCCGATTCACGATTGGGACATGGCGGACTACCGGGTCCAGCTGAAGCTTATCGCGCTGGAAGGTGCCCTTGACCGCCAGCCTCGCCTCGACCGGGTTGCGCTGATGTCGGAGTTGGGGCTGGCGGCGGACTTCGGGCCGCTCGTCACTTGGTACGCCGCTCGGTCCGCCTGGGAAGCCGGTGACGTCGAAGCAGCGCGGCGAGCACTGCAGAGCTTCAACGGCGAGCCGCAGATCCTCGGCACCTCTGGTCGCCTATACGCGGCTGCCTTGGCTCAACGTCTGGACCTGCCCGACCTTGCGCTACGACTAACAATGAACCTCGCGGCCCCGTCGCTCGCCGACCTTGAGTTCGACTATCAGCCCGACATCATGCGCGGCGCCGCTCAAAACATCATAATGTTCGCCCGAGTTCGCGCCCAAATGGGCTTGCCCCATGTTGCCGGGGCGGCTCCTGATGAGCCGCTGCTCGCTGCCCTTCAGGCCAAGCTCGAATTGGTCGGACGTCTCTGGGGTGAGGGGATGGCGCGACAAGAGCCGCACACTGCGCTCTTGCCCGCCTTTCGCGCCATCCTGGACTACTTCGAGCATGCTGGCGTTGGCGACGATCCCTTTGACCGGTCCAAGGTTGTTAGGGTCTTGGACGAGGCGATCGGGTCGCTCATCCGAGCAGCACGCGCATTTGGCCCCGCAGCGACGGCCGCATTGGCCGAGATGTTGGACACACGTTTCGCAAACGGCCGCGGACTGGACATTGGCAGCGTGCGCCGGACGGCCTCGATCGGCTTTTGGAATGCTGATGGAGATGTCGACGCCGCGGTGCGCCGCCTCGGGGCGGCCGCGCCCCGCATTGAGTCGACGCCGGCGGAGCAGCTCGCCGAAGTCGCCCTCCACGCTTCGACGCTTGCCGAGCTCCAACTGGAGAAACAGGCGCGCGATGGATTGGTCAACATGCATCGCCACGGGCTTGGATACGGGCTCGCAGCCAAGAAGGATGGACAATACGTCTTCTGGCGCGAGGTGTTTGTCCGCGCGAACGCTGCGGATCCAGAGAGGCGCTCGGAGCGCTTGTCGGCCTTCGGACGGCTGCTGATCGGCATGAGCGAGACGGAAGGCCGCAACGCCGGACAGAGGCTTGTGAACGCCTTCCTTTTGGAAGCGAGTCGATCATCGGCGGATTGGGCGGACACGGCCGCCGATCTTATCGAAGAGAGCCATCTCTCCGACTGGCCGGGCATCGTGGCCGGACTGGCGCAGGGTGTTGTCGCCACGACGCCGACGCTGGTCCCAGCGAGCTGCGTGATTTACGGGCGGATTGGCCTGCCGTGGACGGGCGCGCACGACAACATCCCCTACGTCGACCTCCTGGACAATGCTTCGGCGGATGATATCGAAGCCGTGGCGGCGCACGCCTTAATCTGTATTGAGACGGACGCGCACGCCACGGCCCGCCTCCAGCTGATCGACGAAGTGCTCGCCGCCGCCGCGGCTCAGGACTGTCCGATCGACACAGCCGCACGGACCCGCTGGGCCGCTGAGGCACCGCCAACTGAAGCACGTGGAAGCCCAGAAGACCGCTTCGCCGATGTTGCCAACCTGGAGGAACTCGAGAGCCGGCTTGGGGCGGATAGAGCCGATCACGGCTATGGGCTGACCCGGGCGTTCGAACGGGTCGCAAAAGGCGCGGATTTCATCCGGCTCAAAGGGGTCTTCGAGCGCGAACCGCGGCTGCGGGAAGATGTGCCGAGCGTGGCGGCTTTCGTCCGCGAGGCCATGGCGGCGGGGGCCGAGACGGATGCTGCCGCCGGCATGGATTTGCTGCGACCGCTCGCTGAGGTCTCGCATAGCTGGACCTATTGGCGCGGAGAGGCTGCGCGTCACTTCCATGAACTGGACGTTCTAAGACGCGGAGCCATCGCCCGCGCAGACGCCTTTGACGCCCTCGCCAGCGCCCTGGCCGAAGGTCGCGAAGACGCCACGAGCCTCATTCCCGATCTGCCCGAGGCCCTTGAGGTCATCAGCGAAATGCCACCCTGGCCTCAAATCTGGGACAGCCTTGCCTGTCAGCTTGAGCAGTTTCGCGAGGTGCAACTGGCGCCAGCCGTCACCTGCCCAGCTCCGGCCGATTCGAATGGCGTCGAGGTGTTAGCGAGACTGCTGTTGCGCGCCACGGAGATCGGCGCGACGGACCTGGCGCGGGGAGTCCGGGTCGCGGCTGACGAACTCACGGCGGTTCCGGAAGGGGGGAACATCGTCCGGCGCCTCCTTGAGCTGATGCTCGGGTCCGTGGCCCGCGTGCGCCTGGACGCCATGCAGATCGCATGGGAACTTCGGGACCAAAGCTTCGTCTGGTCGGTTCTGGCGTCGCGATTGAACGAGCTTCAGTCGGATGAAGACTACGCCATCCGGAAGGGCGCGAACGACTTGGCGCGGCAGTGGGCCCAGCCGGTGAAGATGGTACGCCTGCCCCTGCCGGGCGGCTATGATCTCATCGTCCCGGAAACAGCGCAATCCAGGCGGTTTGATCCGCCTTCGGGTAGCTCGCTGGCCTCGAGCGGGCTTTGGACGCCCGATCCACTCTCCTTGACCTTCGCACTCGAGTTTCCTCTCAAAATCCTTGAGGAGGCGACAGCGATATCGCTGCCTACCCTGCGCGCTCGGGTCGCTCAAAAGATGCAGGCTCTCGGCCCATCGGCCGCGTTTGGCCCTGCGGCCGATGGGGATCTCCGGACCCGATACCTGCGTCTGAGCTTGCATGGCGGGTTCACCAAGCTGGTTCCCGCGGCCTCTTTTGTCGCCTTCCGCCAGGTCCTCGCAGAACTCGTCGCCGCGGACCGTATCGATCGCCGGGCCATCCCGATCCTGCTCATTGAAACCGGAGCCTACCCCGCGGGACTCTACACTCAGGCACCTGGGCCGCGTCCAGCTGGGGTGATCGCACCAGCCGCCGCAGACTACCTGTCATCGAGCCATCCGTGGCCCGATCTGGTCGCTGAGGATCTCTTGCGCCCGTCGGTGGAGGGTTGGCGCGTTCTGGCCGCCACCGCCAACTTTGGGCGCCGCCAATTCAAGGATGAGTGGGAAATTGACCGGTACTTCGGCTACGGGGTGACAGCCCCTGAGGCCACGGCGGCCCGGCAAAGGGCGAGCCTTCCCACCGTTTACTTCGGCGAGCGCCTGGAGCCGGCCTACAGGGACCCTTCTCCTTTTGGGGTCGCAGAACTGCGAGCCGGAATCTCCAGGGCTTTGCCCTCCCCGGGCCTGTCATTTTGCCCACGGCTTGCCGAGGTGTGTGGTTGGCTCAGTGACGCGGATAATCCTCTTCGTTGGCGCAACACCGCCGGCGAGGTCATGGCCGAGACCCGCTTCTGGCGCGACGGTGGGATCGCAAGCGACAACTATGAGCGGACCTGGACCGGCGAAGGTTGCCTCGTGGTTGCGTCCGATGTGGGCTTCCAAGCGGTTGCCACACATCTGCGTGGAGATCCAACTCCGCTCGCGTGGCGTCAGGCTGAGGTCAAACGGGTCAAGAGGGCGAGTGCGGCGCCGGAAACAGCTCACGCCGTCTTTCTCAGGCAACCCCTTTAGACCGCGTCTGGCGAGTTCTGTCCTGACTCGCGAAATCCTTCGCCTCTCGCAGCGCTGGCTCCACGCCCGCCGAATGCATCTGCACGGAACGTTCGAGCTCCGGGCGCGCGAGAATCTGGGCTTCGAATTCTCTTCGCTGCGGAAGAACCACGGACGGTCAGGTACTCCCTGCGTCGGATGACCGGCGGCGAGGATCGGCCGCACTTTCTTCGTTCCAGCCCTCGCGTGCGCGTCGCGCGCGTTATGGTCTCCAGCTACGGCAAGTAGGTCCCCAACTGCGTTACGGGCAACACCAGGGCATCAAGCTCCCGCCCGGCAGCAGCGTGCCGGGCTAGCCAGCCCCGAAGGCTGACGACGTTGTCGCCGTCCTGGATGGACGGGGAGCAAGCGGGCACATCCTCCTCTACCAATGCCCGAGGACAAGTCTGGTCCAAGATCACCCGCACCCTCGTATCGCGCGCCAAGACCACCCGCTGCGCTTCCAACCTGTAGGCGTTTTCCTCCCGGCCAGAGCCAAGAGCCTGAAGGTTGTTGCCGTAGCGGTGCAATGCCTCTGGAAAGACGCCGCCGGCCCTGTCCGCCACCTCAAGTTCGCCGGTTCGGTTGAGAAGGGCACCGATCAACCTCCTAGCCATCTCGACGATATCGCCGGTGTGTTGAGGGAGCGGAATTGTTGAGGGACCGTCGCCGGAGATGAAATCGGCTAAGGCAACTGACGCGCGGCTCAACCCAGCGACATAGCCTCGGTGGAAATCCCCGTAGGGCTCGCGGTCTGATTGGGTGTCGATGTGGGTCATGGGTGTCTATCTTTCGAGAGGGGCGGCGTCATCTCGACGCTGCTGTTTGCCGCCACACCCACATGGATGGACGGAATTCCGTTTGGACGCCCGGCCTCTGTTCCGCTGGCGACCTTGGCTAGAACCGAGTTCCCAATCTCCAATTTGGTGGGTGAGCGAGGCCGAGGAAGTCGGGGAACAGGGGGACGGGAGGACCACTCTTAAGAGTGTGGTCCGGTCCGGTCCCCCAAACAGCCCCCCTGCAGGTCTTCCGGCATTGGTGGACGAATGGGCTTCCGTCCTCTTCCGTCCTGTCCCCCGAGGGGTTGGCGCGGGCTTCATCGCCCGACCAACGGCCAAATCATGCCGCCCTCGACCCGCATGCGATGGGTGCTAACCAGATGGTCGCGGCCACGGTCGAAATCAGCCTTCCGCTGGTCCTGCCACTTGCGTTTACACGCCTTCCGGCTCGCATCGTCAGGGCACTCGCCATAGTCCGGCTCCGAAGGTCCGACCCCGATGCTGTAGGCATCGACACGAAGATCGGCGACGCAGACGCCCTTCGCGCCCTCGGCCCCCGCCGCCGTCATGGGAATGCCCTTGGCCTCAAAGATGCGGTTAAAGGCCTTCAGGATCAGGTCCGCAGTCGCCATGGCCTTGGTGGGTGTACGCCCGGTCTTCGGGCGGTCGGGCATCGCCACCTCTTCCACGGTGCAGGTCGTGATGGTGTCGCCGTCTTCATCGCAACCAATCGCCACCTCGACTAGCGCGAACGCAAACTTGTCGCCGGACGCTCCGTCCTTGACCTTGACCACCTCGCCAACCCTGATGCCTTCGGCATCCGCGCCCTCAAACATGATCAGCCCGTCCGCGTTGGCCTTGAGACCCGACCAACCTCGGATGCCACGGGTTTCGTCCTTCCCGGTGTGTGCGATGACTAGGACCAGCAGGTCATAGTCCAGGGCGAGCGTTTGGAGGGCTGCCAAGACGGGGCTCATGTCCTTCGCGCTGTTCTCGTCCGCGCCGGGGGTGGAGGCGCTGAGGGTATCGACCACCACCATGCCCAGTTCGCACCCCTTGGCGGCCATGCTGGCCCTGGTCTCGGCGATGGTGGCGCGCAGGTCCTCCACGTCGCCCTCGTCAGTGAGGTTCGGGGCTTGGCCGATGAAGGCGAGGCGACCACCCCACGTTCCCACCTTGCGGCGCAGGCCATCGATACGATTGCGGACCCCGCCCGCACCCTCGCTGGCGATGTAGAGGACTCCGCAGGGTTTGGACTTTCGCCCCGCCACTGACTGCCCCCTGCAGACCCTGGCGATGGCGTTCAAGGCCCAGAACGATTTCCCTGACATGGAGGCCCCGGCGACGATACAGACACCGATTGCGGGCCACAGCCCCTTCACTCGCCAGCCCAATGCAAGGGGCCGGATGCCGTCGAAGTTCTCGACCACGAACTTTGAACGGCGCGCGGTCTCGATGACCGGCGGAACACCGTCCATGGCCGCCCGCCGCTCCTGACGGCTGACCATGCCACCCGGGTCGGGGTCGTTCGCCACGGCCCAGTCGGGCAGGGCTTCAAGGGTTGGAGGAGGCGCGACGGTCGTGCGGGCGGTGAGGTTGAAGTCAATCATTGGCCACTTCCCTCATCAGCACGTCGCTCCAATCCTGGCCTTCAGGAGCCGCCGCCACTGCGCGGGCGCAGCGCCGGGAGGATCGCTCCACCAGCATCGTCGCAGCCTCCAACCCAGCCCTGTCACCGTCTGCGGCCACCACCAGGCGCTTGACCTCCGAGGGCGGCGTGAAGTTACGCAGGCCGCTGGTGGAGAGGCAGGCCCACACCGCCAGCCCGGCCATTTGGCTGTACGAAAGGCCGGTCTCCAGGCCCTCGCTCACCCCCAGGACGCCGTTGACAGGTACGGGCGCGAACCGGACTGCCGCGCCCCGCATGTCGCCGAACATCCGGCGCGGGTTTGTCATATCCGACTTGCCCGACCCGTCAGGCTTGATTGCGGTGACGTGCAGACCGGAGGACTTGCCGTCCGGTCCCGTCACGATGGCGACCATGGCCGTGTAAACGGCGGAGCCCTGATAACCGAGCGGCGCGGCGGCGTGGAACCGGATCGCGTCGGGGATCGGCCCGATGATGCCCCGGCCCGCAAGGTAGGATTCCACCGGCGAGCTTTCGGCGGGCAGGGTGTCGGCCCACATCCTTTGGCAGAAAGCGAGCTTGGAGGCCCGCTCCAGGGCGGCGAGCCGCTTCCGGTCCTCCTGCGCCAACTTGGCCTCGCGGGCGCTCTGTGGCCGGTCCTGAGTCTCGGGCAAGCCCAGGTAGGCGCTGACCACGCTGTGAGGCTCATTCGCGAAGGAATGATAGATCGCCCGGCCCCGATCATTGATCATGACGGACAGGGATCGATCGTGGCGCGAGTGGCCGGGCCCCGGCATCACCAACCGCCGGCCACCGTCGTAGAGATCGCCACCGAACTGCTGGCGCAGCGTGTGGAGGTTGAGAGCGGAGTTCATTCGTCACCCCCGATCCAACCCTTCTTCCGGGCATGCACCTCGACCGCCTGTAGCTCGGCAATGACGCCCGGTAGGTGTTGGACGTTGAGGCGCAGCCCATCCTTTGTCGGCGTCATAACCTCGGTTGCCGGACACATCCGATAGACACGCATGTCGAAGTGGCCGCCCGCCAGTTCGAAGCGAAGTTCGCCCACGGGACCGTTTTCCGACGTGCATGGAGCGCCCTGCGCCCACTTGGGGTTCGGGACAATTTCCCACTGTCGGGCATCTTCGCCGCCGCGCCCATGATCGGAGAACCGGATGAGGCCTTTCTTTCGAAGGCTGTTAAGGCGAGCCCTAATAGTGACGGGCTTGTAGCGGTTGATGCCGTGACGCTTGAGGGAGGCAGCGACGTCGCTGGCCGACGCCGTGCCCTGGTCGCAGATGACGCTCAGGCAGCGTTCCGCCAGCGTCGCGCCAGTATCGGTCCAGGGCGCAATGGCGCGGCGGACCAGCGCTTTCTTGGCCTGCTTTATAGCCTTATCTTCGGGGCGTTCCGCGTCAGTGCGAACGATATCCGAGAGCCCGCCGCGTTCCAGCGCAGCGGGTTTTCCGTTGAGGGCCATGGCTCAGGCGGCTTCCTTACGGAAGCTCTCAAAGTAGCTTTCCAGGTCGGTGCGCAAGATCAGGCGACGGCCACCAACTTTGATGGTCGGAAGCGTGCCATCCTTAATTTTGAGGTAGAGGAACGAACGCGAGACGCTCGACGCGTCGGCTGCATCGACAATGCTCATGGCGAACTTCATTAGGAACCTTTCTGACCACCACTGAATGTTATGTGGTCCAGGTTGAGGTTGCCCTGACACGCAAGATAATCAAACGACCATGCTAACTTGTTTTTTCGAACGTAATTCCGCGCGTTTACACGACTTCTAGGTATAGGCGTTTAAACGTGCGATGCCTCTACCTAACGCGCGTCGCAGAGCGCGCAAGCCGCTGGCGTGGCTCATTCAATCGCTTGAGAGCATTCCACGTACTCAGCCCAGGAATCCATCATCTGCCGGCGCTTTTCCAACGCGTCGCCGCGACGGTATGCGCGTTCAGTTTGATCACCCACCGAATGCGCGAGCGCGGCCTCCGCGACCTCGCGCGGAAACGACGAAACCTCACCAGACCAGTCGCGGAAGCTTGATCGAAATCCGTGTACGGTAATTTCCAGCTTCATCCTGCGAAGCAACATTTCGAAGGCCATTACCGAGAGGGGACGCCCCTTCCTCTGACCTGGGAAGATGTAGCTCTTGGGATCGATCACCCCTTGGGCATCCTTGGCGAGCGGCGCAGCGGCGTCGAGAATTGCGAGCGCGCGCTCACCTAGGGGCACGCGGTGTTCTCGACCGGCCTTCATGCGCGTCGCGGGCACAGTCCAGACCTTTTCCTTGAGATCGATCTCTCCCCATGTCGCGCCCATCACCTCGCCCGACCGCGCGGCGGTGAGGACAAGCAATTCGAGCCCAAGGGCCGACACCGCCTCGCGCTGCCGCAGGGCGGCGACGAAAGCGGCGACTTCGTCATAGGGCATGGCCGCGTGATGGCCGCGTGTGAGCTTCTGTCTCTTGGGGAGCAGGTGGTCTAGGTGGCCCCGCCAGCGGGCAGGGTTCTCCCCAGCACGGTGGCCCTGCGCCTTCGCCGCATCGAGAACACGCTCAATGCGTCCCCGAAGCCGAGAGGCTGTCTCCGGCTTCTCCAGCCAAAGCACCTTCAACACGTCCAGAACATCCGCCGTTTCTACGTCGTCAACACGCATCGCCCGCAGCGGAGCCGCATAGGTCTTCAGGGTCATCGACCACTGGTCCTGATGCTTCTCGTTTCGCCACTGGGGTTTCATACTTTCGACGAAGGCATCGGCGGCTTCGCCAAAGGTCGGCTTGGCGCGATCCGCCTTGGCCTGGGCCGCACGCTCATCAATGGGGTTCTTACCGTCATTGCGGACCCCCTGGGCGTCACGCGCCCTCTTCCGGGCCTCCGCCAGTAGGACGCCCGGAAAGCCGCCCAGGCCCATCTCCCTTAGCTTTCCTTCCCACCGGAACAGGAAGACCCAGCGCTTCGCGCCCGGCTTATCGCCTTCACCCTTGTCCACAACGAGATAGAGATTGCCGCCGTCAGCATGCCGCCCCGCCTTCGTCAGAGCCTTGATGGTGAGGCTATCGAGCCGCTTCTCTTGCCTACGCGCCACGCAACCACCCCAACAAAAACCCCAATATTGTTAGGGTATGCTCATGGATGCCTCTGGACGGTCAAGGACGGATTCCGCACCATTTCCTTATGATGCAAGGGTTATGGGAACCTAGGCGGACGACATCGGAAGCCAGTATGGCGGTCTCTCTCACCGCCAAAATTCTTCGATACGGCGATATCGTTTAGGCGACGCGGCGTGCGCCCGTGGGACGTCGGGGCGTCCGCCCCGACGGTCGAGCTGGGTCTCAGCGCGACACCCGGCGCCTGTGCGAAACGCGCCACGAAGCGCGCCACGACACGGGCGACAGCGTCACCCGTAGGGGATCAGCCGCGAGCTGCCTGCCGAGCTCGACCCTGACGACGCTCTCGCCGCCAAAACTCCCGGTCAGGAGATCACGTCGTTCGGCACGGCTTAGCGGCGACGGCTCGAACAGGCGGTCGCAGGGCAGCATGTCCTCGGGAAATTCCTTGGGTTCGACCTCGCCGGTCGCGAGTCCGGCGAGGAAGTCGGTGAGGCCGCAATCGAACGCCTCATAGTGTCCCATGCCCCGGTCCCAGACCACGCCGCCCCAGTCGTCAGGTTCCCCTCTCGGCAGCCAGAAGAGATAGTCGCCGAAGTCGGTCTTACCGAACGGCAGCAATCCACCGGGCTCTGGCCATAGGGGGTAGGGGCGATCCTGGTCGCGGCGAAGGTCGTCGCAAATCACGCGAACCTCCGACTGCAACCTCACATAGGGGCTCCAGGACACCGGGACGTGAACGCCTAGAAATTCCATGAAGGCGCCGGAGCCGTAGATCCGGACGAAGTCCTTGTAGTCCCGAGGAAGCTCCGTACCCAGATCGGCCTCGATCGCCTCCCACGGCCCAAGGTACGCCTCGTCCGGCGCCGGCGGCGGCGGGACCACCCTGATCAAATTCTCGATCGTCATCTGGGTCTCCCTGCGGGGTTCTCGACAATACGAGCGATGGGTCCGCCGCGAGACCCAAGCGCACTGAGGAGAATTCTCGCCGGCGGCAGCGCTCCGGGAGCGTGGAGCGGTATGGCGGAATATTCGACAACTTCGCCCGCTTGAACCCTGCGTCTCACGCCTTTCTCGAAGTCCCGCATCCGGGGTGAATTGGAGGGGGTTTGTGTCAGCGTGACGAGGTTTCGTGGATCACGGCCAGAACCGCCAAGCTGCTTGGCGAGAAGATGGCCCCTCGCTTCGTTGAATTCATCGCCGTTGCCCTGCCAACCTGGTGCGCCACCAGGCGCCTCTTTGCTTCGCGATCCCCTCCGCGCGTACCCATCGGGAGCGTGGCGCCACGGTCTCACAGAGGGCGATCTTCGTCAAGAACAAAACGAGAACAATGCGTGAGTCGCCTCCTACCCCCCCAGCCGCCCCTGGCTCTCCAGCAGCCGCGCCTCCAGCGGCCCGCGCCAGCCGTCCGCGGCCGCGCCCCGTAGCATGAGCGCGTAGCCGTAGCGGATGGTGGGCGCCAGCAGGTGCGGCGGCAGCTCCCCCACCACCCAGTCCAGCATGGCCGAGCGGAACTGCAGGTCCAGCTGCCGCAGCAGCAGGGCCCGGTCGATGCGGGGCGACAGGGCGCCGGCCTCGCCGGCCGCCTCGATCAGGCCGCGCCAGAAGGCGTCGCGCTTGCGGTTGTAGATCTCTCCGCGGACGTCGTCGTCCTGGGTGTCGAACACCGCCGCCCACAGGGTGCGGTAGAAGGACGGGTCGTCCACATAGAAGGCCACCGACATGTCGATGGCCGTGAAGATCCGCTCCAGCGGATCGGCGGAATTGACGTGGCTGAAGCGGTCGTGGAACTCCCGCACGTCGTCCAGCAGGGCCAGGACGATGGCCCGCTTGGAGCCGAACAGGTTGTAGGGGGTGGCCAGGCTGACCCCGGCCCGGGTGGCGAGCGCCCGCATCGACAGGCCCGCATTGCCGGTCTCACGGATCAGGTCGCGGGCGGCGTGGATGATCCGACCCCGCCGTTCAGCCTTGCCGGCTTCCCGGCGCCCCACGCTCGCCAGCGACGCCTGTTCTCCCGACACGCCCGTCTCCCGTCACCGGGCGACCGCGCCCTCCGGGTCCGACATAGCCGAGGCGGGGGCGAAAGACTATAACGCGATCTGTTTTCGTGTAGGATTGAGGGGTCACGCAGGCCAACCTTGCGGACCTGGGCATGTGCGGCGGGAGGGCGGCATGGCTCGAATCTTGACGCCGAGGGCGGGCGCGCCCGACGACCTGGAGCCCCGCAAGCTGCCGCGCCAGGCGCGGTCGCGGGCGACCTTCCACGCCATCCTCGACGCCTGCGGCCAGGTGCTGTCCAGCGGCTCCTACGAGGCGCTGACCACCAACGCCATCTCCGAACGGGCGGGCGTCAGCATCGGCACCCTCTACGAGTACTTCCCCAACCGCGAGGCCATCGTCGCGGCCCTGGTGGCGGAGTCCTGCGCGGAGATCGTGCGGCGGATGCGCCAGGCGGTGGAGGAGACCGCGTCGATGCCCGCCTTCCAGGGGATGGAACACCTGCTGGCCGCCGGGATCGAGGCCCTGGGCGCCCACGACAACATGATCCGCACCCTGCTGCGCGACGCCCCCTTCGTGGTGCAACTCCCCGCCTACCTCCAGACCCGCGAGGCCCTCACCGATCTCTGCCAGGACATCGGTCTGCGCTCGGCCGCCCACCTGACCCTGCCCGACCCCACCGCCGACATCTGGCTGATCTCCCAGATGCTGTTCGGGGCCATGATGGAGATCGCCTCCCAGCCGGCGCCGGACTCCCGGCGCGCGGCCCTGCGCCTCGAATTGGCCCGCCTGACCTTCCGCATGACCATGGGCCGCGATCCCCACCCCCACGAGGCGGCGAGGGGCCCCGCGGAATCCGAGCCGCGCCGGGGGCCGGCGGTCGCGTCCGGCGCCTGACCCGGGCGCCCTTTAGCTATAACACGTTATGAATACCGGCTTTGCGCGTATCGGCGTTCGCTGAAAGCGCGCGGCGGAAACCCGAGTAGTCGCGCCCGGCGCGCGGGCCACATACTCATCGCGGGGGCACGCCGACACCTGCGCGAGAAGACATCCCGCATCGTCGGCGCCAAGCGACCCCGAACAAAATGGACCCGAGGCGGACCCCGCCCGGGCGGGGAGAGAAACGATGCAACATCCTTCGCGTCTGCGGAGCCTGCTGGCCCTGGGCGTCAGCGCGGGCGCCCTCGTCACCGCGTCCCAGGCCCTGGCCCAGGCCAGGCCGCCCGCCGGGAACGCCCCCAACGTCATTTCCGAACTGGTGGTCACCGCCCAGCGGCGGGAGGAGAGCATCCAGGACGTGCCCATCGCGGTCTCGGCCTTCTCCGGCGACAGCCTGAAGAACCAGCGCATCGAGACCGGCCAGGACCTGCTGCAGGCGGTCCCCAACGTGAACTTCTCCCGCGGCAATTTCGGCGGCTACAACTTCCAGATTCGCGGCATCGGCACCAAGCTGGTGGCCACCAGCGCCGACGCGGCCATCGGCATCCACGAGAACAACGTCCCGCTGACCGCCAACACCCTGGCCGACGCGGAGTTCTACGACGTGGCCCGGGTCGAGGTGCTGCGCGGGCCCCAGGGCACCCAGTTCGGCCGCAACACCACCGGCGGCCTGGTGAACGTCATCACCAACCAGCCCAGCGACGTCTTCGGCGCCCGGATCAGCGGCGATGTCGGCAACTACGCCACCCGCCGCGTCAACGGCATGGTCAACCTGCCCCTGCCCGCCGGCTTCGCCCTGCGGGTGGCCGGCGCCTATCTCAAGCGCGACGGCTTCTACGACAACCTCACCACCGGCCACGACGTCGACGACCGCGACCTGTGGTCCGGCCGCGCCACCCTGGCCTGGGCGCCCAGCGACCGCCTGCACGCCTATTTCATGTGGGAGCGGTTCCGCGAGAACGACAATCGCCTGCGGGTGGGCAAGCAGCTCTGCGTCAAGGATCCCGGCCCCACCACCATCGGCGGGGTCCCCACCAACACCTCGCCGGCCACCAGCACCCAGAACTATTTCAGCCAGGGCTGCAAGCTGGCCAGCCTGCGCGGCCCCGACGCCCTGCAGGAGATCAACAGCGCCGTCACCCTGGGGGGCGGCCTGGGCGTGGCGTCCGGCCTGATCAACGGCGACGCCTATGCCGGCAAGCTACAGAACCCCGACCTGCGCAAGATCGAGAGCGTGTTCGACCCCCTCTACCGCAACGACGCCGACGTCTATCAGCTCAACCTCACCTACCACCTCACCGACGCCCTGGAGCTCAGCTACACCGGCGCCTATTCGGAGAACGAGGGCTTCACGCAGGCCGACTACAACCGGGCGGTCCCCACCGGTACGCTGAACCCCAACGTCTTCGGCGGCCTGCTGACGGACTCCCAGGGTTACTTCAACGATCCCCAGGTCGGCCGCCGCAACCAGTTCACCACCATCGACTTCTCCGGCGGGGCCAGCACGCAGCGCAGCCATGAGCTGCGGGTGCAGAGCGCCTTCGACGGCCCGGTCAACTTCTCGGCCGGCGTCTCCGACCTGAAGTTCAAGACCCAGACCGACTACTTCGTCACCTCCAACACCCTGACGGCCCTGTCGGAGTTCATCAACCTGATCACCCCGGGGTGCCCGCAGACCGGGGCCCTGAACCGCCCCGACTGCATCTATGTCGATCCCTCGGCGATCCCGGACGGCTCGGGGGGCAACTATTTCGACAGCCGCACCGGCTACCAGATCTCGTCCCAGGCCGCCTTCGGCGAGATCTACTGGAACATCACCGACGACCTGAAGCTCACCACCGGCCTGCGCTACACCGTCGACCGCAAGCGGGCCCAGCCCTACCAGCCGCGCCTGCTCACCGCCGGCATCGGCCAGGCGCCGCTCGCCATCCAGACCGTGCACTTCAAGGAGACGACGGGGCGGGTGAACCTGGAATGGTCGCCGGACCTGTCCTTCACCGACAAGACCCTGCTCTATGCGTCCTACGCGCGGGGCTACAAGGGCGGCGGCTTCAACCCGCCCCAGTCGCCGGGCCAGGAGCTGTTCCCCAAGACCTATGAGCCGGAGTTCATCGACGCCGTCGAGGTGGGGGCCAAGAACACCCTGCTGGACGGCCGCCTGATCCTGAACGGGACCCTGTTCCACTACACCTACAAGGGCTACCAGGTCTCCTCGATCATCCAGCGGACCTCGGTCAATGTGAACATCGACGCCAAGCTCTGGGGCGCCGAGCTGGAGGGCATCTGGGAGCCGATCCGCAATCTGCGCTTCAACACCAGCCTGGGCTTCCTGCACACCGAGCTGGGGAACAACCAGTCCCTGGACCTGATGAACCTGACCCAGGGCGACCCCAGCCTGTCGGTGGTCCGCAACGGCCTGAGCTACGCCATGTGCGTCGCCCCGGTGGCCCAGCTGGCCCGCCTGCAGCAGCTGGTGAACGCCGGCGTCCTGCCCGCCGCGGCGGTGACCGGCTCGCTGTTCGCGCCCTCCCTGCTGCCGGGGGTCTGCAACGGCGGCTTCGCGCCGGGCACGCCGACGGCCACGGCGCTCGGCTTCTCGGTCACCCCCAGCGCCGGGATCCCGGCCCGGCTGGAGGGCAACGAACTGCCCAACTCGCCGCACGTGACCGCGGCGGTGGGCGCGCAATACCAATGGGAGCTGGACGGCGGCTGGCAGGTCACCCCGCGGGTGGACTTCTACTATCAGGGCAAGAGCTACGCCCGGATCTTCAACGCCATCAATGACCGGCTGGACTCCTACACCAACACCAATCTCTCGGTGCTGGTGGCCAAGCCCGACTGGGGCCTGCAGGTGCAGTTCTACGTGAAGAACCTCACCGACGAGACGGTGATCACCGACCAGTACCAGACCGACGACACCTCGGGCCTGTTCACCAACATCTTCATGACCGAGCCGCGCACCTACGGCGTCTCGATCACCAAGGAGTTCTGAGACCGGCGCGTTCTGAGACCGGGGAGGCCTCCCGACCCGACTCTGCTGGCCGTCCGGGGGATACAGATCCGCCGGACGGCCTTTTTCTTGGCCGGAGGGCGGAGGGGGTCTCTAGCCGGCCGCGGCGCTGGGGGTGTCGCTACGGGCGTAGCGCTGGCTGACCCGGCGCAGGCCCTCCAGGATCGCCTTGGTGCCGGCGCTGTCCTTGCCCGCCTCGGTGTGCAGCAGCAGGCGGAAGGCGCGCAGGTGGACGGCCACGGCGTTGGGGTCCCACTTCTCCTGGGTCTTCAGATAGTCCACCAGGTCGGCGAGGCTCACCAGGGCGGTGTCGATGGGGGCCAGGTCACAGGCGGTGGGCACGCCGATGGCGGCGCTGGCGATGGCGTACAGCTCCTCGGCCACCTTGGGATCGTACTCGCCGTTGGCGCGGTTGGCGCACAGCTCGGCCTGGTCGAGGGTCACCCGCAGTTCGTCGAGACACTCGGCGCGCAGGCTGGCCAGCCCGGCGCCGGCGCGCTTGACGGCGTCGGCCACCGGGAGGCCGCCGGGGGTGCGGAGCAGCTTGGCCAGCCGCACCACGGGCACATGGATCTTTACCGAGCTCAAAGGTTCACCCGCCGTGTCTTCAGCATGCCGTCAATGCTGTCCTGTTCCATGTTGGGCGAGCTCGCCTCGCCGACGTCGCCGACCAGGTCGTCCCGCCGGCGCCCGACCTTGCCGGCCGGCACGCCCTCGTTCTTGAAGCGCCGATCTGGCCCCATATAGCTATCGCACTCCACGAACCTGCGGCCCTCGCGGGCGATCCACAGGACGCGCTCCAGCACGGTGATGGGGGTCAGCGGCTTGGTCATCACGAAATGGGCGCCGCAATCGCGCGCCTTCGACACCGCCCCGCCGGGCGTGTGGCCCGCGGTCAGCAGCACCGGCACATAGCAGTTGGGTTCGATCCGCGAGCGGCGCAGCCAGCTCACGAAGTCATAGCCCGCGCCGCCGGGGCCCAGGGCGTCGGCCACCACCAGGTCCAGCTCGACCTTGCCGACGATGCCCTGCGCCTCTTCCACGGTCTCGGCCCGGTGCAGCACCTTGGCCCCGAAGCCGGTGAGGATCTGCACCAGGATGTTCATGCCCATCACCGATTCCTCGAGAACGAGCACCGAGGCGCGTTCGAGGTTGAACCGGGCGCGGGAATCCGGGCTGAGACCCATTCTGCATGCAACGTGCGGCCTGGCGGGCGAACCTGCCTGGGACCGCAGCGATCCTTCGTTCCGACGCGTTTCGCGACAGCGGCCAGTCTGGCCAGAGAGGGTTAAGAACATCTTCCGGCCGGCCAGGTGCGACAGGGCGTCACAGAAGACCGGCCTCCCGGGCCGGCGCGCCTGGTGACCCGCGGAAATCCGTTCTACTTCAGGCTGTTGGCCTCTACCGGGGCGGGTCGAAGATAGAGGGGATTGGTCAGCAGCATCAGCCGCCCGTCGGCCCCCCTCAGGTCCACCCTCAGCCAGCCGGGCTTGCCGTCGCTCACCAGGTCGAAGACCCGGGTCTCGTCGTCCCCGGCCAGGTCCGGATGGGTCAGGCTCGCCCGACCCGCCGCGCCCCCCGCCAGGCTCAGACGCCCTCCGGCCCCGCCCCGCACATGGACGCTGACCCGCACCGTCGCCCCCGCCGGCGCCGTCAGGACGTCCCCCATCTCGGCCCTCTGATTCCCCGCCTCGCCGGTCACCTCGATCAGCCGGTCGCGCGATCCGGTGACGTCGATGAAGACGTGGCCCGCGCGGATGGCCGCCAGGATCGCCGCCTGCGACTTGGCCGCCGCGTGGACCACCGTGGTGGGCATGCCCACGGCCGGGGCCTTGGCGGGGTCGAGGCTGGCGTCGTGATTGTCCGAGCCGCCGATGGCGGTGATCCGCCAGCCTTCGTTCAACCGCGCCTCCCAGACCGGAATCCCCGAGAACGGCCCCTCGGCCTTGCCGCCGATCAGGGCCATGCCGCCGCCGTTCACCGCCTCCATGGCCGGGATGCGCCCATAGGGGGTGTCGGCCACGCGCCAGCCGCAGCCCATGCAGGCCTCGCCCGACGGCATCGCCGGGTGGTTGATGGAAACCAGGCCGCCGGCCGCCTCGACCTGATCCAGGATCTTGGCCAGGCTCGGCGCCCGCGGGCTCCCGAGCTGGAAGTCGAGGGGTCCGGTGGGGCCGAAGACATTGGCGTGGCCCTGGAAGGTGGTGATCTCGCGGCCCGGGATCAGCACCAGGTCGTCGAAATAGGGGGCCAGCTCGCGCAGGGGTCCGTTCTGCGAGGTGGCGTTGTGATCGGTGACGCTGACGAAATCCAGCCCCCGGGCCGAGGCCGCCTCCAGGGTCTTGAACACCGGACAGGGGACGCGCGCGCCGCCGTGCGACAGGCAGGTCCCGTCGGAATGGCCGGTGTGCAGGTGCAGGTCGCCGCGATACCAGCCCGGCCCGCCCGTGGCCGCCGAAAGCTCGGCCGCCCGCGAGAACCAGATCCGCGCGCGATAGGCCGCGGTCGAACCCTTGCGGATATTGGGCGCCCCCAGCACCAGCCTCCAGGTCCCCGCCAGCAGCGGCCCGGCCAGATAGGAGGGCGTCGCCTCGGCCTCGGAAAGGGTGAAGCCCGCCTTGTTTCCCCCGCTCCAGCCCCGGAACCGCTGCGGGTCCCGCAAGCCGAGATCGATGGTCGCCTTCTGGTCGCGCCCCGAATAGTCGAAGGCCACGGTGATCTGAGTGACCCCGGCCGGAACCTTGAACGGAACCTCCCGATAGGTCTGGTGATCGGCGCCGGTGAGCGTTCCGGTGAGGGTGAGGTCAGGGGCCTGCGCGCGCGCCGCGCCGCTGAACAACAGGGCCGCCAGCAAGGCCAGGATGTGGAAGCTGCATCGCATCCAGAAGGAATATCCACGAACCCCACGAACAAACCATCCCGTGTCATCCCGGAAAGCCCGCAGGGCTTGTCCGGGACCCATACGCACCGATCCATCCGGCACGCCCCGCGCATCTGGGTCCCGCACTTTCGCGCTGCGCGCTCCATGCGGGATGACACGCCTGGGGTGACGCGGCCTCCCCCAGGCGCGCAGCGCCGATGTGGGGGAGGTGGCGCGGACCGAAGGTCCGTGCCGGAGGGGGATCGACGTCGTCGACACTCTTTCGGCCCTAGAACGAGGGTCAAGGTCCCCCTCAGGCGCTTCGCGCAGCTCCCCCAATGGGGGAGCAACAGTTCGTGCCGTTCGTGAGGTTCGGGGTTCCAAACCTTGCTTTGCCGCACCCCGCCCCCGCAGCAAAACGCCCTCCCCGGTCTCCCGGGGAGGGCGAAAATGCTGCACCCCATGCTGCGCAGCATGGAGTGCGGTAAGTCGTTGAAACGAAACTAGGCTTCGTTGCCGAAGATCACCGTGCCGGCCGCGGCGAACATGCCGCCGACGCCCTGGCAGACGCTGATCTTGGCGTCCTTCACCTGGGCCGCGGCGGTGCCGCGCATCTGCCGCACGCTCTCCTGCAGGGCGTACATCCCGTACATGCCCGAGTGCATGTAGGAGAGGCCGCCGCCGTTGGTGTTCATGGGCAGCTTGCCGCCGATGGCGGTGTTGCGCTCACGCACGAAGTCCTTGGCCTCGCCGGGCTTGCAGAAGCCCAGGTCCTCCAGGCCGTAGAGCGGCAGGTGGGCGAAGGCGTCGTAGATCATCAGGTGATCGACGTCGGCGTGCTTGATGCCGGCCTCGTCGAAGGCCTTCTTGCCCGAGACGCGGAAGGCCTTGGAGGTGTTGAAGTCCTCCATCTGGCTGACCATCGGCGTCTCGACGCTTTCCCCGGTGCCCAGCACGAAGACCGGCTTGTTGGGGAAGTCCTTGGCGCGGTCGGCGCTGGTGAGGATGAGCGCCCCGCCGCCGTCGGTGACCAGGCAGCACATCAGCATCCGGAACGGCCAGGCGATCATCGGCGAGTTCAGCACGTCGTCGACGGTGATCGGGTCCTTGAAGGACGAGCGCGGGTTCAGCGCCGCCCATTCCCGCTGGACCACGGCGACCATGGCCAGGTCCTCCTCGGTCACGCCGTAGGTCTTCATGTAGCGAAGCACCGGGATCGTGAACATGGTGGGGGGGCTGGTGACGCCGTAGGGCATCTCGAACTGGCCCATCAGCGAGCTGGCGTTGCGGCCGAAGCCGCCGGCGCCGACGCGCGAGCGCCCCGATTCCCCGTGGGTGATCAGGATGGTCTTGGCCAGGCCCTCATTGATGGCGGCCGCGGCGTGGCGGACGTGCAGCATGAAGGAGCAGCCGCCGACGCTGGTGCCGTCGGCATAGGTGGGCGTGATGCCGAGATACTGGGCCAGCTCCACGGGGCTGACGCCCGCGGTGGCGACGCCGTCGATGTCCGAGGGCTTCAGGCCCGCGTCCTTCATGGCGTTGAGGGCGGCGTCGGCGTGCAGGCCGATCACCGACATGTCCGGGATCTTGCCCATGCGGGTGGTTTCAGCGGCCCCGACGACCGCGACTGATTTCGGTTTCATGTGCGGTCTCAGCCCTTCGCCGGTTCGAACAGGGGAAGGGAAATGTCGTCGGTTTGCTTCTCGAACTTCACCTGGACCTTCATGTCCAGCTGCAGGGCTTCCGGCGTCTGCGGGCAGCCCACGATGTTGGTCATCAGGCGCGGACCCTCATCGAGCTCCACCACGGCGATGGAGTGCGGTTCGGTCCCCATGTCGGGGCGCGGCCGGTGGTTGATGACGTAGGAATAGAGGAAGCCCTTGCCGCTGGCGGCATAGACCTCGACGTCCCGCGAGCCGCACTTCGGGCAGAAGGGGCGCGGGGGGAAATAGCTGTGGGTGCATTCGGTGCAGCGCTGCAGACGCAGCTCGCCGTCCTTGCAACCCTCCCAGAAATGCCGGGTTTCCGGCGTGGGTTCGGGCAACATTCGAGCCATATGAAAAATCGTCCCCAATCAAATTCGATGAGTCTTGGCCCTCAAAACGAGGGCGGTGCAGCAAACCCGAGGTTGGCCCGCTTGTCGATTGGTAACGTAGCGGGAAGTAGGCTGCCAGGCCGTTCCCTCCCGCCCTCGAGGCCCATTCCGTGGAAGACCCCTTCGATCTCGCCCGCTTCGTCCAGGCCCAGGACCCGGTCATCGAGACGGTGCTGGCCGAGCTGAAGCAGGGCCGCAAGCTGACCCACTGGATGTGGTTCGTCTTCCCGCAGTTGGCCGGCCTGGGCCGCAGCCCGACCGCCGAGTTCTTCGCCATCTCCGGCCTGGCCGAGGCCCGCGCCTACCTGGCCCACCCGGTGCTGGGGCCCCGGCTGCTGGCCTGCACGCGGCGGGTCCTGGCGGTCGACGGCCGCTCGGCCAGCCAGATCTTCGGCCAGCCCGACGACCTGAAGTTCCGCTCCTCCATGACCCTGTTCCTCAAGGCCAGCGAGGACGGCGAACCCTTCCGCACGGCGCTGGCCCGCTACTTCGGCGGCGCCCCGGACCCGGAGACCCTGCGCCTGCTCCTGCCTTCTCCGCCCGCGGGGAAGCAAATGTCCTGACCCGACCGCTCCGAAAGGCGGTAGACCGGTCGGATGCCTGGAAGCGTCATTGCGCAATACGGATGGACCGACCTGCTGGCCGAGGCCTTCGCGCCCCACGCCCTGGCCGGCCACACGCCGGCCCGCGTCATCGCCCAGCACCGCGACGGCTATCTGGTGGCCACCGACCAGGGCGAGCTGCGGGCCAACCTGTCGGGCCGCCTGCACCACGAGGCCCAGGAGGCCGACCCGCCGTCCGTCGGCGACTGGGTGGCGCTGGCGCTGAACCCCGCCGAGGGCGCGGCGGTCATCGAGGCGGTCCTGCCCCGGCGCACGGTGCTCACCCGCCGCGCCGCCGACAGCCTGGGCAAGCTGCAGGTCATCGCCGCCAATATCGACGTGGTCTTCGTCGTCAGCTCGATGAACGCCGACCTCAATCCGCGCCGGATCGAGCGCTATCTCGCCGCGGCCTGGCAGAGCGGGGCGCGGCCGGTGGTGGTCCTGACCAAGTCCGACCTCAGCGCCGACCCGGAAGGCGAGGCGGCGCAGATCGTCGCCCTGGCCGACGGCGCCCCGGTCCTGCGGGTCTCGGCGCGGGAGGGGCTGGGTCTCGAGGCCCTGCTGGCCCAGGTCGCCCCCGGTGAGGTCTGCGTGCTCATCGGCTCCTCCGGGGTCGGCAAGTCCACCCTGGTCAACGCCTTCCTGGGCGAGGCGCGCATGACCACCCAGGCCATCCGCGAGGCCGACGACCAGGGCCGCCACACCACCAGCAGCCGGCAGCTGGTCCTGCTGCCGGGCGGCGCCCTGCTGCTGGACACGCCGGGCATCCGCGAGGTGGGGCTGATCGACGCCGACGAGGGCATGAACGAGGCCTTCGACGACATCGAGCGCCTGGCCGCGGCGTGCCGGTTCAACGACTGCGGCCACAGCCACGAGCCCGGCTGCGCGATCCAGGCCGCCCTGCGGAGCGGCGCCCTGGACCCCGGCCGCTGGGCCAACTTCCAGAAGCTTGGCGTCGAGCTGGCGGCGGTGGAACAGAAGGCCGAGCGGATCGCCAAGGCAGCCGAGCGCCGCCAGTCCGCCGCCCTGTCGAAGACCTACCGCGCCACCCGGCGCGACCACCGGGGCGGCGCCGACTGATCCCGCTGTTTTTTCAGAATATCCGACCTGTGGCGCCCCGAACGGGGTAGGGAGGGGCCGTCCCAAGGAGATGCCCCATGCCCGCCTACACCATCGTCACCACCAGTGCGGCCCAAGGCAGCGACGCGGCCGAGATGAACACCCTGACCGACGACTTCGGAAGCGAAGCCGAGGCCGTGGGCTATTCGCGCCGCATGGCCGACGAGATGCTGGGCCTGGCCAGCCAACTCTCCCTCGACTTCGACTACAGCAATGTCGCCCTCTATGACGGCGACCTGCTGGACGAAGACCTCGACCCCGACCACCCCGCCCTCATCGGTGTCTGGGTCCTGGACGAGGACGGCTGCGCCTACGTCCCCGCCGACGAGTTCCGCGACCCGGTCACCGAACCCGCCTGATCTGGCGCTCCGAATTCCTCCCCCAGGCCGCAGGCCGTTTCGGGGGGAGGAATTTGAGGCCTACAGCAGCCTCTTCGGCGCCACGCCCTCCCAGGCGAGCCGCAGCAGCCGCGCGATCTCCGCCGGGTCGCACAGCTCATAGCGAACGAAGGTCCAGCCCTGGCGCGCCGCGCTCGCCACCCGCGCGCCCGCGCCGGACACCGGCTCGATGACCCCCGGCCGCGCCAGGACCAGGTTCGCCTGATCCTCCGGGTCGAGCTTGATCGTCACCCGGCCCGCCTCCCGCAGGATGGCGAAGGCCTTGCCGTTCACCCGATAAGACGGCGCGTCGAAGTGGTCGGTCTCCGTTGTTTCCGGAAGGCTGAGCGCGATGCGGCGGACCTCGTCACGGGTGGTCATCGGCCGTCTGCTCCGGTCAGCGCCCGGGGCGCTCCGAACCGCGCCTCGAAGCTCGCCAGGCCCGGCGCGCTGAAGGCCACCACCCGCGTCCCCTCAAGCCGCCGCGCCCAGCCCAGGTCGTAGATCCGGGTCAGCATCGCCGCCCCCAGGGACCCGGCCAGGTGGCTGCGGCGCTCGCTCCAGTCCAGGCAGGCCTTGCAGACCGGACGGCGGCCGCGCGGCAGGGCGTCGGTCTCGATCCCGAAGGCGCGCAGGAAGCCGGTGTCGGGGCCCAGGACCAGGGACCCCTCGCGGTCCTCGATGACGCCGCGGGTCAGCAGGCTGTCCAGCATGGTGACCGCCAGCTCGCCGGCCAGGTGGTCGTAGCAGACCCGCGCCCGGCGCAGGGCCGGCTCCTTGGGGCCGGGGCGGGTGCGCAGGTGGCCGCTGCGGGCGGCCAGGCCCGCCAGGCTCTCCAGCATCTCGGCCACCTCCCGGCTGGCCAGGGCGTAGTAGACACTGCGTGACTGCTTGACCCTCACAAGTAGGCCATCGTCGGTCAGCCGGGCGAGGTGCGAACTGGCGGTGGAGGCCGTGATTCCGGCCTCCCGGGCCAGTTCCCCGGCCGTCAGCGCCTGCCCGCCGACCAGCGCGGTCAACATGTTGGCCCGCGCCGGATCCCCCAGCAAGGCGCCGATCCGGGCGATGTCGGGACCGAGTTTCATAGGCCGAGCCTAGCCCTGAACCCCCACGACGACAATTCGACCCGGATCGAAGCATGCCCGCCGCCCGCCGGCCTATGAGGGGCCCTTATCTACCCTCCACGGAGACCGACACGTGACGATCACCTGCCACATCCGCTACGTCATCGACCCCTTCCAGCGCGAGGCCTTCGAGGCCTATGCGCGGAACTGGCTCACCATCATCCCGGCCTGCGGCGGCGACCTGCTGGGGTACTGGCTGCCGCACGAGGGGACCAACGACGTCGCCCACGCCCTGATTTCCTTCGACAATCTGGCCGCCTACGAGGCCTACCGCGCCCGCCTGCGCGCCGACCCCGCCGGCGCCGCCAACTTCGCTCTGGCCCAGGCGGGGCGGTTCATCCTGCGCGAGGAACGCACCTTCCTCGCCCCGGTGACCCCATGATCGCCGTCATCTTCGAGGTCCAGCCCCACCCGCAGACCCGCGAAACCTATCTCGGCCTAGCCGCCGACCTGAGGCCCCTGCTGGACGGCGTCGACGGCTTCCTCTCCATCGAACGCTTTGAAAGCCTTACGGAACCTGGGAAAATCCTCTCCCTCTCCTTCTGGCGCGACGAGGCGGCGGTGGCCCGGTGGCGCGCCCTGGAGGCCCACCGCGCGGCGCAGGACGCGGGCCGCGCCGGGGTCTTCGCCGGCTACCGGCTGCGGGTGGCCAGCGTGCTGCGCGACTATGGGATGGCCGACCGCGACCAGGCCCCCGCCGACTCCCGCGCCCGCCACGGCTGAGGGCCTCAGGCCGGGGCGCGGTCCTCCTTCAGCAGGACCACGACCCCCACCAGGGCCAGCAGGGCGAAGCCGCCGCCGGTCAGGAAGGTGGCCGGCGCGCCCCGCGCCGACCAGATCGCCCCGGCCAGCACGCTGGCCGCCAGCAGGGTCACCCCAGTGGCCAGGTTGAACAGGCCGAAGGCCGTGCCCCTCAGCCGGGCGGGGGCGGTGTCCGCCACCAGGGCCGCCAGCAGGCCCTGGGTCAGGCCCATGTGCAGCCCCCAGAGCGCCACCCCGGCCACCACGCCGGCGATGCTCCCCACCCAGGCCAGGACCAGGTCGGCGGCGATCAGGACCGCGGTGCCGAGCACCAGCAGGCCCTTGCGCCCGAGCCGGTCCGACAGGCTGCCGGCCGGCGCCGAGACCAGGGCGTAGACCACGTTCATGGCGATCAGCACGAAGGGGATCAGGCTCAGGGGAATGCCGGCGTCGGCGCCCCGCAGGACCAGGAAGGCCTCGCTGAACCGCGCCATGGTGAACAGCACCCCCACCGCCACCGCCAGCCAGAAGGGGGCGCCGATGGCCCGGACCTCCGCCCAGCGGATCGGCGCCCTGGCGGCGTGCGGGACCTGGCTGGCCGGCGGCTCCTCCACCCCCAGCACCAGCAGCAGGACGGCGATGGCCGCCGGGATGACCGCGTAGCCGAACACCGCGCGCATGTCGTCGTTGAGCAGGGCCATCAGCCCCACGGCGATCAGCGGACCGACGAAGGCGCCCACCGTGTCCAGGGACTGCCGCAGGCCGAAGGCCGCGCCGCGCAGCTCCTTCGGCGTCACGTCCGCCACCAGGGCGTCCCGGGGCGCGCCGCGAATTCCCTTGCCGATCCGATCGGCGAACCGGGCGCCCAGCACCTCGAAGGGCGTCACCGCCAGGGGGAAGATGGGCTTGGTGATGGCGCCCAGGCCATAGCCCAGCACCGCCAGCATCTTGCGCCGCCCCAGCCGGTCGCTGAGCCAGCCGGAGAACACCTTGGTGATGGAGGCCGTCGCCTCGGCGATCCCCTCGATCAGCCCCACCAGGGCCGGCGAGGCGCCGAGGCCCACCACCAGGAAGACCGGCAGCAGGCTGTGGATCATCTCCGAGGAGATATCCATGAACATGGACACGAACCCCAGGGCCCAGACCGTGCGCGGCACGCGTTTCAGGCTCATCTGCGACCGTGGCTCCGAGGTGCGCGCGGCCGGGCCGCGCCTTGCCGGGCAGAGAGGGCCGAAGGGGTGAGTCTTTCAAGGGCCGGCGTTGGCGCGGGGCGTTTAGGGTTTGCCTGAATTTTTGCCTGGCCCCATCGTCGCCTTGGTAGCCCGCGCACCAGAACGGGGGCCCGAAGGTGAGGATCGACCATGTATCTGCCCGACCACGCGCGCCGGACGCCCGACAAGCCCGCCATGATCTCGGCCGACACCGGCCAGGTGGTGACCTACGCCCAGCTCGACGAGCGCTCCAACCGCATGGCGCAGTTCCTGTACGCCCGGGGCCTGCGCCGGGGCGACCACATCGCCGTCCTGATGGAGAACAACCTGGCCTTCATGGACCCGGTTTGGGCGGGGTTCCGGTCGGGGCTCTATGTCACCACCATCAACCGCTACCTGCCGCCGGACGAGGCCGCCTACATCGTCGGCGACTGCGGGGCCAAGGCGCTGATCACCTCCTACGAGAAGCGCGAGACCGCCCAGGCCCTGCTGGACCTGATCCCCAACTGCCCGATCCGCCTGATGGTGGGCGGGACGATTCCCGGCTGGGAGTCCTACGAGGAGGCCCTGGCCGGCGGCTCGCCCGAGCCCCTGGCCCAGGAGTGGATGGGCGATTCCATGCTCTATTCGTCGGGCACCACCGGCCGGCCCAAGGGCATCCTGCGCCCCCTGCCGGAAATGTCGCCGGCCGAAGGCTTCGCCACCCGCCAGGCGGTCAACCGCTATGGCCTGACCGCCGACAGCGTCTATCTCTCGCCCGCCCCGCTCTATCACGCCGCGCCGCTGGCCTATGTGCTGAGCGTGCAGTCCTTCGGCGGCACGGTGGTGATGATGGAGCGCTTCGACGCCGAACAGGCCCTGGCGCTCATCGAGAAATACGGCGTCACCCACAGCCAGTGGGTGCCCACCATGTTCGTCCGCATGATGAAGCTTCCGGAGACGGCCCGCGCCCGCCACGACCTCTCCAGCCACCAGGTCGCCATCCACGCCGCCGCCCCCTGCCCGGTGGAGGTGAAGCGCCAGATGATCGAGTGGTGGGGGCCGATCCTCTACGAATACTACGCCGGCACCGAGGGCTCGGGCTCGACCTTCATCACCAGCGAGGACTGGCTGGAGCATCCCGGCTCGGTGGGACGCGCGGCGCTGGGCGTGCTGCACATCTGCGACGAGAACGGGAACGAACTGCCGGTGGGCGAGACCGGCCTGGTCTATTTCGAGCGCGAGACGCCGACCTTCGAGTACCACAACGACCCGGCCAAGACCGCCGACGCCCGCCACCCGCGGCACCCCAACTGGAACGCGCTCGGCGACGTCGGCTATCTCGATGAGGACGGTTATCTCTACCTCACCGACCGCAAGGCCTTCATGATCATCTCCGGCGGGGTGAACATCTATCCCCAGGCCATCGAGGACCTGCTGGTGACCCACCCCAAGGTGGCCGACGTGGCGGTGTTCGGCATTCCGCATCCGGAGATGGGCGAGGCGGTCAAGGCGGTGATCGAGCCGGCTCCCGGACACGCCCCCAGCGACGAGCTGGCGGAGGAGCTGCTGACCTACGCCAAGGAACGGCTGGCCCACTACATGGCGCCGCGCTCCATCGACTTCATCGCCGAGATGCCCCGCCTGCCCACCGGCAAGCTCTACAAGCGCGTCCTGCGCGACGCCTACTGGACCGACCGCAAGATCTGAGCCTCAGCCCTCCGCCACCGCCAGGCAGCGCTCGATCTCCGCCAGCAGGTCGGCGGCCACGATGGGCTTGCGCACCAGGCCGTCGAACTCGTGGGCCCAGGGCGCGCCCTCCAGGTCGGCGTCGGCGCTGAAGGCCAGGACGGGGACGCCCTGGTTGGGACCGGGCTGGGCCCGTAGCCGCCGCAGGGTGGCCGGGCCGTCCAGCCGGGGCATGCGGATGTCCATCAGGATGAGGTCGACAGCGTCGGCCTGGGCGAGCGCCAGGGCCTGCTCCCCGTCGCGGGCCTCCGAAACCTGGACGCCGAAGGACTCCAGCAGCAGGCGGGCGAGCTCGCGATTGACGTCGTTGTCGTCCACCACCAGCACCTTCAGGTCCTCGGCCGGCGCCGCCTCGGATACCGCCTCGGCCGGCCCCGCCAGGTCGGTGACCGGGGCCCAGAGGTGGACGTGGAACACCGAGCCCCGGCCCGGCGCGCTCTCGACGCTGACCCCGCCGCCCATGGCCTCGGCCAGGCCCTTGCAGATGGCCAGGCCCAGGCCGGTGCCGCCGTGCTTGCGGGTGGAGGCCGCGTCCACCTGGGAGAAGCGCTGGAACAGCCGGGCGATCTGCCCGGCGTCCATCCCCTCCCCGGTGTCTGCGACGAACAGGTGCAGCCGCTCGAGGTCGGGGGCGTAGGCCACTTTCAGCCGCACCGACCCCGCCTCGGTGAACTTCACCGCATTGCCGATCAGGTTGAACAGGATCTGCCGCAGCCGGTCGGGGTCCACCATCAGGTGATCGGGCAGCGCCCCGTCGGTCTCGAAGACCAGTTCCAGCCCCTTGGCCTCCGCCTGGGGGGAGAACAGGGCGAGCGCCTCCTCGGTGGTCTTGGCGATCGCCACCGGCTGCGGCGTGATCTCCACCTGGTCGGCCTCCAGCCGGGAGAAGTCGAGCACGTCGTTGACGATGGACAGCAGGGCCTGGCTGCCGGCCCGGATCCGCTCCAGGTGCTGGCGGCCCAGGGCGTCGAGGCCCGGACGCTGGGCCAGCAGGGAGGAGAAACCCAGGATGGCGGTGAGCGGGGTGCGGATCTCGTGGCTCATATTGGCCAGGAAGGCGGACTTCACCGCCGCCGCCGCCTCGGCGGCGTCGCGGGCGGCGCCCAGGTCGTCCTCCAGGGCCTTGCGGTCGGAGATGTCGCGGACCACGTCCTGGAAGCCCAGCAGGACGCCGGTCTGCGGATCGTGGATCGCCTTGGAGATCGCCTCCAGCCAGAGCAGGCTCCCGTCCTTGCGGTAGCCGCGATGCTGGTAGCGGATGGGCTCGGCGCCGGGCGGGGCGGCGGCGTAGACCTTGAACTCGGCCACCACGCGGGCCAGGTCGTCAGGGTGCAGGAAGGTGATGGTGCGCTGGCCCACCAGCTCCTCGGGCTCGTAGCCCATCCGCCGCACCGAGGGGGAGACGTAGCTCAGCACCCCGCGTGGATCGTAGCAGAGGATCATGTCGGTGGCGTTCTCGGCCAGCAGCCGGTAGCGCTCCTCGCTGCGGGCCAAGGCCTCTTCGGCCTCCCGGCGGGCGGTGACGTCGCGGGTGCAGTCCTGCAGCTCGATCAGCTCGCCGGTGTTCGGATCGCGCACGGCGATCGGGCAGGATTCGATCCAGATCTGCCGGCCGTCCTTGCGGATCGCCCGGTACTCAACCCGGGGCGGCGCCGCGCCGGGGCCGGCGGCGAGATAGGCGATGATGGACTTGCGCACCGCCTTCTGGTCGTCGGGATGGACCACCACCACCGACTCCTTGCCCAACAGTTCCTCGGGGCGGTAGCCGAACAGGGCCTCGGCCGAGGGTGAGACGAAGGTCAGGATCCCCTGGGCGTCGCAGCAGGACACCACGTCGGTGATCTGCTCGGTGATCAGACGGTACCGCACCTCGCTGAGGGCCAGGACGTCCTGGGTCGTCGCCAAACTCTCGCCTCCCTGGCCCGCCCGAGCCAGGCGAGTCGCGTCCGCGCCAGCTTGGCCTTTAAAGCGCGCGCCGCCACCACGCTAACCGAGTCCGCGGGCCGCTTTGCAGTCGAGGGTCGTGTTCGGGCCGCCGGTCAGGCGGCGGAACCTGCCGCCACCAGCCGCGCGACCGCCTCGGCGGCGGCTTCCTGGGCGGCGTCGGACAGGTCGCCCATGGCCACGGACCCAAGGCGGGCGCGGGTCTCCTTCTTGGCCGAGCGCCGGTAGGCCGGGTCGTAGTGCAGCTCGATCAGGGCCTGGGCCAGCTCGGCATAGGCCCGGTCGGCCACCAGCCGGCGCCAGTTCTCCAGCCGTTTCTGGCCGGGATAGGTGGGCAGGCGGTCGAAGGCCGCCTCCAGGTCGCTGGCCACCACCTCGCCATAGGTGGCCGCCAGATAGGCCGCCCGTTCGGCGGGCTCGGCGGTCAGCTCGATGCGCGGCGCGACCTCCATGGCCCGCCACAGGGTCGGGGGCACCATGCGGTCGCCGATCTTGCTGGACTCCGCCTCGGTCACCACCGGCCGCGTCGGGTCCAGGGCCAGGAGGGCGGCGAGCAGCCGGCTCTCGAACATCTTCTGGCTGGGCTGGGTCTGGCCGTGGAAACCGCCGAACAGCGAGCCGCGGTGCTCGGCCAGGCCCTCCAGGTCCAGGACCTGCAGGCCGCGCCGCGCCAGCCGGCCCAGCATTTCGGTCTTCCCCGACCCCGTGCCGCCGTCCAGCAGCACCAGCCGCCAGGCCGGATCGGCGTCATAGAGCTGCTCGCTCACCCAGCGCCGATAGGTGCGGTAGCCGCCGGTGAGCACCGTGGTCCGCCAACCGATCTGCGACAGGATGGTGGCCATGCCGTTGGAGCGGCTGCCGCCCCGCCAGCAATAGATCAGCGGCCGGAACTCCGGTGGCTTGTCGGCCAGGGCGCCGCGCAGGTGGCGGGCGATATTGGCCGCCACATAGGCCGCCCCGATGCGGTTGGCCTTGAACCGGCTCTCCTGGACATAGATCGTGCCCACCTCCGCCCGCTCGGCGTCGTTGAGCACCGGCAGGTTGATGGCCCCCGGCACATGGTCCACGGCGAACTCTCCCGGACTGCGGACGTCGATGATCCCGTCATAGGTCGCCAGGGCGGCGGGATCGACGGCCTCGGTCACCAGGATGCGGGCCATGCCCTTGCTGCTCCAATCGCCCCTATGCTGGGGCCGGCAGGCCTATATACCGTTTGCCCGCCGCCGCTAAGCCAAGGACCTCGCCATGACCGCCCCCGTCCGCCTGACCTCGCTCGCCCATGGCGGCGGTTGCGGCTGCAAGCTGGCGCCCTCGGTGCTGCGGGAGATCCTGGCCAAGATGCCGGCGGCCGGGGTCTTCCCCAACCTGATGGTGGGGACCGAGACCTCCGACGACGCCGCGGTCTGGCGGCTGAACGACAGCCAGGCCCTGGTGGCCACCACCGACTTCTTCATGCCGGTGGTGGACGACCCCTTCGACTTCGGCCGCATCGCCGCCACCAACGCGCTCTCCGACGTCTACGCCATGGGGGCGACCCCGATCTTCGCGCTCGCCATCGTCGGCATGCCGGTGGCCCAGCTGCCGGTGGAGACCATCGGCGCCATCCTGGCCGGCGGCGCCTCGGTCTGCGCGGCGGCGGGCGTGCCCATCGCCGGCGGGCACTCCATCGACAGCGTCGAGCCGATCTACGGCCTGGTGGCGCTCGGCCTGGTCCATCCTGACCGGGTGCTCACCAACCGCACCGCCCGGGCCGGCGACGTGCTGATCCTCACCAAGCCCCTGGGGGTGGGGGTGCTCAGCGCGGCCTTCAAACAGGAGCGGATGCCGGCCGGCGGCTACGAGGCCCTGATCGCCTCGACCACCCAGCTCAACGCCGTGGGCGCCGAGCTCTCCGGGGCGGCGGGCGTCAGCGCGGTCACCGACGTCACCGGCTTTGGCCTGCTGGGCCACGCCCTGGAGATGTGCCGCGGCGCGGGCCTGATGGCCCTGATCGAGGCCGACGCCCCACCCCTGCTTGCGGGCGTCGAGGCCCTGGCCCGGGACGGGGTCCGCACCGGCGCCTCGGTGCGCAACTGGGCCAGCTACGGCCAGGCGGTGCAGGCGCCGGACGACCTGCCCGAATGGCGGCGAGACATCCTCTGCGATCCCCAGACCAGCGGCGGCCTGCTGATCGCCGTCGCCCCCGGCCGGGCGGCCGACATCCTGGCCCTGGTGCGCAGCCGCGGCTTCGCCTCGGCCACCGTCGTCGGGCGCCTGGAAGCCGGCGACCCGCGGGTGGTGGTCGCCTAGAACCGTAAGTTCAGACTGCCGAGCCCTGCTGCTTGCGGCGCTCGGTCGACGCCCGCAGCTCGGCCCAGATGGCGTCGTTCATGGCCTCGTCGCGGCCCTCGACGGCGATCTGCAGGGTGATCAGGGCCGCCCGCAGCCGCGCGTTCTCCGCCGCCAGGGCCGACAGCCGGAAGTCGTCCTCCGCCCGCTCCTCCGGCGGCGGGACATAGGCCGCGCCCCGGGCCAGCAGGCCGCGGATCGCCCGGTTCTCCATCACCAGATTGTGGGCCGCACCGTCCCAGGCCTCGGCCGCCAGCCCCATCAGCATGGCCGAGAGCCCCAGCGTCGCGGCGCGATCGGTGGGATTGGCGTCGGGCATGGCGTTGGCCATCACCTTGCCGGCGAGGTCGACGAGGACCGCGGGAACCGAAGGGATCATAGCCGCCCCATGACTTGCAGCGCCGCCCGGTCCTGGGCGTTGGTCATGGCCCAGGCGGGATAGACCATGATGGGTTCGCGGTTGCCGCCGTCCAGCCAGGCCCGGGCGCTGGAGACCCAGATCGCCTGGCCCTTCACGCAGTTGAACAGGGTCCACCAGTGCAGGGCGGCGGGATCGGCCTTCAGGCCGCTGGCCCGCTCCCAGATGGCGACGGCCTCGTCCTGCGGCAGCAGGCCGCCGGCCAGACCGCGACCGAAGGACCAGATGGGGTTGAGGCTCCAGCCCAGGTCCTCCAGGGGATCGCCCAGATGGGCCATCTCCCAGTCGAGAATCCCGTGGATCTGCCCCTCGGTGTCATAGAGGAAGTTGCCGGTGCGGTAGTCGCCATGCACCACGCCCACCTTCTGGGCCGGGGGCGGCGGATTGGCCCGCAGCCAGCGGATGGCGGCCCGGATGATCGGCAGGGGCTCGGCCTCGTCGGCGTTCAGCACCTCTTCCCAATAGGTCAGCTCGCGGTTCCAGCAGTCCTCGGCGGCGACGGCGGGCATCACCTCGGCCAGGCCGTTGGCGACGGGGTCGGCCTTGGCGATCTCGCCGAGGATGGTCCACTTGCGCTCCCCCAGCCGGGCGTGGGTTCCGAGATAGGGCTCGGCCCACAGCAGGCCGGGGCCGGCCTGGAAGCCGGCGATCTCCGCGGCGATGAAGAAGGGGTGGTCCAGGGGCCCGTCGCCCTCCTCCAGCCACAGCATCTCCGGCGCCGGCACGCTCGTGCCGTGGAAGGCGCGATAGGCCTCGAACTCGATGCGGCGCTCGGTGTCGATCAGGCTGGCGGGCGGATCGCGGCGCAGGATCAGCTTGCGCTCGCGGGCCTGGCCGCCCTCGGTCCATGTGGCGGTGAAGCGATAGGTCTCCCGCGAGGCGCCGCCGGAGATGCGGGCCAGGTCGCGGACGGCGACGTCGGTCGCCTGGGGCATCTGGGCGGCGATATAGGCCGCGATGCGGGGTTCGAGGGGCGCGGCCACTCAAGCCATCTCGAAGCGGATGGGCAGCTTCTTGGGCCCGTTGACGAACACCGCCTGGGACATGGCCGGCACGCCCGCCAGTTCCAGGGACTTCAGCCGCGGGATCAGCTCCTCCCAGAGGATGCGCATCTCCATCTTGGCCAGGTGCTGGCCCAGGCACAGGTGGGCGCCGTAGCCGAAGGCCAGGTGCTTGTTGGGGCTGCGGTCGACCCGGAAGGCGTTGGGATCGTCGAACACCTCTTCGTCCCGGTTGCCGGAGGCGTAGCAGAGCATCAGCCAGTCGCCCTTGGAGACCTTGCGGCCGGCGATCTCGGTGTCCTCCATGGCCGTGCGCATGAAGGTCTTCACCGGGGTGATCCAGCGGATGGACTCGTCCACCAGGCCCGGGATCAGGGACGGATCGGCCTTCAGCTTGGCCAGCTCCCCGGGGTTCTGGGCCAGGCCCCAGATGGCGCCGGCGGTGGAGGACGAGGTGGTGTCGTGGCCGGCCGTGGCGACGATGATGTAGTAGCTCATCGCCTCGAAGTGGCTGATCGGCTCGCCGTCGATCTTGGAGTTGGCGATCAGGCTGCCCAGGTCGTCGGTGGGATTGGCCCGCTTGGCCTCCGAGAACTGGGTGAAGTAGCTGATGAAGTCGGTCAGCACGCTCATGTCGATCTTGGCCGGATCGTCGGGCTGCTCGGCGGTCTTGCGGCCCAGTTCGGGATCGGCGGCGCCGAACAGTTCCTGGGTGAGCATCAGCATGCGGGCCTCGTCCTCCTCCGGCACGCCCATGATCTCCATGATCACGTGCAGGGGGTAGTGCAGGGCCACGGCGCTGACGAAGTCGCATTCCCCGCCCTGGGCGGCCATCTTGTCCACCGCGGCCCGGGCGATCTTGCGGATGCGGTCCTCCAGGCTGCGCAGGTTCTGGGGCAGGAACCAGGCCTGGGTCAGGACCCGGTACTTCATGTGATCGGGCTGATCCATGTGGATCAGGGTGCGCAGCAGGTGCGGGCTGCCGCCGGTCATCTGGCGGACCCGGGCGTCGACCGCCTGGCTGACCAGGGTGGGGGACTTCTCGCCGTTGGAGAACAGGGCGTTCTGGCGGCTGATCTCCAGGATGTCGGCGTGCTTGGTGGTGACCCAGAAGGGTTCGACCCCCTCGATCTGCGCCTTTCCGAAGGGATTGTTGGCCCGCAGCCAGGCATAGGTCTCGTGGATCCGGCCGTCGGCATAGGCGGTCGGATCGACCAGGTTGGCGGCCTGGGACTGCGGAATCAGGACGTCGGCTGCGCTCATCTGGCCTGGCCGGTTGTCGACCCTACGTAAGCTTACGTGAGGTCAGCAATCGACGCTCTCCCTTGTCTTGTTATCTTTGTTCACTTGATACTGCCCTGACACGCGCGGCGGCAATACCGACAACGAAAACACGCGCCCCCGGAGGATACCCGATGCTCACCCAGGCCGACGATTTCCCGATCCACCAGACCCCGGATCCCATCGCCTATTCGGGCACCGACCGGAACTTCTACGACCGCTACTTCTTCAACGGCTACCAGCCGGACGGGACCGAGTTCTTCGCCGTCGCCTTCGGGGTCTATCCCAACCTCAACATCGCCGACGCCCACTTCGCCGTGGTCCGCGACGGGGTGGAGCACTGCCTCCACGTCAGCCGCGTGCTGAACAGCGAGCGGATGGAGCTCTCCTGCGGCCCCATCACCATCGAGGTGCTGGAGCCCCTGCAGAAGCTGAAGGTGACGGTGGCGGCGTCGGAGGGCATCTCCGCGGAACTGACCTTCGAGGGCCGCACCTTCCCCATCGAGGAGCCGCGCTTCACCCGCCGCAACGGGCCGCGCGCCTTCATGGACTATACCCGCCTGACCCAGAACGTGCGCTGCAGCGGCTGGATCGAGGTGGACGGCAAGCGCGTCACCCTGGCGGCCGGCAGCGTCGGCACCCGCGACCGCTCCTGGGGTATCCGGCCCATCGGCGCGCCGGACCCGCAGCCGGCCGTGCCCCAGACCATCACCGGCTTCTTCTGGCAGTGGACGCCGCTGAACTTCGCCGACCGCAGCGTCTTCTTCCACGTCAACGCCGACTCCGACGGCACGCCCTGGAACACCCGGGCGGTGATCCTGCCCGACGGCGCCGGCGAGGGCGGCGGCTATCACAGCGAGCACGCCAAGATCGACGACGTGGCCATGATCCCCGGCACCCGCCACGCCCAGGGCGGGACCTTGAACATCCCGCTGGCGCAAGGCTCGGCGTCGGTGAAGTTCGAGCCCTTCCTGACCTTCCTGATGCGGGGTATCGGCTACGGCCATCCGGAGTGGCGGCACGGCGGCTACAAGGGCGACCTGGTGGTGGCCCGCGAGGACATCGATTTGGGAAAGGTAAGCATGGCCAGCCCCGAGAACTGGCACATCCAGGCGCTCAGCCGCGTCACCTTCTCCACGCCTGGCGAGGAGCCCATCAGGGGCATGGGCGTCTTCGAGCAGCTGATCGCCGGCCCCTACCGGCCCTACGGTCTCAGCTAGCTCTTGCAGACCGCCCGGAACCCCGCGGCCGCGTAGGCGATCATCCGCGGGGTGACGGCGGCGATGTCCGCCGAGCGGCAGAGGCCCCCCGACAGGGTGTCGATGCGGCCGGTCTCGGCCAGGGTCAGGGTCAGGCTGCCCGACAGCATGTGGTAGGACCAGAACAGGTCCTCCTCCCGCGCATAGGGCAGGGCCCGGCGGACCACCCGGATCAGGCGGTGGATGACCGGGTCGAAGTAGCGGGTCATGGTCTCGCCGCCCCAGACCGGGGTGTTGTTCACCACCCCGATGAGGGCGAAATAGGCGCGCCATTCGGGGCCGGCGTTGGCGCAGCGCTCCAGCACCGGGTTGAGGAAGGCCGCCACCGCCCCCTCGACGGTGATGTTGTCGCCGGCCTCGGCCTCGTAGCGGTCCATGGCCTCCATGCGGTCCTTGTTCAGCACCTCGGCGCGGCGCAGGAAGACGGCGTCGAACAGGCCCTTCTTGGAATCGAAGTAGTAGTGGAGCAGGGCGGTGTCGACCTTGGCCTTCTTGGCCACCGCCCGCAGGGTGACCCCGTCGAAGCCGTGGCGGGAGAACTCGGCCTCGGCGACGTCGAGGATCCGTTCGCTGGTCTCGAAGCTCTTCTGGGCGCGGGTCTTGCCGGCGGCCTTGGTCTTCAGCGCGGTCGGCATGGAATCCCTTCCCCGAGGTTGGAACCCTGAGTATGGCGCGGCGCGCCCAGTCCTCAAAGATGAACGGGAAACCTGCCGGTTCCGGCTCGCATGTCAACGTTCATTCACTGTTGAATGATTGACTTGCGCCGGCGGGCGGCGTGTCCTCGGGCGCTTGAGGAGGAGCGCAGCATGATCGAGGCCGCCGAGAGAACCTGGACCAGCGCCGACGGTCTGACCCTGTTCGCCCGGGACTTCGCGCCGGCCTCCGGGCCCGCCCGCGCCCCGGTGATCTGCCTGCACGGCCTGACCCGCAACAGCCGCGACTTCGAGGTCCTGGCGCCCCGCATCGCCGCCCAGGGCCGGCGGGTCCTGGCCCTGGACGTGCGCGGTCGCGGACGTTCGGCCTGGGATCCGAACCCCTTGAACTACAACCCCGCCGTCTATGCCGGCGACGTGGCGGCCCTGCTGGAGCAGAGCGGGATCGCCCGCGCCCACTTCATCGGCACCTCCATGGGCGGCCTGATCACCCTGACCCTCTGCGCCCTGCGCCCGGACCTGATCGCCGGCGTGGTGCTGAACGACGTGGGGCCCGAGGTCGGGGCGGCCGGCCTGGCCCGGATCTCGGCCTATGTCGGCGGGACGCCGCAGGTGGCCACCTGGGCCGAGGCGGCCGCCTACGCCAAGGCCGTCAACGGCCAGGCCCTGCCCCATCTCACCGACGCCGACTGGGACCGCTTCGCCCGCCGGGTGTTCCGCGAGGCCCAGGGCGGCCTGGCCCTCGACTACGACCCGGCCATCTCCCAGGTGTTCAAGGTCGCCCCCACCGCCGCCCCCGCGGCCCCCGCGCCGGACCTCTGGCCCTTCTTCGCGGCCATGGCCGCGGGACGGCCCCTGCTGCTGGTGCGGGGTGAGCTGTCCGACATCCTGGACGCCGCCATCGCCAACCGCATGGGGCTCACCGCGCCCCACATGGCCCGCGTCGACATCCCCGGCGTCGGCCACGCCCCGACCCTGGAGGAGCCCCAGGCGCTCGCCGCCATCGACGCCTTCCTGGCCTCGGCCCCCTGACGTTAAGGGAAGCCCCTGTGGCCGCCTTGCATCGGTCGCCCAGAGTCGTGTTTGGAAATTCACTCTACGATGAATGAATAATTGACGCTCCCCTAGGTCAAGGTCACGGTCGCGCTCAATGAGGCGCCTGCGACCGGGCGCCATGGGAGGGACATCATGAATTCCAATTGGAAGCTCGCGCTCGCCGCGGGCGCGGCCTGGGGCGTTCTCGCCGGCCAAGCCTTTGCGCAATCGGCGCAGCCGACCGTCGAGGAGCTGGTGGTCACCGCCCGCCGCGTCGAGGAAAACCTGCAGACCACCCCGGTCGCCATCTCGGCCTTCTCCAGCGAGACCCTGGCTCGCCAGGGCGCCACGGCCATCACCGACCTGCAGGGCGCCGTGCCGAACCTGAACCTGGTTCAGGGCCGCGCCTCCTCCAACGCCACCAACATCTACATCCGCGGCGTCGGTCAGCCCGACGCCCTGCAGACCTTCGACCCGGCGGTCGGCGTCTATGTGGACGACGTCTATTACAGCCGAATCCGCGGCACCCAGTTCGACCTGCTGGACCTGGCCCGCGTCGAGGTCCTGCGCGGCCCGCAGGGCACGCTGTACGGCAAGAACACCATCGGCGGCGCCCTGAAGCTGGTCTCCCGCCAGCCCGACCAGACCGTCCGCTCGCAGAGCTCGGTCAGCGTCGGCAACTACGACCTGTTCGAGGCCAAGATCGCCCTGTCGGGCCCGGTCAGCGACACCCTGGCCCTCGGCTTCGCGGCCATGGGCTCGGCCCGTGGCGGCTACGTCACCGATCCGGTGAACGGCCAGGAGTACAACGACAAGAACACCTTCGCCGCCCGCGCCGCCCTGGCCTGGACCCCGAACGACCAGTTCCACGTCAACGCCTCGATCGACTACACCAAGGACAAGTCCGGCCTCACCGTCGGCCAGGCCCAGAACACCCTGACCTCGGCCTTCGGCGCCGTGCTCTACCCGGTGCCGCTGGCCATTCCGGAATACAACTTCAAGACCACCACCACGCCGGGCCTGCCCAACGAGACCCGGTTCGAGCACTGGGGCGCGGCGGTCACCGTCGGCTACGACCTCACCGACAGCCTGTCGCTGAAGTCGATCACCGCCTACCGCAACCTCGACAACGACGACTATATCGACTTCGACGCCACCGCCCTGCAGGTCACCGACGCCCTGGTGGCGGTCGACCAGGACCAGGTGAGCGAGGAGCTGCAGCTGGCCTACAACCAGGGCCCCTGGCAGGTCGTGGGTGGCGTCTACTACCTGCGTGAGAACGTGAAGTCCCACCAGGCGGCCTTCGCCAACGCCTATCTGACCCCCTTCACCTTCCTGCGGACGGTGGACGACGACCTCACCACCACCAGCTGGGCGGCCTACGCCAACGCCAGCTACGCCCTCACCGAGAAGCTGCGGCTCTCGGCCGGCGTCCGCTACACCGACGAAGAGAAGGACTACGCCCGCACCACCTCGACCTTCTCGAACCTCGGCGCCCTCAACGGCACCTTCGCCTTCAAGGCCAAGAAGTCCTGGGACGATGTCTCGCCGATGGTCAGCCTCGACTATCAGGCCACCAACGACCTGTTCTTCTACGGACGCGTCTCCAAGGGCTTCAAGTCGGGCGGCTTCAACGGCCGCGCCAACAGCCCCGGCGAAGAGCAGCCCTATGCTCCGGAAACCGCGGTCTCCTACGAGGCCGGCGTGAAGGCCGAGCTGTTCGACAAGCGCGCCCGGGCCAACTTCACGGTCTTCTACAACGACTATCAGGACTTCCAGGCCCGCGTCGGCCGCTCGGTGGTCTCCCCCAGCCAGCCGATCCCGGCCATCGACTTCGCGGTGCTGAACGCCGGCCAGCTGAAGATCTACGGGGCCGAACTGGAACTGGCGGCCAACCCGATCGCCGGTCTCAGCCTGAACGCCGAGGTGGGCTATCTGCACGCCGAATACGGCGAGTTCGCCGAGCAGCGCGCCGCCACCCCGCCGGCCACCGGTTTCGTGACCCTCGACCGCTCCTGGCAGACCCCGGCCTTCTCGCCGGAATGGACGGCCCGCCTGGCCGGCCGCTACGAGTGGGATCTCGGCGACACCGGCTTCGTCAGCGTCGGCGCCCAGGCGCGCTACCGCTCGGAGATGGCGCTCGCCATCGACAACGCCAACCTGACCACCCGGGCCCGTTTCCCCGGCATGTTCCAGCCGAGCTACTGGCTCTATGACGCGCAGATCGTCTGGGAGAACTCGGAGCGGAACCTGTCGGCCGGCATCTACGGCAAGAACCTCGCCGACGAGGTCTACAAGACCGACGCCCAGGAGTTCTCCTCGGTGGGCGGCATCCGCACGGCCTATTTCGGCGCGCCGCGCACCTGGATGGCCACGGTGACCCTGAAGTACTAGAGCACGTCAGGCGGAAGTGGGTACCGGTTCCGCCGCCCGACGCGCTCTAACTTTTTGAATCTAGACCCTTCTCGCCGTTTCAGATGCGTGCATCTGAAACGGTCAGGGTCTAGGCGCCCTTCGCCCCGAAACGGAAAAGGCCCGGGTCACCCCCGGGCCTTTTTCATGTCGCCCCGACCGTCATCCCGGCCGCAGCGAAGCGGAGAGCCGGGACCCAGGGGCGGCGCGCGGGGCCCCTGGGTCCCGGATCGGCCTGTCGGCCGTCCGGGATGACGTTGAATTGCCTACCGCGTGACGACATCCCGCTTCATGGGGGCGAGCTTGGCCAGCAGCTGGTTCTGGGCGCGGTAGGCGACGCCCTCGCGGTCCATGGCCAGCTGCAGGTGCTCCACCAGCCGGTTGAACTCGGCGGTGTTGATCCCCTGGTCCTTGTGGGTGGTCTTCATGTCGCGGCCCGTATAGTCGGCCGGCGCCCCCAGCAGATAGGCGATCTGCTCCTTCAGGGTGCGGCGCAGGCGCTCCATGTCGGTGGCGTGGAAGATCTCCTCCAGCTTCGGATCGGCGACGCCGCGGTCCAGGGCGCCGTCGACGATGCGCGCCACCCCTTCGACGCCGTGGAAGGCCGCCAGCATCTGCGCGCCGGTGAAGGGCGCCGCTCCGGCGTTGGCGTTGGACTGGACATAGGGATCGACCGGCTTTTCCTCCGCGAAGGCCGGAGCGGCCATGGCGAGGGCGGCGGCGAGGATCAGGGTGCGGGACATCAGAAGCCTGCCTGGATGGAGAGATAGAGACCGCGCTGGTCCTTGAAGGTGGCGATGGTCCCCAGGTCGGCATAGGCCGCGGTGACCGAGAGGTGCTTGTTGAACGCGTAGGCGGCGAAGAGGTCGACCCAGTCGTCCTCCTTCAGCCCCGTCAGGTTGTCGGGCTTGGAGCGGTACTCCGCCCCGATCAGCAGGCGCTTGGAGACCAGGACTCCGGCCGAACCCTCGAACTGCAGCTGGTAGTCGTCGTTCTTGCCGCCGCCGAAGCCCAGCAGGCCGGTCTGGTTGGCCTTGGTGGCCCGCAACGTGCCGTCCAGCACCAGGCTCCGGTTCAGCAGCACCTTGGTGGCGGCCACATAGTAGTCGACGCCGGTGTCGTCCTGGCCGCCGATCGCCTTGATGATCGCGCCCTTGTCGTTCCTCTTCCACTGGACGCCGACGGCGACCTGCGGGACCCAGCTGTCCTGGGCGTAGACCGCGTCCCCCAGCACCCGCAGCTTCGCGCCCACGATATCCTGGTTGAAGGTGAAGCCCTGACCGAGGCCCAGCTTGGCGCCCGTGTCGCCGGTGTCGAAGGCCTGGCGCGTGTAGGAGACCTCGAAGCGGTCGTGGAAGCCCACCGCGACCCCGGCCGCGCGGAGCTGGTAGTCGGGCAGCTGGACCAGGGTGGCGTGGGCGTTGGCGCCCCACTCGTCGACGGTCTCATAGCCGGTGATCGTGGCCCAGGAGGCCAGGCCGCCGCCGCCGGCGCCCTCCACGGTGGTGACCCCGCCCGTCAGCAGCAGCTTGCCGCTGGCCGCCATGTCCTGCGCCCGCGCCGCGCTCCCCGCCAGCGCCAGACCCAGGGCGAGCCCCAGCGCGCCTGCCCGAACCGTCATGCCTCATCCCCCGCCGTGTCCAAGGGCGGGACCATGCCCGATACTTGTTGATGGAAAGTTCTGTCGGGGCCCCGATCTTAACCTCAAGGCGACGGGAGGGGCCGATGCTGGCGCCCATGAAAGCCCTGATCCTGTCGCCGATCTTCGTCCTGGCCCTGGCCTCCCAGGCCCTGGCCGGCGACCTCAGCATCCTGGTGCGCAACGCCGCCGGACAGCCGGTTCGCGACGCCGTCGTCACCCTGAAGCCCGCCGGCGGCGCCCCGGCCGGGGTCCCCATCAAGTTCGCCTGGCCCTATTCGGTGGCCCAGCAGAACATCAGCTTCAACCCCTTCGTCCTGGTGGTCCCGGTGGGCAGCCAGGTGAGCTTTCCCAACAAGGACAATGTCCGCCACCACGTCTATTCCTTCTCGCCCATCAAGAAATTCGAGCTGAAGCTCTATGGCCGCGACGAGAGCCGAAGCGTGGTGTTCGACAAGGCCGGCGTCGTGCCCCTGGGCTGCAACATTCACGACCAGATGATCGCCTATGTGGTGGTGGTGGACACCGCCTTCGCCGGCAAGACCGGCGCCGACGGCGTGGTCGTGATCCGCGACGCCCCGGCCGGCGCCGCGGCCCTGACCGTCTGGCAGCCCTATCTGAAGGCGGCCAGGAACCAGGTGGTGAAGACCATCGCCATCCCCGCCGCCGGGGGCCGCGAGACGGTCAGCGTCGACCTCCGCCCCGCGCCGGGGGCGATGGGCATGATCCACTAGAAGGTCAGCCGCAGGGCCGACTGAAGGACGGTCTGGTCCTGTTTGGGCGCGACCCCGCCATAGGCCCGCCCCGGACGGTCGCTGCTCACATGCAGGGCCTCCAGCAGCAGGGCGGCGCGCGCGGACAGGGGATGGCGCCAGTCGGCGGCCAGGGCCCAGCCGGTCTCGTCGTTGTTGTCGAGCGCCCGCAGGGTCCGATCGTTGGTCTCGAACCAGTCGACCCGGGCCGAGAGGCGGTTCTCGCCATAGTCCCGGCTGGCCATCAGGTAGGCGGCGTGGAAGCCCATGTCGATCCAGTGGCCGCCCGGGGCGCGGTAACCCATCAGGGTCTCCCCGGACATCACCTGGGCCAGCAGACGGGTGCGGTCGTCCAGGGCCACCTGGGCGCCCAGGTTCAGGAACCGCGTCTCCCAGGCCCACTGCTTTTCGGACACCGAGGTGCGGTCCCCGGCGTTGTCGTAATAGGTGGCGTTCAGCACCACCGGGGCCGGCGGCCGCCATTCCAGCCGGCCGTAGAAGCCGGCGCGGTTGTCCAGCTCCAGCACCGGATAGGTGTCGGGGGCCTGCCTGGCCTTCATGTAGCCGGAGAGGGGCGGCAGCTCGAACTCGGTCCTGGCGCCGGTCTTCACCCCATGCAGGGCCCAGCCGCGGAAGCTCAGCAGGGTGCCCGAGGTGTCGTTCCAGCCGAAGACCCCCAGGGTGGCCGAGACCTGATGGTCGCCGAACCTGTGCTCGGCCGTGGCCTCCAGGCCGCCCACCTTCACCTCCTCGCCGATCCAGCTGTTGATGGCCGAGGCCGTCAGCATGTCGGGGTCGGTCCAGGCCTCCCCGTCATGCTCCTGGGACACCGGCGGGTAGAACAGCCCGGCGCGGGCCGAGATCCGCCCCAGGCGGCTCGGAGGCCCGCGGAACGTCAGATAGGCCTCGCCGAGATCGACCTTCGGATCGAGCCGCGGCTGCAGTTCGGCGGTGACGACGCCGCTGAGGGCGAAGCTGAAGCGCGGCTTCCACTCCAGGGCCGCATTGGCCAGGAACAGCCCGTCCCCGCCCCCCGAAGCGATGGTCTTGCCCGTCCCGCCGTCGAGCCAGCTGGTCTCGCCGTCGGCCGCCGACAGCCGCAGGTCGACGATCCCGTGCAGGGTCTCGGGCCCGAAGAGGCTCACCTGCGCCCGGGCGGTCCCGCCGCCAAGCGCCAGGAGCAGCACGCCCAGGCCCGCCCGCCAGATGGTCTGTCCCACGGGGCCCTCCGTCAGCCGAAGCCGCGTTTGGACAGCTCATCCCCCCGCAGGAAGATCAGCAGTTCGTTCAAGGGTTGGGGCTTGGCGATGAGGTAGCCCTGGATCGCATCGCAGCCCATGGCCGCCAGCAGCTGGAAGGCGTCGGGCTTCTCCACCCCCTCGGCGGTGACCTTCAGGCCCAGGCTGTGGGCCAGGTCGATGGTGGAGCGCACGATCAGGGCGTCCCTCTGGCTCTCGGTGACGTCCATGATCAGGGAGCGGTCGATCTTCAGCTCCTGGCCGCGGATCTGCTTGAGATAGGCCAGGGACGACAGGCCCGTGCCGAAGTCGTCGATGGAGATCGAGACCCCGGCCTGCCGGAAGCGGTCGAGGAGCTCCAGGGCCAGGCCCGGATTGTCGATGACCGCCGTCTCGGTGATCTCGAAACAGAGCTGGCCCACCGCGCCGGGCGCCAGGCGGTCCACCAGGTCGGCGAAGTCCCGGTCCCCCAGCAGGCGGCCGGAGATGTTGATCGACATTTCGATCTCGTGGCCCTGCTTGGCGAGCATGGCCTGGTCCTCGATGGCCTGTTTCAGCACCCAGTCGGTCAGGGTGCGGATGTGGCCGGTCTCCTCGGCCATGGGGATGAAGAGGTCGGGCCGCAGCAGGCCCCGGGTCGGGTGGCGCCAGCGGACCAGGCCCTCCACGGCGTTCACCCGGCGCGACCGCAGGTCGAACTTGGGCTGGTGATAGAGCTCGATCTGGCCCGACCGGATCGCCCAGAGCATGCCGCTCATCAGGGCCAGGTTGGAGGACGGGTCGCCATAGGCCTCGGCGTCGAAGGCGGCGATCTTGCGCCGGGCGGCGCGGGCCTGGTCGAAGCCGATATTGGCCCGCTCGATCGCCGCCCCGGGGCCATCGCCGGCCGCCACGGCCGACAGGCCGACGGTCAGGGCCACGTCGATGGCGTCGCCGCCGACATGCAGGGGCTGCTCCAGGTCGTCCAGCAGGTGCAGCATCAGGGCCTCGGCCGCGTCCAGGCTGTCGGCCTCGAAGGCCAGGGCCAGGACGTCGGTGGAGAGCCGGGCCACCGCGCCGCGGGGTTGCAGCCCGGCCAGGCGCTCGCCGACCTCCCGGATCACCTGGGCGGCGGGGGCGTAGCCGATGGCGCCGCGGACATGGGCGAAGCGGTCGATCCCCAGGACGGCGACGAACAGTCCGTCGTCCCCGGGGGCGCGGAGCAGGTCCAGAGCCTCTTCCAGGGCCAGGCGGTTGGGCAGGCCGGTCTCGGCGTCATGATGGGCCAGGTGGGTGATCCGCCGCTCCCGTTCGCGGATCTCGGTGGCCATGATGTTGAAGCTCTCGGCCAGGCGGCCGATCTCGTCGTGGCTGTCCACCGGCACCTGGGCGTCCTCGCCCCGCTGCAGGCGCCGGGCCCCCTCGTCCAGGGCGGAGATCGGTCGGGTGACGCTCTTGGCCAGGGTCCAGCTGCCATAGATCACCAGCAGCAGGCCCAGCAGGCTGGCCCCGGCGATCACCGCCAGCAGCGGCTGGTAGGGCCCGAAGGCGCGCGACAGGGGATAGCTCAGCACCAGGTCCACCGCCTCGTGGCCGGTGAGGGACGGCAGGGGCTTCACCAGGGCGATGGCCTCCCCCGAGGAGGTCTGCAGGGTGCGCGGCGCGGTGATCCGGGCGGCGGTCGCCGTCTCGATGAAGGCGCCCAGCCTGGCCAGGTCGCCCCGGCCGGTCGCCTCGCTGGAGACCCAGCCGTCCCGGGTCCGGTGGGCCACGCTGGCGTCCAGCGGAATGGCGGCCAGCCGCTCCAGGGCCGACATCTCGGTCTGGTCAAGGCGGGCGGCGAACACCACCCAGCCGATCAGGTCCGGGGACATCACCGGGGCGGCGATCATCTGATAGGGAACCCCGTCCAGGACGAAGACCCCGGCGGGCGCCTCGGACTCGTAGAGGGCCGCGGTCAGGTCGTCGGCCCGCGGGGTCAGGCGGCTGGTGTCGGCGGCGGTCACCTGACCGTCGACGCCGACGATGAAGGCCAGGTCGACCCGCATCCGGGCGCGCAGGTTCTCCATGGCCGAGACGATGGTGGCCTGGTCGCGGGTGGCCACCGCCTCGCGGAAGCCGAAGTCGCGGCTGAGCAGGGCCGCGCCCTGGCGCAGCTGTTCCGAGCGCAGGGACCAGACGCGGTCGAAGACCGTGCCCGAGGCGGTCAGTTCGCCGCGCACCTGGCGCTGGGCGGCGCCGGAGATGGCCGAGAACACCGCCGCCGAGATCAGGATCAGGGTCACGCCGAACAGCGCCGCATAGAGCAGGGTCAGCTTGGTGCGCAGATATTTGAACCGCGACAGGCGGCCGAGCAGAACCTCCACCTCAATAGCCCCCGTGCTTCATGGGGGGCGCCCGCAGATCGACGACCACGGCCTGGCGCAGGGCGCCGGCGGCGGGGATCACCGCGGTGCGGGCCACCTCGTTGCGGACGGCCTTCAGATAGGGATGCCAGACGCTGTAGGTCACCGGGCCGGCGGGCAGGCCCGCAATGACGGCCTCCCCCGCGGCGTTGGTCTTGGCCGCGAAGGGGGTGTCCACCACCCGCACATAGCCGGTCATGTCGTCGTGGATGTTGCAGCCCACCGCGATGATCCCGACGCGGTCGAACCTCACCACCCGGGTCTGGTCGCGGCCGTAGAGCTTCAGCTCGAAGGGCTTGGCCGGCGAGAAGGAATAGACGTGGTGCAGCACCGGATCGAAGTTCGGGAACGCCACCTCGGCGCCGGCCGGGACCACCAGGACGAAGGGCTGGAAGCTCATGTCCTTCTGGGCCATGCGATAGGGCCAGGGAAAGCGGATCGGGGCCTTGGCCGTCGCCGCCGGGGCCGCGACCACGACCACGGCGTCCGCCACCGGCTTGCCGGACGGCGTCTTGAGGTTGACCGCCAGGTCGCCGGCCCAGGCCGGGCCCGCCACCAGGAGCCCGAGGAAGAGAGCCGGGGGGAGGCGCATGGGTAACCTTACCCATTCTGGTGTGAACCTCTGGTAAAGCGCCGCCGCGCTCGCCCGCGACGACGCGAAGGCTTGCACAAGGGGCTCGGCCCTTGGCACAGTGGGCCCATTGACCTTCTCTCCGGCGTGCTTTGCGCCAATTTTTGAAAGCTACGACTTTGACGATTACGGCTACGGCGGCGATTTCGGCCGCGGCGAGCAGTCCCATGTCCTCGGTGGACGCCCTGATCGAAGGCCTGGCCGGCGTCGGCTACATCGCCTCGCGGCGCATCGCCACCGCCCTCTACATGGCCGTTCACCTGCAGAAGCCCATCCTGGTGGAAGGCTCGGCCGGGGTCGGCAAGACCGAGCTGGCGCTGTCCACCGCCGCCCTCCTCGGCCTGCCCCTGATCCGCATGCAGTGCTACGAGGGCCTGGACGAGTCCAAGGCCCTGTACGAGTGGAAGTACGGCAAGCAGCTGCTCTACACCCAGATCCTCAAGGACCGCATGGGCGCGCAGCTGGCCGACGCCGTCGACATGGACGCGGCCATGGACCGCCTGCACGGCATGGGCGACCTGTTCTTCTCCGAACCCTTCCTGGAGCCGCGCCCCCTGATGAAGGCGCTGCAGGAGGACGACGGCTGCGTCCTGCTGATCGACGAGATCGACAAGTCCGACGAGGCCTTCGAGGCCTTCCTGCTGGAGGTGCTCTCGGCCTACCAGGTCTCGATCCCCGAGCTGGGCGTGCTCAAGGCCAAGACCCCGCCCATCGTCTTCCTGACCTCCAACAATGTGCGCGACCTGGGCGACGCCCTGAAGCGCCGCTGCCTGCACCTGCACATCCCCCTGCCCGACGCGGCCCTGGAGCGGAAGATCGTCGCCAGCCGCGTCCCCGGCATCGAGGCCAAGCTGACCCACGAGCTGGTGGCCTTCGTGCAATCCCTGCGCACCCTCGACCTGCGCAAGTCGCCCTCCATCTCCGAGACCGTGGACTGGGCCCGCGCGCTCATCCTGCTCAACGCCGAGAGCCTGGACGGCGAGGTGGTGCGCGACAGCCTCAACGTGCTGCTCAAGTTCGAGCAGGACATCGCCGCCGTGGAGCCGCAGATCGTCGAGCTGATCCGCCGGCCCCTGGTCTGAGGCCGCCATGCAAGGCGCGATGGAAGACTTCCTCCGGGCCCTGCGGGCCGCGGACGTCAAGGTCTCGCCGGTGGAGGCGATCGACGCCCACCTGACGGTGGCCATGGTGGGCTTCGCCGACCGCGAGCTGTTCAAGGACGCGCTCTGCGCGACCCTGGCCAAGACCGCCGACGAGGTCGACCGCTTCGACGAGACCTTCGAGACCTTCTTCGCCCGCGAGACCTTCCAGATGGAGCCGCCCCCCCAGGGGGCGGACGGCGAGCCCGAGGACCTGCCGCCGGAGGTCGCGGGGTCCGAGCTGGCCCAGATGCTGCTCAACGGCGATGTCTCGGCCTTGGCCCAGGCCATGGAGGCCGCCGCCGAGCGGGCCCAGGTCTCGTCCATCCGGCTCTCCACCCAGCGCAGCCGCCTGACGCGGAAGATGCTGGAGGAAATGGGCCTGGCGGAGATCGAGCAGATCATCGCCGCGGCCAAGAAGCTGGAGGACGCCCGCAGCCAGGCCCTGGTGGGGCGGCTGGAGGCCGGCAAGAAGGCGCTGACGGAAGAGGCCCAGCGCTATGTGGACCGCCAGCACGAACTCTACGCCGCCGAGAGCGGCAAGAACCTCCGCGAGGAGCTGCTGGCCCGCAAGGCGCTGAACGCCGAGGGCGGCATCGACCCCGCCGACCTGGCCATGATGCAGGCCCTGGTGAAGAAGATGGCCAAGCGGCTGGCCGACCGCTATTCGCGCCGCCGCAACCGCGCCCGCCGCGGGCACCTGGACGTCCGCCGCACCCTGCGCCGCTCCATGGCCTATGGCGGCCTGCCCTTCGAGATCGTCTGGAAGACCCAGAAGGTGGAGAAGCCGAACATCGTGGCCATCTGCGACGTCTCCAAGTCCGTCGCCGCCGCCGCCCAGTTCCTGCTGACCTTCCTCTACAGCCTCAACGAGGTGGTGGACCGCATGGAGGCCTTCGCCTTCTCCGGCCGGATGATCAGCGTCAACGACCTGCTGGACGACAACAAGGTCGAGACCGCCATCCTCGAGGTGCTCAAGAAGATCGGCTTCCAGCAGACCGACTACGGCAAGAGCCTGGAGGATTTCTGCGACCAGCACCTGGACCAGATCGACCGCCACACCACGGTGATCTTCCTGGGCGACGCGCGCTCGAACTACGCCGACCCGCGGCTGGACCTGTTCGCCACGATCCAGAAGCGCTGCCGGGCGATGATCTGGCTGAACCCCGAGCCCGAGAGCTACTGGGGCCAGGGCGACAGCGTGATGCACCGCTACGAGCGGTTCTGCCACGTGGCCAAGCCCTGCAACACGCTGGCCCAGCTCGAGCGGATCATCGAGGACGTGCTGCGGACCTACGTGCCGCACTGAGCCAAGGGCGGGGCTCCGCGGCTACTCCTCCTCGTAGCGCCCCTGCCCCGCGCAGGGCACGCGACGGCGGACGACCCGGTAGCGGCCCTGGTCAGCGTCGTAATAGCTGCGGCGGACGGTGCAGACCTGCGGCCGGGCCTGCGGGCCATAGGCCAGGCCCACCGTGCCCGCCGGATAGTCGCGGCCCGTGCGGATCATGCCGTCGTCATAATGGACGGGATTGCCGAAGCCCGCGTAGCGGCTGACCGGCGCGGCTGCGGACCGGTGGCGGCGGCGCGGCGGCGGCGGCCGGTCGTATTGGCCGTAGGCGCCCTGGTCCTGGTCGCGGTCGGCTTGGTCGGGCGGGGCGCGATCGTCCCGCGGATAGCCGTCGTCCGGGGGACCGCGGCGGTCGCCATAGCCGGGGTCGCGGTCATCGTAGGCCGGCGACTGGGAGATGGCGTGCTCATAGGACTGGGCCAGGACCGGGGTCGCGGCCAGGGCCAGCAGGGTGGAGATCAGCAGGGTCCGCATGACGCGCCTCGGGCCGGAGAGGGACGCAACCTAGCCCGGCGGCTCATCCGCCGGAAGGCCGCCGATAGGGACTGGGGAGCGGGATGACGCAGGCCTGGCGGGCGCTGTTGGGAATCCGGCCCCGCGGACAGGGGGCGCAGCCGCCCGGCGAGCGGCTGTCATGGATCAGGTTGGGGGCGCGCCGGGTGCAGTCGCCATTGGGTTCGCCCACCGCGATGGGGACCGGCGCGGCCGGGGTCGGCTTGGCCGCCACGGGCGGCTTGGCGTAGACGCTCGTCGGCGTCGCGGCGGGTTTCGCGGCGGGGATCGGCCCGGCCGCGACCGGCTTGGCGGCGGCAGGTCTGGCGGCCGCCGGCGGCGCGGCGCCGGGTCCCGCGACAGGCGTGCGCACGCCATTGACCGTCTGGTAGACCGTGGGCGTCTCGGCCGGCGCGGCCTTGCCGGCCACCGGCGCCACGCACTTGCCGGCGGGGTCCTTGGTCTGGCCTGGCGGGCACCAGGGCACGTTCGGCGCGGGCCCGGCGGCGACCACGGCGGGTGGCTTGGACGACTGGGCCGCGGCGGTCTGGCCCCCCAGCAGCAGGGCGACGCTCAGGAGCGCGGCGATGGATCGAAACATGCGTCAGCCCCCTCTTCCGGCCTGCCCGCACAGTCATTCGACCAGCCCGCGCGGTCAAGCTGGAGGCCGTCTCACCAGGAATCGATCCAGCGCAGCTTCTTTTCGGTGCGCGGCGGAGCCGGCGGCAGGGATTTCAGCCCGGCCAGCACCCAGCGGCGGGTGTCGGCGGGATCGATGACGTCGTCCAGGTCGGTCCCCGCCCCACGGGCCAGGGCCTTGCCGGCCGCGTAGGCGCGGGCGACGCGCTCGTCGAAGCTCTTCTTCCGCTCCACCGGATCGGCGATGGCCGCCAGCTCGTTGCGGTAGCCCAGCTTCACCGAACCCTCCAGCCCCATGCCGCCGAACTCGCCGGTGGGCCAGGCGACGCAGAACATGGCCGCCTGATAGCTGCCGCCGGTCATGGCGATGGCGCCCAGGCCATAGCTCTTGCGCAGGATCACCGAGAAGATCGGCACCGTCAGGTTCGCCCCGATCACAAACAGCCGCGAGCAGTGGCGGATCAGGCCGGTCTTCTCCGCCTCCGGCCCCACCATGTTGCCCGGCGTGTCCGACAGGGACAGCAGGGGAATGTCGAAGGCCTCGCACAGCTGCATGAAGCGGGCGGCCTTGTCCGAGGCGTCGGAGTCGATGGCGCCGCCGATGTGGTGGGGGTTGTTGGCGAACACGCCGACCGGGCGTCCCTCGATGCGGATGAAGGCGGTGATCATGGCCAGGCCGAACTTGGGCCTAAGCTCCAGCACCGAGCCCGCGTCGGCGATCAGCTCGATCACCTTGCGCACGTCATAGACCCGCAGCCGGTTCTCCGGGATCGCCCGGCGCAGCAGCCGCTGGTCGGCGCAGGTCCAGTCGGCTGTCGGGCCCTGGAAGTAGGAGATGTACTGCTTGGCCAGGCGCACGGCGTCGGCCTCGTCTTCCGCCAGCACGTCGATGGTGCCGTTGGCCTGCATGACCTTCAGCGGTCCGATCTCCTCGGGCCGGAAGACGCCGAGCCCGCCCCCCTCCACCATGGCCGGACCGCCCATGCCCAGCGCGGAGTCCTTGGTGGCGATGATCACGTCGCAGCAGCCGAGGATGGCGGCGTTGCCGGCGAAGCAGCGGCCGGAATTGATCCCCACCAGGGGCACCGCCCCCGACAGCCGGCCCCAGAACTCGAAGCCCCGGGTGAAGCCGCCGCCCTCGGTGTCGCCCGGCCGCCCGCCGCCGCCCTCGGTGAAGAACACCGTCGGAACCCGCCAGCGCAGGGCGAGCTCGCTCATGCGGTCGAGCTTCTCGTGGTTGTGCGCCCCCTGGGTGCCGGCCAGCACCGTGTAGTCATAGGCCATGACCGCCACCCGGGCCCTGTCCTCGGAAAACCGGTCGCCGTTCACCTGGCCCAGGCCCATGACCATGCCGTCGGCGGGCGTCGTGGCGATCAGCTCCTCCAGGGTGTTGCGCTTGCGCCGCGCGGCGATGGTGAGCGCGCCGTACTCGGTGAAGGTGCCGGGGTCGCAGAGATCCTCGACGTTCTCCCGCGTGGTCCGCTGCTTGGTCTTGCGCCGCCGGGCCACAGCCTCGGGCCGGGCCTCGTCCAGGGTCAGGCGGTGGCGCTCCAGAACCTCGGCCAGGTCGGGGCGGATGTAATCCAGGTCGATGACCTCCTCGGCCTCGCCGGCGTCGCCCTCCACCTCGGCCTCCTCCAGGAAGGCCAGGGGGTGATCCTCGAAGACGGTGTCGCCCTGCGCCACGGTGATCTCGCGGACCAGGCCGGAGAAGCTGGCGGCCACCACGTGCTCCATCTTCATGGCCTCCATGATGAACAGGGGCTGGCCCACCCGCACGGCGTCGCCCACCGTCACCGACAGCGCGATCACCGTGCCCTGCAGCGGCGCGCGCAGGGGCTTGGTCCCCTCCGGTCCCTCGGCCTCGACGTCGGGCTCTGGGGCGGCGACCCGCTCTTCCTTGCCGAGCGCCAGGACCGCCAGGGGATCGGTCGCGTCGATCTGCACGCCGGCCCGCTTGGCGGCGCCCGCGCCTGAGGCCGCCGTCTCGAAATAGAGCTTCGGGGCCTCGGCCGTGGCGGCGAGCGCGCCCATCGTCTCCTCGATGAAACGGGTGTGGACCTCGCCCTTCGCCACCGCCGGGTGGGCCAGCAGGCTCTGCAGGAAGCCGATATTGGTGGGGGCCCCGGCGATCTTGAATTCCGACAGGGCGCGATGGGCCTTGGCCACGGCGGTCGGCAGGCCGCCGGCGCTGGCATGGACGATCAGCTTGGCCAGCAGGGAGTCGTAGCGGGCGCTGGTGCGATAGCCCGCATAGCCGAAGCCGTCGACCCGTACGCCTGGCCCCGAGGGCGGCTCGAAGGCCGACAGCACCCCGCCGGCGGGCCGGGCCGAGCCATCGGCGCCCATGGTCTCCAGGTTGACGCGGGCCTGGACGGCGACCCCGCGCGGGCTCGGGACCTGGGTCTGGGTGAGGTTCAGGTCGGCCAGGGACCTGCCGAGCGCCACCTCGATCTGCAGGCGGACGAGATCGAGCCCCAGCACCTCCTCGGTGACCGTATGCTCCACCTGCAGGCGCGGATTGGCCTCGATGAACACCAGGCGCGGGTGATCGCCCGCCTCCACCAGGAACTCCACCGTGCCCAGGCTGCGATAGTGGGCGGCGCGGCCCAGGGTGACGGCGGCCTCGAACAGCTGCTCGCGGATCTCCAGGGGCAGGGTGTCGGCCGGGGCGATCTCCACCACCTTCTGCCGCTGGCGTTGCAGGCTGCACTCGCGGTCCCACAGGTGGGAGACGGTGGCGCCGTCGCCGAGGATCTGCACCTCGATGTGCCGGGCGCGCGGCAGGAACTGCTCGACATAGAGGGCGCCGTCGCCGAAGGCCGCCAGGGCCTCGGAGGCGCAGCGCTCGAAGGCCTGCTCCAGCTCCTCCGCCGAGCGAGCGGGCCGCATGCCGCGGCCGCCGCCGCCGGACACCGCCTTGACCATCACCGCCCCGCCGGCGCCCAGCCCCGCCAGGAAGGCCTTTGCCTGATCCAGGGTCGTGGTTCCCTCCGTGCCCGGCAGGATCGGCACGTCGCAGCGGGCGGCCAGGGCCCGGGCCTGCCCCTTGTCGCCGAACAGCTCCAGGGTCTCGGGGCTCGGACCGACGAAGGTGACGCCGGCCGCCGCGCAGGCCCGGGCGAAGGCGGCGTTCTCACTGAGGAAGCCGTAGCCGGGGTGGATGGCGTCGGCCCCCGCCGCCTTGGCCACCTCCAGGATCTGCGTCCCATCCAGGTAGGCCGCCGGTCCCGAGCCCTTCAGGGCCACGGCCTCGTCGGCCTTGCGGGTGTGGAGGGAGGCCGCGTCGTCCTGGGCGTAGATCGCGAGCGTGGGGAGTCCCATCTCGGCGGCGGTGCGGGCGATGCGCACGGCGATCTCGCCGCGGTTGGCGATCAGCAGCTTCTTCACGGACATCCCTACCCTTCGCGGCCGCCTGCGGCCGTCTCATTGTTTGGTCCCGGCGCCTCAGGAGACGGGGGGTGACAGCAGGCCCTCGAAGAAGGGCCGGACATAGAGGTTCACCGCCATCTCCGGACTGGCCCCCGGCGTCCAGTGGTGCAGGTCGGCGGCCGCATTGATCATGGCGGTGATCATCTGGGCCCCGATATTGGTGTCGACGGCCCGCACCGAGCCGTCGGCGATGCCGTCGCTGATCAGCGAGGCGAAGCGGTCGGAGATGCGGTCGAACTTGGCCACCAGCTGCGGTTGGATCGACTCCGGCGCCGAGGTGAGGGCCGAGGTGCGCAGCAGGGGGGCGTTGCCCGACATCTGATAGGCCACCAGGGCGGCGGACACGGTGGCCAGGGTCTGCAGGCCGGTGGCGGAGACCGCCTCGGCCTGGCGGATGGCGCGGCGCATCACCTCGATGGTGCGCTCGAAGCAGGCGGCCACCAGTTCGTCCTTGGTCTCGTTGTGATGGTAGAAGGCGCCCTTGGTGACGTTCAGCCGGGCGGAGATCTTCTCCACCGAGGCGCCCAGATAGCCCTCCTCGTTGATCAGCTCGGTGGCCGCCCGCAGGAAGAGCTCGCTGGAGATCTCCCCGCCCGGCGGCGGCTCGGGGATCAGGTCCGGCAGGGGCCGCGGGTTCCAGGCGGCGCCCGGCGCGGCCAGGCCGTCGGCGGCGATGGAGAGGATGCGCTGGGAGACGCGGCCATAGTCCTCCGGGTCGTGGCGGTGCAGCCAGGCCACGGTCCAGAAGATCTCCGAGACCAGCATGTGGGTGCGCGCGTTGAGCGCCAGCCGGGTCAGGCCCGCCGTCTCCGGCCCTGACAGCAGGCCCCGGGCGCGCCGGAACATGTCGACATAGGCGGCGTTGACCGGCTCGGACTTCAGGGCGCGGACATCGTTGAACACCGCGATGGGCTCGGCCTCGCCCAGGGCCGCCCGGCGGCGATAGTCGAAATAGGCGTCCAGGAAGAGGGTCAGGCGGGCCCGCACGTCGGCCCCCGCCCGGCCCGCCGCCAGCAGCGCGTTGAACCGGGCGATCCCCTGGAGGAAGCAGGCCGCGGCCAGGTCCTCCTTGTTGCGGAAATAGTAGATGACCCCGGTGGGGACCAGGTTCAGCCGGGCGGCCACCTCCCCCAGGGTCATGCCGCGCACGCCCTTGCGGTTCAGCACCTCGACCGCCGAGCTGACGATGGCGCTCTTGCGCTGCTCGAAGCGCCGGGTGGGGCCTCGAGTCACCTTCTCCTGCAGTTCGACGCCCTGACTCATCCGCCCATCACTTCGCGCGGTCGTACCGCATCTTCTGAAATCACCTTAGAGCGTGACAGCCTGAAGTGGCTACCGGTTCAGGCGCCCGTCACGCTCTAAATATGAAAGAGCGAGCCTGCTTATCCGTTTCAGATGAGCCATCTGAAACGGACAGGCTCTAGCCCGGACCCGCGTCCGGGCGAAAGCCGCCCGGACGCTGAAACCGTGCCTCAGGCGCGCTTCAGGGCCTCGGTGTCGATCGGCAGACTGCGGATCCGCTTGCCGGTCGCCGCGAAGATCGCGTTGCAGAGCGCGGGCGGCGCCGGCGGCAGGGCGGGCTCGCCCAGCCCGGTGGGCGGATTGTCGGTGATCAGGAAGTGCACCTCCACCGGCGGCGCGTCGGCCATTCGCAGCAGCGGATAGTCGCCGAAGTTGCTTTGGGCCGCGGCCCCGCCCTCGATGGTGATCTTCTGGCCGAGCGCCGCCGACAGGCCGTCGAGCACCGAGCCCTGCACCTGGTTGATGGCCCCGGCCGGATTGACGATCTGCCGGCCGACGTCGGCGGCGACCCAGACCTTGTCCACCTTCACCGCGCCGTCGGCGGCGACGCTGGCCTGCACCACCTCGGCGAAATAGCCCATGTGGCTGAAGTGGAAGGCCACTCCCATGCCGGTCCCCGCCGGCAGCTTGGTCTTGCCCCAGCCGGACTTCTCGGCGGCGAGCTTGACCACGCCACGCATGCGGTCGGCGGCGTAGCCATCGCGGCCGGGGGTCCCCATCATGGCGCCGTCCCCCAGCAGCTTCAGGCGGAAGGCCACCGGGTCGGCGCCCGCCGCGTGGGCCAGCTCGTCGATGAAGGACTGCATGACGAAGGCGAGCGCATTGCTGCCCGGCGCCCGGAGGGGTCCGGTGGGCACGCCCGAAGGGATCAGGGACAGGTCGTAGCGGAAGTTGGGCACGAAGCGGGCCGGGAACTCGGCCGCCGACATGCCGGCGCTGGAGGCGAACTTGCCGTCGGCGCCGAGGCTGACGAAGTGGTCACGCCAGGCCGTGACGGCGCCCGAGGCGTCCACCCCGCCGGAGAGGAAGTGATAGCCGGCCGGACGGTAGAAGTCGTGGCGCAGGTCATCCTCCCGCGTCCACAGCAGCTTGACCGGCGCGCCCGCCTGCTTGGCGATCCAGGCGGCCTCGACCATGTAGTCGTTGGCCAGGCGGCGGCCGAAGCCGCCGCCGCACCGGGTCATGTGCAGGGTGATGTCGGCGGGCGCGATCCCGAGGGTCTTGGCCACCAGCTGGCGGCCGGCCTCGGGGTTCTGGGTCGGCGCCCAGATCTCCAGCTTGCCGTCCTTGTAGTGGGCCGTGCAGTTCATCGGCTCCAGGGCGGCGTGGGCCAGGAAGGGATAGGCGTAGGCCGCCTCCACCGTCTTGGCCGCGGCCTTCAGCCCAGCGGCGGCGTCGCCGTCGTTGCGCTCGGTGCGCAGGGGCGGACCCTTGGAGAGCGCCAGGGCCTGGGCGTCGAAGGCCGCCGTCGACTGCTGCGAAGTCGGATGGTCCGCCCACTGGATATTCAGCTTCTCGCGGCCCTTGCGCGCCTGCCACCAGCTGTCGGCCACCACCACCACGCCGGGCAGCAGGCCCGAGAGGTCGGTCCCGCCGTCCACCACGAAGGCCTGGCGCACGCCCTTCACCCCCTTGGCGGCGGCGAGGTCGGCGCTGGCCACCTTGGCGCCGAACACCGGGGCCTTCTCGAAGGTGGCGTAGAGCATGCCCGGGACCACCACATCGATCCCGAACAGCGGCTTGCCGGTGACCAGGGCCTCGGAATCCACCTGCGGCATGAACTTGCCCAGGATGCGGTAGTCCTTGGGGTCCTTCAGGGCGACGGTCTTGAGGTCCGGCGCCGGCAGGGTCGCGGCCTTGGCGGCGAGGGACCCGTAGGTGGCCTTCTTGCCCGAGGCCTTGTGATGGACCACGCCCGAGAGCGTGGTGCACTCGGCGGCCGGAACGCCCCAGGTCTGGGCGGCGGCGGCCACGATCATGGCCCGGCCCGCGGCGCCCACCCGGCGCAGCTCGTCCCAGTGCAGGGGGGTGGCCATGCTGCCGCCGGCGAACTGGCGGCCGTAGGTGGCCGGATCGCCGTCGGCCTGTTTCGTCGTCACCGAACTCCAGTCGACGTCGAACTCCTCGGCGATGATCATGGGCAGGGAGGTCTTGATCCCCTGGCCGATCTCCGGGTTCTTGGAGACGATGGTGACCTTGTTGTCCGGGGTCAGGCTGACATAGGCGTTGAGCTTGGCGACGCCGGCCTCGGCCGCGCCGGCCTTGGCCGCCACGCTGAAGGACAGGATCAGCCCGCCGGCCAGGGCGCCGGTCTTGAGCAGGTCGCGGCGCGAGGCGCCGTCGGTGAAACCGTCGGCCATCTTACGCCTCCACCTTCTGGCCGGAGGCCTGTTTGATCGCCGCCCGGATGCGGCTGTAGGTGGCGCAGCGGCAGATGTTGCCGCTCATCGCTGAGTCGATGTCGGCGTCGGCGGGCTTGGGCGTGGCGTTCAGCAGGGCGGTGGCCGACATGATCTGGCCCGGCTGGCAGTAGCCGCACTGGGCCACGTCCAGCTCCATCCAGGCGGCCTGCACCTTCTTGCCGTTGGGGGTGGCCCCGATCCCCTCGATGGTCACCACCTTGGCGGCGCCGACGTTCTCGATGGGGAAGGAGCAGGCGCGCACCGGCTGGCCGTCGATGTGCACCGTGCAGGCGCCGCACTGGCCGATCCCGCAGCCGAACTTCGGCCCCAGGATCCCCAGCCCGTCGCGCAGGGCCCAGAGCAGGGGCGTGCCCTCCTCGACATCGACGCTCCGGGCCTTGCCGTTGACGTTGATCCTGTAGGCCATGACGCGCCCTCTCCCCATTCTGTCGTTGGGGAAATCCTAGCGGGCGGCTCGGACCTTAGCCAGCCAGAGGAATGGCGCCGGAGAGAATTCCCGCCCCCAGCAGCACCAGGGAGAGCGCCACGGCCCAGGCCAGGGTGAACCTCTGGTGCTGCGCCAGCTCCACCCGCACGAGCCCCACCAGCAGATAGGTCGAGGGCACCAGGGGCGAGAGCAGGTGCACCGCCTGGCCGGTGAGCGAGGCGCGCGCCATCTCCACCGGGGCGATCCCGTGGGCCGCCGCGGCCTGGGACAGGATCGGCAGGATGCCGAAATAGAAGGCGTCGTTGGAGATGAAGAAGGTGAAGGGCATGGCCAGCAGGGCCGTGACCGGCGCCATGTGGGGACCGAGCGCCGGCGGGATCAGGCCGGTGACGCTGCCGGCCATGGCGTCGGTCATCCCCGTGCCATTGAGGATGCCGGTGAAGACGCCGGCGGCGAAGATCAGGCTGATCACCGGCAGGATGTTGGGGGCGTGGGCCGCGATCCGCGCCTTCTGCGCCGCGAGCGACGGATAGTTCAGCACCAGGGCGACGGCGGTGGCGATCATGAACAGCACCGGCAGGGGCAGGACCCCCAACACCAGCCCCGCCAGCAGGGTCAGGGTCAGGGCGAGATTGGCCAGGATCAGCTTGGGCCGCTCGGTGAGGTCGTTGGTCCGCACCAGATCCTCGGTGAGGTCGGCGTCCCCCGGATCGCGCACCGTCCCGTCCGACGACAGGGCCGCCAGCCGGCGCTTCTCCCCACGTCCCAGGACATAGGCCGTCAGCAGGATGAAGGCCGCGCCCGCCAGCATGGCCGGGATCATCGGCACGAAGACGTCGCCGGCGTCGAGGTGCAGGGCGCTGGCCGCCCGCGCGGTGGGCCCGCCCCAGGGGGTGATGTTGGTGACCCCGCAGGCCAGCATCAGCAGGCAGGCCAGGATCAGCGGATTGAGCCCCATCCGCCGGTAGAGCGGAATCATCGCCGTGCAGCAGATCAGGTAGGTGGTGGAGCCGTCGCCATCCATGGAGACCAGCAGGGCCAGGACCGCCGAGCCCACCACGATCCGCACCGGATCGCCGTGGACCACCCGCACGATCAGCGCCACCAGGGGGTCGAACAGGCCCGCATCGGTCATCAGGCCGAAGAACAGGATGGCGAAGGCCAGCATCACCCCGGTGGGGGCGAGCGCCTTGACCCCCTCCAGCATCATGGGGCCGAGGTCGGCGCCATGCCCCGCCAGCAGGCCGAAGACGACCGGCGTCAGGATCAGGGCCACCAGGGCGGAGACCCGGCCGGTCATGATCAGGGTCATGAAGGTCGCCACCATGGCGAAGGCGAGCAGGGTCAGCATGCGGTCTCCCACCCGCCCGCTAGGTCTGCGCCGGGAACTCCAGCCTCGCCGAGAATCCCTCCGGCTCAAAGGCGCTATCGATGCGCCCGCCCTGGGGGCGAAGGGCCGCCTGCAGCAGGCGGCTGCCGAAGCCGATGCGGCTGGGCTTGCTGACCGGGGGCCCGCCGCGCTCGCGCCAGAGGAAGGCCGAGCGCCCGGGCTCGGACGCGACCCAGCTGACCTCGATCTGTCCCGCCGCCACCGACAGGGCGCCGTACTTGGTGGCGTTGGTGGCCAGCTCGTGCAGCAGCAGGGCGAGCGCCAGGGCCAGGTCGGGGTTGAGCATCACCGCCCCGAGGTCCGGGTCCAGCCGGATCCGCGCGCCGTCGAAGGGGCGCAGGGCTTCGGTCAGCAGGGACAGCAGGTCCGGGGGCCGTCCGCCGGTCCCGGTCATCAGGTCCTGGGAGCGGGCCATGGCCTCCAGCCGCGCGGTGAGCAGTTGCTGGTATTCGGCCACGGTGGAGGCGCTGCGGCCGGTCTGGCTGACGATGGCCATCACCATGGCCAGGCCGTTCTTGCCCCGGTGCGCCAGCTCCCCCATCACCAGACGCTGACGCGCCTCGGCGGCCTGGCGCTCGGTGATGTCGAGGGAGGTTCCCACAACGACCTTGGGGCCGCCGTCGTCCACCATGATGCGGCCGGAGGAGGACAGCCAGCGGATGGCGCCGTCCGGCAGCACGATCCGGTGGTCGAGGGCGAAATCGCCCCCCTTCAGGTCCCGCGCCTCGACGAAGGCCGCGCTCAGAAGGGGCCGGTCCTCCGGGTGGATGGCGGCGATGAAGCTCTCGAGGGAGACCTCGGCGTCGGACGGCAGGCCGAACAGGGCCTTGGTGTGTCCCGACCAGGTGATCTTCCGCGTGCGGATGTCGTAGTCCCAGAAGCCCAGGCCGGTGGCGTCCACCGCCACTTCCAGCCGCCGGCGTTGCTCCTCCAGCTCCAGTTCGGCCCGCTTGCGCGGCGTGATGTCGATCTGGATGCCGTCCCACAGGGTCCAGCCGCCCTGCTCCGACCGGGGCGCCGAGGTCAGGCGATGCCAACGGACCTCGCCGTCCGGACGGTTGAAGGCCAGCTCGATGTCCAGGGGCGTGCGGGCCATGATCGCCTGGCGGGTCGCCAGGGCGGCGCGCTCCCGGTGCTCGGGCGCCACCAGCCGGAAGAAGACCGTGGGGTCGGCCATCACCGCCTCGGCGGTGACGCCATTGAGGGCCAGGCAGTTCTCGGAGACGTAGACGAAGCGGCGCTCGGCCGCATCGGGCGAGGCCTCCATCTGGTAGACCATGCCCAGCGCCATGGCGGGCGCCAGGGCGCGAAAGGTCGGATCGCGCGCTTCGGACGGCGGCTTTCCCACGAGACGGCTCCCGAGCGCCCGGAATTGAGCGGCGGGCACTCTGGTCTGGTGGAGCTTGCCCCACAACTGCGAATAACGACGCATCCCTGGCGAGCGAGCAAAAGAGGCGTTTCCCGCTTCAGTTGCAGGTCAAACCTGCCGCGGAAGGCGCGTCGCGACGTCGATCAGGGCAGCAGGACCACCGAATCAGACAGCTCGTTGGGATTGTCGCCGGGGGCGGCGGGGAAGTGCTGCGCCAGGATGTCACCGCACAGGGCGATGGCCGCCTCGAAGCCCTCGGCGGGCTTCTTGGCGCGGATGCCGTCGGTCAGGGCGGCCATGGCCTGATCCCAGACCTTGGGGTCGACCTTGGCGGCGACGCCCTCGTCGGCGATCAGTTCGGCCATGCGCTCCACGGCGGAGACATAGATCAGCACCCCGGTGCGCTCCCGGGTGCCGGCGAGATTCTTGGCCAGGAACTGCTCCTGGGCCCGGCGTCGCACCCGCTCGCGCTTCAGCCCCTTGGGGGTCAACAGCCGGCGCAGGGGCTTGATCATCCCCACGACGATCGCCACCAGGACGAAGAGCGCGCCCTGCAGCAGGATGGCCCCCATCAGGGCGCCGCGGACGGCCTGTTCGGCCACAGCCCCGATCTGGGCGGCGGTCCAGCCGGTGAGGATGTCCGGCGCCGTCACCTGGATGCCGCCGGCCAGCAGGACCGCCGGGGCGGCCAGGGCGGCGATGGCGGCCCAGGCCACCGGCACCTCGCGATAGTCCGAGGATTCCCGGGCCACCACGGTGTAGATCTCGCCCTTGGTGCGCAGCTCGGCGCGGGTCACCGCGGCCTCGATGCGTGTGCGGTCGGCCTCTGAAAGCATCACCATCCTCCTGAAGAGCCGCCGCCGCCGAACGATCCGCCGCCGCCGCTGAAGCCGCCGCCACCGCCGCCGCCGTCGCGACCGCCGCCGCCGCCCCCGGAGAGCAGCAGGGGCAAGATCCACCAGAAGCCGCTGCCGCCGCCACGACCGCGACCGCGACCGCGACGGCCGGCCCGCAGGATGCTGCTGAGCACCCAGAAGATGATCACCACCATGAAGATGATCACGCCGGGCAGGCTGGACTCCGACTCAGGCTCGGGCGCGGGGGTCGCCGCGGCGATGGCCTTGGCCTGATCGTCTGGCAGGGAGAGCTGGCCGATCACCGCCTCGGCGCCGCTGACCACTCCCTCCTCCATCTTGCCTGACCGGAAGGCCGGCAGGATCTTGTCCTGGATGATCAGGCTCGACAGGGCGTCGGTGAGGATGCCCTCGAGGCCGTAGCCGACCTCGATCCGCACCTTCTTGGCGTTGGGCGCCACCAGCAGCAGGACCCCATCGTTGCGGGTCTTGTCGCCGATGCCCCAGGCGCGGCCGAGCTGGTAGCCGTAGTCCTCGATCTCATAGCCCTGCAGGTCGGGCAGGGTCGCCACCACCATCTGGCGGCCGGTCTTGGCCTCCAGGTCGGCGAGCTCGGTGGTCAGCCTCTGCTCGGCGTCGGGCGACAACAGGCCGGCATTGTCCACCACCCGTCCGGTGAGCGGGGGGAACTTGGGCGCGGCCAGCGCCGCGCCCGCCATCACAAAGAGGCTGAGGACCGCGAGGACCAGAAGGCCGCGCGGTCCCTTGCGCTGGGTCATTGGGCCGGCGCGGCCGGGAGGGTGGAGACCGCGGGCGCCGTCGTCGGCGAGAAGCTGACGCTGGGCGTGGCCTGGGCCGCGGCGTTGGCCTGGAACATCACCATCGGCTTGGAGCCGCTATGGACGGTGGAGGCCCAGAAGCTGTTGGGGAACTTGCGGAACTCCAGATTGTAGTCGCGGACCGCCTCGTTGTAGTCGCGGCGCGCCACGGCGATCCGGTTCTCGGTGCCTTCCAACTGGCTCTGCAGGGCCAGGAAGTTCTGGTTGGACTTCAGGTCCGGGTAGTTCTCCTGGATCATCATCAGCCGGCCGAGCACCCCCGACAGCTTGTCCTGGGCGGCGGCATATTGCTGGAACTGGGCCGGGTTGGTCAGGGTCGAGGCGTCGACCTTGACCTGGGTCGCCGAGGCGCGCGCCTCGGTCACCGCGGTCAGGACGCTCTTCTCCTGGGCGGCGTAGCCCTTCACCGTCTCCACCAGGTTGGGGATCAGGTCGGCGCGGCGTTGATACTGGTTCTGGACCTCGGCCCATTGGGCCTTGGCGCGCTCTTCCTTGGTGGGGATGTTGTTGATCCCGCAGCCAACGATCAGGACGGGCGCGAGCACCAGGAGGGCGGCGCGCGCGAGGCGATTGCGAAGCGTGGACAAGTGTGTGGCTCCTTGAGAGCAGCGTCAGAAACGAGCATGACTGGCGGCCTATGTGGCCTCGACCTTGATCACGCGCAACGGTGGCGGGATTAAGCTTTGGAAAGCTCAGCGGGGCAAGGGCGGTCTATTTCCGCGGGCTCGCCGTCTTGTCGCGGATCGCCTTGAATTCCGACCCCGGCCTCCAGGCCGGCCAATCCTTGGGATCGGAGGCGAGGGCCTTGCCCATCACATAGAGCAACTCGACGTCCTGGGCCACGCCGCGCAGGTCCCAGTCGGGGCTCCAGGCGTCGCAGGGCTGGCGGTGTAGGCGCCCGCCCTGATAGGCGCTTGAAAGCCGACGCGCCGAGCGTCAGCGATGGGTGGTTAGCGGACGCTAGAACCAGCGCCTCAGCCATTGTGGCTTGGAACGCCTCTTCAGCCGCCGCGCGATCCTGGGGGCCATGCGATCGTAGCTGCCCCAAGTGTCAGGGACATCATAGAGGCTTGTGGCTTCCGGAAATTCCTTTTCGTAGTCGGCGAGGTAGTCGTTGGGATCAGATGCCGGTTCGCCTGCAGCGCCGTAGTACGCACGAGCGAACGCATTGCCTTCGTCGTTCAGGTCCTCGTCCGTGAATTTCTCGTCACAAGCGGCGATGAACCACTGTGTCGGTGTGATGGTGCGGGCCTTCAGCTTGGCCAGAAGGTCATCGTCATCGGCAGTGTGTAGGTCGCCTGCCATTCCGTTCAGCGCGCACCACGCGACGAACATCGCGATGTGTGTTGCTCCGGCCTCGTTCGGCAGGTGGGAGGGGAAGTCGCCGCCATAGTGCCATGATGCGTCGTCGTATTTCACGTGCCCGCCCCCGTGACTCTGCGCTCGTCAGCAGACCTTCCCAAGGTCGCATAAGGGTGGTCTGCGGTCACTGTGGTGCATGCCGAAATCGGACACTCACAATCTCATGCGCTATGAGTTCGCCATGGACTTATTTGGGGGGCGCGATTGCCGGTTGCCTTGATCCCGTTCTCGATATTTTTCGCGTGCGGCGTCGCGCAGTTTTTCTTCCTGGACCGAGTCAAACGAGCCCTGTCAGCTCGCCATCCTGACGTATTGCAGGGCCTCTTGAGCAAATCATTCTTTGGTTCTTCCAGCAACGCCATAACCAAGTTTGCGTGGCAGCGTCGCGATCTCAGTCTGAACGACCCAGAACTCACGAAACGTGTAAAGCAATTCAAGCTCCTGCTCTTCGTGGCATACGGCGCTTGGGGGCTTCTCGCGCTTGCCCTCATCACCGGCGTTGCTTTGCAGCCGCTATCGCTTGATTGGTTGCTTGGGCAGGCGACGGGACCGTCCGTTGATACCCGACCAGAGTCTATTGGCGCAGCGCCAAACCTCCCTGCCTCGAGCATGACCCCAACCTTCGGTATTGTGTTTGCCGCTGCGCTCTTGGGAAACGTCACTTACCTAGTGCTGGCCTGGCGTCTCAGCGCTCGCTGGAATTCGCTCTGCCTGGGTGCGACCGCCACCCTAGGCGATCCCCTGGCGGTACTGGGCGTCATTTGGTGGTCTAAGCCGGCGACGCGCGACGAAGCATTTCTGCGGCTGCGCATTGTAACGCGGACGGTTTTCGTCCTGGCCCTCGCTGGAACCTTCACAGTGTTCGGCCTCGTCTTCCTTATGGCACGTTGAACGACACAGCCCCAGCAACGGACATTCCCAAAGTCAGAGAAGGGTCGCGAGCGGTCTCGAACCAGGCGGCCGCAAGCAGACATTCCTGAGATCGCCGGAAACCGGACCCCGTCGAGGTCAGAGATGGTGGAAAGCGGAATGTGCTTGGGGCACGGTCCACCAATGCCCTCAGACTTCATTCGCCTAAACCATAATTGGAATGCCGAACCGAATGACCCCTGCGAGCGGGTAGAGGTAACTGGGGCAGACCTGCGCCTGAGCTTCATCCTAAACCCGTGGGAATTTGAAGCTGTCGAGGGTGAGCGAGCCGAACTCGTATTTTCAGAATGCGAAAAATGGCGGCTAGGAGCGACGAACGACGAAGGCTGGCATCGGGGGAACTGCCGCTACAGCGGCGTAGCGCCGGCTTGGGGCGAGTTCTACGAAATCGTCGGCGAGGACTCTGTTCGGGACGCTCCAAACGATTGGCAGCAGATCAACGCGTCTCAGCCCGAACGGCGCCACTTCCTTTTTTACCTGCGCGATCAGACCTTCGAGTGCATGGCGACCGAGTGGCGGCTTATTCGGCGGGCGGCGAACGTCTGCTAGGGGTCGAATGCGGCCGTCAGTGTCCGCTCGCGAAGCGGACCCAACTCTTCGCCAATAGGCTCGTCGACCGCGCAGCGCTCGAAAACGGCTATCGCCTCACCCCCGCCGTCCGCTCGCGGATCGCCTTGAACTCCGACCCGGCCTTCCAGTCCGGCCAGTCCTTGGGATCGGAGGCGATGGCCTTGCCCATCACATAGAGCAACTCGACGTCCTGGGCCGCGCCGCGCAGGTCCCAGTCGGGGCTCCAGGCGTCGCAGGGCTGGTGGTAGCAGTGGGCGGTGTAGTCGCTGACCCACTTGTCGCCGGCCTCGCGGCCGCCCGAGACCAGGTCCGGCCCGCCGCCCAGGCCCATCATCAGCATCACCGGCACGCCATGCTTGGCCAGGCTGAAATGGTCGGCGCGGAAGAACAGGCCGCGCTCCGGATGGGCGTCCGGCGTCACGGTGCGCCCTTGCGCCTTCGCCGCGGCGATCAGCCGGTCGTCGAGCTGGCTCTGGCCATAGCCCACCAGCACCACGTCCTTGGACGGTCCGGCGGTCTGCAGCACGTCCATGGTGAAGTTGGCCGCCATCCGGTCCAGGGGGGTGGTGGGGTGGACGCCATAATATTCCGAGCCCAGCAGGCCGCGTTCCTCCGCCGTCCAGGCGGCGAACAGGGTGGTGCGGGCCGGGCGCGGGCCCGCGGCGAAGGCGCGCGCGATCTCCAGCACGCCGGCCACCCCGATGGCGTCGTCGGCCGCCCCGTGACGCACCTTGTCGCCCTCCACCGGGGCGCCGAGACCGAAGGCGTCCCAGTGGGCCGAGAACATCACGCTCTCCTGGGGCTTGCCGGCGCCGGTCAGCTTGGCCAGGACGTTGTGGCTGGTCACCTGGCTGTGGCTGACGCCGTAGTCGGCCGAGAAGGTGGCGCCGGTCAGCGGCACGGGCCGAAAGCCGGGGCTGCGGGCGCGGGTCTTCAGGGCCTCGAAGTCGAGCCCGGCCTGCTTGAACACATCCACCGCCAGGTCGCGCTGGATCCAGCCCTGCAGCAGCAGCTTGTCCTTGGCCGGGTTCGGCCGGACGATGTCGAAGCTCTCGCCGTTGGAGGCCGCCACCGTCGACCAGCCATAGCCGGCGCCGGGGGTCTCGTGGACGATCAGGGCGGCGATGGCGCCCTGGCGCACCGCCTCCTCGTACTTGTAGGTCCAGCGGGCGTAGTAGGCGGCCGCCTGGCCGCCGAACTTGCCGGCCACCGGCTCGCCGGGTTTCGCCTCGAAGTCGGGGTCGTTGATCAGGAAGACCGCCACCTTGCCCTTCAGGTCGTAGCCCTTGAAGTCGTCCCAGCCGCGTTCGGGGGCCTTCACCCCGTAGCCGACGAAGACCATCGGGGCGTTGACGATCTTCACCCGGTCCACCGGCCGCAGGGTGGCGACATTGATCTGCTGGGCCTGGACCAGGGGCATGGGCTTGCCGGCCACCGACATCCGGAGCCGGGCGTCGGGCTGCACCTGCAACCGCTGCAGCTTGACGTCCTGGGTCCAGCCGCCGTTGTCGCCGGCCGGCTCCAGCCTCAGGGCCTTGAACTGGCCGATCAGGTAGTCGACCGTCTTCTGCTCGCCGGGCGAGCCCGGCGCGCGGCCCTCGAACTCATCCGACGCCATCACCTTCACGATCTCCGACAGCCGGGCCGGATCGATGGGGCCGGAGGACTGCGCCTGGGCGGCGGTCCCCGTCAGGACGGCGGCGAGGGTGAGGGCGGCGGTCTTCATGGGCGACTCCAGCGAACTGGCGGCGACCCTAAGGCCCCTGTCAGCCCCGCGAAAGCTCCGCCTCCACCGCGCCCAGCCGGTCCTTGCCGAAGAACATCTCGCCGTCGACGAAGAAGGTCGGCACCCCGAAGACCCCGCGGGCCACGGCGGCCTCGGTGTTGGCGACCAGCTCGGCCTTCACCGCCGGGTCCTGGGTGGCCTCCAGGATCGCCTTGGCGTCGAGGCCGGCCTTGGCGAGCACGCCGGCCACCACCTCGGGATCGTCCATCTTCAGCCCCTGCTCCCACATGGCCGACACCACGGCCTCCAGATAGGCGTCCCCCACGCCCATCCGCCGCGCCGCCACCAGGCCGCGCATGATCAGCAGGGTGTTGACCGGGAAGTGGGGGTTGGAGCGATAGGCGGTCAGGCCGTGGGCGGCGACATAGCGCCTTGTCTCCAGGGCCTCGTATTCCAGCTTGCCCTTCACCCCGCCGAAGGCGGTCACCGGCGACTGGTTGCCGGTGGCCTTGAAGATGCCCCCCAGCAGGCAGGGGATCAGGTTGACCGTGGCGCCGTGCCGGGCGGCGATGCCGGGCAGGACCTTCCAGGCCAGGTAGCCGTTGGGGCTGCCGAAATCGAAGATGAAGTCGATCGTCTTGGCCATCACCAGGTCTCCTTCCAGGGGCGCAGATCCAGTTCATGGGTCCAGGCCGAGCGTTTCTGATTGTGCAGCCAGACGTAATTGGCCGCGATGTCTTCGGGCTTCAGGATCTCGTCGCCGGCCAGCTTGGCCTGCACCTGTTCGGGGGTGTTGTTGGCGCGGGTGAAGGTCCCGTCGATGGCGCCGTCCACCACGATGTGGGCGACGTGGACGCCGAGCGGGCCCAGCTCACGGGCCGCGCTCTGGGCCACCGCGCGCAGGGCGGCCTTGGCCGAGGCGAAGGCTGAGAATCCCTTGCCGCCGCGCATCGAGGCCGTGGCCCCGGTGACCAGGATCGTGCCGCGGCCGCGGGGCGTCATCACCCGGGCGGCCTCCCGCACGGTGAGGAAGCCTGAGAAGCAGGCCATTTCCCAGACCTTGGTGAAGACCCGGGTGGTGGTCTCGACGATACCGAAGCTGACGTTCGCGCCGATGTTGAAGACCACCACCTCCAGCGCCCCGACCTCGGCCTCGACGCGGTCCACCAGGGCGACCATCTCGGCCTCGTCGCGGGCGTCGACCCCAAAGGCGTGGGCCTTGCCGCCGGCCTTGCGGATGTCTTCGGCCAGGGCCTCGAGCTGTTCGAGATTGCGGGCCCGGCGGGTGACGCAGACGGTCATCCCTTCGGCCGCGAAGGCCTTGGCGATAGCGCCGCCGACCCCATCTCCCGCCCCGATCACCAGGCAGACTTTCGGCGCCGTTTGCTGGGGTTCGCGGGTCATGACCTCACCTAAGTTCAGTTTCTGGACGAACCATCGTATTGAATCTGGACCCAGTCAATGGGATAGTCGCGGCGCACACAAGGACAGCTGCCCGTGAAGTGGGAAGACCTCGCCGACCAGCCCTGCTCCCTCGCCCGCTCGGTGGCGGTGATCGGCGACCGCTGGACCCTGATGATCCTGCGCGACTGCTTCCTCGGCGTGCGGCGGTTCGAGGCCTTCCAGGCGCGCCTGGGCATCTCGCGCACCATCATCACCGAGCGCCTGAAGCTGCTGGTGGACGAGGGCGTCCTGACCCGGGTCGCCTATCAGGACCGTCCCGTGCGCCACGAATATCGCCTCACCGAGAAGGGGCTGGACCTCTATCCGGTGGTCATGGCCATCGTGACCTGGGGCGACCGCCACTATGCGGGCGAAGCCGGCGCCCCCCTGCTCCACCGCCACAAGGCCTGCGGCTGCGACTTCCATCCGGTGATGACCTGCTCGGAATGCCACGCCCCGGTCGCCGCCCGCGAGGTGGAGACGCGCCCCGGACCCGGCGCGGCCTAGGTCTCGGCGATCCGCCGCAAACCCGCGGTGTCGCGCACCTCGATCCGCCCGTAGCCGAGGCGCAGCAGCCCCGCGCGCTGGAAGCCCAGCAGGTGGCCGTTCACCGTCTTGCGGCTGAGGCCCAGCATCTCGGCCAGAGCCTGCTGGTTCATGCGCAGGGACGGCCCGCCGGTCCGCGCCATCATGTCCAGCCGGGAGGCGAGCCGCTGTCGCGGCGGCAGGGCCACGGCCTCGGCGGCGATCATCAGGGCGCCGCGCAGCTGCAGATAGACCAGGGCCGCCACCGCCTGCCAGACCTCCGGCCGCTCCGCCGCGATCCGGGTCAGCGCATGGTCGGGGACCGCCAGCAGCACGCTCTCCTCGACGCAGATCAGGGTCACCAGGCGCGGGCCGCCGCCGAACCTCAGGGTCTGGCCCAGGGCCACGCCGGGCCCGGCCTGGCCGAACAGCACCTCGCGCCCGCCCGGCGCGGCGCACATCATCTGCACGGCGCCCTCCACCACCAGGGTGATGCCGGTCTGCTCATCCCCTTCCGACTGCGCCCAGGCCCCGGCCGGCAGGTTGACGATGCGGCCATGGGTCAGCAGGGCCTCCACCATCTCCGGCCCATGGCCCTGCAGCCAGACGGCCCGGGTCAGCAGTTCGGCGGCGCGCTCGCGAGGGCTCATTCCAAATTGTAACCTTGGTGACAAACTCCGCCAAGCCGCCGGCCTAGGCTCTCCTCAACAGGAGCCCGCCATGACCACCACCCTCGACCTCTCGATCCGCCCGACTGAAGGCTGCGGCGCCCTGGTTCAGGGTGTCGACTTGAACCGGGCCACCGACGCCGAGATCGACCTGATCCGCGCCACCGTCTTCGACCGCGGCGTGGCCTTCGTCCACGGCCAGCAGATGACGCCCGAGCAGCAGATCGCCTTCGCCAGGCGCCTCGCCCCCATCGTCGTCAACCGCTACTTCCCCAAGACCGAGCGCTATCCCGAGATCGCCAAGGTCGAGAAGACGCCGGAGCAGGTCACCAATATCGGCGGCGGCTGGCACACCGACCACAGCTACGACATCGCGCCCGCCATGGGTTCGGTGCTGCTGGCCATCGAGACCCCGCCCACCGGCGGCGACACCCTGTTCGCCGACATGTACGCCGCCTACGACGCCCTCTCCGACGGCCTGAAGGCGACGCTCGCCACCCTGAAGGCGCACCACGCGTCGGAGCACGTCTTCGGGGAGAGCAGCGTCTACGCCATGACCGACCGCGCCGAGCTCGCCGGCCACAAGGACGTGCCCGAGGCGATCCATCCGATGGTCATCACCCACCCGGGCAGCGGCAAGAAGGCGCTCTACGTCAATCCGGCCTTCACCACCGGCATCGTCGGCTGGACCCGCGAGGAGAGCATGGCCCTGCTGGGCTACCTCTACCAGCACGCCGTGAAGCCGCAGTTCGTCCACCGTTTCCAGTGGGCCAAGGGCTCCATGGCCATCTGGGATAACCGCTGCACCTGGCACCAGGCCCTGAACGACTATCCCGGCCAGTACCGCCTGATGCACCGCATCACCCTGGACGGGGGTCCGCTGAACTAGGCGCCGAGCGGCTCGGCGTGGTATGCAATAGTCATACTCGCACGGGATTCGTCGCCATGTCCGCCGCCGCCAAACGCACCTTCAGCCTGCCGACCGAGCAGGCTCGCTACATCGACGCCCTGGTGGATTCCGGCAGCTACGCCTCGGCCAGCGAGGTGGTGCGCGCTGGCCTCCGGGCGTTGCAGGAGCGGGATGCCGCGGTGGAGCGATGGCTGCGGGACGAGGTGGCGCCGGTCTATGACGCGATGATGGAAGATCCGGCGCGCGGCATTCTTGCCGAGGACGTCTTCTCAGAGATCCGTGCCCGGCACGCCGATCAGACCGCCAAGCGTGCGCGCTAGGGTCGTCTTCTCGCCGGAAGCGCGGGCCGACATCATCGGCCTCTATGACTATATCGCCGAGCAGGCCAGTCCGCAGCGGGCGATGGCCTATGTCGAGCGTATCGAGACCTACTGCCGGGCCTTCGCCGACTTCCCTGAACGCGGAACCCGGCGAGACGAAATCCGTCCGGGCCTGAGAACGGTGGGCTTCGAGGGCCGCGTCACCCTCGCCTTCCACCTTGGCGAGGGCGTCGTGACGATCGACCGGGTCCTCTATGCCGGCCGCGAACTCGGCGAGGACTAGGTCCGGGTCGCGAATTCCGCGTCGCCGGTGACCGCCACCACCTGGTCGTCGAAGGAGGCGTGGGCCGAGGTGTACAGGTGCGAGTAGAGGCCGCCGGTCTTCATCAGCTGGTCGTGGCTCCCCTGTTCCAAGATGCGGCCCTGCTGCAGCACCACGATGCGGTCGGCGTCGCGGATGGTGGCCAGCCGGTGGGCGATGACCATGCAGGTGCGGCCGGCGAACAGCACCTTCAGCGCCTTCTGGATCGCCTGTTCGGTGAAGGAGTCGATATTGGCCGTGGCCTCGTCGAGGATCAGGATCTGCGGGTTGGCCACCAGGGCGCGGGCGAAGCTGATCAGCTGCCGCTGGCCCATGGAGATGTTGCGGCCCCGCTGGCCAAGCTGGGTGTCGTAGCCATCGGGCAGGCGCATGATGAAGTCGTGGGCGCTGACCGCCTTGGCCGCGGCGATCACGTCGTCCTTGGTGGCGGTGAGCGTATTGTAGCGGATGTTCTGCTCGATGGTGCCGGTGAACAGGAAGGGCTCCTGCAGCACCATGCCGATATTGGCCCCCAGCGAATCCAGGGTCACCTCGCGCACGTCGTGACCGCCCACCAGGACCTGGCCCTGGTCGACCTCGTAGAAGCGGTGGGTGAGCGCGATGATGCTGGTCTTGCCCGAGCCGGTGGGCCCCACCAGGGCCACGACTTCCTTGGGGCGCACCATCAGGCTGATGTCGTGCAGGATGGGGCGCTTGGGGTCGTAGCCGAAGGTCACGTTCCGGAACTCGACCGTGGCCGGAACGTCCTTCAGCTCGATGGCGTCGGGCTTGTCGGCGATGGTGACGGGGACGTCGATCACCTCGAAGATCCGGTGCCCGGCGGCCATGGCCCGCTGCATGATGGTGTACTGCATCGACAGCATGCGGACCGGCTCGAAGAACCGCTGCACATAGAGGATGAAGGTCACCATCACGCCCACGTTCAGCGTGCCGCCGAGGACCGCATTGCCGCCGACGATGATGACGATGGCCATGGCCAGGCCGGTGAGCACGTCCACCGTCGGGACCATGATCTGGGTCATCCAGGAGGCGTGGACCTGGGCGGTGAAGTTCTCCTGGGCCTTTTCCTTGAAGAGCTCGAAGTTCAGCGCCTCGCGGCGGCTCTCCTGGACGGTGCGGATGCCGTTGATGTTCTCGGCCAGGGCCGAGTTGGCGGTCGAGGAGGCGTCCCGGGCCACCCGGAAGCTCTTCTTGGAGAAGGGCAGCCAGACCGCGCGGATGGCGATCAGGGCCGGCAGCACGGTCAGGGTCAGCAGGCCGAGCTTGAGGTCCGTGGTGAGCAGCACCACGGTGATGCCCACCAGCATGACGAAGTCGCCCAGGGCCCCGTTCATGTTCTCCAGGAACTCCTGCAGGGCGTTCACGTCCCCCTGCAGCCGGGCCATGATCCGTCCCACATGGGTCTTGTCCATGAAGGACAGGGAGACGTCCTGGAAGTGGGCGAACATCTTGCGGCGGATGTCGAAGATCACCCGCTGGGCCAGGCGCGAGGACAGCCACTCGCCGGTGAAGAAGCAGGCGGCGTAGGCGCAGGCCACCAGGGCGAAGATCACCAGGGTCCTGTCCAGCCGCGCCCCGTCGTGGGCGACGGCGGCGTTGATGGCCTGGCCGATCATGGCCGGCACCGCCACCTGGGTGGCGGCCGAGGCCAGCACCGCGACCTGGGCCAGGATCAGGGAGCGCTTGTGCGGCGCCAGGAAGGCCAGGAAGCGGCGGGCGATATTGACGTCGAAGGTGCCAAAGATGTCGTCGCCCTCGGAGGTTCCGAGGGAGGCGCGGGGGGTCTTGCGGGGCGCGGCGCCGGCGGTGGTCTCGGTCACGCTTGCACCTCTTCCAACGGGGCGTCGTCCAGGGTGGCCGCCGCGTCGGAGCGCGACTGCAGCTCATAGAGGTCGGCATAGACCCCGCCGGCCTTCAGCAGCTGGGCGTGGTTCCCCCGCTCCACCACCACCCCGTCGTCCAGGACGATGATCTGGTCGGCGTGCATCAGGGACGACAGTCGGTGGGCGATGATGATGGTGGCCTTGGTGCGGGTGGCTTCGGCCAGGGCGTCGCGCACGCGACGCTCGGTCACCGCGTCGATGGCGGCGGTGGAGTCGTCGAAGATCATGATCCCCGGCCCCGGCACCACCCCGCGGGCGATGCTCATCCGCTGGCGCTGGCCGCCGGACAGGGCCACGCCCCGCTCGCCCACCCGCGTCTCGTAGTCGGCGGGCAGGCCGATGATGTGCTCGTGGATCTGGGCGGTCTTGGCGGCGCCGACGATGCGGTCTTCCTCCGCCCACGGATCGGCATAGGCCACGTTGTGGCCGATGGAGCTGTCGAACAGGAAGGCCTCCTGCTGCACCAGGCCGACATATTCCCGCAGGGAGGCCAGGGTCACGTCGCGGATGTCGACCCCGTCGATGGTGATGGCGCCGCCGTTCACGTCGTAGAAACGGGGGATCAGGTTGGCGATGGTGGATTTGCCCGAGCCGGGCGGGCCGACGATGCCCAGGGTCTGGCCGGGCCCGACCTCGAAGTCGACGCCGGTGAGCACCTGCTTGCCGGGGACATAGCCGAAGTCGACGCTTTCGAACCGCAGCACGCCCTTGGTGGGCGCCAGGGGCCTGGCGTCCGGTGCGTCGGCGATCTCGGGTTCGAGGTCCAGCACCTCGAACAGGCGGGCGCCCGAGGAGGTGGCCCGGGCCGCGGCGTTGAAGATCATGGCGATCTGCCGGATCGGCCCCTGCAGCAGGGTCATGTAGGTGAGATAGGCCGTGAGCGTGCCCACGCTCATCGTGCCGGCCGCCACCTTGTGGCCGCCGTACCAGAGGACCCCGGCCATGGAGGCGTTGAAGGTCACCTGCATCACCGCCACCGCCCGGAAGCGCAGGGTGATGCGATTGTAGGAATAGGCCAGGGCGTCCACCGAGGCGCGGTCGAACTTGGCCATCTCGAAGGCCTTGCCGGCGAAGGCGCGGACCACGCGGATGCCCTGGAGGTTCTCCTCCATGGTGAGCGTCAGCTGGGCCATCAGCTCCTGGAACCGCAGCCAGGTGACCCGCAGCAGGAAGCCCATCCGCCCGAGCGCCGCGGCGGAGAAGGGCACGAAGGCCAGGCCGATCAGGCCCAGGGTCAGGTCGGTGGCCAGCATCTGCCAGGCGGCGAAGCCCAGCAGCAGGAAGAGGGTCAGGAGCGGCATCAGCCCGCCCTGGATGAACACCCGCGCGCCCTCCAGGTCGAGCATGCCCCGGGTGATGAGGTCCCCGGAGTGGATCTTGTCGTGGAAGCCGAAGGACAGGCGCTGGAGCTGCTGGAAGAACTGCAGCCTCAGGTCGTGGCCGACCTTCTGGCTCACCAGCTCGCCGAGATAGCCCGACCACATGGTCATGGCGCCGCGCACGATGGTGGCGCCGATCACCAGGACCGCGGTCAGCAGCAGGGCGCGCTGGGTCTGCGCGGCATGGGAGGCGCCCAGCAGCAGCAGGCCATGGGCCTGGTCCACGGCGCGGCCCAGCAGGCGCGGCAGGGCGAGGCTGGCCAGGGCCGCGCCCAGGGAGCACAGCATGGCGAGCGCCACCAGCCCGGGGTAGTTGAACGCCAGCACCACGATCCGCTGCAATACGCGGGGCATGGTCTTCACATCGACTTGGATTGGCTCGGAGTCAGCCGAGGCCGCACCCCGCCGGGAGGGGTGTGAATCACTCATCTCAAATTTCCATCGTCTTGTATGAAAACATTCTGAGGCGCCGGTTCCGGGCGCGCCAGGGCTGTTTTCACGCCAGGGTCGAATAGGCGGGGATCATTGCGCTGATGTTTCTGAGACGCCGGGAACCCCGCCAACCCCTCCCCGTGTCATCCCGCATGGAGCGGCGAAGCCGCGGAAGTGCGGGACCCATACTCACCGATCTGTCCTGAGAAACCCGCGCGTCTGGATCCCGGTCTTCCGCGTGCCGCGGAAACCGGGATGACACGCTTTAGGGACTCAGGCCGCGCTGACCCGGGACGCCGGGACCACGGTCACCGGATGGCCCGGCGCCGGGGGCCGGGACCGCAATTTCTCGCCCTTCAGCCAAATCTTCAGCGCCTCCCAGTGGATGGCCGACATGACGCCCAGCGTCATCAGGGGGTGGCCGAGCCAGGCCCGCCAGATCGCCGCGTCGCTGAGCTCCACCCGGTCGCCGGCGAAGGTGGCGGCCAGCAGCAGGCCCTCGGCGTCGTGGACGTCGACGGTGACGGCGACCCGCTCGCCGGGGGGCTGGATGCGGAAGGCGTAGGCCAGGTCCATGTCCATGAAGGGCGAGACATAGAAGACCTTGTCGGCGGCCTGTTCGATCACGCTCGGCCCCCGGGCGGGGATCAGGTAGCTGTGGCGTTCGCCGAAGGTGTTGCGCACCTCGTAGAGCATGGCCGACAGCGTCCCGTCCGGGCCGTGGCAGAAATAGACGCTCAGCGGATTGAACACCCCGCCCAGGATACGCGGCATGCAGAGCAGGCGGACCGGTCCGCCCGTGGGCAGGCCGGCCGCCTGAAGCTCGCCCTCCACCTGGCTCTTCAGCGAGACGGCAGCGCCGTCCAGGTGGTCGGCCGGCGAAAAGCTGGTGAGGCGCAGTCGGTCCTGCCCGAACAGCTTCAGGGCCCGGTCGAGGGCCGGCAGCTCGTCCAGGTCCAGCAACAGCATGAAGATCCGATAGCGCAGCCGGTGCGCCCGCGGCCGTCGCCGCGTGTGGGTGACGATCCCGGGATAGAGGCCCGAGGCGAACACGGTCAGGCGGCCTGCTCGGCGAGATCCAGCGGCGCGGCGTCGAGGTGGATGCGGCCGGACTCGCCCTCCACCGTCCAGGGCCGGCGCGCCCCGCCAAGGGCCTCGGCTACCGCCAGGCCCGATTGCAGGGCGTCCTCGTGGAATCCGTGGCCGAAATAGGAGCCGCAGAACCAGGTCCGCCGCGCGCCCTGCAGGGACCAGATCTCCCGTTGGGCGGCGATGGCGCCGGCGTCGAACAGCGGGTGTTCATAGACGTCGGTGTGGATCACGGCCTCGGGCGCGATGGCCTTGGTGGGGTTGAGGGTGACGAACAGGTCCGGCGCGTTCTTCAGGCTCTGCAACCGGGTCATCCAATAGGTGACGCAGCCCTCGCCGGGGGCGGCGCGCCGGCCGATGTGGTTCCAGCTGGTCCAGGCGCCGCGGCGCCGGGGCATCAGGCTGGCGTCGGTGTGAAGGACCGCCAGGTTGCGACTGTACTTGAAGGCCCCTAGCAGCCGCTGCTCCTGCGGCGTGGCGTCCTCCAGCAGGCGCAGGGCGTGGTCGCCATGGGTGGCGATCACCACCTGGTCGAACCGCTCGGCATGGCCGGTGGAATCCCGCAGCTCCACCCCGTGCGCGTCGCGACGGATGGAGACCACGCGCACCCCGGTGCGGACCTGGCCGGCGAAGGCCTCGGTGAGGCGGGCCACATAGCTGCGGCTGCCGCCGGTGACGGTGCGCCAGGCGCCGCGGCCGAAGATCGTCATCATGCCGTGGTTCTGGAAGAAACGGATCAGGGACGCGGCCGGATAGTCGCGGATGGCCGCCAGCGGCGTGGACCAGATGGCCGCGGCCTGGGGGATCAGGTGGTCGTCGCGGAAGGCCTGGCAGTAGCCCTTCTCCACCAGATAGTCGTCGAGCGAGGTGAGCGGCGCCTCCAGGGCGGCGAGGTCCTTGGGGCCCTGGCGGTAGAAGCGGGCGACGTCGCGCAGCATGCCCCAGAACCGGGCGCTGAACAGGTTGCGCTTCTGGGCGAAGATCGCGCCGCTGGAATATTCGAAGGCCCCGTCGTCCAGGGAGACGCTGAGCGCCATGTCGGCGGCCTGGCTCTCCACCCCCAGGTGGGCCAACAGGGCGGTGAAGTTGGGATAGTTGGGCGCGTTGTAGACGATGAAGCCGGTGTCGACCGGGACCGGACCCTTCGGGCCCATGGCCTCGACGGTGTTGGCGTGGCCCCCGAGGCGGCCGTCGGCCTCGAACACCGTGACCTGGTGGCGCTCCCCCAGCAGCCAGGCGGCGGAGAGTCCGGCGATGCCGCCGCCGACGACGGCGATGCGGAGCGGCTTGTGGGGGGTGTCGAGCGTCACGGGACCTCCTGGAGCGAAGCTGGTGGAGGTACGCAAAGCTGTCCGCCCCGGATGCAAACGCCGCATCCGCCGCCAAGCTGCATCCGTAATGGTCCTGGAGGCTTCCTTCTCCGAACCAGCAGAGGTCCGTCGCCATGAGGCTTGTCGCCAACACCATCCAGGCCTTCGAGGGCGCGCCCCTTCCCGACCTTGTGCGCCGCGCCGCGGTGGACCTGCTCGTGGCCAATGCGCGCAGGCAGCTGGCCGGCGCGCCGGCCGACGCCCAGGCCCGGTTCGCCCTGGAGATGGCCCAGCGCCCCATCGCCGAGCACACGGCCGAGGCCAATGGCCAGCACTACGAGCTGCCCGCCGCCTTCTTCGAGGCGGTGCTGGGTCCGCAGCTGAAATACTCCTGCTGCCTCTATGACGGGGCGGCCACCCTTGAGGCGGCGGAGGAACAGGCCCTGGCGCAGACCGCCGCCCACGCCGACCTCAAGGACGGCCAGCAGATCCTGGAGCTAGGCTGCGGCTGGGGCTCGCTGTCCCTATGGATGGCGCGCAACCTGCCGGGCGCCCGGATCACCAGCGTGTCCAACTCCAAGAGCCAGGGGGACTTCATCCGCGGCCGGGCCGCCGCCCAGGGGCTCACCAACCTGACGGTGATCACCGCCGACATGAACGACTTCCAGGCCGAGGCCCGCGCCTTCGACCGCATCGTCTCGGTGGAGATGTTCGAGCACATGGCCAACTGGCGCGGCCTGCTCGCCAAGGCCAAGGGCTGGCTGAAGCCCGACGGGGCGATGTTCATCCACGTCTTCACCCACAAGAGCACGCCGTACCGCTTCGACGTGAACGACGAGGCCGACTGGATCGGCCAGCACTTCTTCACCGGCGGGGTGATGCCCAGCCATGACCTGATGCGCGAATTCCCCGACCTGTTCACGGTCGAGGCCGACTGGCGCTGGAGCGGGACCCATTACGAGAAGACCGCCAATCATTGGCTGGCGAACTACGATCGCAACGCCGCGGTGATCGGTCCGGTGCTGCGGGCGGTCTATGGCGACGAGGCGGTGCTGTGGCGGCGGCGCTGGCGGCTGTTCTTCCTGGCCACGGCGGGCCTGTTCGGCCACCGGGGTGGCGCCGAGTGGGGTGTCAGCCACTATCGCCTGCGACCGGCCTGAGGGGACCCGACATGCTGAAATACATCATCGCCTATCTGGGGACCGGCCTGGTCTTCGCCGCCGTCGACGCCGTCTGGCTGACCTTCAGCAACGCGCGGCTGTACCGCCCCACCCTCGACCCGGTCCTGGCCGACGAGGTCAACCTCAAGGCCGCCGCGGTCTTCTACCTGGTCTACATCCTGGGGATCATGGCGCTGGCGGTCTCGCCGGCCACCTCCTGGACCAAGGCCATGACCAACGGCGCCATGGTGGGCGCGCTCGCCTACGCCACCTATGACCTGACCAACCAGGCGACCCTGAAGGTCTGGGCCACCAAGATCACCGTGGCCGATGTCGCCTGGGGCACCTTCGTCACCGGCCTGGCCGCCACCGCCGGCTACTTCGTCCTGCGCTGGGCGCGGGCGAAGTTCGGCTAGAGCCTTTTAGGGTCAGATGGAAACATCTGACCCGTTCAAAAAGGCTCTAATTCCAAGACGTAGAGCGCGCCAGGCGGGTTAGCCGGCGTCCACCTAGCCCTGGCGCGCCCTAGGCGCCCTCGAGCACCGCCCGCAGCTTGCCGGCCAGCTCGTGGTCCTCGAAGGGCTTGGTGATCACCCCGGCCTCGCCGGCGTGGGCCAGGGCGTCGAGGTCGGCGTAGCCGGTGACGAAGATGATCGGCAGCTGCGGCCGGCGGCTGCGGGCCTCCCGGGCCACCTCGGCGCCGTTCATGCCGGGCATGGCGAAGTCCAGCAGCATCAGGTCGACGTCGGGCCGGCCCTGCAGGGTTTCCAGCGCGGCGCCGCCGCTGCCGGCCTCCACCACGGCGTAGCCGAGCTCGTCCAGCATGCCGGCGGTGATCTCGCGCACCGCGCTATCGTCGTCCACCAGCAGCACCACCGGGCGCCCGTCGACGCGGGCGGGCCGGGCCTGCTTGGCCGTCAGCGGCCCGGGGGCGGCCTGGGAGCGGGGCAGATAGACCTTCACCGAGGTCCCTTCGCCAGGGCGGGTGTCGATGCGCACCCCGCCGCCGGACTGCTTGGCCAGGCCAAACACCTGGGACAGGCCCAGACCCGAGCCCTTGCCGACGGCCTTGGTGGTGAAGAAGGGCTCGAAGGCCTTGGCGAACACCTCCGGCGTCATGCCCGAGCCGGTGTCGGAGACGCTGACCATCACGAAGTCGCCCGGCGGCGGCTCCTCCGGACGGCGGGGGGCGCCGAGGCTGGCGTTGGCGGTGCCCACGGTGAGCACGCCGCCGACCGCCATGGCGTCGCGGGCGTTGATGGCCAGGTTGAGGATCACCAGCTCGATCTGGGTCGGGTCGATCATCGCCCGCCAGAGGTCGGGGTCCAGCTCGGTCTCGATGCGGGCGTGGGCGCCCATGGTGCTCTGCAGCAGGTCGCGCATGCTGGAGACCGTCTGGTTGAGGTCCACCAGCTGCGGCTCAAGCTTCTGGCGTCGCGAGAAGGCCAGTAGCTGGGCGGTGAGCTTGGCGCCCCGCTGGGCGGCCTGCTCCATCATGTCCAGGCGGCGGCGGACCATGGGATCGGTGACGTCCTTGGCCAGTTGGCGGACATTGCCCAGCACCACGGTCAGCAGGTTGTTGAAGTCGTGGGCGACACCGGAGGTGAGCTGGCCGACGGCCTCCAGGCGCTGGGCCTGGCGCAGGGCCGCCTCCACCCGCTCACGCTCCTCGATCTGGGCCACCAGCTGGCGGTTGGCGGCGGCCAGCTCGCCGGTGCGCTCGTCCACCCGGCGCTCGAGCTGGCTCTCGGCCTCGCGGATCTCCTCGATACGCTGCCGGGCCTCGTACTGACGGCGGCGTGCGCGCAGGGCGGTGCGGGCCACGCTCACCAGGCTGGTGGGATGGAAGGGCCGCTCCAGGAAGACCACATTGCCCAGGGCCCCGGTGAGCCGGGTGGCCAGGGGATTGCGCTCCAGTCCGCCGCCCCGCTCGGTGAGCAGGATGAAGGGGAAGTCCGACCAGGGCGGCTGGTCGGACACCCAGGCGGCCAGGGGGCCGACATCGGCGGTGTGCAGGGCCTCGTCGGCCACCAGGGCGAAGCCGGCGCCCTTGGCCAGCTCGCGGCACATGTCCTCGATGCCGGCGCAGATGCGGCTGTCGACGCCGGCCTCGGACAGCAGGTTGGCGGCGATCTGCGAGTCCCGCCCCACCGGGGTCAGGATCAGGGCGGTCTCGGAGCGCGAGACGGAGGTGGGCACTAGCGGTCTTCCAGCAGGGAACCAGCCTGCCCCACATAGACCGGCACCCCGCGCAGCACGCCCTGGAAGCCCTCCAGGGGCGATCCGACGGTCAGGCCGCGGCCGTCGATCTGGTACTCCCGGATGGCGTCCTCGTGGGCCCCGGTGCGCTTCTTGATCACCGACATGGCCCGACGCACCCGGCCCGAGGCCTCGAAGTAGCGCAGCAGGATCACGGTGTCGGCCAGGTAGGTGACGTCCACCGGCGCCTTCATGTCCCCCACCAGGCCGTGCTGGGCGACGGTGAGGAAGGTGGTGGCGCCGCGGCGGTTCAGGAAGGTCAGCAACTCGTGCATGTGCAGCACCAGGAACTGTTCCTCGGGCATGGCGGCCTGGTAGCCGTTGAGGCTGTCGACGACGATGGTCTGCAGGTCCAGGGTCTCCACGCAGCTGCGGACCTTGTGGGTGAATTCGCCCGGCGCCAGCTCGGCGGCGTCGATCTGTTCGATCAGCAGCGAGCCGGACTCGCGCAGGGCCTCCAGGTCGATCCCCAGGCCCTTGGCGCGGGCGAAGAGCAGCCCCAGCTCCTCGTCGAAGACGAACATGGCGGCCTTCTCGCCGCGGGCGATGGCGGCCACCACGAACTGCAGCACCAGCAGCGACTTGCCGGTGCCCGCGGGGCCGAGGACCAGGGTGCTGGAGCCGCGGGCCACCCCGCCCCCCAGCAGGGTGTCGAGGCCCTCGATCCCGCTGGCCAGGCTCTCCCGGTGAAACGCCACCCGGTGCTCGGAGGCCACCAGGCGCGGGAAGACCGCCAGGCCGCCGTGGCGGATCATGAAGTCGTGGTAGCCGCCCCGGAAGGCCTGGCCACGGTACTTCACCACCCGCAGCCGCCGGCGCTCGGCGCCATAGACGGGCGCCAGCTCCTCCAGCCGGATCACCGCGTGGGCGACGCTGTGGACGGTCTTGTCATTGGTGTCGGTGGTCATGTCGTCCAGCATCAGGACGGTGGCGCCGTGGCGCGCGAAATAGTGCTTCAGGGCCAGGATCTGCCGGCGATAGCGCAGGGAGCCGCCGGCCAGCAGGCGGATCTCCGACAGGCTGTCGATCACCACCCGCGAGGGCTTGCTCTCCTCGATGGCCTGGAAGATCAGCTTGGTGGTCTCCCCCAGCTCGAGGTCGGAGGAATAGAGCAGGCTCTGCTGCTGCTGCTCGTCCAGCAGGTTCTCCGGCGGGATCAGCTCGAAGATGGTGATCAGGTCCGAGAGGGTCCAGCCGTGGGACTCCGCGGTGCTGAGCAGCTCGTCGCGGGTTTCAGACAGGGTGATGTAGAGCCCCCGCTCCCCGGCCTCGGCGCCGGCCATCAGGAACTGCAGGGCCGCCGTGGTCTTGCCGGCCCCCGGCGTGCCCTCCATCAGGTAGACGCGGTTGCGGGCCAGGCCGCCGCGCAGGATGTCGTCGAGTCCCTCGACGCCCGTACTGGCCAGCCGGCCTTCGATCTTCGTCTGAACAGTCAAGCGCCTACTCGCGTTGTTTCCAGGGGACGGGCTCGGCAAGCTTCGCCGCGCGGGACCGTCAGCAACACTCAACGGATGAACTGGTTTTCCGCTCCCCAACCTGGCGCGAACGCTGGCGCGCCGGCCGGGTTCCCGATCCGGTCAGCGTCCGGATTTCAGGGAGCGTTGTCGGGCGCGGCAAGCCCTGTCATTGTGGGGTTCCGGAGCGGAAACGGTCACCGTCGCAGGCATATTGCGCCCGCGATCGCCGACAAAACGCCGCCCCGGACCATAGAAAATTGATTGCACCGCGTGAACGCCGCAGCCGGCCACCGGGCGACGGGAGGAATTTGAATGCAGGAATTTAAGACGCGAGAAGACTTTACCGCGGCTCTGGATGAATCGGCCAACCACGGCATGACCGTGGCCTTCTGGGCCGATCAGGCGCCGGACCGCACCGCGGTGGTGGACCCCTCCGGGCGCACCAAGACCTTCGCCGAGGTCAACGCCAACGCCAACAAGCTGGTGCGCGCCCTGCGCAAGGCGGGGCTGAAGGCCGGCGACAGCCTGGCCCTGCTCTGCTCCAACCGCGCCGAATTCATCGAAACCCTGGCGGCCACCCAGCGCAGCGGCCTGCGCATCACCCCGGTGAACTGGCACCTGACGGTCGACGAGATCGCCTACATCATCAAGGATTGCGAGGCCAAGGCCCTGGTGGCCGAGGCCCGCGTGGCCGCCGCCGCGCCGGCCGCCGCCGAATGTCCCGACCTGCTGATCAAGCTGTCGGTGGGCGGCGATATCGAGGGCTTCCTGAATTACGACGCGACCCTGGCGCCCGAGGACGGTTCGGACATCCCCGATCCCGTGCGCGGCAGCCAGATGATGTACACCTCCGGCACCACCGGCCGGCCCAAGGGCGTGCACCGCGCCAACCCGCCGGTGATTCCGCCCAGCATGCTGGCCCTGCGCGGCTATGATCCGGAGACCTCGGTGCAGATGTGCGCCGGCCCGGCCTATCACGCCGCCCCCCTGGCCTTCGACATCAACGCCTCGATGAACGCCGGGGTGCCGCTGCACTTCATCGACAAGTGGGATTCCGAGCACGTCCTGAAGACCATCTCGGAAAAGAAGGTCACCCACTTCCACCTGGTGCCCATCATGTTCCAGCGGCTGCTGTCCCTGCCGCCGGAGGTGAAGGCCAACTACCCCATCGACCACGTGCAATACATCGTGCACGGCGCGGCCCCCTGCCCGCCGGAGGTCAAGCACGCCATGATCGAGTGGTTCGGCCCGGTGCTGAGCGAATACTACGCCGGCTCCGAGGGCGGGGCGGGCTTCGCCATCACCTCCGAGGAGTGGCTGAAGAAGCCCGGCAGCGTCGGCAAGCGTCCGCAGATGCTGCAGGTCCGCATCCTCGACGAGGAGGGCAACGAGCTGCCCCCCGGCGTGCCCGGCGGCATCTACCACCAGCTCCCGCCCGGCGGCGGCTTCACCTATTACAAGGACGAGGCCAAGACCAACGCCAACCGGCGCGACGGCTTCTTCACCATGGGCGACGTCGGTTATTTCGACGAGGACGACTACCTGTTCCTCACCGGGCGCAACGCCGAGACCATCATCTCGGGCGGGGTGAACATCTATCCGCAGGAGATCGACAACGAACTGATCAAGCACCCGGCCGTGGCCGACAGCGCCACCGTCGGTATCCCGCACGACGAGTGGGGCGAACAGGTCCGCGCCGTGATCCTGCTCAAGCCCGGCTACGAACCCTCCGACAAGCTGGCCCAGGAGATCCTGGACTTCGGCCGCCAGACGCTCGCGGCCTACAAGGTGCCGCGCGGCCTGGACTTCGTCACCGAGCTGCCGCGCTCGGAAGCCGGCAAGATCCAGCGCAACAAGGTCCGCGCCCCCTATTGGGAAGGCCGCGCCCGGCAGATCTAGGGGTCTCCCCCTCTCCCGCACGCGGGAGAGGGGGCTTCGCCGCAATTTTTCGAAAACAAGCGTGTTTGGCTTGGCTAGACTCCCCGTGTCATGAAGCGCGCCGCTTCGTGACCCGGGACTTCAACGCCATGCCCATTCCGTTCATCGACCTCCAGGCCCAGCGGGCGCGCCTCGGCCAGCCGCTGGAGGACGCCATCCTGAAGGTGGTGCGCTCGGGCGCCTACATCATGGGCCCGGAGATCGCCCAGTTCGAGAAGGCCCTGTCGGACTTCGGCCAGGCGCCCTTCGTGCTCTCCTGCGGCTCGGGCACCGAGGCGATCCAGCTGCCGCTGATGGCCTGGGAGATCGGCCCCGGCGACGCGGTCTTCTGCCCCTCCTTCACCTTCGCGGCCACCGCAGAGGTCATGCCCCTGGTGGGCGCCTCGCCGGTGTTCGTCGACGTGCTGCCCGGCACCTACAATCTCGATCCGGTGAAGCTGGACGCCGCCATCGAGTCGGTTAAGGCGGAGGGCAGGCTGACGCCCCGCGCCGTCATCGCCGTCGACCTGTTCGGCCAGCCCGCCGACTATCCGGCCATCTCGGCGGTCGCGAAGAAGCACGGCCTGAAGCTGATCGCCGACTCCGCGCAGGGTTTCGGCTGCACCCTGAACGGCCAGCACCCGATCCACTGGGCCGACGTCACCACCACCAGCTTCTTCCCGGCCAAGCCGCTGGGCTGCTACGGCGACGGCGGGGCGGTGCTGTGCAAGGACGAGCGGCTGCACGACCTGCTGGTCTCCCTGCGGGTCCACGGCCAGGCGGTGAAGTCCGACATCGCCGGCAAGACCTTCGACCACGACCCGAAGTACCTGAACATGCGCATCGGCATGAACAGCCGCATGGACACCATCCAGGCCGCGGTGCTGCTGCAGAAGCTGACCATCTTCGAGGACGAGATCCGCGCCCGGAACGTGGTGGCCGACCGCTATGCGGCGGGCCTGAACGACGTGGTGCGGGTCCCGACGGTGATCGAGGGCGGGGTCAGCGTCTGGGCCCAGTACACTATCGAGACCGAGGACCGGGACGGCCTCGTGGCCCACCTGAAGGCCGCTGAGATCCCCAGCGCCGTCTACTATCCGATCCCGATCCACCGCCAGGAGGTCTATTCCCGCTACCCGGCCCCCGGCGGCCTGCCGGTGACGGACGCCGCGGCGGAGAAGGTCATGAGCCTGCCCATGCACCCCTACCTGACCCCCGACGACCAGGATCAGGTGATCGCCGCCATCCGGGCCTTCGTGAAGCGGAACGGGTAGCAATCCCGGCGAAGGCCGGGACCCAGATGCATCCGCCGAGCTTGGGGTCGACCCGCGGTCGGACCTAGGGTTCGCGCCGTCTCTCGTGGGCTTCACCTGGATCCCGGCCTTCGCCGGGACGAGCGGTTGGGGGTTTACCCCACCCAGGCCGCCGTCAACTCCGCCGCTTGGGCCAGGCCCTGGGCCAGCCCCGCCCGCGCCGCGTCGGCGCGCTTTCGGAAGTCCATCAGGTTGAGGCCCATGGCCGCCTGGCTGCCCGCGTCGGGACCGATCAGCACCACCTTGGCGCCGGCGTCCCGCAGGACGTCGAGCTCGGCCTCCACCCGGGCGGCGGTCGCCTCGGCCGCCGCGCCGGCGTTGGCGCCGCCGCGCACCTGGATCACCACCACCAGGTCATGGCCCACGGCCTGGTCGGCGTTGATGGTCGAACGCATGCCGCCGTCGATATAGCGGCGGCCCTCGAGGGTTACCGGCGGATAGACGCCGGGCACGCTGCAGGAGGAGGCCACCGCCCGGGTGACCCCGACGCCCGACGCCTTGGTCCACATCTTGAATTCGCCGGTCAGGGCGTCCACCGCCGTGCAGGCGAAGCCGCGCTCGGGCCAGGCGTCCTGCGGCAGGCTCGCGAAGGACCGCCCGAAGCTCTGAAGGAAGGTCGCCTCGTCGGAGGTCTTGGCCGCCAGTGCAAAGGCGCCGATCTCGGCGCGGACCTCCTGGGGATCGCGGACCCCGCCCTGCGCCTCGGCCATCATCTTCACCAGGACGGAAAGGTCGGCGCCCGGCGCGCGGGCCTCGCCGGGCGGACGCGGGGCCGGCGGCGGCTCGGCCAGGATGGGGTCGGCCAGGGTGGCGGCGTCCGCCCCCAGGGCCAGTCGGGCGCCGACGAAGGAGCCCGCCGAGGTGCCCAGGATGAAGTCGGCCTTCCCCAGGTCCACCCCGCCCTGGGCGAGGCCCGCGATCAGGCCCGATTCCCAGGCGATGCCCACCGGCCCGCCCCCGCCCAGCACCAAGGCCCGCGTCGTCATGATCGTCTCTTCCCGGCTGTGTCTTGTTGCGGCCAGGATCGGCCAGGCGGCTGGCCTTGTCCATGCAAGCGACAGGCGCGGCCGCCGGGGGGTGGCCGCGCCTGTCTGGAGATCCGGCCGGTAACTCCCCCAAGCCCAGCCGTTCCGCCCTCCCAAGAAGGGGAAGACGACGGGCCATCCCCAGGCCCTTTCCGTGCGCCGGAGCGGCGCCCTAGCGAAGCTTGGTCATGGTGTCGTAGGCCACCTGGGCGCCGATCAGCTGGGGGGTCTGACGGCTCGCGGCGGCGCGCTTTTCGAAGCCCGCGCCATTGGTGGCCACCCACTTGGCGGCTCCCCGGGGCGGATCGCCGGAGGTGGTGAACTGGGCGCGCACCGTGGAGGTCGGCAGGTGGGTGACCTTCACTGTGAAGGTGACCCCGGTGGGCGAGGCGAGGTCATCGTCGGGCAGGACCTCGATCAGGTACTGGATGCCCTGACCCAGGGCCAAGGTCTCCAGGTACTGGATGTCCAGCCGGTCCTCGCGGCTCTGCTTGGCCGAGACCTTGCGGATCACCGCCTCGCGGTCGACGATCCGGGCGCCGGCCGACAAGAAGGTGTTGAGGATCGAGCTCTCGACGCCGCGCGAGAAGTTGTTGCTGCGGAAGCCGTAGCTCGAGTCCGTCATGCGCTCCTGGTACTGGCGGCTCTCGCTGGCGGAGGCCGCCATGCCGCTGGAGGCGCCGGCGGCCCAGCCCCGTCCCCTGACCGCCGCGCCCGCCCCCATCGCCACCGCGGCCGAGCTCGTGGTCTGGACACTGTCGTACTGGCTGGTGGCGTCCTCGATGAGCTGGCGGTTCCAGAACAGCAGCATCGAGGGCCGCCCGGCGCCGGCGTACCAGCGGGCGAAGGCGCTCGAGGCGCTGTAGTTGCCGGCGTCCGGATTGACGCTCGGCGGCGGGGCGTTCACCTCGGGCATGCCCTCGCGATAGGTCACCGCCGGCGCCTGGGGCCGGTAGGTCTGGGCGAGCGCCGGGCCGGCGGCCAGCAGGCCCGCCAGCGCCGGGGCGAGAAGCTTCAAAGCGGTCATCGAACCCTCCTGTCTGGCCCTATTGGGCGCCGCGGATTTCCACGTAGTACTGGGCCGAGTTCAGCCGCGCGGAGCTCTGCTCGAAGGTGACCATGGCGTTGGGCTGGACGAAGAGGGAGGTCCAGGACTGGGCTCCGTCGGTGGGGACGCCGGCGGCGTCGTACCAGCTGGCGCGGGCCTGCAGCGGCAGGGCGACATTGGTCTTGTTGCGGATCTGGACGGTGATCTTCTTGAAGCCCGTGGGGCCGGTGGAGACATAGGCGCCCTCGGTGTCCAGCAGGCTGTCGACCTTGAACTTGGCGCCGACATAGCGGGCGAGCGTGCCGTCGATCACCCGGACCGAGTTCAGCTCGGGGCGGATGTTGTTCTGCTGGTCGATGCGGACCCCACCCTCGGGCGGGGTGGTCTCGCAGGCCGAAAGACCGGCGGCCAGGGCGGCGGCGGCGCAGGCGATGGCGAGATGTTTGCGGAGCGTGGTCATCGGGGTTCTCTCTAGTGGGCGCGCACGAGGCACAGCTGTTTGCGGTTGGCGTCGGTGGCGCAGGCGATGGGCTTGTCGGCGCCCTCCACCGGGACGCCCGCCTTCAGGAAGTGGGCGTTGAGGGTCATGGGCCGGCCGCCGGAGGCGAGCGTCAGGACATGGATGGTGTCGGGGAGGGAGCTCCAGGTGCGCACGTCGGCCTGGGGCTTGGAATTGGAGGAGACGATCAGGAACACCCCCGACAGCACGCCCACGGCGGCCACCGCGTCGCCGTACTGGCCATTGGCGCTGAAGGCGGCGTTGTTGGAGGAGAGCGCCACGGTGGTGTCGGCCAGGAAGGAGCCCACCCCGCCGGTGGTCGCCTTGAACTGGGCCTTGCCGGCCAGGATCTTGTCGATCTCCCGGCCGCCCCGGGTGGAGGCCTGGTAGAAGAGGTCCTCCATCGGATAGGCCTGCATGGGGGCCGCCCCGTTCATCACCTGGACCTGGTTCTCGGCGATGGGCTTGCCGCGCCGGTAGACGAAGAAGGCGTGGGCCGCCCCGTCCCCCAGCTTGCGCGGCGCCAGGCCGGTCTCGGCCAGGACCAGGGTGTCGTCCTTCTCGCCGATGCCGCCATAGGTGGGGCGCAACTTCTTGAGCTGGACCAGGGTCTCGTCGCGCAGGTCGGTGTCGCCGTTGAGGTGGCTGGCCCAGGCGTCGAGGAACAGCAGCAGGGCGAAGTCGGACCGGTTCTGGTCCTCCTCGGCGAAGGCGTCCTGCATCAGGCCCCGCCGGAAGGCGGCCCGGGCGTTCTCGTAGTCGGCGTCGTGCAGGTAGATCAGGCCGCGGTACAGGAAGGCCATGGCCCGTTCGTAGGGCTCGCCCTTGAAGTCCTTCGAGCCCTCGTCGTACCAGAGCTTGCGGGCCTTGGCGGCGTTGGCGTTGTCGGAGAACACCGAGTCGATGCGCGCGATGGCGTCGTCGAGCGCCGGTCTGGCGGTGGCGTAGTCGGCGCGCCAGAAGGCCCGGGCGCCGATCTCCATCTGGTTCAGCACCCGGTTGGCCGGCAGGTCGGTGGCCAGGCGGCCGACGAAGGCCTCCGGCCCCGCCTCATAGGGCACGGGCGGCAAGGGGGGCGGCGCGGCGGCCTGGGCCGCGCGGGCGGCGGCCAGCAGCAGCGCGCCGGCGAGGACTGCGGGTTTCATCGTCGGGCCTAGCGGTAGACGACGTCGTCGCGGTTCTCTTTCTTGAACTCGTACAGGTTCGACCAGATGATCTCGCCGTACTCCATGTCGAGCAGCTCGAAGGTGTACTGGCTGAACCGCGAGGTCGTGCCCGTGCGGGTGTCGATGGCGTCGCGGGTGCCGATGCGGCCCACCAGCCGGTAGTCGGCGCCGGCCTGGGCCCGGGTGCGGCCCGTGGTGCCCACATCGACGCGACCCTCGTCCTTCAGCGCCCGCTCCTCCTCCACCGCGCCGGCGTATTCGCGGCCGATGAAGCGCATGCGGCCGCCGGCGGCGCGCAGCAGGTTGACCCGGATACGGTCGGTGATCAGGGCCTTGTCGATGATCTCGGAGCTCTCGTTCCGGAAGTACTTCGGGTCGACGATGATCCGCGGCGGGGTCGGGCGGTTCATCAGCTCGGGCACGTTCAGCAGGTCGCGGAACATGGCGTCGGCCATGGAGACTATGTCCTGGCTCTCGGTGCCGATCCCCTTGACCCCGTCGGAGGTGGTGGTGTCGCGATAGACCGTGGCGGAGCCCTGGGGCTTCAGCTTGGGGGCCGCGGCGGCCGGAGCCGCCGCGACGCCGAGGGCGGCCGCCAGGCCGATGAGCGGAAGTTGGATACGCATGATCCTACTTGCCGACGGAGGCGGTCTGCAGGGCCGGCAGGTAGGCGGTCTGGAACTCCGGATAGATCGCGTAGGTGGCGTCCAGGATCTTCTGGTACTCGGGGTTCGACGAGTAGTTGACGTACATGTAGAGGGCCATGTCGTTCAGGGAATTGAACGAAAGGTCGGTGGACGAGCGCAGGAATTCCTCGCCGCCGATGGCCTTCAGCGCGATGCCCCGGCCCATGGCCGCGCCCGCCTTCTTGCCCAGGAAGCCGCCGACGAAGGGCACCTGTTCCATGGCCTTCTGGCCGGCGTAGTTGCCCGCCATCGAGCCGATCTGGCCGGCGGCCTTGACCTGCATGGACTTGGTCACCCAGCCGGCGGTGACGCCGTCGGAGGTGAAGGGCGAGGCGTACTTGCCGGCCGAGCCCTCGATGGGCGCCGGCGCGGTGAGCGCCGTGGGCGCGGCGATCTGGGGCGCGCCCCAGGCGGTCAGCATCAGAGCCCCGGCGACGACGACGGGAATGTGGATCTTCTTCATGTTGGTTGGCCCCCCAGCCGATAGGATCTTACGGGTTGATGTCGGGCCCGCCGGCGGAAGCTCTCTGCGGTCCCCAGGCTGCGCCGGGTGCTCCGCATTCCGCCGAAGGGCCGCCCCCACGATCGGCCAGGGTCGTGTCAGCCCAGGCTCGCGCGCCGGGATCGGCGGCGGGCGCGGGCGCGCGGGAAGCGGTGATGACAGGACGCATGGTCGACCCTTGGGGGTAGGTCTTTGGTGTTCGCCCATCCTGTCTGACCCCTGCGGCGAGCCGCCGCATGATCCAAATGGACTATGAGCCGGCGTTTGGCGCCCGCCCGTCGCCTCAATGGGCGTCGAGGTTTCCGACGATGGAGGCGCGCTGGGAGATCTCGATCCAGTTGCCGTCGGGATCGCGCACCATGGAGATCCGCGCCGTGGTCCCCAGCGTGGTGGGGGGCATGGCCTCGCGGCCGCCCTTGGCCAGGATGCGGGCGTGTTCCTCGTCGACCTTGAAGACCTGGAAGGTGATGTAGCGCCAACCCTTGCCCGCCATGCCGGCGTCGGAAGGCGCGTCGGGGCTCTGCTCCAGGATCAGCAGGGTCTCACCGGCCCGGAACGCGCCGGGCGCCTCCTCGGTCAGGCCAAGCCCTTCCCGGTAGAACCTGCAGTGGGCGGCCAGGTCGCGGATGGCCAGGCGAACGCCGATCTGGGTGACGCCCCCGAGGCCCGGCGGAACCAGGGTCACGCGATTGCCGTCGGGGTCGGTCAGGGTCCTGGGCGACGTCAGGCCGGGCCGGGCGACGATCAGCTCCCGGTAGCCGCTGGGGGCCGTCTGCGGCAGGGGTTCGGCATGGTGGTTGATCTTCAGCACCGAGCCCAGGGCGTCGTGGCGGTGCTGGTCCTGGCCGCGGCGGATCCTCAGCAGGTGGTCGAAGGGGATGCCCGCCTGCTCTTGCCAGAACGCCAACATGGGCTGCAGATCGTTGGTGGACAGCCCGATGTCCACCCGGGGTTTCGCCAGTTCCATGCGCCCGTTTCCGCCTTTAGATTTCCTCGCCTTGTCTCATCAGCGAGGGCGTGAGACCTAAGTCAAACATTTGTTTTAAGTCATTAGGAGCGACCCATGAAGGCTGCGGTCTATTACGAGAACGGCGGGCCCGAAGTCCTGAAGTACGAGGACCTGCCCGACCCCACCTGCCATCCCAAGGGCGTGATCATCGCCGTCGAGGCCATCGCCATCGAGGGCGGCGACACCCTCAGCCGCTGGCGCGGGCCCCTGGCCACCAAGCCCCACGTGGTGGGCTACCAGGCCGCCGGGACCATCGTCGAGGTCGGCCCCGAGGTCGAGCACCTGAGGGTCGGCCAGCGGGTCGCCACGGTGATGAACTACGGCAGCCACGCCTCCATGCGCGCCGTGGCCGCTCGCAACTGCTGGCTCGTCCCCGACGGCTACGACATCAAGAAGGCCGCGGCCATTCCGGTCACCTTCGGCACCGCCGACGACTGCCTGTTCGAGTTCGGCCGCATGAAGAAGGGCGAGACCGTCCTGATCCAGGCCGGCGCCTCGGGCGTGGGCGTGGCCGCCATCCAGTTGGCCAAGCGGGCCGGCGCGGGCCTGATCCTGGCCACCGCCTCCTCCGACGAGCGCCTGGAGAAGCTCAAGCGCCTGGGTCTCGACCACGGCATCAACTACACCCGCGACGACGTGGTGAAGGAAGCCCGCCGCCTCACCGACAACAAGGGCGTTGACGTGATCGTCGACTCCGTCGGCGGCCCCACCCTGCAGGGCTCCATCAACGCCCTGGCCTATCGCGGCCGGGTCTCCATGGTCGGCGCCGCCGGGCGTGAGCCCATGGTCGTGGATGTCGGCTCGCTGATGGGCGGCAACCGCTCGCTGTCGGGGGTCTTCCTCGGCGCCGAGATCTCCACCGACCGGGTGCACGACAACATCCAGAAGCTGATCAACGACGCCGCCAAGGGCGAGCTGGAGGTGGTGATCGACCGGGTCTTCCCGCTGTCCGAAGCCGCCGCGGCCCACGCCTATATCGAAAGCCGCGCCGCCGTCGGCCGCGTGGTGATGGTGCCGTAAGCATCCCATCTGTCATCCCGGAAAGCCGCGCGAGCGGCTTGTCCGGGACCCAGAGGCGCCGACCTCTCCAGAGGGCCCGGTGCGTCTGGGTCCCGGACAAGCGCTTCGCGCTTTCCGGGATGACACCGATGGGGTTCAATCACGCCAACGAGGGGAAACGACCATGCCCAAGGCCCGCAACGGCGACGTCGCGATCGAGTACGAGGTGTTCGGCGAAGGGCCGGAGACCATCCTGCTGATCAACGGCCTGGGCTCGCAGATGACCCGCTGGCCGGAGGCCTTCTGCGCCAAGCTGGCCGCCAAGGGCTACCGCGCCGTGCGGTTCGACAACCGCGACACCGGCCTCTCCACCTGGTTCGAGCCCGGCCAGGCCTACACGCTCTCGGACATGGCCGCCGACGCCATGGCGGTGCTCGACGCGGCGGGCGCGGCCAAGGCCCATGTGGCCGGCGTCTCCATGGGCGGGATGATCGGCCAGGTGGTGGCCATCGAGCACCCGGACCGGACCCTCTCGCTCACCTCGATCATGTCGGCCACCGGCGGGCCGGGCACCATGGACTCCACCCCGGCCGCCGCGGCGGTGCTCTCCACCCCGCCGCCCAATCCGCAGGCCGACTTCGAGGCCTTCGTCGCCCACGGGGTCAACAACGCGCTCACCATCGGCAGCCCCGGCTATCCGTGGCCGCAGGGCGCCCTGCGCGCCCGGGTGATCGCCGAGCATGGCCGGGCCTTCAACCCCACCGGCTCGGCCCGCCAGATGGCCGCCATCCGCGCCTATGGCGACCGCACCGAGAAGCTGAAGGCCCTCAAGGTCCCCACCATCGTCCTGCACGGCGCCGACGATCCCCTGGTGCCCCTGGCCGGGGGCGAGGCGACGGCCGCGGCCATTCCGGGCTCGGAGCTTCGGGTGATCGCCGGCATGGGCCACGACCTGCCGCCGGCCCTGTTCGACATCGTCGCCGACGCCATCCTGGACGCCGCCGCCCGGGCGCGCTGAGGCGCCCATCCCCCACCTTCCACCGGCCTAGGCCGGATCAGCCAAACTTGAGGAAATTCCCATGGGACGTCTCTCCGGCAAGACCGCCGTCATCACCGGCGCCGGCTCGGGCATCGGCCGCGCGGCCTCCGTGCTGTTCGCCCAGGAGGGCGCCAACCTGGTGATCGCCGACAAGATGGACACCGTCCAGGAGACCGCCAAGATGGTCACCGACGCCGGCGGCAAGGTCGTCGCCCTCACCGGCGACGCGGGCGAGGAGGCCTTCGTGGCCAGCCTGACAGCCAAGGCGGTGTCCGAATACGGCGGCCTCGACGTGGCCTGGGCCAACGCCGGCATCTCCGGCGGTTGGACCGCCTTCGACGATCAGGACGCCGCCTTCTGGGCCGAGATCCTGCGGGTGAACCTGATCGGCGCCTTCCTGCTGGTGAAGCACGCCAGCCGGGTGATGATCCCCAAGGGCAAGGGCTCGATCATCTGCACCGCCTCGGTGGCCGGCATCCGGTCGGGCGCCGGGGGCTCGCCCTATTCGGCCTCGAAGGCAGGGGTCATCAACCTGGCCCAGACCGCGGCCAACGAGTTCTACGGCACCGGGGTGCGGGTCAACGCCATCTGCCCCGGCCTGATCGAGACCGGCATGACCCAGCCGATCTTCGACGGCGCCCGGGCGCGCGGCAACGAGGACAAGATCGGCCAGCTCAACCCGCTGACCCGCGGCGGCGTGCCCATCGAGATCGCCAACGCCGCCCTGTTCCTGGCCAGCGACGAGGCCTCCTATGTCAACGGCCAGGCCATCGCCGTCGACGGCGGGCTCTCCTCGTCGCACCCGGTCGTGCGCCGCAAGCGGTGATCTACCTGGCGCGCCACGGCCAGACCGAATGGAACCTGGCGCGCCGGTACCAGGGCGGATCGGATTCTCCCCTCACCGAGCTTGGCCAGGCCCAGGCCCGGCGGATGGGCGAGTTGCTGACCCGCCTGGTCCCGGACCCGGCCGGGTGGCGGATGGTCGCCAGCCCCCTGGGCCGCGCCCATCACACCGCGCGTATCATCGCCCAGACCATGGGCGGAGCCTTGGCCCCCGAACTCGACGCCCGGCTGGCGGAGGTCAGCATGGGGTCTTGGGAAGGCCTGTCCCTGGATGAGCTGGAGGCGCGCAGGCCCATCGACCTGCCCTATCCCGAGCGCTACTTCGGGGCGCCCGGCGGCGAGAGCTTCGAGGGCGTGCTGGCGCGCCTGTCGGACTGGCTGGCCTCCGTGGACGAGACGCAGAACATCATCCTCGTCTCCCACGGCCTGTCGGGCCGCATCCTGCGTGGACTCTATGGCGGGCTGCCACGTGAGATGATGCTGACCCTGCCCGTGCCGCAGGACGCCATCTATCGCCTGGAAAAGGGCGAGGTCGTCCAGATCGACTGCGAACCCGCATGAGGCATGGACTCGGAGCCTGGGCGGCGCGAGGCGCGGCGATGTTCTGCCTGGGCTTCGCCGGCTTCCAGGTCGCCCTGGCTCTGGGCGCGCCCTTCGGCGAGATGGCCTGGGGCGGAGCAAGCCCCGCCGTGCTGCCCGACACGCTGAAGGTCGCCAGCGCCGGGGCGGCGGTCTATCTGGCGCTCGCCGCCCTGGTGATGCTCGTGCGCGCTGGCGACCTGGGCGCGCGCCTGCCCCGGCGGCCCTTCTGGTGGCTCAACCTGCTGCTCGCCGTTCAGCTGGGGTTCAACACCCTGGCCAACCTCGCCGCCCAGGGCGACGCCGAGCGCTACGGCATGGGCGCGGCCTCGGCGGTCGGCTGCCTAATGTGCCTGACGGCCCTCAGCGCGCGGGCTGGACCCGCCGCAGGATGACCCCGCCGTCATTGGCGTCGTCGAGCTGGCGCAGCAGGACCATGACGCCGACGCCCACCAGGGCGCCCAGGACAAACGACCCGAACATGGCGCCCGAGGCCGCCACCGGGCCCAATCCATTCCGAGGATGCTCCTTGCCGTAGATCAGGGAACCGTCCCAGGCCTCGGCATAGTCGCTCATCGGCTCGTACTGGTCTCTCATGCCACTCAAACCCTTCGAAATCGGGGAGGTTCCTCCCCCGCTGGTCATCCCCGCCCGCGGACGGTAGAAGCCCTCAACCCATTTAAGAACCGCCTGAACGAGAACAACAGACCACTCATGGCCGGACATTCCAAGTTCAAGAACATCATGCACCGCAAGGGGCGCGCCGACGCGGTGCGTTCCAAGCTGTTCTCCAAGCTGTCGCGCGAGATCACGGTGGCCGCCAAGTCGGGCCTGCCCGACCCCACCATGAACGCTCGCCTGCGCCTGGCCGTGGCCAACGCCAAGGCCGAGTCCATGCCCAAGGACAACATCGACCGGGCCATCAAGAAGGGGGCTGGCGGCGACGCGGAGTCCTATGACGAGGTGCGCTACGAGGGCTTCGGCCCCGGCGGCGTGGCCCTGATCGTCGAGGGCCTGACCGACAACCGCAACCGCGCCGCGGCCAACATCCGCTCCACCTTCTCCAAGAACGGCGGCAACATGGGCGCCTCCGGTTCGGTGGCCTTCATGTTCGATCGCCTGGGCCAGATCGTCTATCCGGCCAAGGTCGGCAGCGAGGACAAGGTGATGGAGGCCGCCATCGAGGCCGGCGCCGAGGATGTGGAGTCCGACAATGAGACCCACACCATCTTCACCGCCTACGAGGCCTTCGCCGAGGTGGCCAGCGCGCTGGAGGCGAGCCTCGGCGAGGCCAAGTCCACCAAGATCATCTGGCGACCCAAGAACCTGACCCCGATCTCCGGCGATTCGGTGGGCACCCTGATGAAGCTCCTGGACGCCCTGGACGACGACGACGACGTCCAGAACGTCTACGGCGACTACGAGATCTCCGACGAGGACATGGAGAAGTTCGGCTAGGCGTACGCGCCTAGTCCATCATCCGCACGATCACCGACTGGCTGGCGGTGGCCATCAGCTCCCCGTCCTGCGCGAACAGGTTCATGACGCCGTGGGCGAAGCCGCCGTGGATGCCGGTGATCTGGATGTCGCAGAGCACCCAGGTGGTGGGCACGATGCGGCGGATGCGCAGGGTGTTGTCCAGGCTGTTGCCGCCGCCCTGGCGACCCAGCGCCGCGCCGACCCCGGACGGCACATAGTCGGCCATGATCGCCAGCAGGCTGGCGTCGACGGCGAAGTCCTCCACCGGCTTGATCCACATCACCAGGCGGCCGTCGGCGGAGAGCTGGCCGGTGCGCGGCCCCTCGCCGTAGCGGCCCTTGGCCATGCGCACGTCCAGTCGGCCGTTCAGGTTGTCGCCCTGGTCGCCCCAGAGCACCGAGCGCTCGCAGTCTTCCGGCGGCGGCATGTCGGGCATGGTCACCCACTGGTGGGAGACGGTGCTGGGCCGCGCGCCGAGGGCGGCGTTGACCGTGAAGATCTCCTGGTCGCCGACGTGGCCGATCACCCGGGCCTGGCTGTTGTACTTGCCCTGCACCGGGACCCAGACGTCGAGGTCCACCACCGAGCCCGGCCGCGCATAGGAGAGGTACTGGGCCGTGGCCCAGATCACCGGCCGCGCGCAGGTCCGTTCCATGGCCGCGATGGCGCTGGCCAGGCCGATGCCGCCGTACATGAAGAGGTTGTCCGGCGGGCCCACGCAGACGGCGGGCGTCAGCGGCATGAACCAGCGGTGCGGATTGTGTGTGGCCTGGAGATCGAAGAAGAGTTCGCTCATGGCCGGGCCGATACCGCGCGGCGGCCGTCCTGTCCCGGATTTTCGCCTCAGACGGCGATGGCGACCTCGTCCTCGCCCAACAGGCGGGCGATCTCGGCGAGCAGGGCGGGGACGGAGATCGGCTTGGCCACCACCCCGTTCATGCCGGCGGCGCGATAGGCGCCCTGCTGGTGGGTCATGACATTGGCGGTCAGGCCGATGATGGGGGTCTGGGCCACGGGGCCGGGCAGGGCGCGGATGGCCCGCGTCGCCTCGATCCCGTCCATGTTGGGCATCTGGACGTCCATCAGGATCAGGTCGAAGCCGCCGTCCCGGGCCGCCTCCAGGCCGATCCGCCCGTCCTCGGCCTCGTCCACCTGGGCGCCCAGGCGGGTCAGCAGGGTGCGGGCCACCAGCCGGTTTGTGGGGTTGTCCTCCACCAGCAGGATGCGCACCCCCTCCAGCAGGCCCTCCTCCACCGACAGGGCCGCCACCGGGGCCGCGGCGGGCGCGTCGAAGTCGAGCCAGAAGGTGGAGCCCTGGCCCTCGACGCTGGTGAAGGCGATGTCCCCGCCCATCATCCGGGCGAGCGCGCGGGTGATGGACAGGCCCAGGCCCGAACCACCGAATCGCCGCGCGGTGGAGCTCTCGGCCTGGCGGAACCGCTCGAACAGATGAGGCTGGGCGTCCGGCGCGATGCCGACACCGGTGTCCTCGATCTCCAGCCGCACATGGCGCTGGCCGCCGGCCGCCGGCGTCACCTCGAGGCGGGCGGCCACATGGCCCCGGCGGGTGAACTTGATGGCGTTGCCCAGCAGGTTGAACATCGCCTGGCGCACCCGCACGGGATCGGCGGCGATCCACAGGTCGGCGCCGGCGATCTCGCGCCGCAGCTCGACCCCCTTGCCGCGGGCCTGGCCCTCCAGCAGGGCCACCACGGCGTCCAGGGCGTCGCCCACGTTCATCGGCTCGGGCGTCAGGTCGAGCTGTCCGGCCTCGATCTTGGAGAAGTCCAGCACGTCGTTGAGCAGTTGCGACAGCATCAGGCCGCAGCCGGCGGCCTGGCGCATGAGCTCGCGACCCTCAGGCGAGATCGGCTCGCTCTCCAGCAACTGCAGGGCGCCCAGCACCCCGTTCATGGGCGTGCGAATCTCATGGCTGACATTGGCCAGGAACTCGGCCTTGGCCCGCGTCGCGCTCTCGGCCTCCGTCTTCGCCTCTCGCAGGGCCTGGTCCTTGGCCACCTGCTCGGTGATGTCGCGGCTGACGTCGATGACCGCCACCGGAACCCCGTGCTCGCAGACCAGCTTGGCGTTGGTCTGGAACCAGAGCCAGCGCCCATCCTTGTGGCGCACCCTGACGGTCACCACTTCCGAGCGCGCCGGGTCTGCGCGCATCCGAGTGGCGGCCTCCGCGATCAGGGGCCAGTCCTCCGGATCGATGATCTCCAGTCGCGACACCCCGATCAGTTCCTCGGGCCGGTAGCCGAGCACGCGCTCGATGGCGGGAGAGAGATAGGTGTGCACGCCGTCCATGTCGGTGCGGGCGATGATGTCGGTGATGTTGTCGGCCAGGACCTCGTACTGGTGCAGGCTGGCGTTGACCGCCCGCTGCTGCGCCTGGGCCGAGGGGGTCTCGATGGCGCGGCCGCCGACGAAGATCAGCCCCAGGCCGAGGGCCATCAGGATCGGGGCCAGCTCCATCCAGGTCCGGCCGTCGCTGACGCCGACGATCAGCAGGGCGCAGATCGCCGGGACCGCCCCGGTGGCCAGGAACACCGCCGGCGTGCTGTAGAACAGCAGGACCGCCAGGGCGACGACGGTGATGCAGAGGATGGCCGCGGTGGTGCGGCCGGCCAGGGTGTCGGCGTTCCAGAAGGTGACTCCCAGCGCCAGCCACCAGAGGCTGATGGAGGTGAAGCTGACCAGGAAGTTGATCCGGGCCCGATTGCGGACGCCGGCGCCGCGAGCCTGGCCGCGGCCGGCGAGCCAGAGCCAGGCCTCCAGGCACAGGAGCGCCGCCAGCCAGCCGGCGGCCATGATCGGCGACAGGATCAGGGCGGCCATCACCGCGCCGAACAGGCTCAAACCCAGGCGCGGCAAGGTGACGAAGCGCACCGCGGCGGCGGCCTCGTCCAGTCGCACGGTGAGGGGTGGGCTTGAGATCGTCCGACTCCAGGGCAGGCGCGAGACGACGCGCGGTCAGGATTCTGGGTACCCTGGCTCTACTGTTTGGAGTGCTAATCGGCGCTGCGACACATTCGCCCAACAGCGGTTCGAGCATAGCGGGCTTGCTTTCTGGCCGCCGTTCATGTGTTTAGCCGCCCTGCCGAGCGCTTCTCCGAACCTGACCCGCGACGATCGCGGTGGGCCCGCCGCCTCGCCCCCAAAGACCTCAGGAAGACCGCGCCATGCAAAGTTCCACAGCCTTTACCCGTGAAACCGTCCAGCTCGACGGCGAGACCTTCTACGACTGCGATTTCCAGAAGTGCCGCATGGTCTATGCCGGCGGCGAGGCCCCGGTCTTCACCGACTGTCGCTTCGAGGACTGCGACTGGAAGTTCGAGGAGGCCGCGGCCCGCACGCTGGAGCACATGAAGGCGGTCTGGAACGCCGGCGGCAAGCAGCAGCTCCAGGGCCTGATCAAGGAAATCACGAGCGGCGGCGCGGCGAAGTCGTAAGCGCGAGATAGGCCGCGGCCGCCACGGCCACCGAGGGCAGGGTCGCCCCCAGGCCGGGCTCCAGGCGGGAGACCGCCTGGTAGGCCGCGATGCCGATCGCCCAGGCCGCCAGGCCCCGCAGGCTGAAACCCCCGGTGAACCAGTAGGCGCCCCCCGTCTGGGCGATGGCGTCCGGCTCGATCCGCCGGCGCCGCACGACGAAGTGGTCGGTGAGCAGCACCCCGAACAGGGGAGCGAAGACCGAGCCGATCAGCAGCAGGAAGCCCTCGTACCGCGCCAGGGGGGCGAAGAGGGCGATGAGGGTGCAGACCGCCCCATAGGCGAGCGCCAGGCGCGCCGGCCGGGCGCGGACCAGGGTCGCGGTGGACACCGCCGCGGAGTGGATGTCAGCGAAGGTGTTGTCGGTCTCGTCGATCAGGATCAGCAGCAGGGCCACCCCGCTGCCGGTGGCCGCGAGCGCCGCCAGCAGCATCCCCTCCCCGCCGCCGGAGGCGAGCGCATAGCAGGCGCCGAGCGCGAAGAACCAGATATTGGCCAGCAGGTAGCCCGCCGCGCTGCCGCGGAACATGGCCCCCGGCGAGCGCCCGAAGCGGGTGTAGTCGGCGATCAGGGGCAGCCAGGACAGCGGCATGGCCACCACCAGGTCGACCCCGGCGCCGAAGCTCATCTCCCCGGTCCCGGCCCGGGCCATCAGGGCGGGCAGGTCGTGGTCGGCCAGCAGCCGCCAGGTCAGCCAGGCCGCCCCGGCCAGCAGCAGCCACAGGCCCCAGGCCCGCAGGAAGCGGCGAACGAAGGACACCGGCCCCATCACCGCCAGCGCGGTGGCCAGCACGCCGAACAGCAGGGTCCAGAGCAGCGGGTTCGACACCCCGAAGGTCTGCCTGGCCAGGGCGTCGGCGGAGTCGCGCATGGCGATGATCTCGAAGGCGCCCCAGCCGGTGAGCTGCAGGGCGTTGAGCGCGGCGGGGACCGCGGCCCCGCGCACGCCGAGCGCCGGCCTCAGATTGCCGATGGCCGAGAGCCCGGTGTCGGCCCCCACCACGCCGGCGGCGGCCAGCAGCAGCACGCCGAGGATCGAGCCCAGGACGATGGCGGCCAGGGCATGGGGCAGGCTGAGGCCCGGGACCAGGAAGGCGCCGGCCTGCAGCACCAGCAGGCCGATCCCCAGGCTGAACCACAGGGAGAAGGCGTCGCCGGCGGCGAAGGCGCGGCGGCCCTCCGGAACCGGGGTCAGGGGATCATAGCTGTCATCGGGGCTGTCCATGGCCAAGGTGTATCAGGCGCTCGCGCGACGGCCAGCCCGCTTGGGCCGCGACGGGCCTTGGGCTAATCTCCCGCCATGAGCACCCTGCGCCGCCTGATCGACCTGCCCGGCATCGCCGAACTGGAATTCGCCTCGGTGATGAAGCCCGCGATGCGCGAGCCCGGCGCCCAGGCGCAGTTCCCGGAGCTCGACGAGGTCAGCCGCGCCAATTTCGGCCTCACCCTGGACGAGGCCGACGAGGTGGCCCTGCCCGCCGACTGGGACCGGATCGAGCGCAAGTCCGAGCGCGACCAGGTGGAGGCCTTCGAGGCCGCCGGCTGGGACGTCACCGACAAGCGCCGCCCCCTGAAGATCCTGCCGCAGTTCAGCCTGCAGATGTGGCTGGCGATCCGCGGCGTGGCCGGCCGCCTGCCCTACCAGGCCGAGGAGGACGTCGAGGCCAAGATGGCGTCGTCCCTGGCCGCCGACGCCGCCAAGTTCCGCCGAGATCGTTAGGCGGCGCGCCGCAGGGGCCGGGTCGATTCCGCCCCCACCTCGAAGGCGCCCACCAGGGCGGCCAGGTCGGCGTGCTGGGCCTTGAGCGAATGGGCCGCGGCGGTGGTCTGCTCCACCATGGCGGCGTTCTGCTGGGTGACCTGGTCCATCTGATTGACGGCGGCGTTGACCTCCGAGAGGCCGCCGGCCTGCTCCTGGGCCGAGGCCGAGATGGCGGTCACCGATTCGCCGATGGTCTCCACCCGCTTCAGGATGCGGGTCAGGGCCTCGCCCGTGCGGCCCACCAGGGTCACGCCCTCGCTGACCTTGCCGGAGGAGGCCGCGATCAGGGTCTTGATCTCCTTGGCGGCGCCGGCCGAGCGCTGGGCGAGCGCGCGCACCTCGGAGGCCACCACGGCGAAGCCGCGACCGGCTTCGCCCGCGCGAGCGGCCTCGACCCCGGCGTTCAGGGCCAGCAGGTTGGTCTGGAAGGCGATCTCGTCGATCACCCCGATGATCTGACCGATCTGGTTGGAGGAGGCCTCGATCTCGCCGACGGCGGTGACGGCCGCGGCTAGCACCGCCTCGGTCTGACGCGCGTCGGCGCGGGTCTCGGCCACCACGGCGTTGGCCTCGGCGGCGCGACCGGCGGTCTGTTTCACCGTCACGGTGATCTGGTCCAGGGCCGCGGCGGTCTCCTCCAGGGAGGCGGCCTGGTGCTCGGTGCGCCGCGACAGGTCGTCGGCGGCGCTGGCGATCTCATCGGCGCCCACGCCCACACCTTCGGCCGCGGCGCCGATGCCCCGCATGGCGGTCTGCAGCTTTTCGGCCGCCTGGTTGAAGTCGCGCTTCAGGACCTCGTAGTCCGGCGCTACCTGGGCCTGGACGCGGAAGGCCACATCGCCGTTGGAGAGGCGCGACAGACCCTCGGCCAGGGAATGGACCAGGACGTCGCGCTCGCGCTCGGCGGCCTGGCGCTCGGTCTCGCGCCGGTCCTTGGACTTCTCCTCCTCGGCCCGGAGCGCCTCCTGGGCGGCGCGCAGGTCGCGGCGTTCGAGGGCGGCCTCGCGAAAGACCACGATGGAGCGGGCCATTTCCCCCAACTCGTCGGCCGAGACGGCGACCGGGACAGGCTTGTCATAGTCGCCCGCCGCCAGGTCCGACATGTAGGTCACCAGCACCGAGAGGGGGCGCAGGAGCTTGCGGCGCAGGATGGCGATCACCGCCACGCCGCCCAGGGCGGTCAGCAGCGCCGCCAGTCCGGTCAGGGCCAGGTCGCGGCGATTGTCGGCGACGATCTTGGCTTCGGCGGCCTCGGAGGCCTGGGCCTGGGCCCGCAGCAACTTGGTCATTTCGCCCTGGGTGGCCTGTATGGCCTGGGTCATCCGGGCGGCGGCCGCGTCGAACTGCGGCATCATCGCATTTCCTCCCGCCGGACCCTGGTCCACATAGACGTGAGCCATGCCGACCCCGGTCTCATGGAAGGCGTCGAAGCTGGCGGTCGCCTGGTCGATCGCCGCCACCAGGGCGGGCGCCCCGAGCTTGAGCGCCATGGCGCGGGCTCTGGCCGCGTCGGTCCTGAAGGCGGCGGCGTTCGCCTCGGCCGCGGCCCAGCCGTCGTCGAGGCCGTCGAGCCCGCGGGTGGCGGAGACATCGGTCAGGAACTGCTGCACCTGGATGACATCGATCTGAACCTGCTTGCTGATCGAGACCAATTCCAGGGTGTCAGCGGTGCGCCGCGCCGTCGCGGCGGTCTCCTGCTCGCGCGCCCGCTCGCCCATCAGACCCATCAGGCCCTCGCCCAGGGCCGCGCCGGCGGCGAAGATCACCAGGGTGACGACGATGGCGGTCAGATACCGCTCGATGGCCCGGGATTTACGCGTCGGCTGGGGAGAACTGGACATGGGTACGCCTGATGTTTGGAGGCGCCAAAGGGTCACACCGGCGTTTAACCAAACCATAAGCCTTTCGGTTAACGCCAAATATTAGACAGCAATTCGGGCCCCATATATCCCCACACTGGGTATACTCAACGATGAACCCCTGTAATGGCCATACGCAAAATGAGTATATAGGCGAGGTCCGATTGAGGTCGCGCGGTCCCGTGCTTAACCGGCCGCGCCAGGACCTGGGGATCCGGCCGGAGGACGCACAGCGCCTCATCGGCCATATCGCCGCCTTTACGGCCCTATCCCGGCGGCGGCGTGGCCTAGTCTGGGGTGAAACACAGGAGGGTGCAGCCGTCGACGCAAGGATATCTTTACTATGAAAATTGAGGATTTCCGCAATCTTTGCGTTACTTATCCTTATTACTTCTATTCTATACATGAATTTTAGAGGCAATTACGACGAGACACACTGTGGCGTTATTCAGAGGCGGGACCGGACGGTTGCGAAGGCTTTGCGCGGCGACGGTCACCCTGGCCCTGGCCGGCGCGGCCGGCGCCCAGGCGGCCGCGGCCGAACCCCACGATCCCGCCCTGACCCTCGCCCTGGACTACAGGCTCGACAGCGTCGGGGTCCTGCGCGGCGGCGCGGCGCGGGGAACCGACCTGCTGGACGGCCTGACCCTCAGCGCGGACCTGGACCTGGACCGCGCGGTCGGCTGGGTGGGCGGGTCTGCGCACCTGGACCTGCTCAACACCAGCGGCGAGGCTCCCAGCCTGCGGGCGGGCGCCCTGCAGGGGGTGGACGCCCTCGAGGTTTCCGCCCAGCGGCTGCGCCTCTACCAGGCCTGGCTGGAGCAGAGCCTGGCCGGCGGCCTGGTCAACCTGCGGCTTGGCTTCTCCGACGTCAGCGGTGAGTTCGGCGTCGCCGACGCCTCGGGCCTGCTGCTCAATCCCAGTTTCGGCATGGCGCCCGACTTCGCGGCCAGCGGGGCGGCGGCCTATCCCTCCACCTCGCTCGGCCTGCGGGTGCGGGTCGAGCCGAGTCCGACCACCTATCTGCAGGCGGCCCTGGTCAACGCCCGCACCGGCGTGCCCGGCGACGACGGCGGCGCCGATCTCAGCTTCGACGACGGGACGGTGCTGGTGGCCGAGGCCGGCGCCACCGCGCGCGGCAAGGTCGCCGTGGGCTACTGGCGCTTGACGCGCCGGCAGGAGGACCTCGCCGCCCTGGACGCCGGGGGCCGGCCGGTCCGCCGCGCGGCCCAGGGGGCCTACGCCCTCGTCGAGCGGCCCCTGACCGAAGGGCCCGTCCGGGCGCTCACCGGCTTCCTGCGCGCCGGGATCGCCGAGGGCCGCACCGGCCCGTTCCGCGGCAGCGTCCAGGCCGGCCTGCTGGCCGCCCCGGTCTTCGCCGGCCGGCCGGACTCCAGCCTCACGGTCGGGGTGACCTACGCCGCCCTGGGCCGCGCCTATCGCGACGCCTCGGTCCTGGCCGGCGGCCCCGTCCTCGACCGTGGCGAGACGGTGCTGGAACTGGCCTATTCCGACGAGCTCAACGACAGGGTCCGCCTGCAGCCCGGCCTGCAGTTCATCCATCGCCCCGGCGGCGACCCGCAGGTCAAGGACGCCGTCGTCGCGTCGCTGCGTGTGGACATCGGGTTCTGACCGCCGAAAATTCGATGCCGCGGTATGGCGCTCTGGCGTTTCCGCGCTAGGCTCTGACCCTTGTCTTCAAGGAACCCAGCATGCCCCGCTCACCGGACTATCTCGGCGCCGTCGGCATCGGGGTCAGCGACCTGGCCCGCTCCGTCGACTTCTACACCCGCGTCCTGGGCATGACCCAGATCCAGACCTTCAAGCTCGACTATATGGACGAGGTGGTGGTGGCCTTCGAGGGCCGCACGGCGGTGGTGCTGATGCACTACACCGACGGCTCGGCGCGCAACTACACCGACAATCCGGTCAAGCTGGTCTTCTATGTCACCGACCCCAAGGCGGTGAGCGACAGGATCAAGGCCGACGGCCTGACCATCCTCCGCGAGCCCACCCCCATCGCCACCCTGGGCGGGGCGGTGGTGGGCCTGGCCAAGGACCCCGACGGCTACACCATCGAACTGCTCCAGGCGCCGCCGCCGAGGAGCTAGCCCGCCCGCGGATAGAGGATGATCTGGGTGCAGCGGAAGGCGGCCATCAGCTGGCCGGTGGCCGCGTCGGTGAGGGTGGCGTCCCAGACCTGAGTGGTGCGGCCGCCGTGCAGCATCTGGGCGGTGCAGACCACCGCGCCCTCCCGCAGGGTGCTCATGAAGTTGCACTTCACCTCGGCGGTGGTGAAACCGCTGGCCCCCTCCGGCCAGACCGTGGAGACCCCGTAGGCGCAGAGGATGTCGGCCACCGACAGCAGGCAGCCGGCGAGCAGGAAGCCGGTGTGGGCCACCAGGTCGGGCCGCACCTCGAACCGCCCCACCACCCGGCCGTCGGAGACCTCCGTCACCGTCAGGCCGAGATGGCCCGGCAGCTTGCCCTCATTGGCGCGGTTCAGGTCCTCGACGGACGTGTTGTTGCGGGTGTTGGCCATGTCTCTCCCCCTCGTTGCGCCCATCTAGCGCAGAGCGCCGGGCCTGTGTCAGGGTCGCGGCGCGGAAAATGCGGAGGGCCGATGGCCGGGATGGATCTGAGCCGGGTGGCCGAGCGCCTGGCGGCCCGCCGGCCGCCGCGGGGGACCTATGTCGTGGGCGTCACCGGCGCCGTCGCCGCCGGCAAGAGCGTGTTCGCCCAGGCCCTGGCCGAGCATCTGGCCGCGGCCGGCGAGCGGGTGGAGTTGGTCTGCACCGACGGCTTCCTGCTACCCAACGCCCGCCTGGCGGAGCTGGAGCTCACCAACCAGAAGGGCTTCCCGCCCTCCTACGACCACGCCGCCCTGCGCGCCGCGCTTCAGGGCGTGCGCGAGGGGCCGACGATCTTCCCCGGCTATTCCCACGTCACCTATGACGTCGACCCGGCGCTCGCCCGCACCCTGGATCCCCCGGACGTCCTGGTGATCGAGGGGCTGAACCTGGTCCCGACCCACGGCCCCTCCCTGATCGACACCCTGGTCTATCTGGAGGCCTCGGAACCCGACCTCGAGGCCTGGTACGTCGCCCGCTTCCTGAACCTCTGGGAGGCCGCCGAGCACGACCCCGCCTCCTTCTACGCCCGCTTCCGCGGCATGAGCCGGCCCGAGGTCGAGGGCCTGGCCAGGATGGTCTGGGAGAAGGTCAATCTGAAGAACCTGCGCGACCACATAGCGCCGGCCCGCGACCTGGCCGACCTGGTGGTGCGCAAGGGGCCCGACCACGCCATCGTGGGCCTGGAGGCGCGGACTCAGTAGACGATGGGACGGGCCTTCTGCGGATAGGCGCGGCAGTCGTCCTCCACCCAGCGGATGCGGCGGGCCTCCAGCTCGGCCTTCTGGGCCTCGATGTCGGCGTTGTAGAGGCAGGGCAGGATCACCCGGATCGGAATGTGCTGGTCCTCGCTGAGCGCCAGGACGAACTTGGCCACGCTCTGCTTCATCATCTGGTAGTCGGCCTGCTGGCCGCGCCGGAAGCCGTCGCGGTCGCCATAGCCGCTGACCGCAAGGTCCCCCTCGCGGGCCAGGGCCCGGCGCTCCACGCCGTCGCCCTCCCAGGTCCCGGGGGCGATGTAGTTGGACAGCTTGAGCACGTCGAAGGGATTGCCCAGCAGGCCGAGGCTCACCAGGGCCACGGCGTCGCGCTCGTTCAGGCCGACGAAGCGGGCGCTGAAGCCCGCGTCGACCGTCTTCTGGAAGGCCACGCGCCCGGTGCGCCGCTCGACGATGCGGTAGATGGCGCGGCTGCGGCTCTCGAAGGTGGCGCCGAAGGCCGAGCCGTCCAGGTCGACGAACTCGATCTGCAGGCCGTAGCGGGCCGCGATGGGGGTGGGCGCCAGCATGCCGGACTTCTCCAGCAGCAGGGCCAACTGCGGCCGGAACTGGGCCTGGTTGGCCTCGGAGAACAGGAAGGAGTGTTGGCTCATCCCCGAGACGTAGTCGACCACGACGGTCTGGTAGAAGGGATGGCCCGGGGGCACGGCGAAGGCGATGGCGTTGCGCAGCGGCGGACGCTGCACCTCCAGCATGGTCTGATGGGAGGCGCAGGACGCCAGGCCCAAGCTCAAGACCGCCACCAGGCTCGTCAACCAGCGCATGTTCGTCCCCCTCGCGCCGCAAGCTCTACCTTGAGGAGGGATAATGGAAGATTACGCGCCCCAGCGGCCGATCGGTGATTGACCCCATGCGGCGGCTTTGCGAGACAACCACCGCCCTGGGTTGAGTCTATACACCTAGGCCTACTGCATGTTGCCGCCCTCCCGGGCGCGGATCGAGGGCCCCGATGACGACCGACGCCGCCGCCATCGGCTCCGCACGGCCGCACCTGGACGGGATCGAATCCCTGCGCGGCTATGCCGCCTGCGCCATCATCGTCTTCCATGTGATCCACTTGGCCGGGGTGGCGACACCGGGGTCCCTGAGCTTCATCGGCGGGTTCTTCGGCTTCGCCGTGCCGCTGTTCTTCGTCGTCAGCGCCTTCAGCCTGGCCTACGGCTATCAGGGCCGGCTGGGCACGGGCGCCCAGGTCGGGCGGTTCTATCTACGGCGGCTGTTCCGCATCGCGCCGCTCTACTACGCCATGCTGGCCTTCACGGTGCTGGCCTATCGCCCGGGGTCCTGGATCGGCGCGCATCCGGGCGAGCTCGCCGCCAATCTGACCTTCGCCTTCAACCTCTTCCCCGCCCTGGTGGACGGGATCGCGCCGGCCTCCTGGTCCATCGGGGTGGAAATGCTGTTCTACGCCATCCTGCCGCCTATCCTGCTGCTGGTGCGGGGCGTGGTCTCCGCCGCGCTCGCCACGGTGGCGGCCATTGGCCTGGCTGTGGCGTTCGGGGTACAGATGGACGCCCAGGGGGACATTCCCGGCGGCTTCATCCAGCACGGCTTCCTCTTCAACCTGCCCTATTTCGGCTTTGGCCTGCTGGGCTATTTCCTCTACCGCCGGGCCTCGTCCCGGCTGGCCGGCGGCGCCCTGATCGCCGCGGGCCTTGGCCTGGTGATCCTCTATCTGATGACCCTGGTCAGCCCGCCGCTCATGCCCGGGCGGGCCGGCAACACGGTCTATCAGGCGCTGTGGGGCGGCCCTTTCGCCCTGCTCTGCCTGGCCATGGCCTGGCGCCCGCCGCTCCTGCTGTCCAATGTGGTGACCCAGTTCCTCGGCAAGATCAGCTTCAGCCTCTACCTCGCCCATCCCCACATCATCGCGGCTCTGAACGGCATGGGCGCCTACCGCAACATCGAGAGCCTGCCGGGGGGCTCGGGCGTGCGGTTCCCGGTCTCAATCCTGCTGACCCTGGCGGTCGCCATCCCCTTGTCCTGGGGGCTCTACAAGCTGATCGAGGAGCCGGGCATGGCCCTGGGTCGGTCGCGCCGCGGCGGTAAGCCCCTCGCCCTGGCCCAGGCGCAGGCGCAGGCGCAGGCGCAGTCCGTAGCCTAGGCGGCCCGACCGCGCCAGAACACCCTTCCTTAACCCCGATCGCCGCTGTATCACCGGAACATATCCCGAACGCCTGAGTCCCGCATGACCGCCATCCGCATCCTCGGCCTCGATCCTGGCCTGCGCCGCACCGGGTGGGGCGTGATCGAGATCGAGGGCGCGCGGCTGACCCACGTGGCCCACGGGGTGATCGTTCCCAAGGACACCGCCCCCTTCTCCGAGCGCCTGCTGGCCCTGTTCGAGGGCATCAGCGAGGTGGTCGCCCTGCACAGTCCGCACGAGGCGGCGGTGGAGGAGACCTTCATGAACAACAACGCCGCCTCGGCCCTGAAGCTCGGCCATGCGCGCGCCATGGCCCTGGTGGTTCCGGCCCGCGCCGGCCTGACCGTCGCCGAATACGCCGCCACCGTGGTCAAGAAGGCCGTGGTGGGGACCGGGGCGGCCGACAAGACCCAGGTCGCCTTCATGATCGCCCGCCTGCTGCCCAAGGCCGGGCCCACCACCGCCGACGCCGCCGATGCGCTCGCCGTCGCCATCGCCCATGCCCATGCCCGCAAGGTGCGGCGGCTGGGAGTGGCCGCATGATCGGGCGGCTGCGGGGCCTGGTGGCCGAGGTTGGCGAGGAGGACGCCCTGATCGACGTGGCCGGGGTCGGCTATGTGGTGCGCTGCGGCTCGCGCACGCTGGGCCACCTGCCGGCGCTGGGCGAGGAGGCGGTGCTGCACGTCGAGACCCAGTGGTCGGAGGCCACCGGCATGCGGCTCTACGGCTTCCTCGGCCGCGACGAACGCCGCGCCTTCGTCATCCTGCAGTCGATCCAGGGCGTCGGCCCCAAGGCGGCCCTGGGCGTGCTCGACATCCTCTCGCCGGCCGAACTTGCCCAGGCCGCGGCCCGCGAGGACAAGGCCGCGGTGGCCCGCGCCAACGGGGTCGGCCCCAAGCTCGCCCTGCGCATCGTCACCGAGCTGAAGGACAAGCCGCTCACCGACGGCCCGGTAGCGGCCTTCCACGCCACGGCGGCGGCCCCGACCCCGCCGCCGCCCTCGGCCGCCGGCGAGGCGGTCTCGGCCCTGATGGGGCTGGGCATCGCCGAGGTGAATGCGCGGCGCGTCGTCGAGCAGGCCGCCCTGCGCCTGGGCGAAGAGGCGACCGTCCAGGCCCTGATCAAGGCCGGCCTGCAGGAGCTAGGACGTTGACCCGCCTGGTCTCCGGCGAGGAAGCCCCTCTGGAGAGCCACGACAAGGCCCTGCGGCCCCAGACCCTGTCCGAATTCGTCGGCCAGGAGCAGGCCAAGGGCAACCTGTCGGTCTTCATCGAGGCGGCCAAGGCCCGCGAGGAGGCCCTGGACCATGTGCTGCTGTTCGGGCCGCCGGGCCTGGGCAAGACCACCCTGGCCCAGATCGTCGCCCGCGAGCTGGGGGTCAATTTCCGCGCCACCTCCGGTCCGGTCCTGGCCAAGGCCGGGGACCTGGCGGCCATCCTGACCAATCTCGAGCCCCGCGACGTCCTGTTCATCGACGAGATCCACCGCCTGCCGGCCAATGTGGAGGAGATCCTCTATCCGGCCATGGAGGACCACGTCCTGGACCTGATCATCGGCGACGGCCCCTCGGCCCGCTCGATCCGGATCGACCTGGCGCCCTTCACCCTGGTGGCCGCCACCACCCGGGCGGGCCTGCTGGCCACCCCCCTGCGCGACCGCTTCGGCATCCCCCTGCGGCTGGAATTCTACACCCACCCCGAGCTGCAGAAGGTGCTGACCCAGGCGGCGCGGAAGATGAACCTTGAGCTGTCGCCGGACGGCGCCCTGGAGATCGCCGCCCGCGCGCGGGGCACCCCGCGGGTGGCCGGGCGCCTGCTGCGGCGGGTCCGCGACTTCGCCGCCGCCGACGGCGCGACCCTCATCGACCGCAAGGTCGCCGCCAAGGCGCTGGCCCGCCTGGACGTCGACGAGGCCGGCCTGGACGCCCTCGACCGCCGCTACCTGCGGGCCCTGATCGAGAACTATGGCGGCGGCCCGGCCGGGGTGGAGACCCTGGCCTACGCCATCGCCGAGGCCCGCGACGCGGTGGAGGACGTTATCGAGCCCTACCTGCTGCAACAGGGCTTCATCCAGCGCACGCCGCGCGGCCGCATGATCTGCGCCAAGGCCTACGCCCACATCGGCCTGACCCCGCCGCCGCAGATCCAGGCCGGGGGCCAGGCGGGGCTTTTCGAGGACGAGTCCTGAAAGACGCCGCTCATCCCGGCGAAGGCCGGGACCCAGCTCCACCTCCAGCGCCTGGCGCCTGATCCACAGCGGCGCCTGCGACATCACCTGAATCGCACAGGTCTTCACCTGGGTCCCGGCCTTCGCCGGGATGAGCGGTCATTGGTCCTCGACCCCGTCGCCCCCAGCCGGGCATAAGGGGGCGATGCGAACCCTTTCCCTGATCCTGCTGGGCGCCGTGCTCTGGTTCGTCGCCGCGGCCTTCATCCGGCTGACCCTGCCCTTCGGCCTGTTCAGCGGCGGGCCCGTCACCCTGGCCCTGTTCGCGATCACCGCCCTGATGTCGCCGGTCCTGGTGAGCGTCGTCCACAGGATCACCGCCGGCGGCCCCGCGCCGCGCCTGCCCACCGCCGCCATCCTCTGCACGGTCGGCGTCCTGCTGGATGCGCTGGCCATGGTCTGGTCGCCGGAGCTCTACGCGGCCAATCCCGCTCGCCTGGTGGGCGGCGCGGCCTGGCTCCTGTTCGGGGTCGGCGCCATCCTGACCGCGGCCATGCTGCAGGACCGTCCCCGATGACCGAACCCTATGCCGGCGAGATCGTCGGCCGCGAGCACCAGCTTCCGGTGCGCATCTATTACGAGGACACCGACTTCACCGGGGTCGTCTATCACGGCCAGTACGTGCGGTTCTTCGAGCGCGGCCGCAGCGACTTCCTGCGGGTGGCGGGCATCGGCCACGCGCAGCTGCTGGACCGCCCGGACCCCGCGGCCTTCACCGTCGTGCGCCTGGAGCTGGACTTCAAGGCGCCGGCCCGCATCGACGACGCCCTGCTGGTGCGCACCACCTATGACCGCATGGCGGGCCCGCGCCTGTTCATCGATCAGAAGATCACCCGCGGCGAGCAGGTGATTGCGCAGGCGGTCGTGGAGGCGGCCTGTATCGATCTCACCGGACGGCCCCGAAAGCCGCCCAAGGAACTCATAGCGACGCTCAGGCCCCTTTTTTGCTAGGGCTTGGCCTTAAGTTCGACACCGCGCCGTTCCAAGCCAATCCTGGCCGGACGCAAACCACGGAGCCCAGGCCGCATGGACCCCGCAGTCCCCGCCGCGATCACGCCCGAGACCTTCTCCTTCATCGCCCTCTTCCTGCGCGCCGACTGGGTCGTGAAGACCGTGATGGCGGGCCTGGCCCTGTCCTCGCTCTGGTCCTGGACGGTGATCATCGACAAGTTCTTCCGCTTCTCGGTGCTGAACGGCCAGGCGGACCGGTTCGAGAACCAGGTCTCCTCCGGCCGCAGCCTGGAGGACATCGCCCAGGAGGCCGGCGAGCGGCCCAAGCACGCCCTGCCCCGCATGCTGCAAGGCGCCCTGCGCGAGTGGCGTGACGCCCGGGCCAAGGGCCTGGCCACCGACACCCAGGCCGCCTTCCTGATCCAGCGCATCGACCGGGTGCTGGACACCACCATCGCCCGCGAGGCGCAGCGGGTGGAGGACGGGCTCGGCTCGCTGGCCATCGTCGCCACCGCCTCGCCCTTCATCGGCCTGTTCGGCACCGTCTGGGGGATCATGCACGCCTTCCAGGAGATCGCGATCCAGAAGAACACCAACCTGGCCGTGGTCGCCCCCTCCATCGCCGAGGCCCTGTTCGCCACCGCCATCGGCCTGATCAGCGCCATCCCCGCCTATATCGCCTACAACAAGTTCTCCACCGACGCCTCGCGCTACACCGCCCGCCTGGAGGGCTTCGCCGACGACCTGTCCACCGCCATCCAGCGGCGGCTGGCGGACCGGACCTAGGGCCATGGCGATCTCGAGCCACGACGCCTTCTCGGCCTCCGGCGGCAGCCGCAGGCGCCGTCGCGGCGGTCGCCGCGGGGCCCTGTCGGAAATCAACGTCACCCCCCTGGTGGACGTGATGCTGGTGCTGCTGATCGTGTTCATGATCTCCGCCCCCCTGCTGACCGTGGGCGTCCCCGTGGAGCTGCCCAAGACCGAGGCCGGCGCCATGGAGGACCAGTCCGAGCCGCTCACCGTCTCCATCCGCGCCGACGGCTCGCTGTTCGTGCAGGAGGACCCCGTCCCCTTCGCGGGACTCGCCCCGCGCCTGCGGGCCATGTCCGGCGACGTCACCGCCAAGCCGATCTATGTGCGGGCCGACGGCCGGGCCTCCTATGCGGTGGTGGCCCAGGTGATGGCCGCCCTGTCGACCTCGGGCTTCAAGTCGATCAACCTCATCACCGACACCGGCGGCCCCTCTTCCGGCGGGACCCCCGCCCCGGACGCCCCGGGGACCTGAGGCCGGCATGACGCGCACCCGGTCGGATTTCTCCGCGGCCATGCTCGCCTCCCTGCTGCTGCACGGCGGGGTGCTGGTGGCCGCCCTGATCTCCTGGCCCTGGCAGAAGCAGCTTCCGGCCGGCACCACCGTGCCCGTCAACATCATCTCCAACGCCACCTATACCGACCTGCGCGCCGCGGCCCAGGCCGCCCAGGAGCAGGCCGCCGCCACCGAGGCGCCCGTCCCCGACGCCCCGCCCGAGCCCGCGCTCGAAACGCCGGCGCCCGAGCCGGTTCCCCCCGCGCCCCAGCCCGCCCCGACGCCGGCCAAGGCGCCGGCCGCGGCCAAGCCCACCGTCGATCCCACCGCCAAGGGCCAGCAGAAGCCGGCGCCCGCCAAGCCCCAGAAGGCGCTGGATCTCGACGCCCTGTCGGCCAGCATCGCCAAGAGCCGCCCCTCCGGCGGCAAGGCCTCGTCGGCCGCCCAGGGCCCGGCCCGCCAGGAGACCGCGCGCGAGGCCCGACCCTCGGCCGGCGCCGGCAAGGGGGTCTCGGCCAGCGCGCTGGCCGGCCTGGTCTCGGAGCTGCAGCGCCGCTGGAACCCCAATTGCGAGGTCGAGGGCGGCCGCGACGTCCGCGTCCGGGTGACCTTCACCCTATCGGCCGGCGGCCAGGTGGTCGGCCCGGTCGAGGCCGGCGGCCAGGAGAATTCGTCCAACCCCGTGGTCCGCGCCGCGGCCGAGCGCGCCATCCGCGCCGTGCGCCAGGCCGCGGCCGAGAAATCCCTGCCCCGCGAGGTCTACGGCCAGGCCTGGGCCCCCACCTTCAACGCCCAGGAAGCCTGCCGATGAGCGCCCCCAAGGAGACCCGTCCCATGCGACTGAAGGCCCTCTGCCTGGCGATCGCCAGCCTGCTGCTGGCCAGCGCCGCCCTGGCCACCCCGGCCCAGGCCCAGATCGAGATCGATGTGAACAAGGGCGACGTCCAGCCCCTGCCCATCGCCGTGCCGGCCTTCGGCGGAACCCGTGGCGCCGACATCGCCCAGGTCATCACCGGCAACCTGGAGCGCTCGGGGCTGTTCGCCCCCATCAACCCCGCCGCGTTCATCGAGAAGGGCCTGGACGTGGCCGTGCAGCCGCGCTTCCCCGACTGGAAGGCGATCAACGCCCAGGCCCTGGTCAACGGCCAGGTCACCGTGGAGGGCGGCCGCCTGCGGGTCGATTTCCGGCTGTGGGACGTCTATTCCGAGCAACAGCTCCTGGGGCTGCAGTTCACCTCCACCCCGGAGAACTGGCGCCGCGTGGCCCACAAGATCTCCGACGCCGTCTATGAGCGCCTGACCGGGGAGAAGGGCTATTTCGACACCCGCATCGTCTTCGTCTCGGAGACCGGCGGACGTCTGAACCGCACCAAGACCCTGGCCATCATGGATCAGGACGGAGCCAATCCCAGCTACCTGACCGACGGCTCCTACATCGTCATGTCGCCCAGGTTCTCGGCCACCAGCCAGGAGATCACCTACATGACCCTGCGGCCGGAGGGCTCGGCCATCTACCTGTTCAACCTGGAGACCGCCCGGCGCGAAAGCATCGGCCAGTTCCCCGGCATGGTCTATGCGCCGCGCTTCTCGCCCGACGGCGGCCGCGTGGCCTTCTCCGTCGAGCGGGGCGGCAACAGCGACATCTATGTGATGAACCTCAAGAGCCGCACCTCGGCGCGCCTGACCTCCGACCCCGGGATCGACACCTCGGCCTCCTTCTCGCCCGACGGGACCAAGATCGTCTTCAACTCCGACCGCGGCGGCTCGCCCCAACTCTACATCATGAATTCCGACGGCTCGGGCGTCCGTCGCATTTCTTATGGATCGGGGCGCTATACCACCCCGGTCTGGAGCCCGGTGGGGGACTTCATCGCCTTCACCAAGCAGACGGGGGGCGAGTTCCACATCGGCGTCATGCGTCCGGACGGTTCGGATGAGCGGCTTTTGACCACCAGCTACCTGGATGAAAGCCCCACCTGGGCGCCGAACGGGCGGGTGCTGATGTTCAGCCGGGAAACGCAGGGCGGACCTCCGCGTTTGTGGACGGTGGATGTAACAGGTCGAATCCTGCGCGCGGCGCCCTATCCGGGTTCCGGGTCAGACCCAGCCTGGTCTCCTCTGCTCAACTGATGAGAGAATTCAGGTGTAACCTTTCCGTAGAGGCGGTCATTTGAATGTCCGGCAGATGGAAATGCAGGTAGAGTTTAGGAAATGGCGCGGTTGGCGCCGGCGAAACCCAGCTTAAGGAGAAGCCCGACATGAGCTTCAGCACCAAGCACGCCCTTCGACTGGCGCTTGTCACCACCGCGGCTCTGTCCATGGCCGCCTGCGCAAGCCGTCCCAAGCCCGGCCCGACGCCCGGCCCGGGTCCCGGCCCCGGCTATCCGTCGCAACCGGGCCCCGGCCCGAGCACGGGCAATGTGGTCCCCGGCTCGATCCAGGACTTCGTGATCAATATCGGCGACCGGGTCTATTTCGACTTCGACCGCTACGACATCCGTTCCGACGCCAGCCCGGTGCTGGACGCCCAGGCCCAATGGCTGGTGCGCTATCCCAGCGTCGCGGTCCGGATCGAAGGCAACGCCGACGAACGCGGCACCCGCGAATACAACCTGGCGCTCGGCGCCCGCCGCGCCAACTCCGTGCGGGAATATCTGGTGAGCCGCGGCGTCTCGCCGGCGCGGATCTCCACCGTGTCCTTCGGCAAGGAACGCCCGATCGATCCGGGCACCAGCGAAGAGGCCTACCAGCGCAACCGGAACGGCCACACGGCCATCACCGGCGGCGCGCGCTAAGGCGCACCACAGTTCGAGGAGAGTGCGAGAGGGGCCCCCGATGCGGGGCCCCTCTTTGCGTTCTGGACTAATCCTATGGACGGGCCCCAATTTGGCCCACCCGACCTGAAGATGATGACCGCATGACCCTTCGCCGCCTCGCCCTCGCCTCCGCCGCCGTCCTGACCCTGGCGACACCCGCCTTCGCCCAGACGCCGATCGATCCGCTGGACGCCCGCGACGCCCGGCGCCTGGACCGCATGGAGCAGGTGATGCGCGAGCTGCGCTCCATCGTCTTCCAGGGCCGCGACTCCGGAAAGCCGGTGGTCGTCCAGCCCGCCGAGACCGACTACCAGCTCCAGGAACTGACCCGCCGCATCGCCGACCTGGAACAGGCCCTGACCCGGGTGAACGGCCAGCTGGAGACCACCAGCCACGACCTCGAACAGGCCAAGCGCGACACCGAGGCCCTGAAGCGGGACAACAAGGCCCTCACCGACCGCCTCGGCGGAGTCGAGCAGCGCCAGGCCGCGCCGGTGGCCGAGGCCCCCGCCCCCGACCTCGCCGGCGGGGCGAGCGTGGCGGCCGGACCGGCCCCCACCGCGTCGGAGGCCTTCACGGCGGCCCGCCAGCTGATGCTCAGCGGCGACTACACCGGCGCCGAGGGCGCCTTCCGCGACTATGTCGACCGCTATGACGACAGCGCCAAGGCGCCGGAGGCCCGCTACTGGCTGGGCAAGACCCTGTCGGCCCGCGCCGCCCACGCCGACGCCGCCCAGGCCTATATCGGCGCCATCCGCGGCTGGCCCGCCACCAGCTGGGCGCCCGACGCCACGGTGGAGCTGGCCCGCGCCCTGGTGGCCCTGAAGAAGCCCGCCGACGCCTGCCAGATCCTCGGTGAGTTCGACCGCCGCTATCCCAAGGCCGCCGCCGCCGTGAAGAGTCGCGCCGCCGCCGCGCGGACCCAAGCCAAGTGCACGGTCTAGAGGCCGTCGTCCGAGAGGCTCTCGACCGCCATCTGCTGAGCGCGAGCGCCGCGCCGATCGCCGTGGCCCTGTCCGGCGGCGGAGATTCCCTGGCCCTGGCCTTGATCGCCGCCGATTGGGCCAAGGCCCATGGCCGGTCGCTGCTCGTCCTCACCGTGGATCACCGCCTGCGCGCCGAGAGCGCGGCCTGGACGCAGGCCTGCGCGGCCACAGCCCGCCGCCTCGGCGCCGGCTTCCGGGCGCTCGCCTGGGAGGGGGAGAAGCCCGCGACCGGCCTGCCCGCCGCGGCGCGGGCCGCCCGCCATCGCCTGATCGCCGAGGCCGCCCGGGACGCGGGAGCCAAGGTGGTCCTGATGGGCCACACCGCCAGCGACCGCCTGGAGGCCGCCGCCATGCGCCGGGCCGGGGCCACGACCCCCAGCCCGCGCGAATGGTCGCCCTCGCCGGCCTGGCCCGAGGGGCGTGACGTCTTCCTGCTGCGCCCCCTCCTGGGTCTGGCCCGGGCCGACCTGCGCGACTGGCTGGCCGCGCGGGGCGAGACCTGGATCGAGGACCCGGCCAATGACGATCCCCGCTTCGCCCGCGCCCGGGCCCGGGCGGGTCTGACGGGCGCGGAGACCGACGAGATGACGCCTGCCCGGGACCTCGCCGGGCTGGCCCGCATCGCCATCGACCTGGGAGGCGGCCTGGCCCTACCGCGGGCGGCCCTCCACGACGCGCCCCAGGCCTTCCTCGCCGCCGCCTGCCTCTGCGCCGCCGGGACCCGCCGCCCGCCGCGCAGCGACCGCCTGGAGCGGCTGGCGGAGGCCTTGAAGGGCGCGGGCGATCTCACCGCCACCCTGGCGGGCGCGCGGATCGAGGCCGACGCGGGCGGCGAGGTGCGGTTCCTGCGCGACACGGGCCGGGAGGGCCTGGCGCCGCTGACCCTGGCGGCCGGGGAAACCGGTGTCTGGGACGGCAGGTTCGAGATCACCGCCGGCCGGCCGGTCACGGTCCAGGCGCTGAGCGGCCATGCCGCCGGCCTGCCGTCGGTTCAGCGCGCGGCCCTTCACCGCCTGCCCGCCGGAGCGCGCGGAACCCTGCCGTTCGTCGTGGGGGAAGGCTCGCCGGTCCTCGCGGCCCTGCCGGGGCTGGCGGCGCGGCCCTTGGCCCTGGACCGACTGCGGAGCGCCTGCGAGGCTGTGGAACTGGAACCGGCCTAGCCGCCGACCAGGGTTCTCTGCTAGTCAGCGCCCTGGGCGGCCAAAGCCGGCCCGAACCCGAGCCATGGAAGGAGATCGTCATGCGTCAGACCGCCGACCTTCAACCTTCAAACTCGGGTTTCAATGGACCTATTCAAATGGCTGGCGCGGCTCCTCGCGCCTAGGCGTCGTCGCGCGCCTCAGCAGGATCGCGCCCTCATCCGGCGCCGACTGTCGGGAAGACTATCGGCTCATCTGCGGAGAGACGTCGGGATCGAAGATACCCTCGACTGAGGTCGGGCCCGCGGCCGCGAGGCCGCGGGCTAACTGCCCGCCATCACATGCTCGATGCCGACGATGATCGGATCGGCGAACCGCTTGCCTAGCAGGGTGGAGTGGTTGGCGCCGGCGATGTCGGCCACATAGCCCCGCGCCGAGGCGTGGGCCGGGGCCGCCTGGACGGCCTTCAGCCGGGCCGGCAGCCGCGTGCCGCCGGCGTTCACCACCGCCACCGGCAGGCTGGGATCATAATGTCCGATCTCGCGCCCCTGGGCCGAGGTGGCCGCCCAGTGGGCCACCTCCTCCGCCGACCAGTGGGCGTGGCTGGCTAGGCCGTAGATGCGCCGCTTCTCGGTGGAGGCCTCGCCCTCCAGGCCGATCTTGTCGCCCACCACCAGGGCGAAGGGCTTCATGAAGCCGATCCCGGACCAGCGGCCCACCAGCTTCATGGCTCGCCGGAAACCGTGGATGGCGCGCGCGGCGGCGGGGATCTCAATGGTCTCCGGAGTGACGGCGTCCACCAGCACGACGCCGGTGACCCGCTCGCGATTGCGTCCGACGAAGACCCGCAGCAGCAGGCCGCCCATGGAATGGCCCACCAGGATCAGGGGACCGGTCTCCCCCAGATGGGCCAGCAGGGCCTCCAGGTCGGCGGCGATGGCCCGTCCGTCGCGGGGCCGGGGGCCGGGGTCGGAATAGCCCAGGCCCGCCCGGTCATAGGCCAGGCTGCGCAGGCCCTTCTCCGCCAGCCGCTGCTGCACCACGGCCCAGTCGGCGGCGCAGCCGAAGGCGCCGCATTCCAGGACGATCAGGGGCTCGGCCGACGCTTCGCCGGCCCGGACCACGCGCAGCCGCCGCCCGCCGATATCGACGAGGGCGCCGCGCGTGGGATGGAATCCGGCCTTGGCCATGGGCGAGACTTAGGAGTCCCGGCCGGTCAGGCGCAAGGCCGGTTTGCGGCTATTTCCAGACGACCGTCTGGGGCGCCTCGGAAGACCCGTAGTCGATCTCCACGCGGGTCACCGCCTTGGCGCCGGCCGGCACGTCGAAAGGCGCCCGCGCGGTGGTCGGCTTGAAGGCCACCGGCGCCCCGCCGTCGAAGCTGACGCGGACGTTGCGCACCCCCGTCTCCGGATTGGCCAGGAACTTGGGCTGGTCGGCCGCCGTCCCGGTCTCGGTGATCTGGAAGAAGCGCTTGGTCTGGCTGGCGCCGGCGTACCACAGGATGTTGAGCTGCTGGCCCCCGACCCGCCAGTTGGGGGTCATGGCGACCTTGGCCGTCGACCCCTTGGTCTTGATCTCGACGCTCTGGGCCGGAAGGATGCCGTGGGCGCCCTCGGCGGTGGAGAGCGCCAGACCGGCCGGCGCCGCCGGGGCCGCGGGTTCGCTCTTCGCGCAGGCGGCGAGCGAGGCACTCAGTAGAAGGACGGACGCGAGCGCAAGCCCGCTAAAGCCTGAACGCATGGGTCGTTTCCTCGTTTTTTATGACACGAGGATGGGCACAAGCTTGGCCATGCACAAGGCCGTGCGCGGAAGCCTTACTGGGGTTAGGTTCGCGGCCGCACGGAGGGGGATTCGACCATGCTGCGACTCATTCTGGCGATGATTCTCGGGCCCCTGATCGGCCTCGTGGTGCTGGGGGTCGTCGACGGGGCGGCCAACATGATCTTCCCGCCGCCGCCCGGGGTGAATCTCACCGATCCGGCGGCCATCCGCGCGGCCACCGCGGTCCTCCCCTTCGGCGCCCAGGTGGGCACGATCCTGGCCTGGCTGCTGGGGGCGCTGGCCGCCGCCTGGAGCGCCAACCTGATCGCCGGGCGGCGCGCCCTGGCCGGCCGCATCGTCAGCGGCCTGTTCCTGGCCTTCGCCGCCTGGACGATGGCCACCACCGCCTATCCGTTGTGGACGCGGGCGGGCCTGGTGATCGCGGTGCTGGTGGCGGCGGTCGCGGCGGACCGCGCGTCCGGAAGGGCCCGGACCTAGCCGTTCAGCTGCAGCCGCTGCTTGACCCGGCCGCCCTTGCCCTTCTTGCCCTTGGCGGCCTTGGCCTCCATCAGCGCCTTCTTGCTCTCCGGAATCTCCGAGACATAGGCGATGCGGACGCGGGGGGAGACATAGGAGGCCAGCTTGATGGGCAGGTCCTGGGCGGTCGCGAACTCGCGGTTCATGAAGACCAGGGGATTGAGCGGCTTGTCGTCCTGGCGGATCTCGAAGTGGACGTGCGGGCCGGTGGAGGTGCCGCTGGAGCCCATGCGGCCGATCGGCTTGCCGGCCTCGACATAGGCGCCCTTGCGGGCGCCGCGTTCGATCTTGCCCAGGTGGGCGTAGAAGCTGGTGAGGCCGACCCCGTGCTCGATCTCGACATAGCGTCCGTAGGAGGGGCTCTCGCCGGCGCGGACCACGATGCCGTCGGCCACGGCCACGACCTTGGTGCCGGTGGGGCCGGCGATGTCGACGCCCTCGTGCAGGCGGCCATGGTCTTCCCAGGGCAGCCGGCGCAGGCCGAAGGGGGAGTTGATCAGTTGTCCGGGCACGGGGTTGCCGCACTCGAACACCGGCGGCGGCGGCGCGGGCTCGGCGGCGGGCGCGACGGGCTCCGCCGGAGCCGAGGCCACGGGCTTCTGCTTGACGTCGGGCAAGGCGGCGTAGGCGACGGTGACCGCGGCCAGGCCCAGCACCACCGCGGCGGCGGTCTCCAGGCCGAAATGGCGTACGCGATCGGTCGCCGACGAGGACTTCGAACTCAAACGGAACCTCTTCCAGTAAAGTCGAGCTTTAAACTCGTCCGCTAGAGGTTATGCGGACAGCGTCGACGATTTCCCACGGATGTGCGCGGGCTAGATGCCGGGTCTTTGGGACGAAAAGACGGCAGGGTTAATGGAATACCTTTGACCTATTGTCGCGGCGTCGAACGGAGCGCCACCATAGAGTCGACTGGTAAACGGTGTTCTTACAGGCCTGCGACAAAATGGCAGGCAGGGCGCCGCCGGGTCTTGACTAGACTCCGGCGGCGGCCAGGCGTCAGAGCGCCTTGAGGATGCCCTCGACCATCTTCTTGGCGTCCCCGAACAGCATCATGGTGTTGTCGCGGAAGAAGAGTTCGTTCTCGACCCCGGCATAGCCCGAGCTCATGCCGCGCTTCACGAACAGCACGGTGCGGGCCTTTTCGACGTCCAGGATCGGCATGCCGTAGATGGCGCTGGTGGGGTCGGTCTTGGCGGCCGGGTTGGTGACGTCGTTGGCGCCGATCACGAAGGCCACGTCGGCGGTGGGGAACTCGGCGTTGATGTCCTCCAGCTCGAAGACCTCGTCATAGGGGACGTTGGCCTCGGCCAGCAGCACGTTCATGTGCCCGGGCATGCGGCCGGCGACGGGGTGGATGGCGTACTTCACCTCCACGCCCTCCTCCTTCAGCTTGTCGCCCATTTCGCGCAGGGCGTGCTGGGCCTGGCTGACGGCCATGCCGTAGCCGGGGACGATGATGACCTTCGACGCATTCTTCATGATGAAGGCCGCGTCGTCCGCCGAGCCCTGCTTGACCGGCCGGGTCTCGACCTTGCCGCCGCTGGCCGCGGCCGCGTCATCAGCCCCGAACCCGCCCAGGATCACGGAGATGAAGCTGCGGTTCATCGCCTTGCACATGATGTAGCTGAGGATCGCGCCCGACGAGCCCACCAGGGCCCCGGTGATGATCAGGGTGACGTTCTCGAGGGTGAAGCCGAGCGCCGCCGCCGCCCAGCCGGAATAGCTGTTCAGCATGGACACCACGACGGGCATGTCGGCGCCGCCGATGGGGATGATCAGGGTGATCCCGATCAGCAGGCTGAGGCCGGCGATGGCCCAGAAGGCCCAGATCGCCTGGCCGCCGCTCATCACCAGCACCACCACCAGGGCGACGATGGCCAGCGCGATGACGATGTTCAGCAGGTGGCGGGCGGGCAGCAGGATCGGCGCGCCGCTCATGTTGCCGTTCAGCTTCAGGGCCGCGATGATCGAGCCGGTCAGGGTCACGGCCCCGATGGCCAGGCCGAGGCTCAGCTCCACCAAGGAGTTGAGGTGGATCTGGCCGTTCTCGCCGAGGATGCCGTAGGCGGCGGGCGTATAGATGGCGGCGACCGCCACCAGGCAGGCCGCGGCGCCCACCAGGCTGTGGAAGGTGGCCACCAGCTGGGGCATGGAGGTCATGGCGACCCGGCGCGCGATCACCGCGCCCACCGTGCCGCCGATGGCGACGCCGCCGACGATCAGGCCCAGCGTGATGGTGTCCAGCGCCTGCTGGCCCCACAGGGTCAGCAGGGTGGTGCCCACCGCGATGGCCATACCGATCATGCCGTTGCGGTTGCCCGCCTGGCTGGTGGTGGGGCTCGACAGGCCGCGCAGGGCCAGGATGAAGAGGACGCCCGAGACGATGTAGGCGATGGCCGCGAGGTTGGCGTTCACTTCGCGGCTTCCTTCTTCACGGGGTCTTTTTTCTTGTACATCGCCAGCATGCGCTGGGTGACCAGGAAGCCGCCGAAGATGTTCACGGCGGCGAAGGCCGCGGCGACAGCGCCGGCCCCCTTGGAGATCAGCACCGTGCCGGTGAGGCCGGCCTCGGGGGCGCCATGGGCGGCGGCGGCCAGCAGCGCGCCGACGATGATCACCGAGGAGATGGCGTTGGTCACCGCCATCAGCGGGGTGTGCAGGGCGGGCGTCACGCTCCAGACGACATAGTAGCCGACGAAGATCGCCAGCACGAAGATCGCCAGGCGGAAGACTGTGGGGTCGACGGCTTCCATTAGTGTGCTCCAACTCCCGGTGTCATCCCGGTTTCCGCGCAGCGGAAGACCGGGACCCAGACGCGCGGGGTCTTCAGGATGGATCGGTGAGTATGGGTCCCGGACAAGCGCTGCGCGCTTTCCGGGATGACACGGAGGGGGATGCTGCGACGCATGCTCATCCCTGCAACGCCGGATGCACCACCGCGCCGCCCTGGGTGACCAGGGCCGCCTTGAGGATCTCGTCCTCCAAGTCGGGGGCGAGCTTGCCCTCCTTGTCCAGCAGCAGGCCCGCGAAGGCCATCAGGTTGCGGGCGTAGAGGGCCGAGGCGTCGGTGGCGATGCGGCCGGGCAGGTTGGCGATCCCGAGGATCTTGGCGCCATTGGCGGTGACCGCCACCTCGCCCAGCTTGGCGCCGACGACATTGCCGCCCTGCTCGATGGCCAGGTCCACCAGGATCGAGCCGGGGCGCATGGAGGCCACCTGCTCGGCGCTCACCAGCTTGGGGGCGGGCCGGCCGGGGATCAGGGCGGTGGTGATGACGATGTCCTGCTTGGCGATGTGGCTGGAGACCAGCGCCGCCTGCTTGGCCTGGTACTCGGCGCTCATCTCCTTGGCGTAGCCGCCGGCGGTCTGGGCGTTCTTGAACTCCTCGTCCTCGACGGCCAGGAACTTGGCGCCGAGGCTCTCGACCTGTTCCTTGGTGGCGGGGCGCACGTCGGTGGCGGTGACGACGGCGCCGAGGCGCCGGGCCGTGGCGATGGCCTGCAGGCCGGCGACGCCCACCCCCATGACGAAGACCTTGGCGGCGGCGACGGTGCCGGCGGCGGTCATCATCATCGGCATGGCCCGGCCATAGGCCTCGGCGGCCTCGATCACCGCGCGGTAGCCGGCGAGGTTGGCCTGGGACGACAGGGCGTCCATCACCTGGGCCCGGGTGATCCGTGGCACGAACTCCATGGCGAAGGCGGTCGCGCCCTTGGCGGCCAGGGCCTTCAGGGCGTCCTTGTCCATGTGCGGGTTGAGCAGGGCCACGACGATGGCGCCGGCCTTGAGCGCCGCGATCTCGGCGGCCTCGGGGGCGCGGACCTTGAACAGGATGTCGGCCTTGCCGATGGCGGCCTTGGCGTCCTTGGCGATCTCCGCCCCGGCGGCCTGATAGTCGGCGTCGGGATAGGCGGCGGCGGTTCCGGCGCCGGACTCCACCACCACGGAGAAGCCGGAGGCGATCAGCTTCTTGACGGTCTCGGGGACGGCGGCGACGCGGGTCTCGCCGGCGCGGCGTTCGGTCGTGACGGCTATGACGGCCATGCGCCTGTTTCCCCCTGGTCAGCTTTGGCCGGACCATACGGGGGGCACGGTGAGCTTGTCCAGCTATCGACCTGGGATATTCGAACGTCCGTTTGAATGGCGGATACGACTTCAGGCGCGCCGACGAATCGACGCGCCTGATAGGTCATCGTGGAGGGCGCGGCGGGCGCGCCGAGGCGACCCTAGTGGGCGGCTTCGGGCTTTTCGCGCAGGAAGACGACGCCCAGGCCGGCCAGGACCGCGGCGCTGATGAAGGCGCCCAGGAAGCCCGCGGGGGTGCAGAACCACAGGACCAGCAGAAGCAGCAGGGCGGCCATCGCCAGCGAGCCCCACTTGGTCAGGCCGTTGAACAGGTTGAAGGTGGCGACCTGCTCGGAAATGTCCATGTCGCCGCGGTGGTATTCGGAAGCCATAGAAGGGCGTCTCTCAAACTTGGGAGGAAATGGAAGCAGGCCGACCTACACGGTCCGCCGCGATGGCTCAAGCGCGCCTTATGTCTCAGCCCGGCCAGGCGGCCAGAAGGCCGCGCAACGCCGCGATAAGCGCCAGGGGCTGATCGACCATGATGTGGTGGGCCGAATCGGGGATGGCGATCTCCAGCATGTCCTTGGGCAGGGGCGAGGGCCGGTCGTCGCTGACGCGGGACTTCACCACCGAGCGGTCGCCATAGATGTGCACCAGGGGCACGGTGACCTTGGGCGGGCCCTCGGCGGTCATGCCCATCATCACGCTGCGGTCGAGCTTGTTCCACATGGCCGGGTCGAACCGCCAGGTCCAGCCCTCGCCGGAGCCGTCCGGCAGCGGCGCGCGCTTCAGGGAGCGGCGGGCGATGAAATCGGCGATGAACAGGTTGCCGGCCACCTGGGGCGGCATGAAGCGGAAGCGGGCGAGCGCCGCCTCCTCGGTGGGATAGACCCGAGCCGCGCGGTCGCCGGTGGGGATGTTGCGCACCTGCTGCTCCTGCATGCGCTTGGCCTCCGGCGAGTCTGGCGGCGGACCGCCGAAGCCGGTGTCCACCAGCACCGCGGCGCGCATGCGCTCGGGGTGGGCGGCGGCGGCGAAGAACACCTGGCTGCCCCCGAAGGAGTGGCCGATATAGATCGGCTTGCCCGCCTCATAGAGACCCGTCGCGCGGGCCACGGCCTCGGCGTCCTCGGCGAAGTCCTGGAAGGCGTAGCTCTCGCGCCAGTCCGAAGCGCCCATGCCGGCCAGGGACATCGACGTCACCCGGTAGTCCTGGGCCAGGTAGGGGGCGATGAAGCTCCACCAATCGGCGTGGGCCGAGTTGCCGTGCACCAGCAGCAGGCCGGGCTTGCCCAGCTCGCCCCAGGTCAGGGCCTCGATCTTGGTGCCGAGCGAGGTGACGAAGGTCCGCTCCGGCTCCTGGGCGATGGCGTCCAGGAACCATTCCGGCGCGTCGGGATGGCGGCCGCGGAAGGGGGCGAGCGGCGCCTGCACCTGGGGCGGCAGGCTGCCGGGCTCGGAATGGATGGGGCGGTCGTCGTAGCCGACGGGGGCGCCTTCCTTGATCGCCGGATCCAATGCCATCAGGCGACTCCCCGCGCTTCCCGCTCACCCGCCTTGCGCGAGATGGAGCGGATACCCTTGTAGACGCCGGTGCCGGTGATCAGGGTGCGCTCGCCGCACCAGATCCGGCCCCGGACCGTGAAGACGTCGTCCTGCTCGGTGATGATCTCGCTGGTCCCCTCCACCCAGTCGCCCATGTGGGCGCCCGAGAGGAAGTCGGTGGTCAGCCGCACCGTCACCCAGCCGATCTCGCGCTTGTTGGAGATCACCCGGCCCCAGGCCATGTCGGCGAAGCTCATCAGCATGCCGCCGTGGCAGTTGTTCATGCCGTTGGCGTGGTGCTCCTCGACCCGGAAGGCCATCACCTCGTCGCCGGTCGGCTCGTCGCGGCGGGAATAGAACGGCCCGACCGTGCGGCCGAACCCCCGGTTCCAGAGGTTGATGACAAAGCCATCGGGAACGATGGCGGTCTGGACTTCGGTCAGATCATCGGACATCGCGCAGGGAAATGAACGGGCGGTCGGCGAATGGCAAGCCCTTGATGGGGTCCAGTCCGCGTCATGGCGAAGCTGGCCCCCGATCAGGACCCCCCGCGTCGCGGCGTCAGGCGGCGACCGCCTCCAGCTCCGCGGCGAGGTCGGACAGGACCTTGCCCCCGCGTCCGGCGTAGGACGACCCGTGCATCAGGGCCAGGGTGGTGGGCTCCAGGGCCGCCAGCCGGCGCAGGACCGATCCCGTGGCGGGGTGCATGCTCATGGCCTTGAACATGGCCTCGGCCTCCAGGGCCGGGGCCAGGACGTCGCCGTGGGTGAGGGCCGGACCGTCGCCGACATGGGTCAGCAGGTCGCCGCAGAGCAGCACGCCGGCGGTCTCCTCGTACATCGCCCCGGCCTCCCAGCCGTGCGGCACGTGTGGGGTGTCGAGCCAGCGCAGGCGCTTGCCGCCCAGGTCCAGGACCTCGCCGTCGGCCAGGGCCCGCGGGGGACGGTCGGCCAGATCGTTCAGGGAGACGTCGCAGGCCAGGACACCGTGGACCACCTGCGCTCGGGGCGCGGCCGCCAGCCACTGGTTCATGGCGCCGCACTCGTCGGCCTCCACGTGGCCGAAGCTGATCCAGGCCAGGCGTTCCAGCGGCATGATGGCCCGCACCGCCTCGCTGATCTGCGGGAACATCTGGCGGTGCCCGCAGTGGAACAGCAGGGGCTCGTCGGCGTCGATGAGGAACTGGTTGAAGGTGAAGCCGGCCGGGGGCGCGACGTCGGACACATAGGTCGAGAGGCGATAGACCCCGTCGGCGATTTCGGTGGTTCGGGTCTCCATGAGGGGCTCCTTCAGGTTGGAGAGGATCTGCCGGCGGCCAGCCAGCCATTGATGACATCGGCGACCTGATCGGTCGCCGCATCGGGGGAGAGGCCGGCTCGGGTCAGGGCCTGGAGGACCGAGAGGTCGCAGAGCGCCACCACCATCTCAGCCTGGGCCGGGGTCGCGCCCGGCCCGAGGGCCAGGGTCGCCAGCCGGGTCAGGCCCCTGTTCATCTCGTCGAAATAGGTCCGCACGGGTCCCACCTCGTCGCGCTCGGCCCGGATCCGCTCCAGGCCCCGGGCCTGACTCCAGAGACCGAAGACCGCCGCGACGAAGGCCCGAATCCGCTCGTCCCGGGTCACGCAGCCGGCCAGGGCCGCCTCGGTGGGGATGGGCATCAGGACGCGCGCGTGCTGGCCGCAGGCCTCGACGGCGTCATCATAGGTGGGGAAGTGGTGATAGACCGAGCCCACCCCCACCCCGGCCCGGGCGGCGATCTGCTTCATGGTCGTGGCCAGTACGCCCTGCTCGGCGTGCAGTTCGAAGGTGGCCTCCACAATCCGTCTCCGTGTCGCCGCCGCCGAACTGGCGCGGCGCTGCTGGTCGTACCTGCGTGGGCTCTGGGTCATATTAATTGAACGAATATTCGATCAATATTTGGACGTCAAGAGGGAGCGACCTCTCAGGCAACCTCCGTCATTCCGGCCTAAGCGAAGCGGAGAGCCGGGATGACGGGACTTGTTGGCAGGCGGAGCGCGACCCCGAATTCAGGGCGAGAAGGAAGGCCTAAGGCTTCAGCGTCCCCGCCGTGATCGCGACCTCCCCGTGCAGGGTGGCGTCCTCGGCGGAGGTCCCCACCACCACCGCCACGGGACCGGCGGTGATGCGCCAGCCCGGCAGGGTCACGTCGTAATTGGCCAGCAGGCGGCGGTCGGCGGTCACGCTCACCCGGCGGCTCTCGCCGGGCGCCAGGGCGACCCGGGCCCAGCCGATCAGGCGCTGGCTGGGCTGGCCGTCGGAGCCCGTCACGGTGACATAGACCTGGGGGGTGTCGATCCCGGCCACGGCGCCGGTGTTCCTCACCTCGAAGCTGGCGGTGATCGTCTCGCCGCCCGTCAGCTCCAGGCCCGAATGGGCGAAGCTCGTATAGGAGAGGCCGAAGCCGAAGGGAAACAGGGTCGCGGTCCCGTGCTTGGCGAACCAGCGGTAGCCGACGTCGGCCCCTTCGGGATGCTCCACCGAGAAGCGACCCTTGTGCTGCTGCACGTCCGGCCGCGAGGTCGGGATGGTGCGCCCCTCCTCCGGCGGACCGAAGATCTGGCCGGGGATCTCCGGCCGCACCAGGTCCTCCACCTCGCGGGGGAAGCTGATGGGCAGGCGGCCGGACGGATTGACCGCCCCGAACAGGATATTGGCGATGGCCTCGCCGCCTCGGGTGCCGGGATACCAGGCCTCCAGCACCGCGCTCACCCGGTCGAGCCAGGGCGTCAGGACCGGCGTCCCCGTCTCCAGCACCACCACGGTCTTCGGGTTGGCGGCGGCCACGGCCTCGATCAGGGCGTCCTGGTGGCCCGGTAGGGAAAGGCTGGGTAGGTCCTCGGCCTCGGTGGCCCACTGGTCGGCGAAGACGATGGCCACGTCGGCGTCGCGGGCCAGATCGGCGGCCTGCGCCGGGTCGGTCCCGGGGGAGAAGGTGACCTGGGTGTTGCGGGTCATGTCGCGGATCGCCGCCAGGGGCGCCGAGGGATGATAGGTGATGTTGGCGAAGGCGCCGGCCGCGCCCGCCACCGGCAGCGACAGGCCAGGCCCGCCCACGGGAATCACCTGGGAGGAGCCGCCCCCCGACAGCACGCCGACGTCGGCATGGGCCCCGATCACGGCGATCCTGCGCAGGGATCCGGCCAGGGGCAGGAGGCCGTCGTTCTTCAGCAGCACCGTGCCCGCCTCGGCCGCGGCCTGGGCCACCTGGGCGTTGGCCGCGTAGTCGGTGAAGCGCTTGGCGGCGGGATGGTCGAAAACCCCCTTGTCGAACAGGCTGCGCAGGATGCGATGGACCATGTCGGTCAACCGCTCGAAGGGCACCTCCCCCTGCTCGACGGCCTCCTTGAGGGGCGCGCCGAAATAGACCTGCTTGTCCAGCTGCTCGCCGCTCTCCTGGTCGAGGCCCGCCAGCGCCGCCTTGGCGGTGGAGTGGACCGCCCCCCAGTCGCTCATCACCCAGCCGCGGTAACCCCAGTCGCGCTTCAGCACCTGGTTGAGCAGGAAGTCGTTCTCGCCAGCCCACTCGCCGTTGACCCGGTTGTAGGCGCACATCACCGAGCCCGGATCGCCGCGCTCGATGGCGATCTGGAAGGCCAGCAGGTCGCTTTCGCGCAGGGCGCCCTCGTCGATGCGGGCGTCCACCACGTGGCGGCAGGTCTCCTGGTCGTTCAGGGCGAAGTGCTTGAGGGTGCAGACGATGTCGTTGGACTGGGCGCCCCTGATGGCCTCGCCGGCCAGGACGCCGGCCAGCAGCGGGTCCTCGCCGAGATACTCGAAATTGCGCCCGCAGCGCGGCTCCCGCGTCAGGTTGGCGCCGCCGCCGAGCAGGACGTTGAACCCCTTGTCGCGGGCCTCGGAGCCCACCATCACCCCGGCGGCGTGGGCCAGCTCCGGGTCCCAGGTGGAGGCGAGCGCCAGGCCGGAGGGCAGGCCGGTGGCGCCGTCGCCTGGACGCACCTGGCGCGGATTGGCGATGCCCAGGCTGGCGTCGGTCTCGTTCAGGGGCGGGATGCCGAGGCGCTCGACGCCGGGGATATAGCCCGCCCCCATGGCCGCGTCGGCCGGCGGCGGGCTGACCATGGCCGGCATGGGCCCGTGCACCAGGGAGATCATCTCGTCGAGGGTAAGCTGCTCGATGAGCAGAGCGGCCCGGGCGTCCGGGGACAGGGTCTTGTCCATCCAGGCTTGGGTCATCTCGGTGTCCTCCCTCTTGGTTGGCGGCGACGCTATCCAGTTTGTCCGGGCGGGTCGACTGGGCGCGAGCGCGGGACTCGCCTGCCGGTCCGTCACCTGGGCATGATCGCGCCAAACAGCCTTGGGAGGGCGCGATGAAGGTGAGCTGGAGCCAGGCGGATCTCGCCTTCCGCGACGAGGTGCGCGCCTTCCTCGACGCCGAGCTGACGCCGGAAATGCGGCGCACCAGCCGGCTGATGACCAGCGTCTACGCCCCGCATGACCTGGCCACCGAATGGCAGGCCATCCTGCACGCCCGCGGCTGGGCGGCGCCGGCCTGGCCCGTCGAGTACGGCGGCTGCGGCTGGAGCGCGGCCCAGCGCTATATCTTCGCCCAGGAGCTGGCCGCCGCCGGCGCCCCGCCGCTCTCGCCCATGGGGATCGGCATGTGCGGCCCGGTGCTGATCGGCCACGGCAGCCCCGAGCAGAAGGCCCACTACCTGCCGCGCATGCTGTCGGGCGAGCACCACTGGTGCCAGGGCTATTCCGAGCCGGCCTCGGGCTCCGACCTCGCCTCCCTGCAGATGAGCGCGGTGGAGGACGGCGACCACTTCGTCTGCAACGGCCACAAGCTGTGGACGACCCACGCCAATGTCGCCAACTGGATCTTCTGCCTGGTGCGGACCTCCAGCGAGGGCATCCGCCAGCAGGGGATCACCTTCCTGCTGATCGACATGACCACCCCCGGCGTCGAGGTCCGTCCGATCCTGATGCTGTCGGGGGAGCACATCCAGAACGACGTCTTCTTCACCGACGTGCGCGTGCCCAGGGCCAATGTGGTGGGCAAGGTGGGCGAGGGCTGGACGGTGGCCAAGTACCTGATGGAGTTCGAGCGCGGCGGCGGGGTCAGCGCGCCCGGCCTGCGGGCCCGCCTGGCGCGCATCGCCGCCATGGCGGCGGCCGAGCCCCACCTCGACGACACCCGCAGCTTCGCCGCGCGCCTGGCGGCCGCCGCCATCGAGATCGACGCCCTGGAGGCCGTGGAGTTGCAGATCCTGGCCAACCTCAGCTCGGGCGAGGCGCCCGGCGCCAAGTCCTCGATGATGAAGACGGTGGGGACCGAGCTCAGCCAGAAGCTCACCGAGCTGGCCCTGGAGGCGGCCGGCGCCTATGGCGTCCCCTACCAGCCCCACGCCACCGCCCCGGGCGGTCCCACGCCGTTGTTCACCCCGCCCGCCGACCAGGGCCATGTCGGCCCCGACCACAGCCTGACGGTGGCGTCGAAGTACCTCAACGACCGGGCCGGCTCGATCTATGCCGGGACCAACGAAATCCAGCGCAACATCATCGCCAAGGCGGTGTTGGGACTGTAGTTGCGCCTTGCTGCGCCGCCCCGGCCGTAGGTAAACGATGGGGCATGTCCGAAGACCCGCACGGCGTGGACCGCCGCCGCCTGCTGTCCCGTCTCGGCGGGGAATTTCAGCTCGACGCGGCCCGGCGCGTGGCCCGGTCGACCAGCCGCGACGTCTTCACCGTGCTGGTCTTCCTTGAGATCAGCCGGGCCAATGTCGCCGCCCTGACCGCCTCTCGGGAAACCATCGCCGAGCCCTATGCCGGCGTCCCGGGGGTTCCTCCCGACCACCTTCGCACCCCGGTCAGCATCTACATGGTGGCCCGCAATCTCCACATGCCCTACGAGACCGCCCGCCGGCATGTGAGGAAGCTGAGCCAGGCGGGCTTCTGCGAAACGGTGGCCGGCGGGGTGATCATCCCGGCTCAGGCGATTCTCGATCCCCGGCTCTTGACCGCGGCGGCCGAGACCTGGACCGCCACGGTCGCGTTCGTGCAGGAGGCGGGCCGGCTTGGGGTCCACGCGCCCGGCCACAATCAGTCCCCCAGCCCTGACCAGTTCCGGCAGGTCAACCGTCTGGTGACCGCCTACTGCCTGGAGGCGGTCTGCCAGATGGCCCGCGCCATGGACCTGGATCCCGCCTCCGCCCTGCTCCTGCGGGCGGTCAACCTGGCCAATGTGCGGCACGTGACCCACGACCCCGAGGCCGCCCAGGCTCATGCCGGCCTCGCCGACGTCCTCTCCGACGACGAGCGGCGCCCGATCAGCGTCTACGGCCTGGCGAAGGACCTGCTGCTGCCCTACGAGACCGTCCGCCGCACCCTGCTGCAGCTGGAGGCCGAGGGTCTGGTGCATCGCCAGGACGGCGGCCTGATCGTGCCCGCCGAGGTGGTGGCCCGCCCCGCCGTGGTCGCCGGGATCGTGGGACTGGTGGCCAGCACCGAGGCGCTTCTGGCCGACCTGGCCGCCGTTGGCCTGACCTACCAACCCCAGGGCTAGGCTTCGCCACTGCGGCTCCAGGCCACGTGGCATACCGTCGTTCTCAAAACTATTGAGGGGTCCCTCAAATCAGGCCACCTGGGCCTGGCGCGTCACCTCTTTGCGTAGGGAAGGGAACCGCATGCGCCCTGACGTCGAGATCGCCGACCGCCGACGCCTGATCGCCCGCCTGGCCGGCGACTATCACGTGAACACCGCCCGACGCTCGGCCCGGTTCATCAGCCGCGACATCGTCACCGCCCTGACCATCCTGGCCATCAACCGGGCCAATGTCCGCGAGCTCCTGACCTCCCGCGAGGTCATCACCCACCCCCACGAGGGCATCGCCGGCGTACCCACCGACGACCGCCGCCGGCCGGTCAGCGTCTACGCCGTGGCCAAGGACCTGGGCCTGCCCTACGAGACGATCCGCCGCCGGGTCAGGCAGCTGGTGGCCGCGGGCGTCTGCGCCGACATGGACGGCGGCCTGATCATCCCCGCCAAGGTGCTGACCGATCCGGCCCACGACGGCATCATCGCCGAGACCTGGGCCGCCACGACGGGGTTCGTGCAGGAGGCCGGCCGCCTTGGCGTCGCCGCCGGCCCGCCGCGGGCCGCGGGCCCCGACGTCCTGCGCCAGACCCTGCGCCTGACCACCGACTTCTTCCTGGAGTCCACCTGCCACTCCGCCAAGATCATGGACCTCGACGTCCTGACCGTGCTCGCCCTGCGCGCCGTCAACAAGGCCAATATCGCCCACGTCACCCACGACCCGGAGCTGGCCCAGGCCTATGCCGGCCTGGAGGAGGCGGTTCCCGACGCCCAGCGCCACCCGGTCAGCGTCTACGCCATCGGCAAGTTCCTGCTGCTGCCCTACGAGACCGCCCGGCGCGCCGTGAAACGGCTGGAGGACCGCGGACTTGTGGAGCGTGGCCCCGACGGCCTCACCACCCCCACCGAGGTCCTCGCCCGTCCCGAGGTGATCCGCGCCATGATCGACATGGCGGCCCTGACCGAGGCCTTCCTCGCCGACCTCGCGGCCATCGGCGTCGGCTACCGGCCGGAAGCGGCCTAGACCCGTTCGCGGCTCACGTCGCGGCGGCGCATCCATTCCAGCACCACCCAGGCGCCGAAGGCCCAGGTCGCCCCCAGGCTCCAGCCCGCCAGCACGTCGCTGGGCCAGTGGACCCCGAGATAGACCCGGCTGAAGCCCACGGCGATCGTCGTCAGCACCGCCAGGACATAGATCAGGATCTTGGTGCTGGCCCGGACCTCCACGCTGGCGATCAGGGTGGCCAGGGTCAGGAACACCGTGGCCGACAGGGTCGAGTGCCCGCTGGGGAAGCTCTGGGTGTAGACGTAGCTGCCATGCGGCACGAGGCTGGGCCTCGGCCGGTCATAGAAGGTCTTCAGCACCTCGCTGGACACCTGGGCGGCCAGCACGGCGCCGGCCAGGATCCAGGCCTGCCGCCGCTTGCCGTGGAAGCTGAACAGCAACACCGCGACGATGGTCGCCAGGGTGAGGAAGGTGAAGCCCCCGAGCGCGGTGACGTCGCGCATGGATTCCTCCAGCCAACGTGGTCCGATGGGGTCGCTCAGCGTCCCGGGCCGGCGCAGCATCAGCAGCAGGCGCTGGTCCATCGCCGCGGTGTCGCCCTCGGTGACCTCGCTGGCGACGTTGAAGAACCCCCAGATCGCCGCGGCCCCGCCCAGCCAGATCAGCAGGGCGCGGGTCTCGATCCGCCGCGCGAGCGGCTTCTTGGCGGGGTCGGTCATGGGCGCATGAACGCGCGAGGCTCAGCTTCTTTCCGCGCCCCTCACACCAGGGCCTCGAAGGCGTCCACCAGGCGCTCCATCTGGGTCATGCCCGCCGCCCAGAAGGCCTTCTCGCGCGGGTTCAGCCCGAAGGGGCGCAGGGCCTCGACATAGGTCCGGGTGCCGCCGGCGGCCAGCAGGTCCTCGTAGAGCGGGGCGAAGGCCACCGGGTCCTCCCGGCGCTTCTCCATCAGGCCGCGCACCAGCAGGTCCCCGAAGGCGTAGGCGTAGACATAGAAGGGGGCGTGGGCGAAGTGGCTGACATAGCCCCAGTAGTGCTCGTAGCCCCGGTTGAGCTTGATGGCCGGGCCCAGGCTCTCGCCCATGGTCTCCAGCCAGATGGCGCCGATCTGGTCGGGCGCCAGCTCGCCCTCGACCCGGGCGGCGTGGAAGCGGCTCTCGAAGCGGTGGAAGGCGATCTGCCGCACCACCGTGTTGAGCCCGTCCTCGATCTGGCCGGCCAGCAGGCCCATCCGCTCGCCCTTCGAGGCGCCGGCCAGCAGCCGCTCGAACACCAGGCCCTCGCCGAAGATCGAGGCGGTCTCGGCGAGGGTCAGAGGGGTGTCCGCCAGCAAGGTGCCCAGGGGCTGGCACAGGGTCTGGTGCACCGCGTGCCCCAGCTCGTGGGCCAGGGTGAGCACGTCGCGGCGCTCGCCCATGTAGTTCATGAACACATAGGGGTGCCGCTCGGCGGTCACCGGGTGTGAGAAGGCCCCCGACTGCTTGCCGGCCCGCGGCCGCGCGTCGATCCAGGGCTGATCGAAGAAGGTCTTGGCCGTGTCGGCGAACTTGGGCGCCAGGTCGGAGAAGCTCTCCAGCACCATGCCCTTGGCCTGACCCCAGTCGTAGGTGCGCTGGGCGCCGGTATCCAGGGGCGCGTTGCGGTCCCAGTAGTCCAGGGTCTTGCGGCCCATCAGCCGCGCTTTGAGCGCATAGTAGCGGTGGCTGACGGCGGGATAGGCCTCCACCACCGCGGCCTCCAGGGCCTCGACGGCGTCGGCGTCCACCTCGTTGGCGATGTGGCGGCTGGCGGCGGGCGACGGATATTTCCGCCAGCGGTCCTCCACCTGCTTTTCGAAGGCGAGCGTGTTCATGGCCAGCGCCAGCTCCGGCGTGCGGTCCTCCAGCGCCTTGGCCAGGCCGTGCGCGGCGGCCTTGCGCTTGGCGACGTCGGGGTCCGACAGGCGGTTGAGCACCTCGGGCAGGGTCAGGGTCTCCTTGCCCACCTTGGCCGACAGCCGGGCCAGGGTCTCGTCGAACAACCGGATCCAGTTGGCCACCGCCGGCGAGCGGTCGATCAGCAGCCGCTCCAGGTCGGGCGACAGCTCGTGGGGCCGCGACAGCCGTACGCGGCGCATCCAGGAGCGCCAGCGGGCGGCCGGCGGATGGGCCTTGAAGGCCATCTCGATCTCGTTGTCCTCGAGCTGGTTGAGCTCCAGGGTGAAGAACAGACTCTCGGCCCCGATCTGCGAGGACCGGGTGCGCAGGTCGCCCTCGAACTTGGCCCAGGCCGGGTCGTCCTTGGCCACCGAACTGGCCAGGCCCGCATAGGCGCCCACGGCCCACAGCCCGTTCACCGCGCTCTCATAGAGCCCGATCCCGTGGTCCAGCAGCTCGCCCAGGTGAAGCGGATCGGAGCGCATGCCCACGAACCGGCCCTTCAGCTTCACCAGCTCGTCATTGGCCGCCTTGGCGGCGGCCAGGTCGGCCTCGATCTTCGGGTCGTCGCGGCCCTCATAGAGGTCGGAGAGCTGCCACTCGGGCAGGGCGTCGGTCTTCACGGGCGCGTTCATGGGCGGAGGTTTAGCGCGCGGGTCGGGGCGGGACTAGGGCGGATGGCCGTGCCTCGGCGGCCAACAGCCAGCCCTTTCCACCTCACCCCCCTCGCCAAACGCCCTCGCCTGCCCCACATCGGTAGCCACACCGCACGAAGTTGCGCGCACCCCGGAGGAAGCCATGACCGACACCTACACACCCCCCAAGGTCTGGACCTGGAACAAGGAGTCCGGCGGGCGGTTCGCGGCGATCAATCGGCCGATCGCGGGGCCGACCTCCGAGAAGGCGCTGCCGGTGGGCCGCCATCCGCTGCAGCTCTATTCGCTGGGCACCCCCAACGGGGTGAAGGTGACCATCATGCTGGAGGAGCTTCTGGCGCTGGGGCACACCGGGGCCGAGTACGACGCCTGGCTGATCAATATCGGGGCCGGGGACCAGTTCAGCTCCGGCTTCGTGGAGATCAATCCCAACTCGAAGATCCCGGCCCTGCTGGACCGCAGCGGGCCCGAGCCGATCCGGGTGTTCGAGAGCGGGGCGATCCTCATCCACCTGGCGGAGAAGTTCGGAAACGCCTTCCTGCCCACCGCGCCGGCGCCCCGGGCCGAGTGCCTGTCGTGGCTGATGTGGCTGATGGGCTCGGCGCCGTTCCTGGGGGGCGGGTTCGGGCACTTCTACGCCTATGCGCCCATGAAGATCGAATACGCCATCGACCGCTACGCCATGGAGGTGAAGCGGCAGATGGACGTGCTGGACCGGCGTCTGGCGGAGGCCGAGTACGTCGGCGGGAGCGAGTACACCATCGCCGACATGGCCATCTGGCCCTGGTACGGCGGCATGGCCAAGGGCGTGCTCTACGAGGCCGGCGAGTTCCTGGACGTGGCGTCCTACAAGAACGTCAACCGCTGGGCCGACCAGATCGCCGAGCGGCCGGCGGTGAAGCGCGGCCGGATGGTCAACCGCACCTTCGGGGAGCCCTCGTCGCAGCTGCGCGAACGCCACGAGGCCAGCGACTTCGACACCAAGACCCAGGACAAGGTGGCGCCGGCGGAGGGGTAGCGCTCTCCCGTCTCAGAAAAATAACTGTCATCGCGGACGCCGACAGGCGATCCGGGACCCAGGCGCCGTGCGCACCGCCCCTGGATTCCAGGCTCTCCGCTGCGCTTCGGCCGGGATGACGCACGAGTAAGGGGAGACGGGACACCGATCCGGCGTCCCCTACCGCGCCAGCCTGGCATAGGCCGCGATGGCCGCCGCACGTTCGGGGGCGACCTCCGGCGGCGGCATGGGCTCGGGCGGGGCGGCGCCGGCCAAGGTGGCCTGCGCCTGCGGAGATAGGGTGACGCTGTCGGCGCGGCGGGGCTGGGCCTGGTCGAGATCGGCCTGCAGCCGGGCGCGGTAGTCGTCGGCCGAGGCGTAGGCCGGGGCCCCGGCGGCGTCCACCTGCACGCCGGCGACGATCTGCTGGTCGTCGGGCGGGAGGGCGTCGAAGGCCTGCAGCATCTTGGCCTGGGGCTCGGGAGGGACCGCGTTGGGGCCCGCCCAGGCGGCCCGGGTGAAGGCGTTCAGAGTTGTCTGCACCCGCTGGGCGAAGGGGGAGTCGGTGAGAACCCGGGCCAGGGCCTGGCGTTCGCCGCCCTGGGCCTGGCGCCAGCGTCCGGCCAGATCCTGGTAGGAGGCCAGCTGCGCGCGCAGGCTCACGGCGCCGCTGCGGTCGCCCAGCACCAGGGCGGCGGCCGCGACGCTGTCGGGCAGGATGGCGGGCGCGCCGGACTGGGCCGCCCCGAGCGTGGATATCTGCATAGGCCCCTCGACGCAGGGCGCATTCTCCACGGCGGCGCTGAATTCGTCGTGAAGGAACGCCCCTAAGAGCGCGTTAGGGATGACGCTCCTTCGGCTCGAGATAGCCCCGCCGCCCCATCCAGCCGAGCACCAGGTCGGGCCAGGCGGCGACGGGCTTGCCGGTGGTGAAGCGCAGGCCGAAACCGTGGCCGCCCTCCTCGAAGAGGTGCATCTCCACCGGGACCTGCTTGGCCCGCAGGGCGGCGAAGAGCTGCAGGCTGTTCTCCACCGGCACGCTCGCGTCGTCCACGGCATGGACCAGGAAGACCGGCGGGGCGTCGGGGCGGGCGAGCCTTTCCAGCGACTGGTCGGCCACGGCCGTCGGCGTGGGCGACTCTCCCAGCAGGTTCCGGCGGGAGCCGGGGTGGGCGTAGGGCTCGGCCATGGTCGCCACCGGATACATCAGCACCGCGAAGTCGGGCCGGGCCGAGACCAGGTCGGCGGCGTCGACGGCGGCATAGGTGGGCTGGTCGAACCGGAGGGTCAGCATGCCGGCCACATGGCCGCCGGCCGAGAAGCCCATCACCCCCACCCGCCCCGGATCAACCCTGTACTCGGCGGCGTGGGCGCGGATCAGGCGCAGGGCCCGCTGGGCGTCCTGCAGCGGCGCGGCGGGGCCGGCGCTCCACCCCTCCTGGGGCAGGCGGTAGGTCATGACGAAGACGGTGACGCCGGCCTTGGCGAAGACCTCGGCGGTCTCGTAGCCCTCCTTGTCCATCACCACCCACGAGTAGCCGCCGCCGGGCGCCATCAGCAGGGCCGCGCCGTTGGGATGCTCCGGCTGGAAGGCGATCAGGGTCGGGTGGGCGACGCCCTTGAGGATGCGGTCGCGGATGACGGAGGTGTCCTTGGACCGCTCGACCACCGCCTCGCGGGCCGTGGCGTGCTCGGCGCCGGGCGGCTCCTTGGGCCACAACGCGATCACCGCGTGGCCGGGGCCGGGGCCGGCGGGGCTCTCCTGGGCGGCGGCGGCGGTGGCCAGGCCCAGGACCAGGGCCACGGCGGCGATCAGGGCGGAAACCGGTGTCATGGATCGAGGCTAACGTGGTCGAACCCGCCTGGCGAGCTAGATCGGGTGGGTCCTCAGCAGCAGGCTGGTCTCGCTGGCGCCGATCCCCTCGAGCGTGCGGACCTCGTCCAACAGGCGGCTGAAATCGGCCAGGGAGGCGGCGTCCAGCTCGGCGATCAGGTCCCAGCGGCCGTTGGTGGAGTGGACCGCCGCCACCTCCGGGAAACCGCGCAGGGCCTTGACCACCGCCGCCGTCCGCTCCCCCTCGATGGCCAGGCTCATGATCGCCCGCACCCGCTCGGCCTCCAGCTCGGGCCGGGCGCGGACGGTGAAGCCCTGGATGGCGCCCCGTTTCAGCATCCGCTCGATGCGGTTCTGCACGGTGCCGCGCGAGACCTTCAGCTTGGTGGCCAGGTTGGAGGCCGGCGCCCGGGCGTCCTCGCGCAGCAGGGCCAACAGCCGGCGGTCCAGATCGTCCATATCGCTAGAACTCTATGCCGGAACGCCAACAATTCCGGCAGACCGTAGCATCTCTGCGGCTTTTCGCTAGCACGACGGCGCGGGACAGTTGGGCGGACTCCTCATGAGGCGACCCATGGCCCCCACCTTCCTGATGACCGATCCCGGTCATTTCGACGTCAGCTACACCATCAATCCCTGGATGAGCCCCGCCGCCTGGACCCCGACCCACGCCCGCGCCGCCCGCGCCGGCTCGGCGGCCCTGAGCTGGGCCCTGCAGGCCGCCGGCGCCCGGGTGGAGATGGTCCCCGCCGTGCCGGGCCTGCCCGATCTGGTCTTCCCCGCCAACGCCGCCGTGGTGCTGGACGGGACGGCCCTGCTGGCCCGCTTCCGCCACCCCGAGCGCCAGGGCGAGGAGGCCCCCTTCCGGGCGGCCTTCGAGACCCTGAAGCGCCGCGGCTGGATCGAGCGCATCGTCGAGCTCCCCGAGGGCCTGGTCCACGAGGGGGCGGGCGACGCCCTGTGGGACGAGACCCGGGGCGTCTTCTGGACCGGCCACGGCCAGCGCTCCGACGTCGGCGCCGCCCAGGTCATCGCCCGCACCTTCGGCCGCCCCGCCGTGGCCCTGGAGCTGGCCAGCCCCCACTTCTACCACCTGGACACCTGCTTCCGGCCGCTGAGCGGCGGGGAGGTGCTCTACTATCCGCCGGCCTTCACGCCCCAGGCGCTGGCCGCCATCGAGGCCCGCGTCGCCCCCGCCGACCGGATCATCGCCACCCGCCAGGACGCCGAGGCCCTGTGCGTCAACGCCGTCTGCCTGGGATCCACGGTGATCATGGCCCGCGCCCCGGCCGAGCTGAAGGCCCGCATCGAGGCCCGCGGCTACCGCCTGATCGAGGTGGACCTGGCCCCCTTCATCCTGTCCGGCGGGGCCGCCTTCTGCATGACCCTTCGCCTGGATCTCGTCTCCGCCCCGCAGGGAGTCCCCGCATGACCACCGCCACCCTCAGCCGCGCCGCCGACCTGATCGCGCGGGAAAACCACTACGGCGCCCACAACTACAAGCCCCTCGACGTGGTCCTGACCCGCGGCGAGGGGGTGCATGTCTGGGACGTGGACGGCAAACGCTATCTGGACTGCCTCTCGGCCTATTCGGCGGTGAACCAGGGCCACTGCCACCCGCGCATCATCGGCGCCCTGACGCAGCAGGCCCAGCGCCTGACCCTCACCAGCCGCGCCTTCCGCAACGACCAGCTCCCGGCCTTCCTGGAGGAGCTTTGCACCCTGACCAACTCCCACATGGCCCTGCCGATGAACTCCGGCGCCGAGGCCGTGGAGAGCGCGCTGAAGACCGTCCGCAAGTGGGGCTACGAGGTGAAGGGCGTGCCGGCCGATCGCGCCGAGATCATCGTCTGTTCGGAGAACTTCCACGGCCGGACCCTGGCCATCGTCGGCTTCTCCTCCGACCACCAGACCCGCGCCGGCTTCGGCCCCTTCACCCCCGGCTTCAAGGTGGTTCCCTATGGCGACGCCGCCGCCTTCGAGGCGGCCATCACCGAGAACACCGTCGGCTTCCTGGTGGAGCCGATCCAGGGCGAGGCGGGCGTGGTCATTCCGCCGGCCGGCTATTTCACGCGGGTCCGCGAACTCTGCACCGCCCACAACGTCGTCCTGATCCTCGACGAGATTCAGACCGGGTTCGGCCGCACCGGCAAGCTGCTGGCGGAGGAGCACGAGGGGATCGAGGCCGACCTCACCCTGGTGGGCAAGGCCCTGGCGGGCGGGGTCTATCCGGTCTCCGCCGTGCTCTCCAACGCGCAGGTCCTGGGGGTGCTGAAGCCCGGCGACCACGGCTCCACCTTCGGCGGCAATCCGCTGGCCTGCGCCGTGGCGCGGATGGCCATGAAGGTGCTGGTGGACGAGGGCATGGTGGAGAACTCCGCGGCCCTCGGCGCGCGGCTGAAGGCCTCGCTGTCGGCCATCGCCAACCCCGCGATCAGGGAGGTTCGCGGCCGCGGCCTGATGCTGGCCGTGGAGCTTCGCCCCGAGGCCGGCGGCGCCCGGCCGGTGGTCGAGGCCCTGGCCGCCCGCGGCCTGCTGGCCAAGGACACCCACGACCACACGATCCGCATCTCCCCGCCCCTGGTGCTCACCGCCGACCAAGCCGACTGGATCGCCGAGCAGGTGGAGGCGGCGCTGCGGGTCGCTTGACCACTTTCCTGCCGGACAGATGCTCCCCCTTTGGGGGAGCTGCCAGCCGTAAGGCTGGCTGAGGGGGACTTTGACTCTTGTTTGCCGGCGCCCTGCCAGACACCCCCTCCGTCACGCGCATATCTGCGCGCGCCACCTCCCCCAGTTCGCGCTGCGCGCTGGGGGAGGATCTTGGGCGGACGCCCTACTTCGCGCCCTGGGCCTTGGCGGGCGCGGCGCCGGCCTGGGCGTTGCGGGCCTCGGTGAGGACGTAGGCGCGGATGTCCTCGGCGTCCTTGGGCGACAGGAAGCGGGCGAAGCTCGCCATGCCGTTGGCCTTGCGGGCGCCGTCGATCACCACCGACTTCCAGTCGGCCTCGGTCAGCAGCATCTGCGACTTCTTCAGGTCGGGCAGGAAGGCGCCCGAGGCGCTGGGACCGTGGCAGACCTGGCAGTTATTGTGGAACAGAGCAAAGCCCGCCTTGGCGTCGCCGGCGGAGGTGACGCCGGTGAGGTCGAGATTGGGGATCACCGGGATGTCGTAGGGCTTGGCCTGGGCCTTGCCGCCCAGCTTGAAGACCATCAGGCGGCCAGGAAGCCGGGGCCGCTCGCGCAGCACCGCCGAGGCCGAGGTCGGCGCCCCGCCGCCATAGCCCACCATCAGGGCCACGTACTGCTCGCCGTCGATCTCGTAGGTGGAGGGGGCGGCGACGACGCCGTTCTCGGTCTTGTAGCTCCACAGCTTCTTGCCGGTGGCGGCGTCATAGGCGACGAACTCGCCCACCCCATCGCCCTGGAACACCAGGCCGCCGGCCGTCGACATGATGCCGGCGTTCCAGAAATAGGGATGCTGCACGGTCCAGCGGGCCTTCTGGGCCACCGGGTCCCAGGCGATCAGCTGGCCCTTGAACATCGACTTCAGGCCGGCGAGCTGGGCCTTGTCGCTCGGGAAGGCGTTGGCCAGCAGATCGGTGCCCAGGTTCCAGGCGCCCTGGCGGTGCTTGTAGTCCTTCTCGTTGGTGTAGGCGAAGGGGTCCAGCTGGGCCGGGATATAGACCAGGCCGGTCTTGGGGCTGAAGGACATCGGGTGCCAGTTGTGGCCCCCCAGCGGTCCGGGGAACTGCAGGGACGGCGCGGTCTCATAGCGCGCGCCGGGGTTCTCGATGGGGCGGCCGGTCTTGGGGTCGATCCCCGTCGCCCAGGTCACCGGGATATAGTTCTTGGCCGAGAGCAGCTCGCCGGTCGCCCGGTCGAGGACGTAGAAGAAGCCGTTCTTCGGCGCCTGCATCAGCACCTTGCGCGGCGTCCCGCCCACGGTCAGGTCGGCCAGGATGATGTGCTGGGTGGCGGTGTAGTCCCAGCTCTCGCCGGGCGTGGTCTGATAGTGCCAGACATAGGCGCCGGTGTCGGGCTTGAGCGCCAGGATCGAGGACAGGAAGAGGTTGTCGCCCTTGCCGTCCGACCGCTTCAGCCGGTTCCAGGGCGAGCCGTTGCCGACGCCCACATAGAGGATGTCGAGGTCGGGATCATAGGCCATGGAGTCCCAGACCGTGCCGCCGCCGCCGGTCTCCTTCCAGCCGTCGCCGAACCAGGTGGCGGCGGCCTTCTCCTTCATGATCTTGTCGCTGGCCGCGCCGTCCGGCTGACCCTTGGCGTTGGGGGTGGTGTAGAAGCGCCAGACCAGCTTGCCGGTGGCGGTGTCGTAGGCCGACAGGTAGCCGCGCACGCCGTACTCGGCGCCGCCGTTGCCGATCATCACCTTGTCCTTGATGATCCGGGGGGCGCCGGTGATCGTATAGGGCTGGGAATTGTCGGTGGTCTGGGTCGTCCAGACGGGCTTGCCGGTGGCGGCGTCGAGCGCGATCAGCCGGCCGTCGAGGGTGCCGAAATAGACCCGGCCCTTCCAGACGGCGACCCCACGGTTGACCACGTCGCAGCAGGCGTCATAGCCCTTGGAGCCGTCGACCTTGGGGTCGTAGGACCACTTCAGCTCGCCGGTCTTGGCGTCGAAGGCGTAGACCTTGGACCAGGCCGTCGTGGTGTACATGACCCCGTCGACCACCACCGGGGTGGCCTCCTGGCCGCGGTCGGTGTCGAACTCGTGGTACCAGGCCAGGCCCAGGGTCCCGACGTTCTTGGTGTCGATCTTTGTGAGGGGACTGAAGCGCTGCTCGTCATAGGTCCGGCCCACCGAGACCCAGTCGCCGTTGCTCGCGGCCGCGGCGATCCGCTTGCCGTCGACGTTTCCGGGCTTGGCCTGTCCGCAGGCCGCGACGAGGGCTGAGATCGCCAGGACGATGGCGAGCTTGCTGAGCTTCATGATGGTCCTCCCCGACCGTGTATGCCGGTCCTGGCCGCACTATGCGCGCGCGCGTCGACGCCGCAACCGGTGACGTCGCGTCAGGCCGGCCTGCGCCCAGGCCGGTCGACGATCCATGCCAGGACCGTGAACGCGAGGTAGACGGCCAGCGCCGTGGTCCCCAGGCCGACAGGGTCGGGATTGGCCGGTTGCAGCATGGCGTAGATCTGCAGGGCGAGCAGCAGGGCGACGAACACCAGGGCCGGCCACAGCCCCTGGCCAAGCTTGGCGCGCCGCCAGGTCCAGGCCGCCGCGGCCAGGCCCAGCAGGCCGATCTCCACGGCCTGTTCCGGGACCGGATAGTTCCACAGCCCCAGCCCCACCTTCTCGCCGCCGAACCAAAGCTCCAGATCGGGGCGGTGGACCAGCAGGTCGGCCAGCCAGTGGGAGAAGACCGTCAGGGCGATCACCACCGCCACCCTCCAGGGCAGGCGCAGGACCAGCCTCGCCAGCAGGGCGGCCCCCACCGACCAGGCGATCGAGGCCGGCAGGCTGTGGGTGTAGGGCATGTGCTCCAGCACCAGGGCGCTGCCCGGCAGACTGGGGTCCACGGTGACCCGCTCGACGCCGGCGGCGATCAGGCCGCCCCAGGCCACGTCGATCAGCTGGCAGCCCAGGACATAGGTCCAGAGCGGCCCGCGGGGCTCGGCGCTCTTGGCCGCAAGGGCGGCGGCGTAGTGGCCCACGAACATCGGCGTCCTCCCCAGGATTTCGGCCGATGAGAGCGCCGGAGCTTGGCCGTGCGCAAGTCCCCGCGTTAACGCCCGACTCAGGACTCCGAAACGCGTCCTTTACCCAAGGCCTGTATCAATCCGGGTCAACAAGAGGCCTCGTCCATGCGGCGGCGCCCGGTTCTGGTGGGTGTTTTCAAATGACCAAGACGGTCCTAGTCGTCGATGACGACCCGACACAGCGCAGGCTGATCCAGGCGGTCCTGGAGCGGGAGGGCTTTGTCGCGGTCCACGCCGAGAACGGCGACCAGGCGATCGCCCGGCTGCAGTCGGGCGCGCCGACCGACCTGGTGCTGCTGGACCTGGTGATGCCCGGCATCACCGGCCAGGAGACCCTCAAGGAGATGCGCGCCCGCGGTCACCAGCAGCCGGTGATCGTGGTCACCGCCACCGGCGGCATCGACACCGTGGTCGCCGCCATGCAGGCCGGCGCCTGCGACTTCTTCGTCAAGCCGGCCTCGCCGGAACGCATCATCGTCTCGATCCGCAACGCGCTGAATCTCGGCTCCCTGAAGAGCGAGGTCGAGCGGCTGAAGAAACACACGACCGGCCGCGCCAGCTTCGCCGACATGGTGGGCGACTCCCCGGCCATGACCATGGTCAAGCGCCTGGGCGAGCGGGCGGCCAAGTCCTCCATCCCCATCCTGATCACCGGCGAGAGCGGGGTCGGCAAGGAAGTCATCGCGCGCGCCGTGCACGGCTCGTCGGACCGCGCAGGCAAGCCCTTCGTGGCGGTCAACTGCGGCGCCATCCCCGAGAACCTGATCGAGAGCATCCTGTTCGGTCACGAGAAGGGCAGCTTCACCGGCGCCACCGACAAGCACCTGGGCAAGTTCCAGGAGGCCAATGGCGGCACCCTGTTCCTCGACGAGGTGGGCGAGCTGCCGCTGGACATGCAGGTCAAGCTGCTGCGGGTGCTGCAGGAGGGCGAGGTCGACGCCATCGGCTCCAAGCGCTCGCTGAAGGTCGACGTCCGCATCGTCTCGGCCACCAACCGCGATCCGGCCCAGGCGGTGAAGGACGGCCTGTTCCGCGAGGACCTGTTCTACCGCCTCAACGTCTTCCCCATCGAGGCCCCGGCCCTGCGCAATCGCCGCGAGGACATCCCGGCCCTGGTGGAGCACTTCATCCGCCGCTTCAATATCGAAGAGGGCAAGTCGGTGGTGGGCGCCTCGCCCGAGACCCTGGCCTTCCTCACGGCCTTCGACTGGCCGGGCAATGTCCGCCAGCTGGAGAACGCGGTCTATCGCGCCATCGTCCTGGCCGACTCGCCCTATCTGCAGCCCTACGACTTCCCGGCCATCTCCGGGGTGGCCGCCCCGCCGCCGGAGGCCGTCTCCCCCACCGCCCTGATGGCCCAGGCGCCGTCCCTGCCGACGGCCCAGCAGCTGATGAGCGAGATCCCCCAGGACTCGCCGGTGCGCATCCTGGACGGCCGCGGCCACCTGCGGACCCTGGAGGAGATCGAGCGCGACCTGATCCAGCTGGCCATCGAGATCTATGCCGGCCACATGAGCGAGGTGGCCCGCCGGCTCGGCATCGGCCGCTCCACCCTCTACCGCAAGGTTCGCGAACAGGGTCTGGACGGCATCCTGAAGGACGGCGAAGGCGAGGACTCCGCGGCCGTCGCCTGACCGGCCGAGCTCGGGCGGGCCCTCGACAGGGGCCGCCCGCTCCCGCAATGAGGACAGGTTCAAGCTCGCGTCGGAGCCAGGCTTCGCCGCGTCCGGAGTGAGCCTGCAGATGGTCGACACCCCCGCCGCCCCCGTCGCCCCCTGGGACCAGGAGTTCCTGCCCCCGGCCCCGCCCTGGCAGGGCGCCAGCCAGGCCCTGCTGCGGCCGGCCTCCGATCCCTGGGTCACCGCCTTCGAGGCCGACCCCGACCACAATTTCAGCCCCGACTACGCCGCGACCCGCGCCTGGTTCGACCGGCTGGAGGCGGCCTCGCCCTGGATCCGCATCGAGGTGTTCGGGACCTCGCCGGAGGGGCGGCCGATCTATGCGGTGATCGCCAGCAAGGACGGGGCGGCCTTCGATCCGGGCAAGCCGGTGCTGCTGGCCCAGGCGGGCATCCATCCCGGCGAGATCGACGGCAAGGACGCCGGCATGATGCTGCTGCGCGACATCTGCTTCCATGGAAAGGACCACCTGCTGGACGGGGCCAACCTGATCCTGGCGCCGATCCTCAGCGTCGACGGCCACGAGCGGGCCTCGGCCTATTCGCGGCCCAACCAGCGCGGGCCCCGCATCCAGGGCTGGCGCAACACCGCCACGAACCAGAACCTCAACCGCGACTACATGAAGCTGGACCAGCCGGAGATGCAGGCGGCGCGGTCGTTGCTGAACAGGTACCGGCCCGACCTCTATGTGGATATCCACGTCACTGACGGCCTCGATTACCAGTACGACCTGACCTACGGCTACAACGGCGAGGAACGCTCCTGGTCGCGGTCGCCGGCCATCGCCATCTGGCTGGACGACGTGTTCAAGCCGGTGATGAACGACGCCCTGGAGGCCGAGGGCCACATCCCCGGCGAGCTGGTGTTCGGCCTGGACGACGACGACCCCAAGGCGGGACTGTCGGACGGCGGGCTCGGCGAGCGGTTCTCCAACGGCTGGGGCGCGGCGGCCCATGTCCCCACCATCCTGATCGAGAACCACAGCCTCAAGCCCCACGCCCAGCGGGTGCTGGCCACCTATGTGTTCCTGGAGACCGCGCTGGGCCTGCTGGCCCGCGAGGGCGCGGGTCTGAAGGCCGCCATCGCCGCCGACCGCGCCCTGCGGCCGGCGCAGATTCCGGCCAACTTCGTCCGGGCCAAGGCGCCCGCGCGGACGCGCAGCTTCAAGGGCATCCGCTACGACACCTATGAGAGCCCGGCCTCGGGACGCCGCGAGATCCGCTGGCTGGGGGAGCCGGACCCGGAGCCGTGGTCCCTGCCCCATTTCCTGTCGGAGCCGACCCTGACGCTCTCTCGGCCCCGGGCCTATTGGGTCCCCAGCTACCGGCGCGACCTGATCGAGCGCCTGGCCCTGCACGGGGTGGCGATGGAGCGGGTCGAGGCGCCGCGCACCCTCACCCTGGACATGCTGCGGCTGAAGGACCCGGAGATCGCCCGCGAGGCCGCCGAGGGTCACGTGGCCATCAAGGTCACCCAGGTGATCCCCGAGCGCCGCGCCTGGACCTTCCCGCCCGGCTCGGCGCGGATCTCCACCGACCAGCCCCTGGGGGACCTGGTGGTCCTGCTGCTGGAGCCGCAGTCCAGCGAGAGCTTCTTTTCCTGGGGCATGATCCCCGAGGTGCTGACCCGGGTGGAATATATCGAGGCCTACGCCATCGCCCCCCTGGCCGACCGCATGCTGGCCGCCGACGCCGAGTTGCGGGCGGAGTTCGAGACCAGGCTGGCCTCCGAGCCGGACTTCGCCAGGGACCCCGCCGCGCGCCTGGCCTGGTTCTATGAGCGCACGCCCTTCTATGACGACCGCTACCGGCTCTATCCGATCGGGCGGGAAACCTGAGGCCCTAGTGGCCGCCCTCGACCCAGGCCACGCCGGCCTTGCGGAAGGCCTCGGCGAGGGCTTCCTCCAGGTCGATGGCCTCCCAGCGCTTGAGGGGGTTGAGGTGCTCCACCACCTCGGGGAGCAGGCGGACGCCGAAGCGGTTCACCCATCGGCTGGCCTTGTAGCCGGTCTTGTGCTGGTCGAAACGCAGGTCGGGGTCGCGGGAGGTCTCGCCCACATAGAGGCCCCAGCGGCAGGGCCGGCGCGGATCCTCCAGCAGCGCCACATAGACGGCGTGGCGGGCCCCGCGCTGCTTCACGGTCGTGGCGCGCAGGGTGAGCGCCGCCCGCCTCGCCCGCGCGATCAGCTCGGGCAGGGTGTCGTCGGAGGTCACGCCTAGGCGCCGTCCTTGTCGGCCTTGGGCGGCCCGCGCCGCTTGAAGCCTCGCCGGGCCGGCGGCGGCTTGGTCTCGCCCTTGGCCTTGGCGACGATCTCTTTCAGCTTGATGTGCTGCATCACCGAGAAGGCCTCGCCCGCGCCGCCCTTCTCGGGGTCGGCGAAGGCTCGGCCGTAGGTCTTCACCCGCTCGGTGACCGATTCGAGGAATTCGCCCTCCCAGTCGGAGAGCTTCACGCCGGCCTTGTCGGCCGTGCGCTGGGCGCGCTTCAGGGCGTTCAGCGCGGCCCGTTGGGCCTGCGCCTTCCGGTCTGGCGGGCCCCGCTTCAAATCACTCCGAGCGCGGAGAGGTAGAGGTCGAGGATGGCGTCTTCTTCCTGGCGCTTGGCGGCGTCCTGCTTGCGGATGCGGATCACCTTGCGCAGGATCTTGACGTCGAAGCCGTTGCCCTTGGCCTCGGCGAAGACCTCCTTGATCTGCTCGGCGATCTCCGACTTCTCCTGCTCGAGGCGCTCGATGCGCTCGATGATGCTCTTCAGCTGGCCCTGGGCCGTCTGGTTCAGGATGTCGGCGTGGGAAGCGTCGTCGGCCATGGGAGCTCGCGGATAGGAGGCTGGAAAGCGGCGGACACTAGCCTCCGGACCCGGCGCTGTCATCCGCTCTGAACCTTCACCGGGGCGATCCGTTGAGGCGGAACGCCGCGGAGTTCCCCCGATGACCAGTTCCCCCAAACCCCCGACCCAGGCCGACGCCGAGGCCGCCGTCCGCACCCTCATCGAATGGGCCGGCGACGATCCCGACCGCGAGGGCCTCAAGGAGACCCCGGCCCGGGTGGCGCGCTCCTACAAGGAGCTGTTCTCCGGCTACGAGACCGACCCAAAGGACTACCTGGCCCGCACGTTCGAGGAGGTGGGGGGCTATGACGAGCTGGTGATCCTGAAGGACATCCGGGTGGTGAGCTTCTGCGAGCACCACATGCTGCCCTTCCTGGGCACAGCCCATGTCGGCTACCTGCCCAATGACCGGGTGGTGGGGATCTCCAAGCTGGCCCGCGTGGTCCACGGCTTCGCCCGGCGGCTGCAGATCCAGGAGAAGCTCACCGCCGAGATCGCCGGCGCCATCCAGGACATCCTGGCGCCCAAGGGCGTGGGGGTGGTGATCATCTCCGAGCACAGCTGCATGACCATGCGCGGGGTCAACACCCCGGGCTCGCGCCTGACCACCAGCCACCTGCTGGGCGAGGTCCGCGACGATCCCCGCACGCGCCAGGAGTTCTTCGAACTCGTCCGAGGCTAGGGGTTCGGCCGTTCCTTCACCCGCACGCCGTCGCGGACCTTGTCGGAGGGGAAGACCACCAGCCGGTCGCCCGCCTTCAGGCCCGACAGCACCTCGGCCTCCCGGTCGGTGAGGGCGCCCACCTTGATGGGGGCCAGCCGCGCCCGGCCGGCCTCGATCCGATAGACCGCCCAGCCGCCGTCGGCCCGCACCAGGGCGCCGAGGGGCGCCTTCAGGGCGTGGGGCGCCTGGCGCAGGATCACCCGGCCCCAGACGCGGTAGCCGGGACCCAGCCGCGCCCAGCTCGCCGCCGGACCGGTGAGCTGCAGCAGCACCCGCACCCTCTGCTCCTCGACCCCCAGGGCCGAGGTCTTGGTGAAGGCCTGGGGCTCCACCCGGCGCACCACCGCCGGCAGGGTTCCGGGACCGCCCCAGTCGTAGATCTCGGCCGGCATGCCCTCGGCGATCCGCACCGCGTCCTGGGACAGGAACTCGATGGCCGCCTCCAGGCCGCTCTGGTCGCTGACCTCCAGCAGGGGCGCGCCCATGGCGAGCGGCGCGGCGCTCTCCTGCAGCACCCGGGTGACATAGCCCGACGCGGGCGAGGTCACCGGCACCGCCTGGCCGTCGCCGGCGTCGGGGCCCAGCAGGGCGCCGCGCGCCACCGCCAGCTCCGAGCGCCGGACCGACAGTTGCGCGGCCGCGGCCCGCACCGCCGCGCGCGTGGCGCGGCTCTGTGCCTCGGCGGAATCCAGGGCCTGGCGGGCGGCGAAGCCCTTCTCGGCCAGGACGCGGACCCTGGCGAGGTCGCCGTCGGCCTTGCGCGCCTGCGCCGCCAGCTCCTCCTGCTGAGCCTGGGCCGCGCCGACCGCCGCCTGCGCGGCCGTGACCGTCGCCTCGGCCTGGGCGCGGGCCCGGGGGTCCAGCAGGTCGGCGCTGGCCGGACGGATCCTGGCCACCACCGTCGTTCCGGCCACGACCCGGTCGCCCACGTGCAGCTCCACCCGTTCCAGCCGGCCGGAAACCGGGGCGGCCACCAGATAGGCCTCCCGCACCCGGGCCAGCCCCTGGTCGGCGACGCTCTGGGCGATGGGCCCCACGCCCGCGATCCCGACGTCCACCGGCACGGGCCGCGGGGCCAGCAGCAGGGCCAGGGCGCCGACCGCCACCGCCGCCGCCGCGCCCCCCAGCGCCCATCTCACCCACTTGATGTCGGCCACGGCCCTACTCCCTGGTCTTCAGAACGCTTACGAGGTCGAGGCCCCAGACACGGCGCACCACCAGCACCCCGCCCAGCAGCACGGCGCTCAGATAGGCGCCGATCGCCAGGCCGTAGCTCTGGGCGGTGATCACCGCCGGCAGCCGCAGTTCGTCGCGGGAATAGGCGGCCACCAGCCCATGGGCCAGGGCCTGTCCCCCCAGAATCCCCAAGGGGACCGCCGCCAGGGCCAGGATCACCAGCTCCCCGGCCAGGATATAGGCGCATTCGCCATGGCCGAAGCCCAGGACGTGCAGGGTGGCCAGGTCCCGCGACCGCTCCGACAGCGAGATGCGGGTGACGTTATAGGCCACCCCGAAGGCGATGGCGGCGGCGAAGCCGACATAGAAGATCAGCGTCACGCGGAAGGCCTCGGCCATGGCCTGGCGCCAGGCGGCCACCGTCTCGTCGCGCGACGAGGCCCCGACGATGCCGGGCCTGGCCTCCACCGCGCGATAGAAGGCCGGCCGCGCGTCGGCCGCCACCAGCAGCTCGGCGCGGTTGGCCAGGTCGCCCTCCCCCATCAGTCGGTTCAGGGCGCGGCGGTCCAGATAGGCGGCGAAACCGCTGTAGTCGCGGGCCAGAGCGGTGATGGTCATCAGGGCGCTGGGGCCGCGTCCGTCCAGCACCTCCACCCAGACCCGGTCGCCGGGATGCAGGCCCAGGCGTCCCGCCAGGGCCTCGCTCACCACCAGGCCGTCGCCCTTGAAGGGGATGGGCCGGTCGCGGGCGTCCAGGGGCTGCTGCAGGCGCGCCCCGGAACCCAACCCCACCAGGCGGGTGGTCTCCTCGCGCCCGGCGGCCTTCAGGCGGGCGGCGACGACCCGCACCGGCTCGGCCGCGGTCACCCCGGGCAGGCGGCCGATCTCGGCCACCGCGGCGATCCCGCGCGCCTCGGCCAGGCCCACCGACTCCGTCCAGCGCTGGGTGCGGAAATAGGCCTGGTCCACCACCTGCTCGATGCTGTCGAACATGAACTGGGTCCCCACCAGCAGGGACAGGCTGGAGGCCAGGCCCAGGGCGGCCAGCAGGCCGCGCATCGGGAACCGCTCCAGGTGGCGCACGACCATCCGGGTGGCCTGGTCGACGCCCTTGCCCCGCACCAGGCGGTCCAGCAGGCCGGCGCGATAGGCCGCGGGCCGGGGCGGCGACATGGCGACCGCCGGCGACAGGGCCGCGGCGCGGCGGACCGCCGTCAGGGATCCGGCCAGGGCCGCCCCCACGGCCACCGCCGAGGCGCCGACGAAGGCCGGCCAATGGAAGGTCACCTCCAGGACGGGGAAGCGGAAATAGTCCCGATAGAGGTCGACGATGGCCGCCCCCAGGGCGCCGCCCAGGAGCCCCCCCGCCAGGGCGCCGGTCAGGCCGATGGCGCCGGCCAGCTTCAGATAGGGCGAGGCCGCCTCCAGGTCGCTGTAGCCGAAGGCCTTGAGCAGGCCGATCTGCTCGCGCTCGGCCTCCACCAGCCGGGAGATCACCAGGTGAACCAGGGCCGCGGCGATCAGCAGGAAGATCGGCGGCAGGATGGTGGCCGAGGTGGACAGCTCCTTGAGCTCGGCGTCGAGGAAGGCGTGGGAGGGCTGATCGGCGCGGGCGTAGGCCGCCCGGCCGCCATAGGGCGCCAGCAGCCGGTCGATGTCCTGCAGCACGCCGGCGACCGAGGTCCCCGGCGCCAGGCGGAAGGCGGCGGTGTTGAACGCCCCCGACATCCCGGCCACCCGTTCCACCGCTGGCCGCGGCGCCCACAGCACCCCCTGGTGGGCGTCGTCGGGCATGAAGGACTCCGGGGCCGGCACATAGACATATTCCGGCGACAGGGCCGCCCCGACGATCTTGAAGTCGAAGGTCCGCCCGCCGATCACCGCGCTCAGTTTCTGGCCCAGATGCAGGTGGGCGGCGGTCATGAAGGTCTTCAAGGCCACGGCCTCGTCGGTACGGGTGGGGTCGGGGAGCCGCCCCTGGACCAGCACGATCCCGTTCAGCGCCGCCCGCTCGTCCTGCGGCAGGGCGATCAGCCGGGCCGTCGCCGGCCGCGCCAGGCCCGGCACGTCCATCAGGCCCACCTCGGCGATGCGCACGTCCAGGGCGCTCACCCCCTCGATGGCCGCCAGCTCCCGGGCGAGGGACAGGGGGGCGTGCTTGGCCTGGGCGAAGGCGTCGGCGAACCGGGTCGCCTCGTAGAAGTCGGCCTGGGCGGTGGCCAGGGCCCTCTGGGCCGAGAAGGACATCACCGCCACCGAGACCCCGCAGGCGATCAGCAGGGCGATGGCCAGCACCTGCCACTTCATCCGCCACAGATCGCGCAGCACCTTGCGGTCCAGGGGAGCGGGCCTCACCAGGCCATCTCCCGGGGGGCGATCTTGTGGGGGTTCACCGCCGCCTCGGTGATCTGGCCGTCGCGGAAGCGGATGATCCGGTCGGCCATGGCCCCGATCGAGGTGTTGTGGGAGACGATCATGGTGGTCGCCCCCACCGCGGCGGTGACCTCGGCGATGGCCTCCAGCACGCGGACCCCGCTCTCGCTGTCGAGGGACCCGGTGGGCTCGTCGCAGAACAGCAGCTCGGGCCGCTTGGCGATGGCGCGGGCCACGGCCACCCGCTGCTGCTCGCCGCCGGAGAGCTGGGCGGGGAAGTGGTCCAGCCGCTCGGCCAGGCCGACGCGGGCCAGGGCCTCCTCGGGCGGCATGGGGTCGCGGGAGATCTCGGTGATCAGGGCCACGTTCTCCCGCGCCGTCAGGCTGGGGACCAGGTTGAAGAACTGGAAGATGAATCCGACGTTGGCCCGCCGGTAGCGGGTCAGCTCCCGGTCGCTGGCGGTGGTCAGCTCCAGGTCATGGAAGCGCGCCGAGCCCGAACTCGCCCGGTCCAGGCCCCCCAGGATGTTGAGCAGGGTGGACTTGCCCGAGCCCGAGGGCCCCAGCAGCACCAGGGTCTCGCCCTTGGCGATCTGCAGGTCGACGCCGCGCAGGGCGTGCACCTCCCCGGCCTCGGTCCTGTAGACCTTGGCCAGGCCCCGGATGTCGAAGGCCGGTGTCGCTTTGGAAGAGTCCATGTCCGGCCCCGGGCGCCTCGAGCGCGTATCAATCCCGACCCTGGAGGCCCCGGCCAGGGCCGGCCTTGATCCGGGTCAACGCTGGGTTGGCGCCCGACCTAGATGAGCACGTCCAGGCGCTCCATGCCCCGGAAGAAGGGCAGGCGGCGCCAGTCCGGGGTTTCGTCCGGATGGGCCAGCTTCAGGTCCGGGAAGCGGTCGAACAGCATCACCAGGGCCACCTGGGCCTCCAGCCGCGCCAGGGGCGCGCCGATGCAGATATGGGCGCCGCCGCCGAAGGCCACATGGGGCCGGTGCTTGCGGGTCACGTCGAAGCGGTGCGGGTCCTCGTAGACCTCGGGATCGCGGTTGGCGGCCCGCAGGGAGACGGTCATGGCCTGGCCGGCCTTCACCGGACAGCCCCCCACCTCCATGTCGGCGGACGCGATGCGTCCGGTGATGTCCACCGGCGGCTCGTAGCGCAGCACCTCCTCCACCAGGCCGTTGATGATCTTCGGATCGGCCTTCAGCTTGGCCAGCTCCGCCGGGTGGAGCAGCAGCAGGCGCACGGCGTTGCCGATCAGGTCGGTGGTGGTGAGGTTGCCGCCGATCAGCAGGGCGGTCAGGTTGATGCGCAGCTCGTCGTCGCTGAGGTCGGCGCCGGCCGCCTGCAGCCCCACCATGTCGCTGATCAGGTCGTCGCGGGGCGCGACCCGGCGGGCGGCGATGGTCTGCGTGAAGTAGCTCGACAGCGCCGCGCTGGCGGTCTCCATCACCGCGGTCTGTTCGGGGGTGCGGAACGGGTTCAGGCCCTGGATGCTGCCCTCCGACCATTCGCGGAACTCCGCCAGGCGGTCATGGTCGACCCCCAGGATCGAAGCGATGGCGTCGATGGGGATCGGGACGCAGAAGGCCGCCATCAGGTCGAGGCTGGGCTCGCCCGCCATCCGGTCCAGGGCCTCGCCGACGATGCGCTCCACCTCCGGGCGGAAGCGGGCCACCCGGGCGTAGAGGGCCTGGGCCAGGGGCTGGCGGATGCGGGCGTGGTCGGGGTCGTCCAGGGTGAGGATGCTAGCTTGGCTGGTGCGCGGCAGGCTGGGATCGTAGCCCTGGGTCTGTTGCCGCTGGAACATCGCCGCGGGCTCGGCCCGCAGCGGATCGCGCCACAGCTCCCGGTCGGAGACGATGGCGCGCACGTCGCCATAGCGGCTGATGACGAAATTGCCCGAGAGGGGATCGCGATGCACCGGGCATCGGCTCCGCAGGTCGTCCAGAACCTCGTGGGGGTCGATGCGATAGGTCTCGTTGAGCGGCGTCAGGTCGATCATCGAGGGGAGAGGCTGGGAGGTCATCGCCACGGTCCTTCAGTCGATGGACCACCCTGCTCCGGAAGCGCCGCGGCTCGCAAGGGTGACCCAGCGTCGACTTGCCGGCGCTCCATGCATCCAAAGCCGGCCTTGCGCGGTTAAGGCTCTCGGCCTCATTCGAGGCGGGAGCGCTCCGGCCTTCCCGTCGCCTGGGTGGGCGCTGCAGACCCTGAACACCAACGGAGAACCCCATGCGCCTCGCCCTGATCCTCTCGGCGGCTGTCGCCAGCCTGACCCTGGCCGCCTGCTCGCAGAAGACCGAAGACCACGCCGCCGCCGCCGCCGACCAGGCTGGCGCCGCGGCCTCCTCGGCCGCCAACGACACCGCGGCCAACGCCGACGCGGCGGCCGCCAACACCGCCGCGGCGGTGGACAACGCCGCGGCCAACACCGCCGACGCCGCGGGCACGGCGGCCCGCAAGGCCGACGCCGCCGCCGACGCGGCCGCCAAGACCCACTAGGTCGAAGGGGCGGCCCCGGCGCACAGAGACGCCGGGGCCGGCTCTCCTAGTTCAGGCGCTTCTTCAGGGCGCTGATGCTGTCATGGTCGGCCTTGATGTCGGCGAAGGCGCGGCTGACCACCTCGCGGACCGTCGCGGGCAGGTCGTCCTCGGCCAGGGCCTTTTCGAACTTGGCCTTGATGAAGTCCTCGCCGCGCTCGACCTCGTTGATGATCGCCTTCTCGTCATGACCCATGACGGCGGCCTTCAGGTCGACGAACATGTTGTGCGCCTTGCCGAGCACGGACTGGTCGTCCTCCGGCTCGCCGCCGAAGGTCCGCACCTCCTGCTGTAGCTCCCCGGTGATCTTCATGCGCTTCAGCGAGCGCTCGCTGAACAGGGTCTTGTACTGCGTGTCCTCGGAACTGTGGGCGGCCTCCTTGTAGCCGTGGGCGCTGTCGAGGGTGGTCTCGATCAGGCTGTTCAGGACCTTCACGGCGTGGTCGGCGGGGGTGCTCATGGGCGATCTCCTTGCTGGTGACCGCTCCACAACATGCGCCGCCGCCGCCGGTTCCTCGGCGGGAGGTCAGACCCGCAGCAGGCCGCGCGACACCAGGGCCGGCCGCAGGGCCGCCGGATCGGTGAAGTGGTGGGTGTCGATGCCGAAGGCCCGGGCGCTCTCGACGTTGGCCAGGCTGTCGTCGATGAAGAAGATGTCCTCCGGCGCCAGGCCGAAGCGCTCACAGGTCAGGGCGTAGATCCGGGGGTCGGGCTTGATCATGCCCTCGCGGCCCGAGACCACGATGTCGGCCAAGCGCCCGAAGGCCGGGCTCATGGCCATGGTGCCTTCGAAGGTCTCGTCGGCCATGTTGGTCAGGCCGTACTGCGCCACCCCGGCCTCATGCAGGGCCTCGATGGCGGCCTCGCTCTCGGGAATGGTCCCGGAGAACATGTCCCACCAGCGGGTCTCCCAGGCCTCGATCGCCTCGCGATATTCCGGGAACTGGGCGACCAGGGGCGCGCGATTGTCGGCGAAGCTGACCCCCAGGTCGTGGTTCACGTGCCAGATCATGGTGCAGACCGACGACAAAAACCGGTCGCAAGCGACCGGCTCTGGAAAGATCTGGGAATAGAGCGTGCGCGGATTCCAGCGCACGACCACATTACCAACGTCCCAGATGACCGCCTTCGGCATCCGGGACCCCGGCCGCCTTAGCCTTGCTTGGCTTTGAAGCGCGGGTTGGTCTTGTTGATGATGTAGACGACGCCCTTGCGGCGCACGAGCTTGCAGTCGCGGTGACGCGTCTTGAGCGACTTGAGCGAGCTTCGAACCTTCATGACCGTATCTTCTTAAAGACCAGGCTCTCGCCCGGGGGTGTCTACAAGAGCCGGCGCATATACGAGGCGGCGGCGGACGAGTCAACGGCGGGCGGGCGTTGTCGCGCCCCGCCCCGCTCGTCTCTACAGCTCGATCATGTCGAACTCGGCCTTGGCGGTGCCGCACAGGGGGCAGACCCAGGTGTCGGGGATGTCGGCCCACCGGGTGCCCGGCGCCAGGCCCTCGCCCGGATCGCCGAACTCTTCCTCATAGATGTAGCCGCAGGTGCGGCACTGCCAGGTCTTGAAGGGCTCGGACACGGGCGGGCTCAATGCATCTTGAAGCGGATCGGAACCGACTTCGGCCCGCAGACGAAACTGGCCGTCATGTTGCGCGGCGCGCCATCCAGTTCAACCGACTCCAGGCGCGCGAACAGCTCCTCCCAGAGGACCCGCATCTCCATCCGGGCCAGGTGCTGGCCCAGGCACACATGGGCGCCGTAGCCGAAGGCCACGTGCTTGTTGGGGGTGCGCTCGACGTTGAACTTGAAGGGGTCGGCGAAGACCGCCTCGTCGCGGTTGCCGGAGGGATAGGACAGCATCATCCAGTCGCCCTTGGCGATCTTCTTGCCCGCCAGCTCGGCGTCGGCGGTGGCCGTGCGCATGAAGTGCTTCACCGGCGTCACCCAGCGGATCGATTCCTCGATCAGGCCGGGGATCAGGCTCGGGTCGGCCTTCACCTTGGCGAACTGCTCGGGGTTCTCGGCCAGAGCCCACAGGGCGCCGGCGGTGGTCGACGAGGTGGTGTCATGGCCGGCGGTGGCGGCGATGATGTAGTAGCTCATGGCCTCCAGGTGGCCGAGCGGCTGGCCGTTGACCGTGCCATTGGCGATGACGCTGGCCAGGTCGTTGCGGGGATTGATCCGGCGATCCTCGGTGATGGCGTTGAAATACAACATGAAGTCCATCACCACCGACTGGATGGTGTCGACGCCCTCGTCGGTGGTCTGGGCCGTGTCGCCGGTCCGGTTCAGCTCGGGGTCGGCGCTGCCGAACAGCTCCTGGGTCAGCTTCAGCATCCGCGGCTCGTCGGATTCCGGCACCCCGATCACCTCCATGATCACGTGCAGCGGATAGAGGAAGGCCACGTCACGGGCGAAGTCGCACTGGGTTCCGTGGGCGGCCATGCGGTCGACGAAGCCGCGGGCGATCTCGCGAATCCGCGCCTCCAGGGGGCGCAGGCTCTGCGGCACGAAGGAGCCCTGGGTCAGGCGCCGGTAGGCCATGTGGTCGGGGTTATCCATCTGCACCAGGGAGCGGACCAGGTGCGGGCTGCCGCCCATCATCTCGCGCACCTTCTTGTCGGCCTCGATGGTGGTGAGCACGGTGGAGCGGTCGCCGTTGTGGAACAGGTCGTTCTGGCGCTCGACCTCCAGGATGTCGGCGTGGCGCGTCACCACCCAGAAGGGGTCGAATCCCTCGGGCTGGGCCTGCTCCAGGGGCGCCTCCTTGCGCAGCCAGGCGAAGGCGTCGTCCACTTGCTTTCCGTCCGCATAGGCGCGGGGATCGACGATGGTCTGGGCGATATCGGACGGGATGGTCATGCGCGTTTCCAGCCTTGCTTGTCTTGGAGCGGGCACGGTCAAGCGCGACCCACTTGTTAGTTGTCCAACAACTTTCTAGAATCCGCAACATGGTCACGACATTGACGAAGGTCAAAGCGCGCCGGAGCCAGGCCCAGCGGCGCGACGAATCCGAACGCCGGCTGCTGACGGCCGCCGCCGAGCTGGTGGTGGAGCGCGGCATGGGCGCGGCCACCTTCGAGAATATCGGCGCCCGGGCCGGCTACAGCCGCGGCCTGGTGACCCAGCGGTTCGGCTCCAAGCGGGGCCTGATCGAGGCCCTGATCGCCGACCTGCAGGGCCGCCTCGGGGGCCTGCTGGAGGACCGGCGGGTCGATGAGCTGAACGGCCTGGAGGCGGTCCTGGCCTATGTCGACGTCTTCCTGGCCGCCCTCGACCGCGACGGCGAGCTGCGGGCCTATTTCGTGGTCCTGGCCGCCGCCGTGGCCGACGTCTCGGAACTGCGCGCGCCCTTCGCCGCCGCCCACAAGCAGGTGGAGCAGGCCCTGGAGTCCTTCTTCCTGCGCGGCCAGGCCGAGGGCGCGGTGCGGGCCGGCATCGACGCCGACGCCGCGGCCCTGATCACTGGCGCCCTGCTGTTTGGCCTGTCCATGCAACTGCTGCTGGACCCGATGATGGACCTCGCCCCGATCCGCGAGACCAGCCTGATGACCCTGCGACTCAGCTTCGCGGCCTGAGCCCCTCGCGCGCCGCGCACGAGGGGCCGTTCGCCCCTGACGGGCTTGTGATTGAGTCGCAGCCGCGGTCACCGCTAGGTTGCCCGGATGGATCGTCGCTGTTTTCTCGTTCTGCTCCTGGCCGGTTGCGCCGACCCCTCGGCCAATCTGGTGCCGACGGTCAGCCCCATGCCGCCCGCCCCCACGCCGCAGCAGCCGGCGCCGGCCGCCCCGCCCACCCAGTCGGGGGACATGACCTTCGACGAGTGGGCCCGCGACTTCTACATGCGCGCGGTGAAGGCCGGCCTGCCGCCAGCCCTGCTGGACCGGGAGCTGGCGGGCCTGACGCCCGATCCGCGGGTCAACAGCCTGGACACCCGCCAGCCGGAATTCGCCAAGCCCTTCGGCGACTACATCAAGGGCGTGGTCAGCGAGGACCGGGTGGCCATAGCCGCCCGCCGCAAGCCGGCGCTCGCCCCCACCCTGGCCCAGATCGAGGACCGCTACGGCGTGCCCGGCGACATCCTGATGGCCATCTGGGCCATGGAGACCGGGTTCGGCGCGGTGATGGGGGACTTCGACGTGGTCCGCTCCATGGCCACCCTGGCCGCCCAGGGCCGCCGCCGGGCCTTCGCCGAGGATCAGCTGATGGCCGCCCTGCGGATCATCGGCTCCGGCGAGTTCCCCCGCGATCGCCTGCGCGGATCCTGGGCCGGCGCCATGGGCCAGACCCAGTTCATCCCCACCAGCTTCCTGGCCACTGCGGTGGACGGCGACGGCGACGGCCGCCGCGACGTCTGGGGCTCCGCCCCCGACGCCCTGGCCTCGGCCGCCAACCTGCTGGCCAAGGGCGGCTGGCAGCGCGGTCAGGGCTGGGCGCGCGAGGTGACCCTGCCCGACGGCTTCGACTACAGCCTCACCGAGGGCCCCCGCGAGACCCCGGACTGGTGGGCCCAGCTGGGGGTGCGCCGCGCCGACGGCCTGCCCTGGAGCTCCGGCGACCAGGGGGCCAAGGCGATGCTGATCGCGCCGACCGGCGCCCAGGGCCCCTGCTTCCTGCTGTTCCCGAACCACTTCGTGATCCGCAAGTACAACAACGCCACCACCTACGCGCTGGGCGTCGGCCTGCTGGCCGACCGCTTCGGCGGCATGGGGCCCCTGGTGAAGCCCTGGCCCTATGAGAGCCCGCTGTCGCTGGGCGACCGCATCGTCACCCAGCGGGCGCTGGCCCAGCTCGGCTTCGATCCCGGCCAGCCCGACGGGGTGGTGGGGGTCAACACCCGCACCGCCCTGCGCAACTGGCAGAAGTCCCGCGGCCTGACGGCCGACGGCTACCTGTCCCAGGACATGGTCAGCCGCCTGAAGGCCGAGGCCAACATCCTCTAGGGCTCAGGGCGCTCGGGCGACCGGCGCCAGGGCCGCGGCCGGCGGCCCGCGCTAGAGCGACCCCTCGTCGCTCTTCTCCAGGGTGGCCATGGCCGAGTCGGCCTGGGTGGTCGGCTTGGGGTCGGCGTTGGCCAGCTGGCTGTTGCGGAAGGCGTAGACCAGCATGGCCAGCATCATGACCATGTTGAGCACGAAGGGCGCGGCGTGGATCTTTTCGTAGAGCAGCACGAACAGCGGGGCCAGGACCACGTTCACCCCGTTCACCGCGGCGATGGCGCCGGCCGCGCGGGCCTGCTCATGCATGCCCACGGCGAGGGACGAGCCGGCGGTGAATCCCGGCCTGGCCAGGCCGAAGCCCAGGCTTGAGATGGCGTAGCCCGCCACCACGGCGGCGTAGCTCGGCTGGAAGGCCACGATCAGGTTGCCCAGGGCCGCCACCGCCACGCCCCAGCGCAGCAGCTGGCGCGGCGTCATCTCGAACATGCGGATGATCCCCCACTGGGAGAGCAGGCCGGCCATGGCGCCGAACATCATGGCGATGGCGATGAAGCCCTGCGCCTCGGTGGGGGACTTGCCGAGCTTGTCGATGATCAGGAAGCCCAGGGTCTGACCCTGGGCGGTCTGGCAGACCGCGACGATGAAGCCGTAGATCAGGAAGGGCGTCAGGCGCGGATCGCGCCACATGGGCGTCTCCTTGCCCGCGGCGTCGGCCTTGGCGTCCATGGTGGGCGCCATCTTCACCGGCTGGGCCGGCATGTGCTGGCTCTCCGGCAGGTACTTCCACACCACGAACAGCATGGAGAGCGCGATCAGCGAGAAGACCAGCATCGGCCCGGCCAGGCCGATGCCCAGGAAGGGCAGGATGAACAGCGGCGCCAGGAAGGGCCCGATCACCGTCCCCAGGCCGAAGGCGCCGGCCAGGCTCGACATGGCCGTGGTCCGCTCCTCCACCGGGGTGTGCTCGGCCACATAGGCCTGGGTGGCGGGATTCGACGCGGCGCCGAACAGGCCGAACAGGGCCCGCGCCAGCAGGAAGAAGACGAAGATCACCATGGGCGCGGCCAGCTTGTGCAGGCCCGCCGACACCACCAGGGCGCAGGCGGCCATGGAGACGGCGAACCCCGTCAGCCCCACCAGCATCAGCGGCTTGCGGCCGTAGCGGTCGGAGGTCCGCGCCCAATAGGGCGAGGAGCCCGCCCACAGCAGGGCTGACAGCGAGAAGACGCCGGCCACCAGATAGTCGGGAATGCCGATGGAGCGGCCGATGGCCGGCAGCACCGAGATCATTCCGGTATTGCCCATGGCGGTGACCAGGGAGACCCCGAAAATGATCGCGAAGGACGACTTGGGCAGGCCGAGGGCGGCCGAGGGGGGCTTGGGCATCCCTGGCTGTTAGTCCGCGCCGCCAGGGCGCGAAACCCCATAAATCCTCACCGGGCATTAAGCATTAACAGGGATGCTCCGGCCTATCGCGCCCTAGGACCCGTCTCGCATGTTTCAGATCATCGGCATCGTGCTGCTCTTCGGCCTGGTGTTCGGCAGCTACATCATGTCCGGCGGCAATATGGGCGTCATCCTGCACGCCGCCCCGCACGAGATGATGGCCATCGGCGGCGCCGGCGTCGCCAGCTTCCTGATCTCCAACTCGATGACGGTGGTGAAGAGCTCGGGCTCGGGCCTGGCCAAGGTGTTCAAGGGCCCCAAGTGGAAGGCCTCGGACTATCGCGACCTGCTGTCCCTGCTGTTCCTGCTGACCAAGACCATGAAGTCCAAGGGCGTCATCGCCCTGGAGAGCCACATCGAGAACCCCAAGGACTCCTCGATCTTCTCGCGCTTCCCCAAGGTGACCAAGGACCACTTCGCCGTCGACTTCATCTGCGACACCCTGCGGATGATGACCATGAACCTCGAGGACCCGCACCAGGTCGAGGACGCCATGGAAAAGCAGCTGGAGAAGCACCACCACGAATCCCTGGCGCCCGCCGGCGCCCTGCAGAGCCTGGCCGACGCCCTGCCCGCCCTGGGCATCGTCGCCGCCGTGCTCGGCGTCATCAAGACCATGGGCGCCATCACCGAGCCCCCGGAGATCCTGGGCGAGATGATCGGCGGCGCCCTGGTGGGCACCTTCCTGGGCGTGTTCCTGGCCTATGGCCTGGTGGGTCCCTTCGCGACCCGCCTGAAGGAGATCGTCGAGGAGGAAGCCTCCTACTACCGAATCATCCAGTCGGTCCTGGTGGCCCACCTGCACGGCAACGCCGCCCAGATCTCGGTGGAAATCGGCCGCGGCAGCGTCCCCTCCGGCGCCCAGCCCAGCTTCCTGGAGCTGGAAGAGGCCCTCTCGGCCATTCCCAACGAAGCCTAGCGCCGCGGGTCGGCCAGGGGGCTGACCCGGTTGACGTGGCCCATCTTGCGGCCGGGCTTGGCGTCGCGCTTGCCGTAGAGATGCAGCCGGGTTTCCGGCTCGCCGGCCAGCTTGGCCCAGGCCTCGACCTCGTCCCCCAGCAGGTTCAGCATCTCCACCCGGGCGATCGCCGCCGTGGGGCCCAGCGGCCAGCCGGCGACGGCGCGGATGTGCTGCTCGAACTGGTCGACCTCGCAGCCGTCCATGGTCCAGTGGCCGGTGTTGTGCACCCGCGGCGCGATCTCGTTGACCAGCAGCCGGCCGTCGGGGAGCTCGAACAGCTCGATCCCGATCACCCCCACATAGTCCAGGCCGGTGAGGATCTGGGCGGCGATCCGTTCGGCCTGCTCGGCCACGGCCGGGGTGATGGCGGCCGGCGCGACGGAGCGGCGCAGGACGCCGTTCTCGTGGTGGTTCTCGGCCAGGGGATAGATGGCCAGCTCCCCGTCCCGGCCGCGGGCGGCGATCACCGACAGCTCGCGCACGAAGTCGGCGGGCGCCTCCAAAATAACTGGCCGCCCCCCCAGGGCCTCGAAGGCCGCCGCGGCGTCGGCCACGTGCTCGACCCAGCGCTGGCCCTTGCCGTCATAGCCCTCGCGGCGGGTCTTCATCAGCACCGGTGCGCCCAGCTGGGCGACGGCCGCGCTGGCGGTCTCGTCGCTGTCGGCCTGGGCGAAGGCCACGGTGGCCACGCCGATGGAATTGAGGAAGGTCTTCTCCTCCACCCGGTCCTGGGCCACGGCGAGCGCCCGGCCGTTGGGCGCCACCTCCACCCCCTGGGCGATCAGGTGGGCCACCGCCGAGGCGGGCACGTTCTCGAACTCGTAGGTCACCAGGCCGGCCACCGCGGCCAGGGCCTCCAGGGCGCGGGGATCGTCATAGGGGCCGCGGATGGCGTGGGCGGCGACCCGGCCGGCCGGGGAATCTGGCTCCGGCTCCAGGATGGCCACGTCGAAGCCCAGGCGGGCCGCGGCCAGGGCCAGCATCCGGCCCAGCTGCCCCCCGCCGAGGATCCCGATCATCGCGCCGGGCGCCAGGGGAAGATCCGACATGGAGACTAGTCCTCGACGCTTTCGGAAACGGCCTGGGAATGACGGGCCCGGTGATCGGCCAGGCGCTGGGCCAGGGCCGAATCGGACAGGGCCAGGATCTGGGCGGCCATCAGGCCGGCGTTGCGGGCGCCCGCCTCGCCGATCGCCATGGTGCCTACCGCGATGCCGGCCGGCATCTGCACGATGGAGAGCAGGGAATCGAGGCCGCTGAGGGACTTGGACTGCACCGGGACGCCCAGCACCGGCAGCTCGGTCATGGAGGCGGTCATGCCGGGGAGGTGGGCGGCGCCCCCGGCCCCGGCGATGATCACCTTGAAGCCCGCGGCCTTGGCCCCCTTGGCGAAGGCGTACATCCGATCGGGGGTGCGGTGGGCGGAGATCACCTTGGCCTCATAGGCCACCCCCAGGGCGTTGAGGCTCTCGGCCGCGCCCTTCAATGTCGGCCAGTCGGAACGGCTGCCCATGATGATGGCGACGGGCGCTGACGTGGCGCTCATGAAGGCGTGCCCCTGCGACGAGAAGGCGCGGAGTATAGGCGCCGCCTTTGCGCCCGCAACCAAGGACGTTTAGGATTCTTAACGTCGACAAGGCGTCGACGATTCGTGTTCGCCGAAAGCCCGCACATAGTCGCATGAAGGTCACTGGCGCCCGCAACGAACCCTTTTCGGCCATCCGCAAGCGCGCCTTGGCCCAGGCGGGGGCCTATGTCACCGCCGGAACGGCCGCGCCGACCGATCGGACCGCCTTTCTGGGGCTTGGCGAGGCCGATCTGACCCCGGCGGTCCAGGGGGCGGTGAAGACCCTGCTCACCGAAATCGACGATCTTCGCGGCGAGGTCGCCCGCCTGAAGGCCAAGCTTTCCGAGGCCGAGACCCTGGCCGACCGCGACCCTTTGACGCCCCTGCTGAACCGCCGGGCCTTCATCCGTGAGCTTGGCCGAATCCGCACCTTCGCCCAGCGCTACGGGTCCCCCGCCAGCGTGGTCTATTTCGACCTGGACGGCTTCAAGGGGGTCAATGACCGCTTCGGCCACGCCGCCGGCGACGCGGCCCTGCAGGCCGTGGCCGAGCGCCTGTCGGCCAACGTCCGCGACAGCGACATAATCGGCCGCATGGGCGGCGACGAATTCGGCGTGATCCTGGTCCAGGCCGACGAGGCCACCGCGCGGGCCAAGGCCGACTCCCTCGCCCAGGCCATCGAGGCCTCCCCCATCCAGTTCGGCGACTGGTCGGCGCCCCTGCACATCTCCTACGGGGTCCGCGAGATCACCCCCGACAGCGAGCCGGAGGCCCTGGTGGCCGAGGCCGACGCGGCCATGTTCGCCGCCAAGCGCCTGCGCGACCGCGAGCGGGCGGCCCAGCCCGCCGCCGACCCGGCGGCCGAAACCTAGGCGATGATGTCCGGAGTGAGCTGATCCTTCAGCCGCTCGATCTCGTCCTTCAGCAGCAGCTTCTTCCGCTTCAGGCGGCTGATGACCATCATGTCGGGCAGCGGCGCCAGCATCAGGGCCTGGATCGCGGCGTCGAGGTCGGAATGGTCCAGGCTGATGGCGGCCAGGCGCGCGCGCACGCCGGCGTCCTCCGCCTCCTCGGTTTCATCGTCGTTCATACGCACGCCCCGAACTCATCGCCGCGATGATGCGCATCGCCGGGGGCGCCGTAAAGCGCCGCTGTGGACACCGGTCCGGCCCCCCGTCCCGAGAGCCCTAACCCAGGGCCGCGGCGAGCGCCGCCAGGGCGTCGTCCGGCGCGGGCCTGCCCCAGGCCGCCGAGGCCGCCTGCAGGGAGGCCAGCGCCCCATGACCGCCGCTGGAGGCGCCCGCCAGCTCGCCGAGGGTCTCCATCAGCACCCGCTCGGCCCGCAGCTCGCAGGCCTTCACGTCTTCACGCAGGGCCTCGCGCGCGCCGTCGTCCACCGGCGGCTGCGACGCCTTGAGCGCCCGGCGCACCTGGCGGATGGGAAGCAGCACGGTGGCGTCCCAGGCCTTGGCCGCGGCCACGCCCTTGGCCAGGGCCTCGGCGTCGGGGCCCTCGGCCCAGACCGCCCAGAGCAGCAGGGAGGTGTTCTGGCCGTGGCTGTCCTGCAGGGTGAGGCAGGCCTCCGGCACGCCCTCCAGCCCGTAGGCCTCGAGCGCCCATTCCCAAATCGCCATCAGTCTTCTCCCTGCAACGGACCGACATCCTGGCCCCAACGCTTCACTGGCCGCCAGGCCAGGCCGAACAGATCCAGCGCCCGGCCCACCGACTGGTCCACCATCTCCTCCAGGCTGGCCGGCCTGGCGTAGAAGGCCGGCAGGGGCGGGGCGATCACCGCCCCCATCTCCGCCAGCTTCACCATCGTGCGCAGATGACCCAGGTGCAGGGGCGTCTCGCGCACCATCAGCACCAGGGGCCGGCGCTCCTTCAGGGTCACGTCGGCGGCGCGGGTCAGCAGGGAGGAGGTCACGCCGGTGGCCACCTCGCTCATGGTGCGCACCGAGCAGGGGGCGACGATCATGCCGAGGGTCGGATAGGAGCCCGAAGCCACCGAGGCGCCCACGTCGCCCACCTTGTGGACCACGTCGGCGCGGGCCTGGACCTGCGCCAGGGAGAGGTCGGTCTCCTGGGCGATGGTCAGCGCCGCGGCCTTCGACAGGATCAGATGACTCTCGACGCCCAGCTCGCGGCAGGCGTCCAGGGTGCGCAGGCCATAGGCCACCCCGCTGGCGCCCGAGACGCCCACGATCAGGCGCGCGCGATCCATATTGGTCATTTCACCGGGTCTCCGCGCCTGATTTCAAGGCGCCCAAGCCGTCCGCCCACGCGCAAACATATGTGATCTGACAGATGAGAACAGCGGGTGTTCAGTGTTGGCATCGTTCCAACACAAGGAGACGACCCACCATGGCCGTTGAAGCCCGCATCCGTGAACTTGGATCCCGCCACCATTCTCTCGATCAGGCGATCCAGGACGAGCTCAACCGACCGGTCTCCGACGACACCCGCCTCAAGGAACTCAAGCGAAAGAAGCTTAAGCTTAAAGAAGAGATGGAAGCCCTGCGCGCCAAGACCACGCACTAGGTCTTCCAGAGTTAGAGCGTGACCGACGCCTGAGCCGGTAACCGCTCCAGGCCGTCACGCCCTGAAGGGGGACGTCCCTGAGCCGCGCGCGACGCGTCGGCTCAGGGCTCCGTCCGCCCTGGGTTCTGATCAATCTTCCGCGTCGTCGTCGTCGTAATGGGTGTCTTCGGCGACGTCCTCATGGGCCGCCTCCAGCTGGGACGCCCCCGTGACCGAGGCCGGCTCCAGGGTCGCGCCGTCCGGTTCGACGATGCCACGACGGGCGTCGTCCTTGGCCTTCTTGTCGGCCGCCTTGCGAACCACCGCGTCCAGCTCAAGCTGGGTCGAGAGGCCCAGCGTCACCGGGTCCACCGGCTTGATGTTGGCGGCGTTCCAGTGCTGGCGGTTACGCACCTGATCGATGGTGGCCTTGGTGGTCCCCAGCAGGCGGGCGATCTGGCTGTCGGCCACCTCGGGGTGGTTGCGGATGAACCAGGCGATGGCGTCCGGACGGTCCTGGCGGCGCGACACCGGGGTGTAGCGCGGCGCCTTCTTCACCGGCTTCAGCAGTTCGGCGTGGCGGCTCTTCTGGGCGACCATGCGGTACTTGTCGCTGGCCTGGGCGGCGTCCAGTTCCTCGCGGGACAGCTGGCCGTTGGCGATCGGGTCGGCGCCGCGGATGTCGCGGGCCACTTCGCCGTCGGCGATGCCCTTCACTTCCAGGGGGTGGAGGCCGCAGAAATCGGCGATCTGTTCGAAGGTGAGCGAGGTGTTGTCGACCAGCCAGACGGCGGTCGCCTTCGGCATCAGAATGTCGGTCATGACGGGCTCCGAAAATGACGGCGCCCGGCCTTTCGGCCGGGCGGTGCATAAGTAGCAGGCGTCATATAGGCCCGTTCCGCGCCCAAGAAAACGACAATCGCAAGCTTAACGGCCGGTGAGATCTTTCAAGATCGGGCCCTCCCGGAGGCTGGGGTTCCAGGCTTGTCCGGCCGGGCCGGCATGATCGTGGCGGCCGGCGCCGATCTCGGGGACGAGGCGCGGGTGGCCGCGCCAATCTCGCCTCCGGGGAATTTAACGACCTTACGCGTTCTGGGCGTGCCGGCGTTTTCGCGCGGAATCCTGGCTCCTCCCCTTCGGCCGGCCGCGCCAGCCAGGGCGACGAGAGACTTTCATGTGGAAAATCAAAAGCTTGATGCGTCTCAGCCCGGTTCGTCATGGGGTCGTCGCCGCCCCATTGAACAGTTATCGGGCAGAAAAATTAAGTCGCGTTAACTATAAAAACCCCAAATCGGGTCGAAAAAGTACACTTTCGGAAAGATTTCGGAGGCATAAAACGACATCTACCTGAGACGATCTGTCGCAAACCTTTCAACCAAGGCGCCGCGCCGCTATGCCCCCCCGGGCGCGCCGAAAACAACCGATGAACGCTATCCGCAAACTGCTCTTGCAGCACCGGGCCGAAGTACAGGAACAGATGCTGGCCGCGCGCGCCAAGGCCGCCGCGCCCTTCGAGGAGGAGCTGCGCGCGGTCAATATCGCGCTCGCCGCCCTCGACGGCGCGCCATTGCTGGCCGAGGAGGACACGCCCCTCCCGGCCCCCAAGACCGAACGCGCGCGCAAGACCGGCCTGCCCCGAGGCCGGATCAAGCGCAGCCTGAACGACATGATCCTGGCGGCTCTGCGCGCCCATGACGAGGGCGCCGACACCGGCGAGATCATGGAGTCCCTGGAGCGGCGCTGGAACCGCAGCTTCCAGGAGTCGCGCGTGATGGAGGAACTGCGGAGCCTGGCCGAGAGCGGCGCCGTAGTCCTGGAGCGGGGCCACTGGCGGCTGCGGGCCCAGCCCGACGCCTGGACCGGCCAGGTCAGCGCCCAGGGCGTCGCCGCCTAGCTCAGCGGCGTGCGGCCCACGATGCGCAGGCCGTATCCGCCCGAGCCCGGCAGGACCGTGGAGGAGTTGGACAGCAGGGTCATGTCGCGCACCCCGAGATCCAGCAGGATCTGGGCGCCCACGCCATAGTCGCGCAGCACGTTGGCCCCGTGATCGGTCCCCGGCTCCGCGCCGTAGCGTTCCGACAGCCAGGCCGGGTTGGAGTCGCGGATGAACACCGCCACCCCGGCCCCGTCATAGTCGGCGATGGCCTGCAGGGCGCGGGGCACGTAGTCGCGGCGCGCCTCGGTATGGCCCAGCATGTCGGCGGCGAAGTCCACGCGGTGCATGCGCACCAGGGTCGGCTTGTCGGGATCGATCTTGCCCCGGGTCAGGACCACATGCTCGGTGCCGTCCAGGATGTTGCGGTAGATCACCATGCGGAAGCGGCCGCCGAAGGCGGAGTCGAAGGGCGTCTCCAGCACCCGCTCCACCTGACGCTCGGTGCGCCGGCGATAGGCGATCAGGTCGGCGATGGTGCCGATCTTCAGGCCGTGCAGTTGCGCGAAACCCACCAGGTCGGGCAGGCGCGCCATCGACCCGTCGTCCTTCATGATCTCGCAGATCACCCCGGCCGGGTTCAGGCCCGCCATGCGGGAGATGTCCACCGCGGCCTCGGTGTGGCCAGCGCGGACCAGCACGCCGCCGTCGCGGGCCACCAACGGGAAGACGTGACCGGGCGAGACGATGTCGTCGACGCCCTTGGTGGGGTCGATGGCGACGGCCACGGTGTGGGCGCGGTCATGGGCCGAAATGCCCGTGGTGACCCCCTCGCCGGCCTCGATGGAGACGGTGAAGGCGGTGCCCATGCCCTCGCGGTTCTCCGCCGCCATGGGGGGCAGGCGCAACTGGCGGGCGCGTTCGGCGGTGATCGACAGGCAGATCAGGCCCCGGGCGTGCTTGGCCATGAAGTTGATCTGGTCGGGCGTGGCGAACTGGGCCGGGATGATGACGTCGCCCTCGTTCTCCCGGTCCTCGGCGTCCACCAGGATGTAGGGGCGGCCGTTGCGGGCGTCCTCGATGATGTCCTCGATCGGCGAGATCGCCGACTCGTGGGCCTGTTCGCCGCCGCTGCCGCCGTCGGAGGCGGAGGATCCGGGTTGGACGAGATACGGGCGTTTCATCGGGCGGCTCTCAGCTTGGCGAACTCCAGGACCTGCTCTCCCACCGTGGCCAGCTGCCAGGCGTCCTTCGGGTCCACACAGGCTCCTTCGGCGTCGAAGGAACCGGAATTCGCGTTCAGGGCCGCACCGAACGGCGTCGGCCAGCCCCTCAGGGCATGTATGATCGATCTCAGCGTGGTCAATGTCGTTCCGGCGGCCTGCCAGCCGTCGGCGGTGATGATGCAGCCCACGGCGCGGTCGGTGAAATAGGGCCGGGCGTCATCGCGCAGGCCCTCCAGGGTGTCCAGGGCGTTCTTGATCACCCCGGAGATCGAGCCGTGGTAGCCGGGGCTGGCCACGATCACCCCGTCGGCGACGCGGACTGCTTCGGTCAGCACCTGCTGCTCGGCCGTGGGGCCGCCCGGCTGGGGATTGTAGATCGGCAGGCTGGCCAGGAACTCCCCGCCCAGCAGGCGCGTCTCGCCGCCGCCCGCCTCCACCGCCCTCAGCGCCACGGTGAGCGCCTTCTCGGTGGAGGATCCGGTGCGGACGGTGCCGCCGATCCCGACGATCAGCGGCTTTCGCGCCAAAGAACTCATGCCGACTCCTCGAACACCTTCTTCAGCTCGGTCTTGAGGATCTTGCCGTTGGCGTTGCGGGGCAGGGTTTCGGGCCAGAAGGCGACCTTGACCGGGACCTTGAACGCCGCCAGCCGCTCGCGCACCCAGGCCTTCAGGTCGGCCTCCGTGGCCGTCCCTCCGGGCTTCAGATGCACCACGGCCGCCGGTTCCTCACCGAGCGTCTTATGCGGAACGCCGACCAGGGCCGCGTCCATGACGTCGGGATGGTCATACAAAACATTCTCGACTTCGACACAGTAGATGTTTTCGCCGCCCCGGATCAGCATGTCCTTGGCCCGGTCGACGATGAACAGGAAACCCTCCTCGTCCACCCGCGCCAGGTCGCCGGTGCGCAGCCAGCCGTCGACGAAGGTCTCGGCCGTGGCCTCGGGCTTGTTCCAGTAGAGCTTCACCACCTGCGGGCCCTTGACCCACAGCTCGCCCACCGCGCCGGGGGCTAGCACCGTCACACCGTCGGCGGGGTCGCGGATCTGCATCTCCCCCACCGGAGCGGCCGGCCCGGCGCTGTCGGGGCGGGCCTCGTAGTCCTTGCCCAGGTGGCTGGTGAAGGTGGCGGTGGTCTCGGTCATGCCCCAGCCGTTGCCGGGCTGTGAGGCCGGGAAGACCTCGACGATCTTGCGGACCAGCTCCGGCGCCGAGGGGGCGCCGCCGTAGGAGACCGCCACCAGGGACGACAGGTCGTACTTGGCCCGCGCCGGATGCTCGATGAGCTGCCAGGCGATGGTGGGAACCCCGCCGGTGGAGCTGACCCGCTCGCGCTCGATGAGCTTCATGGCCGCCTCCGGCTCCCAGCGGCGCATCATCACGATCTTGCCGCCGGCGTTCATGCTGGGGCTGAGATTGGCCGACAGGCCCGTGGCGTGGAACATCGGCACCACCAGCAGGGTGCAGCGCTGGGGCAGCTTGTGGGGATCGCTCTCGGGCAGGGGATTGCCGGCCCGCAGGAAGTTGCGCGCCGCGGCGATGCCGCTGGCCATGATGTTGGAGGTCATGTTGCGGTGGGTGCCCAGCGCCCCCTTCGGCTTTCCGGTGGTCCCTGAGGTGTAGAGGATGGTGGCGTCGTCCTCGGGTCCGATCTCCACCGCCGGCAGCGGGCTGTCGGCCAGGGCCTGCCAGGCGTTGGGTTTGCCGATCACGTCCTCCAGCCGGCTCACACGCCCGTCGCCGCGGGCCTCGTGCAGGCGGCTGACATAGACCCGCTCCAGGTCCGGCAGGGCCTTCAGGTGGTCGGCCAGGCGTTCCAGCCGCTCGTCGTCGACGAAGGCCACCTTGGCCCCGGAATCGGCCAGGCCGTATTCCAGCTCGGCGCCCGTCCACCAGGCGTTCAGGGGGGTGACGATGGCGCCCAGCAGGATCCCGGCCCAGAAGGCGACGGGCCATTCGGGCAGGTTGCGCATGATCACCGCCACCCGGTCGCCCTTCTTCACCCCGTCGGCGGACAGCCGGTGGGCCAGGGCCAGGGTGGCGCGGGCGAAGGCCTCATAGCTCACCCTTTCATCGTCGTTGATCAGGAACTCCCGCTCGGGAAAGCCGCGGCCGTTGAGGAAGACGTCGCGCAGGGTGGCCGGGGCGTTCTTCCAGACCCGGGTCTTCACGCCGCGGATCGTCGTCTCCTCCATCTCGAACCGCTGGCCGGGCGCCGTCAGCCGCGCGTGGGCCTCACTGATGCTCATCACCGGCCACGTCGGGGCCGCGGAGCCCGCCTGGGAGGGGGTCTGGACGTCGGTCATGCAAATCTCGTCGGAATATGGGGGCGTTGGAAATGTCGGGGCATGCAAAGGGCGGCTCCCGCAAAGGAGCCGCCCCCACATTGTCGCGCCTTTCCGGAACCGGAAAGGGCCTGGATCGAAGTCCGCCTCAGGCCTTCTCGGTTTCCCGGGCGCCGCGCAGCTTCTCGTAGTCCTTCTTCAGGTCCGACAGTTCGTCGGCGTACTTCTCGTGGGCTTCCTCGCGCAGGCGCGGGATGTGGTACTTCGGGAACAGGTCGTTGTCGGGCTGGTAATCCTTCAGGACCTGCTTGGCCAAGGTCACCTTGTGCACCTCGGTGGGGCCGTCCGCGATGCCCATGACCAGCGAGCTGGTGACCATGTGCATGAAGGGCATCTCGTTGGAGACCCCCAGCGCGCCGTGCAGGTGGGCCGCCTTGGTGGCGATGTCGTTATAGACCTTGGGCATCATGACCTTGATGGCCGCGATGTCCTTACGCACCAGGTTGTAGTCCTTGTGCTTGTCGATCAGCCAGGCGGTGCGCAGCACCAGCAGGCGGAAGCTTTCCAGGGCGATCCAGCTGTCGGCGATGTCGGCCTGCACCATCTGCAGGTCGGCCAGCTTGCCGTCGCGGGTGTTGCGCGAGGCCGCCCGCTGGCACATCAGGTCCAGCGCGTGCTTGCAGGAGCCGACCGTGCGCATGGCGTGGTGGACCCGGCCGCCGCCCAGGCGGACCTGGGCGATGACGAAGGCCGCGCCGCGATCCCCCAGCAGGGCGTCATAGGGCACCCGCACGTTGTTGTAGCGGACATAGCCCTCGGTGCCGCCGCCGATCTCGCCGCCGCCGCCGACCGCCACGTTGCGGATGATCTCCACGCCAGGGGTGTCGGTGGGCACCAGGAAGATCGAGGTGCGGCGGTAGGGGTCCTTGGCGTCCGGATCGGTGACGGCGTAGAGCACCAGCACCTTGGAGAAGCGGGCGTTGGTGGAGAACCACTTCTCGCCGTTGATCACCCACTCGTCGCCGTCGAGAACCGCGCGGGTCTTGAAGGTGAGCGGGTCGGAACCGCCGGTGGGCTCGGACATCGAGAAGGCCGAGCGGATGTCCCCGTTGAGCAGCGGCCAGAGGTACTGTTCCTTCTGCTTCTCGGTGCCGTAGTGGGCGATGATCTCGGCGTTGCCGGTGTCGGGCGCCTGGCAGCCGAAGACGGTGGGGGCCAGGCCGTTGCGGCCCAGCTTCTCGTTCATCAGGCCCAGCTTCAGCTGGCCGAAGCCCTGGCCGCCCAGCTCGGGACCCAGGTGGCAGGCCCACAGGCCCTGGTCCTTCACCTTCTGCTGCAGCGGCTTGATGAACTTCTCGCGGCCGAGCGGCCCATGGACGGCCATGCCCAGATGGCTCAGAGGCTCGACCTCCTCGCGCATGAAGTCCTCGATCCAGTCCAGCTTCTTCTGGAACTCCGGGTCGGTCTCAAAATCCCAAGCCATCTATGGCCTCCCATGTCGCCGCGGGCTGCGGCTCATTTTTCCTAAAACCGGTATGGCGTAGAGCGACGCCGGCGTAAAATTCCGCGACCGGACAGACCCTTAGGCCGCCGGTCATATGGACATTATCAAACGCCTGTTCGAGTTACGCAACGGCGCCCATCGCGCATTTTCAGGAAATTCTTCGCTCCACCCTCCTGGCGGGGCGCCAAGTCGGCGAACTTGCTGTTGAAACCGACGGCCGGCTCCGGGCACGGTGGGGCGCCACCCGCAGCAAGGACCCGCCCATGACCCGGCCCGAGAAATTCGGCTTCTCCAGCGAGCGCCTCGGCAAGCTCGATCGCTTCCTGGCCGGCCGCTATGTCGAGCCGGGCCGCATCCCCTGCGCCCAGGTCCAGATCGTGCGCCGGGGCGAGCTGGTCCACGAGACCCTGCTGGGCCAGGCCGACCGCGAGCGCGGCAAGCCCGTGGCCACCGACACCGTCTTCCGCATCTATTCCATGACCAAGCCCATCACGAGCCTGGCCTTCATGATGCTGGTGGAGGAGGGCCTGGTGGCCCTGGACGATCCGGTGAGCCGCTTCATCCCCGAGTGGAAGACCCTGGGGGTCTTCGCCGCCGGGACCGGCCCGTACATGACCACGCCGCCCGCCCGGCCCATGCAGATGATCGACCTGCTGCGCCACACCTCGGGCCTGACCTACGGCTTCCAGAACCGCGGCAATGTCGACGCCGCCTACCGCAAGCTGAAGATCGCCGACACCCATGGCCTGGACTTCGACGGCTTCGTCGGCGAGCTGGCCAAGCTGCCCCTGGAGTTCTCGCCGGGCGAGGCGTGGAACTACTCGATCTCCACCGACGTCCTGGGGGTGCTGGTGGAGCGCATCTCCGGCCTGCCCTTCCAGACCTTCCTCCAGAGCCGCATCTTCGATCCCCTGAAGATGACCGACACCGGCTTCCAGGTCCGGGAGGACCAGCGTCCCCGCTTCGCCGCCTGCTACAACGCCACCCCCTCCGGCGGCCTCACCCTGCAGGACGACCCGGAGACCAGCCCCTATCTGCAGGCGCCCAGTTTCCACTCCGGCGGCGGCGGCCTGGTGTCCACGGCCAAGGACTACATGGCCTTCTGCAAGATGCTGGCGAACGGCGGGGTGCTGGACGGTCAGAGGCTGATCGCCCCCAGGACCCTGAAGCTGATGGCCTCGAACCACCTGCCCGGCGGCCAGGACCTGACGGAGCTCTCGCGGTCCCTGTTTTCGGAGGCCACCAACGCCGGGGTCGGTTTCGGCCTCGGCTTCGCGGTCACCTTCGATCCGGTCAAGGCCATGCTGACCTCGAGCCCGGGCGAGTACTACTGGGGCGGCGCGGCCTCGACGGCCTTCTGGGTCGATCCGGTGGAGGACATCCAGGTGGTGTTCATGACCCAGGTCCTGCCGTCCTCCAGCTATCCAATCCGGCGGGAGCTTCGGACCTTGGTCTATTCGGCCCTGGTCGAACCCTAGGCCTTGGAGGGCGTCGCCAGCGGCTGGCCGGCCTCGGCGACGGCTTCGGAGGCCTCGCTCTCCTCCAGGCCGCCGGGCGGGCTGAGGCCCGTCGAGGGCGCGTCACCATGCGGGCTGAACTTCATCAGGCGGGCGTTGCGCCACGGGCCCCAGCGGTACCACGCCGCGGCCAGGACGCAGGAGGTGATGCTGCCGAGCGGGAAGCTCCACCAGATGGCGTCGGCGCCCATATAGGGCATCAGGGTGTGGGCGAAGGGCACGCGCACGATCCACATCGAGATGATCATGGCGAACAGCGGCGGCCAGACCGACCCCGTGGCCCGCACGATGCCCGACAGCACAAAGGACACGCCGAAGGGAATGAACCCCCAGAGGGCGAACATGTTGATCCGCATGGCGATGGGGTGGGACGGGCTGCCCACCGGCAGGAACAGGTGCAGGATGATCGGCTCGATCAGGTAGATCAGCAGCACCGGCCCGGCGCTGAGCAGGGCGGCGTAGAGCGAGCCGATCCCGGCGATCTTGTCGACCCGGTCCATCCGGCCCGCGCCCACATTCTGGGCGGCCATGGAGGAGACCGCGGCGCCCAGCGCCATGGCCGGCATCTGCACATAGGTCCAGAGCTGGGTGGCCGCCCCGTAGGCCGCCGCGGTATGCGAGCCATAGGTGTTGACCATGCTGATCATCAGCACCGCAGAGCCTGAGATCACCAGCATCTGGAAGGCCATGGGCATGCCCTTGACCACGATGGTCTTCAGGATCTCCCACTCGGGCTTCAGCAGCTTCCACTCATCGCGGCGCAGCACCAGGATCGATTTGGTGCGGTAGAGATAGACCAGGATGATGCCCAGGGTGATGGTCTGGCTGGTCAGGGTGGACATGGCCGAGCCGGCGATCCCCATGCGTGGCGCGGGACCGAAACCGGTGATCAGGATGGGATTGAGGATGACATCCATCCCCACCGCGAACAGCGAGAAATAGAAGGGTGTCCGACTGTCGCCGGCCCCGCGCTGCGCCATCATGACGAAGGAGAAGAAGTACATGAACGGCATGGCCAGGAAGATCACCCGCAGATAGGTGATGGCGTCCTGGACAGCGTCCGCCGGGGTGCCCATGGCGCGCAGAATGGCTGGGGTGAAGGTATAGCCGCTCACCCCCACAGCGATCGAAAGCACCAGGAAGAAGGTGGTGGCCGTGCCGATCACCCGCTTGACCATGGCCCGGTCGCCGGCCCCGATCGACTGGCCGATCAGGAGGTTGGCCGACATGCTGACCCCGAAGGCCGCCCCCAGCATCAGGAAGAAGATGATGTTGGCGTTGGAGGTGGCGGTCAGCGCCGCCTCCCCCAGCACGTGGCTGACCCAGATGGCGTTGGCCGAGCCGTTCAGCGACTGCAGGATGTTGGAGCCCATCACCGGCAGGGCGAAGGCGATCAGGGTCGGGCCGATGGGGCCGGTGGTCAGGTCCTTGCCGCCGAAGCGACCGCCCGGGCCACCAGGACCGCGGGGTCCGCCCGGGGGGAAGCCGGGCCGGGGCCCGCCGGTGGGGGCCGCAACCGGCCCGTCGTCTGAACTCGAAACCACAGCCATCCCCAAGGCGCGACACGCGCCGCCCGCCTTCGACTGGTCTCCGAAAATGCGGAGGCGCGGCGTGATCCCCGAAAATGCGAGGGAGCGAGTTGAGAAGACATTAGGCGCCCCGTCCCACCGCCTCAAGCACGGCCCTTGCGAAAAAGCGTCACGCGTCGCGCGATTTGAGCCGAAGGCGATCTCCTGTTAGAGGCAATCCCTGCGGGAATTGACGTGGCAAGACCGCCGCCATCGCTTACGAAAGACTCCATGAAAATCCTTGTTACGGGCGGCGCCGGGTTCATCGGGTCGGCGGTCGTGAGACGGGCCGTGGCGGACGGCCATGAGGTGGTGAACCTCGACGTCCTGGCCTACTCGGCCAATCTGGAGAATGTCGCCGAGGTCTCGGCCTCGCCGCTCTACGCCTTCGAGCAGGCCGACATCTGCGACGCCGCGGCCGTCCAGGCCATCTTCGCCCGACATCGGCCGGACGCGGTGATGCACCTGGCGGCCGAAAGCCACAACGACCGGGCCATCGACGGGCCCTTGGACTTCGTGCGCACCAACGTCCTGGGCACCGCCGTCCTGTTGGAGGCCGCGCGGGCCTACTGGAACAGCCTGGAGCCTGCGAAGAAGGCGACCTTCCGCTTCCACCACGTCTCCACCGACGAGGTGTTCGGGGCGCTGGGAGAAGACGGGGCCTTCACCGAGGACACCCCCTACGATCCCAACTCGCCCTATTCGGCCAGCAAGGCCGGCGCCGATCACCTGGTGCGGGCCTGGAACCGGACCTTCGGCCTGCCGGCGGTGATCACCAACTGCGCCAACAACTACGGCCCCTTCCAATTTCCCGAGAAGCTGATCCCGACGGTGGTGCTGCGGGCCATGGAGGGCAAGACCATCCCGGTCTATGGCGACGGCCGCCAGGTGCGCGACTGGCTGCACGTGGACGACCATGCCGACGCCCTGCTGACCGTCCTGCAGAAGGGCCGGCTGGGGGAGACCTATTGCGTGGGCGGCGACTCCAACCTGCGCAATATCGAGGTCATCAAGATCCTCTGCGCCCACCTGGACAAGCTGGCCCCGGCCAATGTGCCGCACGCCGAGCGGATCACCTTCGTGGCCGACCGCCCGGGGCACGACTTCCGCTACTCCATCGACGCCAGCAAGCTGGCCAACGAACTGGGCTGGGCGCCCAAGACCGACCTGGCCGCCGGCCTGGAGGACACCGTCCGCTGGTACGTCGAGAACCGCGCCTGGTGGGAGGCCATCCGCGAGCGCGGCTTCCAGTCCGAGCGCCTGGGCCTCGCCACGGCATGACCACGACGATCCTGCAGTTCGGCGCCACCGGGCAGCTGGCCCGGGAGATGCTGCTCCGCTCCAGCGGCGGGGTGGCGGTCAAGGCCCTGTCCCGCGCCGATGTGGACGTCACCGACACCGAGGCCGTGGCCCGCGCCATCGGCGAGGCGCCGGACATCGACCTGGTGTTCAACGCCACCGCCTATGCCGCCGTCGACAAGGCGCAGAGCGAACCGGACCTGGCCCATGCGGTGAACGCCCGGGCCCCCGAGGCCATGGCCAGGGCCTGCCAGGCCCGTGGCGTGCCCCTGATCCACATCTCCACCGACATGGTGTTCGACGGCGAGAAGGCCGGCCCCTATGTCGAGACCGACGCCACCAATCCTCTGCACGTCTACGGCGCCTCCAAGCTGGCCGGCGAGCAGGCGGTGCTGGACCACTGCGACCGCGCCCTGGTGGCCCGGGTCTCCTGGCTGTTCTCGGCCTTCGGGCAGAACTTCCTGCAGATGATGCTGAAGCTGGGCGCCACCCAGCCCCTGCTGAAGGTGGTGGACGACCAGCGCGCCTGCCCCACCGCCAGCGGCGACGTGGCGGGCTTCATGCTCAGCCAGGCCCAGCGCCTTTCGCGCCTGCCCGCCGGCGCGCCGGAATGGGGCCTGCTGCACCTGGTCAATGACGGGGTCGCCACCCGCTATGAGATGGCCCAGGCGATCTTCGAACTGGCCTGGCCCGGCCGCGCCCTGCCGGCCATGCAACCGGTGCCCAGCAGCGCCTTTCCCACCCCGGCGCGCCGCGCGCTGAACTGCGAACTGGACACGGTGAAGCTTCGGAGCGTCTTTGGTCTGACGTTGCGGCCGTGGCGCGAGGCGCTGGAGGACACCATCGAAGACCTGAACCTTGCGGCGGTGACCGCATGAGGCGCGGCATCATCCTGGCCGGCGGCTCGGGCACGCGCCTGCACCCGCTGACGCTGGCGGTCTCCAAGCAACTGCTGCCGATCTACGACAAGCCGATGATCTATTATCCGCTGTCGGTCCTGCTGCTGGCCGGGGTGCGCGAGATCCTGATCATCACCACGCCGGAGGACCAGTCGGGCTTCAAGCGCCTGCTGGGGGACGGCTCGCAGCTGGGCGTGCGGTTCGAATATATCGTCCAGCCGACCCCTGGCGGCCTGGCCGAGGCCTATATCCTCGGCGAGGACTTCGTGGGCGGCGAGCCCAGCGTGATGATCCTGGGCGACAACATCTTCTTCGGCCAGAACTTCAGCCAGATGCTGCGCTCGGCCGACGCCCGGACCCGGGGGGCCACGGTGTTCGGCTACACGGTGCAGGATCCGGAGCGCTACGGCGTGGTGGAGCTGGGCGCGGACGGCCGGGCCCTGGGCATCGAGGAGAAGCCCACCCATCCGAAGTCCAACTATGCGGTCACCGGCCTCTATTTCTACGACAGCCGCGCCTCGACCTTCGCCAAGACCCTGGAGCGGTCGGCGCGCGGGGAGCTGGAGATCACCGCCCTGAACCAGATCTACCTGGAGGAAGGCGACCTGCACGTCGAGCTGCTGGGCCGCGGCTTCGCCTGGGAGGACGCCGGCACCCACGACAGCCTGATCCAGGCCGGCGAACTGATCCGCACCTTCGAACAGCGCCAGGGCCTGCGGATCGGCTGCATCGAGGAGATCGCCTTCCGCCAGGGCTGGATCGACAACGCCCAACTCGCCGAGCTGGGCCGCATCCAGGCCAAGAGCGAATACGGCCGCTACCTGCGCGATCTCGCCGAGCGGCCGCGCGGGTCCGAGGAACCGGCGGAGTAGCTAGGCGAGCCGGCTGCGGGCGCGGCCATAGGCCAGGTAGACCGCCACGCCCACCAGGTTCCAGACGGCGAAGAAGATCATCGTCTTGGCCGACAGGCTGGTGAACAGATAGACGCAGCCCAGCACCCCGGCCGGGCCGATCACCCAGACCAGAGGCGTCTTGAAGGCGCGCGGCAGGTCGGGCGCAGAGCGCCGCAGAGCCAGGACCGCGAGGGTGGTGGCGATGAAGGCCGCCAGCGTGCCGGCGTTGGCCAGGGCGGCGATCTCCGACAGGGGCATGGCGCCGGCGATCACCGCGGCGATCACGCCGGTCAGGATGGTGACGCGGCTGGGCACCCCGCGCGGGGTGACGGCCGCCAGCCAGCGGGGCAACAACCCGTCCCTGGCCATGGCGAAGAAGACCCGGCTCTGGCCGAACATGAAGACCATGATCACCGTCGGCATGGCGATCACCGCGGCGCCGGCCACCCAGGCGGCGGCCTGCGGCTGGCCCAGCTGCTTCAGGACGAAGGCCAGCGGCGCCGGATCCTTGGAGAAAACGTCGTAGGGCGAGGCGCCCAGGGCGCAGGCGGCCACCACCATGTAGATCAGGGTGCAGACCAGCATGGAGCCGACGATGCCGATGGTCAGGTCGCGGCTGGGGTTCCTGGCCTCCTCGGCCGCCGTGGAGATGGCGTCGAAACCGTAGAAGGCGAAGAAGATGATCGCCGCGGCCCCCATCATTCCGTACTTGGCGCCGTCCGCCTCGTGGGCCCCGAAGCCGAAGGGGGCGAAGGGGGTGAAGTGGCTGGCGTCGAAGTGCGGCAGGGTCAGGGCCACGAAGCCCGCCAGGGCCACCAGCTTCACGCAGACCAGGATGAAGTTCACCGTGGCGCTCTCGCGGGTGCCCACCAGCAGCATGCCAGTCACCGCCAGGGCGATGAAGACCGCCGGCAGGTTGACCAGGCCGCCCGCCTCGGGTCCGGCCAGCAGGGCCTTGGGCACGGCCCAGTGGGCCTGTTCGATGAGGCCGGAGGCGTAGCCCGACCAGCCCACCGACACCGCGCTGCAGACCAGGGTGTATTCGAGGATCAGGCTCCAGCCGATCACCCAGGCCACCAGCTCCCCCAGGGTGGCGTAGGTGTAGGAATAGGCGCTGCCCGCGTGGGGCATCAGGCTGGCCATCTCGGCGTAGCAGAGGGCCGCGCAGGCGCAGACCGCGCCGGCCACGGCGAAGGACAGAATCACCGCCGGCCCCGCCAGGCCCGCCGCCACCCCGGTGAGCGTGTAGATCCCGGTGCCGATGATGGCGCCGATGCCCAGCGCCATGAGGTGAGGCCAGCTCAGGGTGGCCTTCAGCCGGTGCTCACCCTCGGCATGGACGTGGGGGGCGATCGCCTTGCGGCGTGTGATGAAGCTCATGAACCGTCCCCCCGCGTCTGCAGCCGGGGCGAGCATGGGGCGCCCCGCGGGCGGGCCGCAAGGGCTTGGCAGGGACCCGCCCCGGCGCCAGCTTGGCGCGTCGTTCGAAGGATATGCCCATGCGTCGCGCCCTTTTCGCCCTGGTGATTCTGCTGCTCGCCGGGCCGGCCCTGGCCGACGACCGGCCGCTTAACGCCTTGGTGGCCGACTACGAGGCCTATGCCCTGGCCGACGATCCCATCACCGCGGGCGGCCAGGGGGATCGCGCGGCCCTGTCGCGCCTGCCCGACGTGACCCCGGCCGCCGACGCGGCGCGATCCAAGGCGCTGAAGGCCTTCCAGGCGCGGCTGGCGGGCATCGACGCCGCCGGCCTGACCACGGAGGCGCGGCTGAACCGCGACTTCCTGGCCTGGACCCTGGACCGGCAGGTGCAAAGCCTGGCCTTCGACGAGGCGCGCATGCCGTTCAATTCCGACGGCGGCTTCCACCAGACCCTCGGCTACCTGGCCGCCACCACCCCGATTCGTTCCAGGGCCGACGCTCGGGCCTGGCTCGACCGGCTGAACGCCATTCCGGCCTATTACGCCGCCAGCATCGCCAACGCCCGGCGTGGGGTGAAGACCGGCTTCACCCAGCCGCGCAGCACCAATGACCAGGTCCTGGCCCGCGCCCGGGAGATGACCGCCGCCCCCGTGGAGGGCGACGTCCTGCTGACCCCGTTCCGGGACCTGCCCCCGGCGATCCCCGCCGCCGAGCAGGCCGCCCTGCGGGCCGAGGCGGTCGCCGTGGTGCGCGACAAGGTCCGCCCCGCCCAGCGCGACTTCGTCACCTTCCTGGAGAAGGAATACCTGCCCGCCAGCCGCAAATCCCTGGCGGCCCGCAGCCTGCCCGACGGAGAACGCTACTACCGCTGGCTGGCGGCCGACCACACCACGACCAAGATGACGCCCGACGAGATCCACGCGGCGGGCCTGGCCGAGGTGGCGCGGATCCGGGCCGAGATGGACGGGGTGATCGCCGAGACCGGCTTCAAGGGCGACTTCAAGGCCTTCCTGGCCATGCTGCGGTCCGATCCGCGGTTCTACGCCACCTCGCGGGAGGACCTGCTGGAGAAGGCCTCGCGGATCGCCAAGCGGATCGACGACAAGCTGCCGGGCTGGTTCGCCACCCTGCCGCGCCTGACCTATGGCGTGCGGCCGGTGCCCGCCGACATCGAGGCCAACTACACCACCGGCCGCTACTTCACCGGCAGCCCGGCCCAGGGCGTCGCCGGCGGCTACATGGTCAACACCGCCAAGCTCGACCAGCGCCCCCTCTACGAGCTGCCGGCCCTGACCCTGCACGAGGCCGTCCCAGGCCATCACCTGCAGATCGCGCTGGGCCAGGAACTGCAGGGCGTTCCCACCTTCCGGCGCGAGGCGGGGGTCACCTCCTTCACCGAAGGCTGGGGCCTCTATGCCGAGAAGCTGGGCGGGGAGATGGGGATCTATCGCGACCCCTATGAGCGGTTCGGCCGGTTGTCCTACGAGATGTGGCGCGCCTGCCGCCTGGTGGCCGACACCGGCATCCACTGGAAGGGCTGGAGCCTCGACCAGGCCCGGGCCTGCTTCACCGACAACACCGCCCTGTCGCCGCTCAATATCGAGGTGGAACTGGCCCGCTACGTGTCCTGGCCGGGACAGGCCCTGGCCTACAAGGTCGGCGAGATGAAGATCGTCCAGCTGCGGTCCAAGGCCCAGGCCGCCCTGGGCGACCGCTTCGACATCCGCCGCTTCCACGACGCGGTCCTGCTGGCCGGGCCCCTGCCGCTGGACCTGCTGGAAACCCGCATCGACGGCTGGATCGCGGCGGAGCGGGCGCGATGAAACATTTCTCGCGCTTCAACGTTTGATAGGCGACATTAGGTCGCCGAGACATTCACAATGAATCGGCCCACGACTTACGAAGCTTAGCTGCACCCCCCGAACCAAGCAGCAGCGGAGGAAATATTGATGGCGAACGCCTTTCCAGGCCGCGCATCCAGGCGTCCAAGTCTCTACAGGTTGGCCCTCGTGGCGGGCTTCCTCGGGCTGAACGCCATCTTCTGGTACCTGGCCGTGAAGGCCATCGCCTTCGTGGGTCTGCTCGCGACCCTCTGAAACCCCGGGCCTAGTCGGGCCAGAGTTCCTGAACATCGCCCTTGCGGTTCAACACCCGCACGGCTCGCTTGACCACGGTCAGCAGGCGCTCTTTGCGCGCCGGCTCGTCATAGGTCATGGCGCCCTTGGCCAAGCCCTCCAGCAGGAAACGGCCGAGGTCGCGGCTGGTCTGGAACCGGGGATCCTCGCCGGCCTGGGCCAGGGCCAGGAAACGGTCGCCCACCTGCGCCCGGTCGAAGGCGCTCTGGGCGGCGGCCAGGCGCACCCGCAGCATGGGATCGGTCCGCGCGGCGGTCTCCAGCTCCGCGAAGGCCACGAAGGGCGCTTCGTGCAGCAGGGCCCAGTAGGCGTCGATCGCGTGCTCGGAGGCGTCGACTCCGGGAGCGGCGGGCGCCGAGGCCGCCTGTTCGAACAGGCGGGCCCGCTCCACCTCGATATAGGCCACGGCGGCCTCCACCAGCTCTTCGCGGCTGGCGAAATGGTAGAGCATCGCGCCACGAGTCAGGTTCGCGGCGTCCGCGATCATGGCGTTGGTGGCGGCGTGATAGCCGACTTCGGCGAACAACCGCATGGCGGCGTCCAAGATGCGTGCGCGGGTACGCCGAGACTTCGGCGTCTCCTTCGCAGGATAGGTACGGGCGTCCATCGGGACCTGATTGGGGAGACCTGGGGAGGGTCGGCCTGACCAATCCCTTACCCTCAAAGGCCCCGCTTCGAAAGAGGCACGATCGGTTTCATGAGAGTGACATGCAATCAGCCTAACCGGCAGGCGTTGGCTGCTCACCAGGGGGTCCTCGATGGCCGATTTCGGAATCCGGCGTTATCGCACCGTGTTCATTTCCGACGTCCATCTGGGGACCAAGGGATGCCAGGCGGAGTTGCTGCTCGACTTCATCCGCCACATCGAGTGCGACAGCCTCTATCTGGTGGGCGACATCATCGACGGCTGGAAGCTGCGCTCGGGCTGGCACTGGCCGCAGAGCCACAACGACGTGGTGCAGAAGATCCTGCGCCTGGCCCGCAAGGGGGTGAACGTCATCTATGTGCCGGGCAACCATGACGACCGGGTCCGGGAGTTCACCGGCGTCCATTTCGGCGGGGTGGTGGTGGCCCGCGACGCCATCCACGAGACCGCCGACGGCAAGCGCTTCCTGGTGACCCACGGGGACGAGTTCGACGGGGTGGTGCAGCACGCCCGCTGGCTGGCGATCCTCGGGGACTATTCCTACCGGGCCCTGCTGGCGGCCAACACCCTGTTCAACCGGGCCCGGCGCCGGCTCGGCTTCGGCTACTGGAGCCTGTCGGCCTATCTGAAGACCCGGGTGAAGAACGCCCTGCAGTTCGTGGAGAACTTCGAGGCCGCCGTGGCCGACGAGGCCCGCCGGCGCGGCGTGGACGGCGTGATCTGCGGCCACATCCACAAGGCCGAGATGCGCGACATCGACGGGATCGTCTATATCAATGACGGCGACTGGGTGGAGAGCTGTTCGGCCCTGGTGGAACACCCGGACGGACGGCTGGAAATCCTGGAGTGGACGAAGATCCGATCCTGGTCGGCCATCACCCGCACCGTCGACACTGTGGAAGAGGCGATCCTCGAACCCGTTGCGGCGTAACACGGTTCTTGACAGCGCAGGCCGGCTGATGACAGTGCGACTGTCATGACGATGCCCCCAACTCGCTATGTCTCCAATCTGCGCGATCGCCAGAAGGCCGAGACGCATGACCAGATCCTGCGGGCGGTGGCCACCCGCCTGGAGTCCGGCGGGCTGGAGGAGCTGAGCTTCGCCGAGATCGCCGCCGAGGCCAAGGTCGGCGAGCGCACCGTCTACCGCCACTTCCCCACCCGCGAAGCCCTGATGGGCGCCTTCTGGGCCTGGCTGCAGACCCAGGCCCTGACCCCGCCCCGGCCCTCGCGGGCCCGGGTGCGCGACGCCATCACCGCCCCGCGCGACAGCCTCAAGCCGATGCGCATCATGGTGGTGACCGACGCCTGGGAGCCGCAGGTGAACGGGGTGGTCCGCACCCTCACCCGGGTCATCAAGGAGATGCGGGAGATGGGCCACACGGTCGAGGTGATCAGCCCCGACCAGTTCAAGACCTTCCCCCTGCCCACCTATGCCGAGATCAAGGTGGCGGTCGGCACCTACGAGCCGGTGCAGGAGCGCTTCAAGGCCTTCGAGCCCGAGGCCATCCACATCGCCACCGAGGGGCCGCTGGGCCTGGCGGCGCGCCGGATCTGCGTGGAGTGGAAGCTGCCCTTCACCACCAGCTACCACACCCGATTCCCGGAATATGTCTCGGCCCGCCTGCCGCTCCCCCTGGCGGCCGGCTACGCCTACATGAAGTGGTTCCACAAGCCGTCCGGACGCCTGATGGTGGCCACGCCCACCATGCGCGACGAGCTGGAGCATCACGGCTTCCGCAACATCACCGCCTGGTCCCGCGGCGTCGACACCGAGGCCTTCCATCCGCGCGGCGCCGGCGAGCCCGACGTCTATGAGGGCCTGGCGCGACCGGTCTTCCTGTCGGTGGGCCGGGTGGCGGTGGAGAAGAACATCGAGGCCTTCCTGGGCCTGGACCTGCCCGGCACCAAGGTGGTGGTGGGCGACGGCCCCCAGACCGAGGAGCTGAAGGCCAAGTACCCGGAGGTGGTGTTCCGCGGCTTCAAGATGGGCGAGGAGCTGGCGGCGCACTTCGCCTGCGCCGACGTCTTCGTCTTCCCCTCGCTCACCGACACCTTCGGCCTGGTGATCCTGGAGGCCATGGCCACGGGGACGCCGGTGGCGGCCTATCCGGCGCCCGGCCCCATCGACATCATCCCCGGCAGCGACGCCGGCGTGCTGGCCGGCAGCGCCACCGAGGGCCTGCGCGAGGCCTGCCTGGAAGCCCTGAAGCTGGATCGCAAGAAGGTGCGCGCCTTCGCCGAAGGCTTCTCCTGGCGCGCCTGCGCCGAGGACTTCGTGCGCAACCTGCAGCCCTATCCCGAGCCGGAGAAGACCCGGTTCTGGCGGCGCCTGCGCCGCCTGGCCCGAGTGCGGCGCCGGCGGCCGGAAGCAGCCTAGCTCTTCGCCGCCACCCGGCGGACCGCCGCGCCGGCCTCGTACCAGCCCTTGCTGGCGTTCACGATTGCCACCACCGAGAGCATGACCGGCACCTCGATCAGGACGCCCACCACCGTGGCCAGGGCCGCGCCGGAGGTGAAGCCGAACAGGCTGATGGCCGCGGCCACCGCCAGCTCGAAGAAGTTGCTGGCGCCGATCAGGGCGGAGGGGCCGGCCACGCAGTGGGCCTCCCCGGCGGCGCGGTTCAGCAGATAGGCCAGGCCGGAGTTGAAATAGACCTGGATGGTGATCGGGACCGCCAGCAGGGCGATGATGGCGGGCTGGGCGATGATCTGCTCCCCCTGGAAGCCGAACAGCAGCACCAGGGTGGCCAGCAGGGCGGTGAGCGACACCGGCCCGATGCGGTCGAGCACCCGCTTGAGGCCCGCTTCGCCGCCGCGCCGCAGCAGGGCGGCGCGCAGGCCCTGGGCCAGGATCACCGGCACGACGATATAGAGTCCCACCGAGAGCAGCAGGGTCTCCCAGGGCACGGTGATGGCCGAGAGCCCCAGCAGCAGGCCGACGATCGGGGCGAAGGCCACCACCATGATGGCGTCGTTCAGGGCCACCTGGCTGAGGGTGAAGTTGGGCTCGCCGCGGGTGAGGTTGCTCCAGACGAAGACCATGGCCGTGCAGGGGGCCGCCGCCAGGATGATCAGGCCGGCGATGTAGGAATTGATCTCGCCCGCCGGCAGCCAGGGCCGGAACAGGTAACCGATGAACAGGGCGCCGAGGGCGGCCATGGAGAAGGGCTTCACCGCCCAGTTGATGAACAGGGTGACCCCGATGCCCCGCCAGTGGCGACCCACCTGGCGCATGGCGCCGAAGTCGACCTTCATCAGCATGGGAATGATCATCAGCCAGATCAGCCCGGCCACCGGCAGGTTGACCCGGGCCACCTCGAGGCCGCCGATCGTCTGGAAGACCTCAGGGAAACGGTGCCCGAGCGCCACCCCGGCGACGATGCACAGGGCCACCCAGAGAGTCAGGAAGCGCTCGAAGGCGGACATGGGCGCGGGCGTGGGCGCCGGCGCGGGGGAGGTTGAAGCCAAGGGAGGGGTTCCTGTCGGGGGCGGGGCGGTCAGGCCGGCCGGGGCTCGCCCTGGGTCTTGCCGATCTCGTTGAGGCGCTTCTGCAGGGACATGCTGTCCAGCGAGCTGAGGGGCAGGTTGATGAAGATGCCGATGCGGTTGTTCAGCATCCGGTAGGCGTCGGCGAAGGCGACGGCCTTCTCGGCCTCGGTCCCCTCCACGGCCGCCGGATCGGGCAGGCCCCAATGGGCGCTCATCGGCTGGCCCGGCCAGATCGGGCAGACCTCGCCGGCGGCGTTGTCGCAGACGGTGAAGACGAAATCGAGCTCCGGCGCGTCGGGATTGGTGGTCCGCGAGAACTCATCCCAGGGCTTGGAGCGCAGGCCTTCGGTCGGATAGTTCAGCTTCTCCAGCAGGGCCAGGGCGTGGGGATTGACCTGCCCCGCCGGCATGGAGCCCGCCGACCAGGCCTTGAACCTGCCGGCTCCGGCCCGGTTCATGATCGCCTCGGCCAGGATCGAGCGGGCCGAATTGCCGGTGCAGAGGAAGAGGACATTGAGCGGCTTGGCGGAGGTCATCAGACGGCCTCCAGGGTCGGGGCGTCCGCCGACGCGCAGCAGGCGGCCCGGTCGAGGATCGCCGACAGCGGCGCGCAGACCTCGGGGGACCCCGCGCAGCAATCCTCCAGCAGGAAGCCGATCAGGCGGCTCATCGCGCCGTAGTCGGCGGTGTAGATGATCGAGCGGCCCTCGCGCCGCGACTGCACGAGGCCCGCGTGGCTTAACAGGTTGAGATTGGCCGAGAGGCTGCTGGGGGGCACCTCGAGGCGGCGGGCGATCTCCCCGGCCGGCAGGCCCTCGGCGCCGGCCTTGATGAGCAGGCGGAAGACTTCCAGGCGGCCTTCATGGGCCAGGGCGGAGAGGCTGGCGATGGCGGGCTTGAGTTCCATAGTTCGATATTAGTCGAAATATGCGACAGATGCGAGACGGCGCGCAAAAAGAAACGCCGCGATCCCGAGGGACCGCGGCGCTCTTGGCTTGTCCGACTTGAGGGGGCTCAGGAAGCCGGGCGCGCCATGGGGGTGAGCTTGGCGGCGACCGCCTGCTGGCCGTCGTGCTGGCCGGCCGGCAGCGGGATCAGGCCGCGGCTCTGCAGGTAGCCGCCCCGGCCGGTGGCCGCGTCGGAGACGAACTCGTTGACGAAGTCCTGGAGGCCGGCGGTGACGCCGATCTGCGACTTCTTCACATAGATGTAGAGCGAACGGGACAGGGGGTAGGAGCCGTCGGAGATACTGCCCGGCGAGGGCTTCACGCCGTTGACGCTGGCGCCCTTGATCTTGTCCATGTTCTCTTCGAGGTAGGACCAGCCGAACACGCCCAGCGCGCCGGGCGTCTTGGTCAGGGTGCCGACGATGGCGTTGTCGTTCTCGCCGGCGTCCACCCAGCCGTCCTTGCGGAGCGGGTCGACCAGTTCCTTGAACTTCTTCTCGTTGTCCGAGCGCAGGGCGTCGGCGGTGGGGAACTTGCGCGCCCCGGCCTCGATGGCCAGCTCGACGAAGGCGTCGCGGGTGCCCGAGGAGGGCGGCGGGCCGTAGACCAGGATGCGGTTGCCGGGCAGGCCGGCGCCGATCTCATCCCAGGTCGTGTAGGGGTTCTTCACGAACTTGCCGGTGCGCAGCACGTTGGCGGCCAGGCCGAGATAGAGGTGCTCGGTCTTGAAGGCGTAGTCGGCGCCGTCCTTGTCGGTGGCCACGACGATGCCGTCGAAGCCGATCTTGATCTGGACGATGTCCTTCACGCCCTTGGCGGCGCAGGCGTCGAATTCCGACTTCTTCATCGGACGCGAGGCGTTGGCGATGTCCGGGAAGGCGTCACCGACGCCGCCGCAGAACAGCTTGATGCCGCCGCCGGTGCCCAGGCTCTCGACCTTGGGAGACTTGGCGCCGGTCTTCTTGGCGTAGTTCTCCGCCACGCGGGTGGCGAAGGGGAAGACGGTGGACGAGCCGGCGGCCCAGACATAGTCCCGGGCGGCCCAGGCGGGCGCCCCGGCGCCCAACAGGGCGGCGGCGGCGACGCAGCCCAGCAGGGTCTTCACTTGAACGGTCTTCATCTGAAATCTCCTCGTTCGCTCGGCTTAGAAGTCGAGCTGAGCGCGCATCTGGAAGGTGTCGACATCGACGTCGCGGCCGGCGCCGGGGTTGTCGATCTTCGAGCGGGTGTAGTTGGCCTGCAGGCGGGCGTAGCCGGTGGGGTAGTAGTTGGCCCCGAGCGTCCAGGCCTTGTACTTGCCGGCGTCCTGGCTGAGCGTGCGGCCGGCCGTGGTGGCGGCGGACGAATAGGCGTCGGTCAAGTCGGCGTAGTCGTAGCGCAGGGCCAGTTCGACCCCGCCCATGCCGCCGCCGGTGATCGGGTTGAGGATCTTCGGACGGCCGAACTCGCCCTTGGTGGCGTCGTAGTTGCGCTGCTCGCCGGTGGGCCAGAAGCTGATGAAGGCGTAGCCCACCTTCACGTCCGGGTTTCCGCCGGGCTGGACCGTCTGGAGACGGGTCACCTTGATGTCGGAATATTCGCCCTGGATCGAGAAGTTGTTGTGGATGTAGGCGGCCTCGACGCCGACGGTCTTGTCGATGTCGCCGATGGCGCCGGTGGCGATATAGCGGCCGGAGTCGCCGTAGTTGGTGTTGGGGCGAGCGGCGTAATTGAAGGCGCTCTCGTCACCGTGGTTTCGGTAGCGGCCGTAGACGGCCACGTGCAGCTTGTCGAAGTCGGTGAGGATCGGGGCGTAGGAGACGCGGCCGGTGAAGCCCACGCGTTCCTTGGAGCCCGGATTGGCGCCGGCGGTGTTGTTGACGTCGGCGGAGTTGATCGAGTTGCCCTGGACGGCGCCGGTGGCGGTCCAGTTGTAGCCGTTCACCTTGGTCACCAGGGACAGCAGGTAGCTGTCGGGGCCCATGTCGCCGTACGGGCCGCGGTCCATGAAGGTGGTGAAGCGGGTGGAGGTGAGGTTCTCGAGACCGGCGGCCTTGATGGCGCCGACCATGACCGAGGTCATCTCGTTGGGCTTGTATTCCAGGACCACGTCGTCCCAGGACCAGGCTCCGCCGTTCACGGCGCCGCCCTCGGCCTTGTAGGCGATGTAGTTGTTGAGCTTGCCTTCGATGCCCAGGAAGGCCTGGCGGCCGCGGACATTGCTGGTCTTGTAGTCGGCCAGGGGCGCGTCACGCTTCACGTCCTGATAGACGTAGTCGATCAGCAGGCGGCCCCGCACCTTGAATTGAACGTCGTCATTGGTCCATTGCGGCGCGCCTTTCCAGGCGGTCGTGGTGTCCTGGGCGCTGGCGGCGCCGGCCGCCAGCATGGCGACGCTGAGCGCCACACCGGCGCAGAGCGAGGTCTTGAAGGTCATATCTTCGGATCCTTGTGGAGCTTATCCCCGTGCCTCTTCAGGCTAGGGGCGGCTTAACGAGGTCCCGTGACGCTTCGGCCAAGTTTGCATGACGATCCGGCGCCGGATCGATGACGGTCAGGCTTCAGGTTTGTGACAAACCATCCGTGAGCGGATGGTCCTGGGCGGCCTACATCAGGCGGCTGCGCATGGCCTGGGACAGCAGGTCGATCAGCGACACCGCGACGACGATGACGATCACGATGGCCGAGAGCTGCTGGTAGGCGAAGGCGTTCATGGTCTCGAACAGCACCTGGCCGATCCCGCCCGCCCCGATCAGGCCCAGCACGGTGGCCGAGCGTGAGTTGGATTCGAAGCGGTAGAGCGCATAGGAGGTCCACAGGGGCGCGACCTGCGGGATGACCCCCCAGATGACCTCCTGCAGGGGTGTGGCGCCGGTGGCCCGCACGCCCTCCACCGGACCCTTGTCGATGGATTCCACCGCCTCGGAGAACAGCTTGGCCAGCACCCCGCCGGTGTTGAGGGCGAGCGCCAGGACGCCGGCGAAGGGGCCCAGGCCGACGGCCACGATGAACAGGGTGCCCACCACCAGGTCTGGGATGGATCGCAACAGGTTCATCAGCAGCCGCATCGGCTGCTGAAGCCAGGCCGGGGAGACGTTGCGCGCGCAGGCCAGGCCGAAGGGAATCGCCAGCACCACCGCCAGGCCCGTGCCCCACAGCGCGATCTGGATGGTGAGCCACATCTGGGAGACGTAGATCTTCCAGTTGGAGAAATCGGGATGCAGCAGGTCGCCGCCGTACTGCCGCATGTTCTCCGAATTGCGGAACAGCAGGACCAGGTGGTTCATCTCCACCGGCCGGAAGCTGATCATCAACAGGACGATGACGCCGCCCCAGACCAGGACGTCGGGCGCGCGCTGGGCGAGCGAGCGGCTGGGCGGGGCCAGGGGGCCCGGCGGATGGATGTCGGTCTGGCTCATCAGACGTCCGGATTGACGGCGCGGCGCTGGGCGGCCTTGGCGCGGATGTCGTCGTAGGCGGCCTGGGCCTTGGCGATCTTGGCCGCGTCGCCGCCGCGCTTGGCGTCGACCAGGACCTCGGAGGCCTCCATCTCGCGGATCGGATCGAGATAGGAGTCGTCGGCCGGGCGGAAGCCGCCATAGGCCAGGCCCTTGAGCACCTCGCGCTGCTTGTCGGCGCGCGGGCCCGTGCCGGTCCCGTAGGTCAGGAAGAACTGGCGCAGCTTCTCCTTGATCGCCGGGTCGAGGTCCTTTCGGGCGACGATGGAGGATTCCGGCAGGGGGGGCGAGCGCCAGATCACCTCGATCTTGGCGGCGATCTCCGGGTTCTCGCGGCCGGCGAACACCAGGCCGACGGAGTTGTTGGTGGCCACGTCCAGCACGCCATTGGCGACCGAGAAGACATTGGCCTGGTGGCTGGCCGAGCGGACGCCCTTGAAGCAGGCCGCGGGCTCAATGCCGCGCGGCGAGAACAGGTAGGTCATGGGCGCCAAGGTGCCGGAGGTCGACTTGGCGTCGCCGATGCCGAAGGAGTAGCGCTTGCCGCACTTGAGCACGTCATCGAGGGTGATGCCGCTGCCCTTCTTCACGATCAGAACCGACTCATAGGAGTCGACGCCGCCGGAATCGATGACCCGGCCCAGCACCTGGCCGTCGGCCCGGCGCACGGCCTCCAGCGCCGGCAGGGCGGAGAACCAGCCCACCTGCACCTGGTTGAAGCGCATGGCCTCGATCAGCGAGGTGTAGTTGGTGGCGAAATAAGGCTTCACCTTGATCCCGAGCTGCTCGGACATGTCGTCCAACATCGGCTGCCACAGGGGCGCCATCGAGGCCTGGTTCTCCGCCGAGAGGATGGAGAAGGTCAGCTCCTTGGGAGCCGCGGCCTTGTCGGCGGGCTTCTGGCCGCAGGCGGCCAGGGCCAGGGCGGCCGCGAGGGCGGTCAGAACATGGCGGCGGATCATTTCGGCGCTCCTTCCCAGAAGGCGTCTTCGAATTCGGGGCCGTAGATGTCGATCAGGCGGGCGCGGTCCAGGCCGTCGATGGGGCCGTCATAGACGACCTTGCCGGCCTTCAGGGCCACCACCCGCTTGCAGTAGCGCAGGGCGTAGTCGACCTGGTGCAGGGTGACGACGACGGTGAGGCCGTCCACGGCGTTGAGGTCGCGCAGAAGCTCCATCACCTTACGGGCCGAGACCGGGTCGAGGGAGGCCACCGGCTCATCGGCCAGGATGATCTTGGCCTTCTGCACCAGGGCGCGTGCGATGGCGCCGCGCTGCTGCTGGCCGCCGGAGAGGGTGTTGGCCCGCTGGCCGGCGTAGTCGGCGACACCGACCCGAGCCAGGGCGGCCATGGCGGCGTCCTTGGTCTCCTGCGGCCAGAGGCCCAGCAGGCCGCGGATCGCCGGGATGCGGCCGAGGGACCCCAGGGCGACATTGGTGAAGAGCGAGAGCCGCCCCACCAGATTGAACTGCTGGAAGATGAAGCCGACGCGGATGCGGGTCTCGCGCACCTTGCGGCTGATCTTGCCGCCCGACTGCACCGGCCCGCCGAAGGCCTCGATGACGCCGGGACCTTGATCGATGGTCTGCAGGCCGCTGATGGAGCGCAGCAGGGTGGACTTGCCCGAGCCGGACGGGCCGATCAGGGCGATCATCTCGCCCCGGGCCACACTGAGGGACACGCCGTCGAGCGCCTTGCGAGGGCCAAAGCTCTTCGAGGCGTTCCGTACGGACAGAACGGCGGCGTCAGTCATGAATGCAGAAGTTCCAAGGTCGGCGCACGCAGGGGCGGAGACGCGTCATCGCCGACCGCTGCGACGACTTCATGACACGCCGGCCCGCGTCCGGTCTAGCGTCCGTTAACGCCGTCACGCCCCGCCGCCGCGGGCGGGGCAGGAATGACCCCAAGGCGGCGGATTCCGGCCCTGGGGGACCGTCACAAAACCGCCCGCGGGTCCCCCTCTCCAAGCCTTGGCCCCGTCAGGGTTTGCGCGCGATTCACCGCAGCGGAATCAAACCTCTTTACACAGGGGTGATATGCCCCTATTTCACCGCGCTCCGGCGGACCCGAAGTCCTCAAAAGCGCTGCTAACGCCGGCTAGGTTCAACAATCCGTTGGGGGTTACGTGAATTGCACACGTATCATACGCCCCTGGACCTGGTCCGTCAGCGGTCCCCGGAACGTCCTGTCGCAATAGCGCGACCTGACGCGGTGGCTGTGGCGGCGCGCTGGTTCCAGGAAAATTTCCGAGGCGACGTCTTCTACGCTGTCAAAGCGAATCCCTCGCCGTGGGTCATCGAGACTCTGGCGGCCAATGGGGTGACCTCGTTCGACGTGGCTTCGATCCCGGAGATCGAACTGGTGAGCCAGTTCGCGCCCGGATCGCGCATGGCGTTCATGCATCCGGTGAAGAGCCGCTCGGCCATCTCCCAGGCCTATTTCGATCATGGGGTCCGCACCTTCGCGCTGGATACGCACGAGGAGCTGGCCAAGATCCTGGACGCCACCGGCGGCGCCAAGGACCTGAACCTGATCGTGCGCCTGGCGGTCGCCGCCGAAGGCGCGGCCTATTCCCTGTCGGGCAAGTTCGGGGTCGACGCCTTCGAGGCCCCGGCCCTGCTGCTGGCCGCCCGCCGGGCGACCCAGGACCTGATGGGCGTCTCCTTCCACGTCGGCAGCCAGTGCATGCGTCCCACCGCCTACCAGGCGGCCATGACCCAGGCCTCCCGCGCCCTGGTCCGCGCCGGCGTCTTCGCCGACGTGGTGGACGTGGGCGGCGGCTTCCCGTCGGTCTATCCCGGCATGGTTCCGCCGGCGCTCGCCGACTATGTGGACTCCATCGACCGCGGCTTCGCCGAGATGATGGTGCACGAGACCACCGAGCTGTGGTGCGAACCCGGCCGGGCCCTGGTGGCCGAAGGCTCCTCGATCCTCACCAAGGTCGAGCTGCGCAAGGGCGACGCCCTCTATCTGAACGACGGGTCCTACGGCTCGCTGTTCGACGCCGCCCACACCAAGTGGCCCTTTCCGGTCAAGCTGATCCGCAACGTGGACGGCGAGGCCCAGGAGGTCGAAGGCGCCCTGAAGCCCTACCGCTTCTGGGGTCCCACCTGCGATTCCCTGGACCACATGCCGGGCCCCTTCTGGCTGCCCGAGGACATCCGCGAGGGTGACTATGTCGAGATCGGCATGCTCGGCGCCTATGGCGTGGCGATGAACACCCGCTTCAATGGCTTCGGCGACGCCGAGACCATCGAGTGCGAGGACGCGCCCATGGCCTCCATGTTCGGCCTGGCCCGGCGTTCGATCCCGGTGCCGAAGTCCGACACCGCCAACGTCGTGAAGCTGTCACGGGCGCGCGGGAAGAAGCGTCGGCGGAAATAATCCCGCCGCCCAGGTGTTGTTGGTCCAGCCGGTCGCTCCGTCCCGGCTGGGCCCCTTTTCCATGGACGGGCGCTCAAACTCTACAGGATCAAGAGAATGAACGCTGACGTTCAGAACACCAACCGCAAGGCCGAGCTGCTCTCGACCACCGTCGAGCACGTGGCCATCGACCAGTACGACGCCCGGCCGATCATCGATTCGATGCGGCAGATGAGCTTCACCAGCCGCGACACCGCCCGGGCCGCCGACATCCTGACCATGGCCCTGGAAGACAAGGGCTGCTCCACCTGGCTGACCCTGGCCGGCTCCACCAGCGCCGGCGGCTGCATGCACATCTACCGCGACATGCTGAAGTTCGGCCTGATCGACTGCGTGGTCTCCACCGGCGCCTCCATCGTGGACATGGATTTCTTCGAGGCCCTGGGCTTCAAGCACTACCAGTCCAAGCCCCAGGACCCGGTCGACGACCGCGACCTGCGCGCCCTCTATATCGACCGCATCTACGACACCTATATCGACGAGGAAGAGCTCCAGAACTGCGACGAGACCATCTTCCAGCTCTGCAACGCCCTGGAGCCGCGCCCCTATTCGAGCCGCGAGTTCATCTGGGAGATGGGCAAGTGGCTGGCCGAGGGCGGCGCCAAGAAGAAGGGCTCGCTGATCGAGACGGCCTATGAGCTGGACATTCCGATCTTCTGCCCGGCCTTCACCGACTCTTCCGCCGGCTTCGGCCTGGTGAAGCACCAGGTGGAGAACATGAAGGCGGGCAAGCCCTACCTGACCATCGACTCCGTCGCCGATTTCCGCGAGCTGACCGACGTCAAGATCGCGGCCGGGACGACGGGCCTGTTCATGGTGGGCGGCGGGGTTCCGAAGAACTTCGCCCAGGACACCGTGGTCTGCGCCGAGATCCTCGGCCACGAGGTGGACATGCACAAGTACGCCATCCAGATCACCGTGGCCGACGTGCGCGACGGCGCCTGCTCGTCCTCGACGCTGAAGGAGGCCTGCTCCTGGGGCAAGGTCGACGTCACCTGGGAACAGATGGTGTTCGCCGAGGCCAGCACCGTGGTCCCGCTGATCGCCTCGGACGCCTGGCACCGCGGCGCCTGGAAGACCCGCGAGAAGCCCCGCTGGGCCAAGCTGTTCCAGAAGATCGCCAAATAGGCTGAGCTAAGGAAGCGGCCGTCACGCCCCGGGCGTGACGGCCGAGTTCAGCGTGTGGGGAGGATACCCGCTCGCTATTCGCAATAGATCCGCACCTTGGTCCGGTCCTGGTCGACGTCGACCGTCAGGTCGTTGAGCTGTTCCACCAGCTCCTCCAGGTTTTCCGGCTTCAGGCTGTTGATGTCGAAGGGCACGCCGTGCTGACGCATGGCCTCGTTGACCTTGTCCCGGGCCTGGGGCGGGATGATGCTGGAGAGGCGAACCCCGGCCCGCAGCAGGTTCATCGGCACCCGGACATTGACCTTGGTGGGACCGCCGTGACCCTCGTCGGTGTCGACGGCGACCCGCAGGTATTTCGGCGACGCCTTGGCGGCCGGAGCCCCCTCGGGCGCGCGAGGACCGGCGCCTCGCTCCAGGGCGGCGATCAGGCGTTCGGCCTCGTCGGGCGTGACCTTGCCTTCCGACAGCATCTGCAGGATCGAGCGGCGATCTTCGCTCATGGCGGTCTCTCCTAGAGGATCTTCAGGTGGACGTTGGCGTCCCGCCGGTCGATGTCGATCTGCGTGCCGCTCAGCGCCATCAGCACCCGGCCGACCCCGATCATGGCCATGGCCGGATTGACCCCGAAGGGCCGCGGCAGCAGCACGGCGATCCCCATGATCAGCATCAGCAAGGGCGCCAGCAGGATCAGCAGCGGGGTCACCGGCAGCCACAGATTGATCTCGCGCCGGGGCCCCGGCTTGCGCACCCGCGGCACGGTGCGCCAGCGCAGCCGCTCGGCGCGCTCGCGCATCAGGGTGAGGCCGCGCGTCGCCTTGCGGCGTTCGGGATTGGCCACCTCGGTGGGTTGGACGGGGGTGGGAAGCGGACTCATGGGGCGGCCTCCAGTTCGGCGATCGCGTCCTGGGCGCTGATCTCGCCACGGCTCAGCCGCTCCAACACCTCGGCCCGGGAGGGCCGCGGCGCGACATCGAAGACATCCAGGCTGGCGGCGATGCGGTTCAGCCGCGCCTTCACCGTCGGGTAGCTGACCCCGAACACCTGCTCCATCTCCTTGATGGAGCCGTGGCTGCGCAGGAAGGCGGCGACGAAGATCTGGTCCTCCGCCGAGAGCCTCGCCAGCTGCGGCGGTTCGAAGGCCCCCTCGATGGCGATGTCGCGGTCGGACAGCCGAACCCGCTCCACCACCAGCGGCGCGCCGCCGGTGAGCTGGGTCAAGGCCTGCCAGTCCTGAACTTTCGCTTGGCTCACGGGGGTCTCGCCTCTGATCTGAGGAACCCTACCTCAAGAAAATTTAGTTTTCAACTTCGATAACTTGAAAAAATCAATCTCAAGATCGGGCGTTGCGTCCGCCGGCCGCCCGCGCATGATGGGACAAGACATAGGGAGTGAGCTGAATGAGCCGTGTACTGATCGCCCTGAGCCTGACGGGCGCCCTGACCGTGGCCGGGATCGCCGTGGCCCAGCCCACGCCGGCCCCCCGCCCCCTGCCCTCGGGCTATCTCAACGCCCAGACCTGGCCGAACGCCGCGCTCATCCTGCCGCCCGCCCCGGCCACCGGCTCGCCGCGGGAGGCCCAGGACCAGGCGGTCTACAAGGCCAGCCGCGCCCTGGAGGGCACGCCGCGCTGGTCCCTGGCCCAGAACGACGTCCCGTCCCTGCCGGCCAACATGCTCACCGACTTCAGCTGCGCGATGGGCGCCCAGCTCTCCCCCCAGACCACACCCAAGCTGATGGCCATGCTCAGCCGGATGGGGATCGACGCCAGCCGCCAGGTTTCCAGCGTCAAGGACGTGTTCAAGCGCCAGCGGCCCTATCTGATCGCCGGGGAGGGCAACATCTGCGCGCCCAGGACCGACTCCCTGGCCGCGAGCCCCGACTATCCCTCCGGCCACGCCACCTGGGGCTGGGGCGTGGCCCTGGTGCTGGCCGAGATCGCGCCGGACCGGGCGACCCCGATCCTGACCCGCGGGCGGGCCTTCGGCGAGAGCCGGGTGGTCTGCGGCGTGCACAGCGTCAGCGCCGTCGAGGCCGGCCGCACCAACGGCGCGGCCCTGGTGGCCACCTGGCGGGGTGATCCGGCCTTCCGCGCCGACCTGGAGGCCGTCCGCGCCGAGGTCGGAGCGGTGCGCATGAGCGGAGCCAAGCCCCCGGCTGGCGTCTGCAAGATGGAGGCGGAACTGACCGCCACGACCCCCTGGTAGGCTAGATACCCGCGTACCACTCGTAGCCGCGGTCCTCCCAGTAGCCGCCCTTGCCGCGTCCGATCTGGGCGAAGTCGGAGACGGCCTCGATCCGCATGACGTACTTGGCGTGCTTGTAGCCGAGCTGTCGCTCGACCCGCAGGCGCAGGGGCGCGCCATGGGCGACCGGCAGGACCTTGCCGTTCATCTCGTAGGCCAGGATGGTCTGGGGGTGGTAGGCGTCGATCAGGTCGATGCTCTCATAGTACTGCCCCGAGCCGTCCAGGGTCATCTCCAGGCTGTCGGCGCAGTGGAAGACGATGTAGCGGGCGGTGTCCTTCAGGCCGGCCATGTCCAGCAGCGGCCCCAGCCGCGCGCCCTTCCACTTGCCGATGCTCGACCAGCCCTCGACGCAGTCGTGGCGGGTGATCTGGGTGCGGGAGGTGAGCCCCCGGATCTCGGCCAGGGTCAGGGACAGGGGCTTGTCCACCAGGCCGTCCACCACCAGGCGGTAGTCCTTGAAGCCGGCCTCCAGCAGGGCCCGGTATTCATCGTCCGAGGGACTGATGGACCCGTTGGCGCGGAAGTCGCGGGCGATGTCGGCCTCGGTGAACTCCTGGGCCAGGGCCTTGCGGCTGATCAGCAGCCGATGGGCGCGGCGGGTCAGGCCCTCGGCGCTCTGCAGCGTGGCCTGGACGCGGGGGTCGTCATTGACCTTGTTGCAGGCGGTGAGCCAGAGGCCCGCGGCGCCGGCGGCCACGCCCTTCAGCCAGCCGCGGCGGGTGTCGGCGGCGCTCATTGGGCGTCTCCCTCGACTTCGATGGCGTAGCGGCCGGTGATCATCGACCGCAGATTGTTCCAGACGCCCGAGAGCAGGACCATGGCCAGGTGGACCAGGACGAAGGCCACGATCAGCCCGGCGCAGAGGAAGTGGATCGTCCGCGCCGACTGGCGGCCGCCGAACAGGGCCGGCAGCCAGGGCTGGCCGGCGTCCACCGCCGGCGACATGGTCAGGCCGGTGAGGACCATCAGCGGCAGGATGATCAGGACGATCCCGCCATAGGCCAGCTTCTGCAGGGCGTTGTAGCGCCGCGCCGCCTCGCCCTTGGCGAACCGCAGGCGGGCGTGGTCGATCACCTCCCGCCAGAGGTGGCGCGGGGCCAGCTGGTCGCGGGTGGGCAGCAGATCGCGCCGGATGTGGCCGTTGAGGATATTGGCCGACAGATAGACCAGGCCGTTGAGGACGAAGAGCCAGGCGAAGAAGAAGTGCCAGTGGCGGCCGTCCACCAGGCTCCGATAGCCGGGCGCCGTGGCCCAGGACGGGAAGCCGCGGGGCTCGCCCATCCCCGGCTTGCCGGAATAGCCCAGAAGGCCGGTGGTCTCGATCTGGAGGGCGCCGATCTTGGTGACCCCGATCATGTCGCCGCCCTTCTCCACCGCCGTCATCGAGACCCAGGGCTCGGCGAAGGTGGACTTCTGGCCCCAATAGAGGGCCGGATGGGCGTTGAAGATCTGCAGGCCGCTCATCAGCAGCAGGGTCAGGGCCACCAGATTGATCCAGTGGGTGATCCGGGTGATCACCGCGTGGCGATAGACCAGCACCTTCATCGGCGGCGGTTCGGACATGATCGCGTTCCCTCCCAGGCGCCCTTGAGCTTCGCACGCCGCCGGCAGGCCGGCGACACTGGCCCGAGCTTGAGCGTGCAGACGAATTCGCCCCTCGCCCCCTGTTGGTTACACCGCCGGTCCCATAAGTTCGCGCCATCAATGGGGGATGGTTGCGTGAACGAAGGCGTCGAGGTCTGGGGCGGAGGGGTCAACACCTGGGAATGCGACGAGATGGGACACCTGAACGTCCGGTTCTGGGTGGCCAAGTCCCTGGAGGGCCTGGCCGGGCTGGCCGCCCAGCTGGGCATGCCGCGCGCCTTCACCCAGGGCGCCGTCTCCACCCTGGTGGTGCGCGAGCAGCATATCCGCTTCCTGCGGGAGGCCCGGCCCGGCGCCTGCCTGATCATGACCGGCGGCGTGGTGGAGATGGGCGAGACCGACGCCCGCCTGCTGCTGGTGATCCGTCACCTCTCCGGCGAACCCGCGGCGACCTTCCAGCTGGTGGTGTCCCACGCCACCGGCGACGACCTGCGGCCCTTCCCCTGGCCCCGGCGCATCCGGGACCGGGCGCAGGCCCTGAAGGTCGAGATCCCGGCCTTCGCCGCCGCCCGCAGCATCGACCTGTCGCCGGTGACGCCGATGGCCTCCCTCGACAAGGCCCTGGCCCTGGACCTGAAGCGGATCGGCATGGGGGTGATCCAGCCCACCGAGTGCGACGTGTTCGGGCGCATGCGGGGCGAGATGTTCATCGGCCGGGTCTCGGACGGGGTCAGCCGGCTGTTCGGCGAGACCCGTCCCGGTCCCGCCCCGGTCGAGGGGGAAGCGCCCAAGCGAATCGGCGGGGCGGTGCTGGAGTATCGGGTCCTGCACCTGGACTGGCCGCGGGCCGGCGATTCCATCGAATTGCGCTCGGGGTTCGCCGGCTGCGACAGCCGCGCGCGCCGCGTCATGCACTGGATGGTCGATCCCGTCAGCGGCCGGGCCTGGGCCAGCGCCGAGGCCGTGGTGATCAGCTTCGACCTCGACGCCCGCAAGGTGGTGGACATCACGCCCGAGGCCCAGGCCGCCTACCGGGCCCAAGTGACGCCGGGCCTAGGCCTTTAGGACGGCCGCCCGCAGGGCGGCGGCGACCACGTCGGGCCGCTCCATAGGCAGGAAGTGGCTGGTCCCCGGCACGGTCTCCAGGGTGATGCGGCCCGAGGCGGTCAGTTCGGCCTCATGCCCGTCCACCCGGCAGGTGGAGCCGTGCTCGGCGCGGAAGATGGCGATGGGGGCGGTGGAACGGGCGAAGGCGTCCCAGGTGTCGTGCGCCTGGGAGGTGAAGTTCGAGGCCTCCCATTCCGGGGCGCAGGTCAGCTCCACCTCGCCGTCGGGGCGGTCGCGGAAGCCGTCGGCCACGTAGTCGGCCAGCATGGCCGGGGTCCAGCTCTTGAAGGCGCCGCGGCCGGTATAGGCCTCGATCACCGCCGCCCGGCTCGGGAACACCGAGCGGCGGCGCAAGGCGCCCTGCACCAAAGGTGATTCGATGGGCTCGCCCCCCTGGTTGGCGGCGATCGCCTCCGGGGTGAGGACGACGGGATCGAACATCACCAGCCGCCGGACCCGCTGCGGAGCCTCGGCGCTGGCCAGGATGCTGGCGGTGCCGCCCATGGAGTGGCCGGCCATCACCAGGTTCTTCAGGTCGAGAGCGGCCATGAAGGCCAGCAGGTCGTCACGCAGATTGTACCAGGTGTTGCGGCCCTCGATCTGTGGCGGCAGCCCGGACCGGCCATGACCCCGCTGGTCCACCGCCAGGATGCGGAACTCCCCGGCCAGGGGCGCCAGGATGCTGGCGTAGGTGCGGGCGTTGAAGCCATTGGCGTGGGTGAAGAGGATATCCACCGGCCGCCCGGAGGGCCCGAACTCCAGCGCCGACATCGTCCCGCCCCGTTCAGGCAGCTCGACCCGCACCGGGCGAGGCTCGCTCGCGACCGCAACATTCATGGGAACTCTCCTCCGACCGGGTCCATATAGCCGCTGATACGCGCGCGGCCAGAGCTAAGCCTTCACGCGAGGCGTGATCGCCAAACCGGGGAATCTCAAGGGCTTAGGGCGCCTGCGGCGAAAAGTGATCACGAGAGCGTGAATTAAAGCCTTGCCCTCGCGGCGAACCACGGCATATTCCTCTCTCGCGCTTGCGGCGTTTCCCAATCGGGGGGCGAGTCGGGCGCTTCATTACCTCCGTTTCCTAGGGGACCAGCCACATGACCTCCGAACTGCTTCGCAAGCTCCTCGTCGCCGGCGCCGCCGTCGCCGCCCTCTCCGTCGCCGCCTGCGGCAAGCCCGCTGAAAAGGCCGACGCCGCCGCTGCTGAAGCGACCGACGCCGCCGCCACTGCGACCGACGCCGCCGCCACCGCGACCGACGCCGCCGCCACCGCCACTGCCGACGCCGCCGCCGCTGCTCCGGCCGCCGACGCCGCCGCCGCTCCGGCCGCTGCTGCTCCGGCCGCCGACGCCGCCATGGCGCCGGCCGCTCCCGAGAAGAAGTAGGCTTCTCGAGCGCACACGCGTTCTACGAAGGGCCGTCCCCCGGGGCGGCCCTTTTGTTTTCGGCCTGATCAAATTGAGGTGAAGCTCAGCCTTGCCCTCGACGCGAACCCAGGCATATTCCCCCTGTTGGGGCCTTCCCGTAGGGGGGCGCCTCGTTGGGTGCTTTCAACAATCTAATCCAAGGATCTGGGACATGACCTCCGCCATTCTCCGCAAGCTGCTCGTCGCCGGCGCCGCCGTCGCCGCTCTCTCCGCCGCCGCCTGCTCCAAGCCCGCTGAAAAGGCCGACGCTCCGGCCGCCGAATCGGCCGCCACCGCCGCCGACGCCGCCGCCACCGCGACCGACGCCGCCGCCACCGCTGCTGACGCCGCCGCCGACGCCGCCGCTGCTCCGGCCGCCGCTGACGCC